>JABDJK010000060.1 GCA_013002535.1 Hyphococcus sp.
ATCATACCAGCATTTCGCAGCCGCAAGCAGTCACCAACCGTCACTTCGCCGTGATCCATTCCCATACCCGTTGTGGAACTCGGACGAACCATAGTCCGCACGATCCGCTGCTTCAGACGATTATATCGTTGTGCAAGCGGAATTTTGTGTTGAATAGAATGGTAAGTCCTCAGATAATCGCGCGATGCTGTTTAATATTTTGCGCTACATTCTGATAGTTTTCATCGTATTTGTCGCGGTCAGCGTGTTCGGCGGCTCGCTCTTCTGGCGGATGATAGGTGTCGGAGACAATCTCGAAATCAACGGTGCGGCGCCCATTGTTCGCGAGACGCCGCCGGGCGCTGGACAAGGCTGGAGCCATTATGGCGGCGACGCTGGCGGCAAACGTTTCTCTTCAGCAGACGCAATCACCGCAGAAAATGTAAACGAACTTGAAATCGCGTGGTCGTTTCAAACGGGCGCGCTGAAGAACCGCGAAGAGATGGCTTTCCGCACGTCATTTCAGGCAACGCCGATCATGGTTGAAGATGCACTGATTTTTTGCACGCAATTCAACGAAGTGATCGCTATTGATCCGGGCACCGGCGAAAAAAAATGGGGCTATGACCCGAACGTGGAAACTGACAGGCGACCGGCAAACGGATACACCTGCCGCGGCGTATCCTACTGGCGTGACGCGTCGGCGCCGGCGGACGCAAACTGCGCTGCGCGAATATTCACGGGAACGGTGGACGCGCGTTTGATCGCACTTGACGCGCGCACGGGCGAACGGTGTTCAGATTTTGGCATTGACGGCGAGGTTATGATTGAACCGACGCTGGCGCTGCGTTGGCCCGGTGAATTTCAGATTACGTCGGCGCCAACGCTCATCGGAGACGTTGTCGTCACCGGCACGGCGATCGGCGATAATTTACGCACCGAAGCGCCGCTCGGCGTCGTCCACGCATATGACGTTCGAACGGGCGCGCCCAAATGGAAATTCAATCCGGTTCCCCGCGATATTGCCGATCCTGCACGCGCAAGCTGGCAAGGCGACTCGGCCGATATCGCCGGTCACGCAAATGTCTGGTCAACGATTTCGGCAGATGTCGAGCGTAGTTTGGTGTTCCTGCCCACCTCAAGCCCTAGCCCGGATTATTACGGCGGCAATCGCGCTGGCGATAACAAATACGCAAACTCCGTCGTCGCCCTCGACAGCGAAACCGGCGTTGTTGAGTGGAGTTTTCAGATCGTTCACCACGACGTCTGGGACTATGATCTTCCCGCGCAACCCGGTCTCTATCAGGTATGGCGCGACGGCAAAGCCCATGACGTCGTTGCGCAAACTACAAAGCAAGGACTGGTATTCGTTCTCGACCGTGACACAGGCAAACCATTTCTGCCCATCGAAGAAAGATGGGTTCCCCAAAACGGTGTCGACGGTGAGGTCCTTTCACCAACGCAACCCTTCCCGGTCGCGACGCCGCCGATTGTTCCCGACACGATTGATTCAGGTAAAGCTTTCGGCATCACGATTTGGGACAAGATGGCTTGCGCTCGCAAGTTTCGCGTTTTGCGCGGCGACGGCCTTTATACGCCGCCGACAACAGAGGGCTCGCTTTCGCTGCCCGGCACATTAGGCGGTTCCAACTGGGGCAGCGGCGCATTTGATCCGCAGAGAAATCTTTTCATCATTAATATGAGCAACATGGGACAGGCGTTTCGTTTACATCCGGGCGCGCCTGATCGCGCCGCTGCCGGCCCGCTTGATCATGATGCCGAATTTGCACCAATGGAGGGCGCGCCGTTCGCGATGAGTCGTCGGTTTATTCTATCTCCCGTCGGTCTTCCTTGCACGCCGCCGCCCTGGGGCGTTCTGGCGGCTGTCGATTTGGCCACGGGCGAAATCGTCTGGCGCAAACCGCTCGGCACAACCCGCGATCTGGCGCCAGGCGGTCTTGCTTTGCCCCTTGGCACGCCCAACACAGGCGGGCCGATAATAACCGCAGGCGGCATAATCTTTATCGGCGCCGCCATGGACAATTTTCTACGCGCTTTCAACGTCAGCAACGGCGAAGAGTTATGGAAGGGGCGATTGCCCGCCGGCGGTCAGGCGACGCCAATGACCTATGAATGGAAGGGTCGGCAATATGTGGTTATCGCCGCGGGCGGACACGGCCGCGCCGGTACGCAAATCGGCGATCATGTCGTGGCATTCGCCTTGCCGGAATAGCGTAACGCCGCGCGCCCGCGCCAATTCAACGCGTTGAATTCATGCGCGCCTGCCCGCATATCGGCGCTATGACGGAACAAATTGAAGAATTCGGCAGATATGGATCGCGCGGCTGGTTATCAGCCGTGTGGCGCGGTTTAAGGAAGGCGTGCCCGGCGTGCGGTCGCGGTCGCTTATTCGCCGGTTACACTAAAACTACTGAGAAATGCGCAAATTGCGGTCTTCGCCTCGACGGGCATCAAGCTGATGACGCCCCGCCCTATGTGACGATCATCATCATAGGCCATATCGCGATTCCGTTGGCGCTCGCGGCCAAACAATTCCTAGATCCGCCCTTATGGGCGCAATTCGCATTCTGGGGGCCGGTGATTCTCTTGTCTACGATTTGGTTCCTGCCGCTCGCCAAAGGCGGCCTCATCGGCCTCCAATGGGCTAACCGGATGCACGGGTTTGGCGAGGAGCCAGCCAATGGTGCTGAAAACCCCTAATAATTGGCATTTTCCCCGGTTTCAGTAGTTGACAGCGGCAGCGGCACGGCTATTTTCCGCGCCTTGCTGCAGCGCGAGATGGCAGCGGAACGGAGCATTTAAGATGGCTAAGCCGACAACAATCAAAATACGGCTCAATTCAACCGCCGATACGGGCTTTTTCTATGTTACGAAGAAAAACACCCGAACCATGACGGAAAAGCTTGTTCTAAAAAAATACGATCCGATTGCGCGCAAGCACGTTGAATTCAAGGAAGGCAAGATCAAGTAATTTGGTCCTTGCTATGAATTTGTAACCAAAAAGAGCCGCTGTTCCGGGCGGCTTTTTTGTTGCTTGCGAATTGGAATTAAAGTGAACGGTAGATTGATTGGGATTGCCGTACGGCCGGCGCGCTATGCAGCGCTTGAGGAACACAACCAAATCGAAATTCGCGAAGACGGGCTGGCCGGCGATCATGTCCGCGATCGCAAAGGCGGCGCCCGCTTCAACCGTATCGTTTCGATTCTCGCCGCTGAAGACTGGGCCGCTGCATGCGCTGGACTCGATCCGCCCGCAGATCCGAAAATTGAACTGTCATGGCTGACGCGTCGCGCGAACCTGCTACTTGAAGGTGTCCGGTTACCGCGGGCGCAAGGAGCTATTCTTAAAATCGGCGGCGTTGAACTTGAAGTGCGCAAACAAACCTACCCCTGCAAGCGGATGGAAGACGCCCGTCCCGGACTTTTGAAAGCGCTAGCGAAAGAATGGCGCGGCGGCGTTCTTTGCCGTGTTCTCACGCCAGGAACGGTGCGTATCGCCGATGATGTGGTGATTGTTTCCTCGCCGCCCGGAATCGATCGGCGATTGCCTTAGATCGATGTTACGCGGCGCTTTCGACGACCTTATTGCGACCGCTCTCTTTTGCTGAATACAACGCTTCGTCAGCGCGTTTGATCAATTTCTGCGCGGTGTCTTCTTCCGGACCGTTTTCCGTAGATGCGATGCCGATGCTGACGGTGACGCTAATTTCATCGCGACCGCTATTGACGACAATCTTGTTGCCCTCAACCTCCTGACGGAGCCGCTCCGCCACAACGCTGGCGAACGCCATATCGGTATCCGGCATTGCGACCAGAAATTCTTCCCCGCCATAGCGGCATGCGAGGTCAATGCCGCGAACAGATTTTGATACTGTATCTGCGAATTCCACGAGCACCTTATCGCCCACATCATGGCCATGGGTGTCATTGATCGATTTGAAATGGTCGATATCGAGAACCATCACTGCGAGAGAGCGCCCTGTCCAGAAAGCGCGGTCAAACATCGCTGACAAATGGCTGGCGAGGTAGCGACGATTATAAAGCCCGGTCAGTTGGTCGGTTACGGCCATTTCCAGGCTTGCCTGGAACGACGAGCGCAGCTGGTCAACATATCGCTTGCGCCGCAATTGCGTTTCGACCCGTGCATTCAGTTCATTCCGCTCGACCGGGCGCGTCAGATAATCATTGACGCCAATATCAAGGGCGCGGACGAGTTTTCGCGTATCGCCGCTTCGGACAACTGCGAGGATCGGCGTCAATCTCGTTTCCTCAAAGGACCTGATAGATGAGCACAGCCTCAGCGCGTCCATCGATTCAATGGATAGATTTACAATAATCAAGTCAAAATCGCCGGAACGCGCACGGCCAATGGCAATTTCCGGGTCGAGCTCACTGCTGAAATCGTATTTATCGCCGAGCGCTGATTTTAGTCGTTCTGTTTGATCTTCGTTGTCATCAATCAAAAAAATGCGGCTCTCGCCTTCAAGGCAGTCAATTGAGTTGATATCGATGTTTTCAACAACGCCCAGTCCTTTACCCGTTGCATAACGCGCACGTAATTCGTCCGTCATCATTTTGAGGCGGGTTAAACTCCGTACACGAGCAAATAAGGCAAGATCTTCAACAGGCTTAGTCAGAAAGTCATCTGCGCCGGCTTCAAGCCCAGCAATCCGGTCGGCCTGTTGTTCCAGAGCCGTTACCATCACAACAGGGATATGCATCGTTTCCGGAGCGGCCTTGATGCGGCGGCAGACTTCAAAACCGTCCATGCCCGGCATCATCACATCGAGGAGGATGATGTCAGGCTGATCAGCCATGGCTTTTTCCAAAGCCTCTTCGCCCGATAATGCGCCAACGACGTCGAAATATTCCGCCCGAAGTTTGGCTTCGAGCAATTTCACATTTGGCTCAAGATCGTCGACGACCAGAACGCGTGCCGTCATGTAGCCCCCGCGGAAACAACTGTTGAGGCGCTAACCCTAATCCAAATACCTTTTCACTTTCTCAATAAACGAGGCAACCGAGATAGGTTTTGCAATATAATCTTCACAACCGCCCTGGCGAATTCGTTCTTCGTCGCCTTTCATGGCGAAAGCGGTTACAGCGATGATCGGAATGTTAGCGAGTTCGTCATTGTTCTTAATATTTTGTGTAACTTCGAGCCCAGAAACTTCCGGCAGTTGGATATCCATCAGGATCAAATCAGGGCGGAATTCACCAGCGAGTTCCATGGCTTCGTTGCCGTCGCGGGCTTCCAGAACATTGTAGCCATGCGCCTCGAGCAAATCATGAAACAGCTTCATGTTCAGCTCGTTGTCCTCAACGATGAGGACCGTCTTAGGCTCCGCCGCTACATCAAGCTTTTCCATTGCGGACATCATACGCCTTAAATTCCGAACTATTCAGCGAATCATCGCCGTTGATGCGCAGTATTGCGGTAAAGACCTTAATCGATTGTTTATCCTCTGGGCCGCGCGCAGCGCCGCAACCGAAAAAATCTGGTAACGTTTTGTTAAATGTTGGTTTATGACGCCGCTGGCGGCTTTTGCCGCGCTTGTTTGACCGCGCTTCTCGCTGATTCGCAGTCCTGCACCCGCTGTGATTCGCGGCGAATCACCATGCATCCGGAGCTCTTCTCCCTCGCCCATGCGCATCTTGATTGTGACGCTTTTTACGCCGCGGTGGAAAAACGCGACAATCCTGAATTGGCGGATCAACCAGTTTTGATCGGCGGCGGCGTTCGCGGTGTTGTATCGACTTGCTGCTACATCGCCCGGACTTATGGCGTTCATTCGGCGATGCCTATGTTTAAGGCGAAGAAAGCCTGCCCCGACGCCGTCATCATCAAGCCTAATATGTCGAAATACGCCGAGGTCGGGCGCGCCATTAGACAACTGATGCTGGAATTGACGCCGCTGGTTGAACCGCTCTCCATCGATGAGGCATTCATGGACCTTAGCGGTACGGAACGCCTTCACGGTGCGCCGCCCGCAGTCACCCTTGCCCGTTTGCAATCGCGTATTGAAATCGAACATGGCGTGACGGTTTCGATCGGGCTTTCTCATAATAAATTTCTTTCCAAGATCGCGTCGGACCTCGACAAACCACAAGGATTTTGCGTCATTGGCAAAGAGGAAACCATCGAATTTCTAGGGCGCTTGCCGGTGACAAAAATCTGGGGCGTCGGCAAGGCCATGTCCGCACGCCTTGAACGCGACGGCATTCGCACCATCGCGCAGCTGCAAAAATACGATGAATCAACCCTCGGCAAACGGTATGGCGAAATCGGCTTGCGCCTTGCGCGTCTATCCCAAGGGAAAGACGCGCGCCGCGTAAAGCCTCAACGCGATACAAAGAGCATATCATCGGAGACAACTTTCAACGAAGATCACAGTGATCCGCAATGGCTGGAAGACGTTTTGTGGGAGCTGTGCGAAAAAATCTCTGCACGCATGAAGGCGAGCAGCTTTGAAGGAAAAATTGTAACCCTGAAACTGAAGACCGGAGATTTCAAAACAATTACCCGGCGGCGCACCCTTGATGAGCCAACCAATCTTGCGCGGCTCGCCTTTGACGCCGGCAAGACCATGTTGGCGGAAGCCGCTGACGGCCGCGCCTTCCGGCTTCTCGGGATCGGGTTCAGCGGCTTGACCCCGGCGAGCGATTCAGCGGCGTTCGATATGTTCAATCAGTCACGCGAACGCATCGCCGCTCAGGAAAAGGCAATTGATACCATCCGCGAAAAATTTGGTAATGATGCTATCGCCGCTGGGCGAAAGTATCGGAGCAAGTCCTGACTAAGAAAAATCGCTAAGTCTTTCAATGGAGCCAAACCCCTCGCCTAATGGATCATTAGCTTCGACGACAAACGATGATTTGCCGGTATAAAAACTGGTTCCCGAAACGCCAACGATGATGCCGTCGCTCTTTTCGCGCAGAAATTTACCGACGAAGGATTGATTGGTCAGGCCGGCGAACTCTCGTTCGTCGCTGACCTTTATCGAGCCTTTAGCGGCGTCAACTGCAATCCGCGCTGAAATACCTGAACCGGTAGGCGATCGATCAACCTGGCCATCGCCGAAAACGCAAAGGTTCCGCGTGCGCCCGCCTCGCAGCGCAGCACCCTCGTCGGTAATAATCGCACCGTAAAGAAACGCGAGATCATCGTCATCGGGATGTTGGATGGAAATTGTTTCACGCAAATGGCAGATGATTGCGCAGGCGGCGCGGTGCAAGTCGTCCATTGGCGCAGTCGCTAAAGACACGCCAATCTCGCTCGCTGGAAATATCGCGTAATAGGCGCCGCCAAACCCGATGTCGTAAGTCAGCGCTCCAATTCCGGGAACTTGCGTAGTTGCACCTATCCGGTCGGCGAAACAGGGAATGCTCTCGAATGAAACTGTTGCCGCGCGACCGCCGGTGATTTCAGTCGACACTGAAACCGGGCCGCACGGACATTCCAGGACAAAGTCTGTTTTGGGTTCGACCTTTGGCACAATGGCTTGATCGATCAGATACCGGCCAAGAGCGATTGTCGCGTGTCCGCACATGGTTGAGTAACCAGAATTATGCATGAACAAAACAGCGGCGTCAGCTCGCGGATCGCACGGTTCCGTCACGATAGCGCCATACATTTCTGCGTGGCCGCGCGGCTCTAACATCAAAATGCGCCGCAAATGGTCGTGGTTTTCCATAGCGTCGCGGCGTTTTGCGAGGATCGTATCTCCGGTCAGCGGCGGATAACCGTCAACAACGATCCGCAAGGGCTCGCCCGCTGTGTGCATATCGACAACGTCTATCTGGTGTGAACCAGCGGGCAATATTGGCGCTTTGATCATTGAGACTTTTTATTCTGCTTTCGCGCAATAGTCAGCGCATCTATTTGAATTTCGATTTTGTGCTCGTCAAAAAGACCGAAATCGGGAATTGACGTTTGGTGCGTGGCGAATGACACTGATACGCACGGTACAACAGGAATGCCCATGCCAAAAATTGACGACAAACTTGCTGAATTGGGCGTGGTCTTGCCTGGGGCTGTCGCGCCCGTCGCCAATTACGTGCCGTTCGTGAAAACTGGCGCCTTGATATTCATCTCTGGCCAGGTCTCCATTGGGCCGAACGGCCTGATTACCGGGAAATTGGGTCGCGACCTTGACGTGAATACTGGAATTGAAGCTGCGCAGGCCTGCGGCGTAAACCTGATCGCACAGCTTAAAAACGCATGCGACGGAGATCTTGACCGCGTTACGCGCGTGGTCAAGCTTGGCGGTTTCGTCAATTGCACTGATGATTTCGCTGACCAACCAAAAGTCATCAACGGCGCCTCTGATTTGATGGTTGCAGTGTTTGGCGATAATGGACGCCACGCAAGGGCAGCGGTCGGCGCGCCATGCCTGCCGATGAACGCCGCCGTTGAAGTCGACGGGATTTTTGAGATCACCTGATGCCGGATGGCGACCGACAATTAACGGCGCGAACCGTCAAATCCATTTCCGAGATTAATGCTGACATCTGGAATGCCCTCGCCTGTCCCGATGACGAGATCTTCAATCCGTTTGCATCCTATGAATTCCTGGACGCCCTTGAACAGTCCGGATCCGTTGCGCCCGAGGCCGGTTGGGCGCCGAGCCACATCGTGATTGAGGATAACACCGGCATCAAGGGCGCGGCGCCGCTTTACATCAAGGGCGACAGTCAAGGCGAGTATGTTTTTGATCATCATTGGGCAGACGCCTACGCCCGCGCCGGCGGCGCCTATTACCCAAAACTTTTATGCGCGGCGCCCTTCACGCCTGTGCCAGGTCCGCGCCTACTCTCCAATGATGAAGCGACACGCGCGGCGCTAGCGTCGTCCATTATCGCTGTAGCCGAACGATATGGCGTTTCATCCGCCCACGTGAATTTCATTGGCGAATCTGAACTACAAATCCTTGCACGGCATGAATTTCTGCCGCGCATTGGCGAACAGTTTCACTGGTTCAATCGAGGCTACAGTTCCTTCGATGACTTTCTGGCCCAGCTTTCCTCCCGCAAACGCAAAGCGATCAAGCGCGAGCGCCGTGAGGCTGTCAAAGACGGCATTTCTGTCCGACGGCTGCTTGGTGACGAAATTACGAAACGTCATTGGGATTCGTTTTGGGCGTTTTATCAAGACACCGGCGCCCGCAAATGGGGCCATCCTTATTTGACCCGCGAGTTCTTCGATATTGCTTCGAAAACCATGTCAGACCGGCTTTTGTTTATTGTCGCAGAGTGCGAAGGGACGCCAATTGCCGGCGCGTTGAACTTTATTGGCGGCGACGCGCTCTACGGGCGATATTGGGGCTGCGTCGAAGACGTGCCATTTTTGCATTTCGAAATCTGTTATCATCAGGCTGTGGATTACGCGATAGAACACGGCCTCTCACGCGTTGAGGCCGGCGCTCAAGGCCAACATAAGATCGCGCGCGGCTATGAGCCCGTTCCCACTTACTCAGCGCACTGGATCCGCGATCCAGGCTTTCGCGAGGCAATAGAAAATTACCTTGTATCAGAGCGCGATCACACAAATATGGAGATCGACGCCTTAAAAGCGTTCACGCCATTCCGGAAACCTGACAGGAAAGACGGCCCATGAAAGTCATCAAAAAAATGCACAACCAGCAGGAAGCGAAAATCATCGTCGGCTTTCTGAACGCCAATGATGTTGACGCTGAGTTGCTCGACGGCGCTATGAATTCGGTGCTTCCGGTGGGCACCGGCGTGCGCATCGCGGTTCCCGATGACCAGGAATCGAAAGCCCTATCATTGCTGGCGGAAGCGGAAAACGGAGGAATGGCGAGCGATGCTTAATGCGGCTTATGATTGTGAAAACATCTTTGCAAAGATTATTCGCGGCGAGATGCCTGCCGTCAAAATCTACGAAGATGACAAGATACTTTCCTTCATGGACGTGTTTCCGCAGAGCGACGGTCATGCGCTGGTTATTCACAAAACGGCGCAAGCGGTAAATTTATTGGACGTTGAACAAGGTGCGCTTTCGGAATTGACCACGGCCGTTCAAAATATCGCCGGCGCAATAAAAACTGGCCTGAATCCGGATGGATTCCGTGTTGTCCAATTCAACGGGGCGCCGGCGGGGCAAACGGTTTTCCACCTGCATTTTCATATCATTCCGATTTATGAAGGAAAAAGCCTGGGACGCCACGGCGATGGCGCCCCGGCGGACACTGACGCGCTAGAAGCAATGGCCGCGAAAATACGCGCAGCTCTCTGATATTCAATAATGATCTCTTCCGCACTTCATGATTGTACTTAAGAGAGGGAAATCAGAGGCAGCCATCGCGCCTGAATATGGCGGAGCAGTTGTTTATTGGCGTTTTGACGGCGTCAATATTCTTCGGCCGGCGCAACACCTCAATGCGATTAAGGCCGACCTTCGAAACGCGGCGTGTTACCCGTGTGTTCCTTATTTCGGGCGACTGCAAAACGTTGCAAATGGCTCAGGCGATATAATCAAACAGGATCCCACGTTCCCCGACGCGGACCCGATGAATGCGTTGCACGGAGAAGGCTGGGTCAATGCTTGGCGTTTGGTAGGTCAAGATGAATGCTTGGCGATCCTTGAATTCGAACACACCCCCTCGCCCGGCCGTTTTCCCTACGCATACAAAGCACGGCAGCGGTTTACGATTTGCGAACATTCGCTTTCCATCGAATTGACAATAGAAAATTATTCCAGTGTTCCGATGCCGGCGGGCGCGGGTCTCCATCCGTTTTTTGAGCGCGAAGAATCAACGACTGTTCGATTTAACGCAGACCGGTTCTGGTCGCCGCCCGGCGAAGATCATTTAGGAACTATAGGGCCAGTCCCAGATTATCTTGATTATTCAGGCGGCGGCACACTCCCAGAGATCGGGCTTGATCATTCTTACGCAGGATTTGGCGGCCGGGCAGAAATTATAAACGGCGCTTCGCGTCAAACAATGTCTTCTGACACGCCGCATTTGCATCTGTATGCACCGCCCGGCGCCGGCTTCTTTTGCCTGGAGCCCGTCACACATCTGCCGGGCGTGTTCGGTGGGGTCACGCTCGCCCCCGGCGATACGCTCAACATAAAGATGAAAATCGGAACCTAGTCCTATTCAACCAGCGCCGGGACATTGGCCCCGCCTGAATCTTCATCGGGCGTATCGTCAATCGGCTCATCGGGCACATATTCAAACGCCAGTTTCGACTTGTCCTTATCATCGATGAGGACCCGAACAATACCGCCGGTCTTCAGCGAGCCGAACAGAATTTCATCGGCAATCGGCTTTTTGATGTGCTCCTGAATAGTGCGTGCTAAAGGCCGCGCGCCCATCTCGTCATCGAAGCCTTTCTCAGCCAACCACTTCGTTGCGTCCGCCGACAACTCAAAGGTCACATTGCGGTCTGCCAGCTGCGCCTCAAGCTGCAAGACGAATTTTTCGACAATGCGGTTCACAATCGCCGGAGACAGTCCCGCAAATTGAATGGTCGCATCGAGCCGGTTACGAAATTCTGGCGAGAACATACGCCGGATCGCAGCCTCAGACTCATCATCTTTCTTGCCGCCGGCAAAACCGATGGCGAATTTCGCTGCATCCGCGGCGCCCGCATTCGTCGTCATGATGACAATGACATTCCGGAAGTCGATTTTTTTGCCGTTAGTATCCGTCAGCGATCCATTATCCATGATCTGCAGCAGGATGTTGAAAATTTCCGGGTGCGCCTTTTCAATTTCGTCGAGCAGCAAAACGCTATGCGGGTGCTGATCAATGGCATCCGTCAGCAAGCCGCCCTGATCAAAACCTACATAGCCCGGCGGCGCGCCAATGAGGCGGGATACCGTATGCCGTTCCATGTACTCAGACATATCGAAACGCACAAGCTCGACGCCCATGGCGAAACTGAGCTGTTTTGCAACCTCGGTTTTGCCGACGCCGGTCGGGCCAGCAAAGAGATAGGACCCGATCGGTTTTTCCGGTTCGCGCAATCCGGCGCGGGAAAGTTTGATCGCTGCAGCCAATTGGTCGATGGCCTCGTCCTGGCCGAAGACAACGCGGCGCAAATCTTCGCCAAGTTTGCGCAAGCGATCAGTATCGGTCTTCGAAACCGATTTCGGCGGAATGCGCGCCATCTTGGCGACAACTTCTTCGATCTCCGGTGCGTCGATGGTTTTTTTGCGCTCATCTTCCGGGAACAGCATTTGCCGTGCGCCGGCTTCATCGATGACGTCGATAGCTTTGTCGGGCAATTTACGGTCGGTCATATATTTTGACGAGAGTTCCGCCGCCGCTTCGATAGCCTCATCCGTATACGTCACCTTGTGGTGTTCTTCGAAATACGGCTTCAACCCGTCGAGAATTTTGATCGTGTCATTCTTCGTTGGTTCAACCACATCGATTTTCTGGAAGCGTCGCGCGAGCGCGCGGTCTTTTTCAAAATGCTGACGGAATTCTTTGTACGTCGTCGAGCCCATGCATCGCAGCGTTCCGGACTGCAGCGCCGGCTTCAAAAGATTGGACGCATCCATCGCGCCGCCGGACGTTGCGCCCGCGCCGATCACCGTATGAATCTCGTCAATAAACAAAATTGCGTCTTCGTGGTCTTCAAGTTCTTTTAAGACTGCCTTGATGCGTTCTTCGAAGTCGCCGCGGTACCGCGTGCCCGCTAGCAACGAGCCCATGTCGAGGGAGTAAATCGTCGAATTGCCGAGCACTTCCGGCACATCTTCATCGACAATTTTCAGAGCCAGTCCTTCTGCGATGGCAGTCTTACCGACACCGGGATCACCGACCAGAAGCGGGTTATTTTTACGACGGCGGCATAGCACCTGAATGGATCGCTCAACCTCGGCTTCCCGGCCGATCAACGGATCGATTTTTCCGCTGCGCGCCTTGGCGTTCAGATCGACACAATAGGAATCAAGGGCGCTCTCGTTTCGGGCGTTTGCCTCACCCTCCTCATTGACGCCACGCGGCGCGCGCGGTTGTGCGTCGCCGGGCCGTTTCGCCAATCCGTGCGATATGTAATTGACTGCATCAAAGCGCGTCATATCCTGGGCTTGCAGGAAATGCGCAGCGTGGGATTCGCGTTCAGCAAAGAGCGCCACCAAAACATTGGCGCCAGTGACCTCCTCACGACCAGAAGATTGCACGTGAATTACGGCGCGCTGAATTACGCGTTGAAAACTCGCCGTCGGTTTTGCCTGATCGCCATTTTCCAGTTTTAAATTGGCGAGTTCGTTCTCAATGAAATCCAATAGATCTTTGCGAAGATCCTCGATCTCGACGTTGCACGCGCGCATGACGGCAGCGGCATCGGTGTCATCGGTCAGCGCGAGCAAAAGATGTTCAAGCGTCGCCAGCTCGTGGTCGCGTTCGGTCGCAAGCGCGATCGCGCGATGGAGCGCTTCATCAAGGCTTCTACTAAATGACGCCAACTCTCTACTCCCGTTCCATCGTGCATTGCAGCGGATGTTGATTTCGCCGCGCGAGTTCCATTACTTGTGCAACTTTGGTTTCGGCGACTTCGTAAGTGTATACGCCGCAAATCCCGACGCCATTCTGGTGAACATGCAGCATTACGCGCACTGCGTCCTCCGCATCCTTCTTGAACACAGCCTGCAACAACCAGACGACAAACTCCTGCGGCGTATAATCGTCATTCAACAGCAGCACTTTGTAAAGCGACGGCCGCTTGGTCTTGGGCTCTGTTTTCGTGACAACGCCGACGTCATTTCCGCGCTCGTCGTCGTGTTCATTGTGATCCGCCATAGTCGTCGTTCAAATTCCTATTCGGCGCTGCAAAATAAAAACTGGCGCACCGCTAAGATAAGTAACCTTATTTCGTTGAAAAGACGCAAATGCACATTTCCACGATAACCCAGGTCCCATCGACCCGGAATAAATCAAAATTGTGCGACAAAAAAATGGCCCGGCGATAAACGCCGAGCCATTCTCTTACGCAACTAAAGGGTTACGCTACAATTATTCGTGATTTAGACGCGGTAGGCCTGAATCTTTTCGACCAACTCAGAATACCGTTCGTTAAGAGGTTCAGCGGTTTTCGTCGCCGTTTCCATCCAAAGTTCAGAGACCTTGTTGACTTGGTCGACATTCTTTTCCATCTGCGTTTTGGCAAAGTCCTTGTTGACTTCAAAGGCTTCCTGAACGTTTTTGGAAGTTGAAGCTGTTTTCGCGATGGAAACTGCGTCCTCAAAAGCTTCTTTGACAAATGTAGTGTTTTCGCCAGTGATTTTCTCAACGCCTTTGGCGTAAGCGCTGGCAGACGTTACGAATGCTTCGAAGATATCTTTCTGAAAATCCGCAACAGCAGTCACGTTTTCAGCAAATTTCTCATAGCCTTCTTTGAACATCGCGTTGTCAAAAGTCGTCATAGCTTCGAAAGGGTTCGCTTCCGTTGCTTTTTTTGTCGTTGTTTTTTTTGCCGTAGCCATTGATAGCTCCTTGAAATTCTTGCGTTTTTCAATTTGACTGCCGAGCACACAACAAAGCGACAGCCGTGAATTTGTATTTGTGCAGTGCAACATATGCGTATTCAACGCCTTGTCAACAATTATTTTGCACTGCAACAATTACCGTTTGGCCAGTAATTCGCTAACTTTAGTTAACGATACGTTTACCCGCGCCAGCCATTGTGGATTGTCGCTTTAATTTCAGCGGCACGGCGTTTGCTAGTTTTCCGAAGAGGCTTGGATTTGGTCTCATAGAGGGCGGAAAATCGGTAAAATGCCGTTTTTTTGGGGGCCTTGCCTCTTGAAATATTGAATTCGGTACCGGAATGGGCGAGGGTCGCTGAATGAATCTTCATCGTTGCGTTGTTGCTGTTTTATCAGCCTTTTTGGCTATTGGCGTTCTAAACACGCCAGCTTCCGCCAATTCCAAATATGCCGCTTATGTTATTCATGCTGATTCGGGCGATATTTTGTTCGATCGCTATTCGACGGCGCGGCGTTATCCGGCGTCATTGACCAAAATGATGACCCTTTATCTCCTGTTTGAGGAGTTGGAGGCCGGAAATCTGACCCTTAAATCAAAGCTGAAAGTATCGAAAACGGCCGCAGGACAGCCGCCATCGAAGCTCGGCTTGAAAGCTGGCTCAACGATAACAGTTGAAACGGCCATTCAGGCCCTTGCTGTGAAATCAGCCAACGACGTCGCTGTAGTAGTCGCGGAACATATATCCGGGTCCGAGTGGCGCTTTGCCAGCAAAATGACCAATAAGGCCCGCAGTTTCGGGATGAAGCAGACGCGCTTTCGAAATGCGTCAGGTCTGCCCAATTCAAAGCAGATTACAACCGCTCGCGATATGGCGGTGCTGGGCCGCCGCGTGATGCAGGACTTTCCTGAGTATTATAAATATTTCGGCGCTTCGAGTTTCAAATGGAACGGTCGAACCTATTCGACCCACAATAAACTCGTAAAAACATATAAAGGCGCTGACGGCATCAAGACCGGCTATACGCGCCGTTCTGGCTATAATCTGGTGACGACCGCTGAAAAAGACGGCGTTCGGCTGATCGGCGTGGTTTTGGGCGGCCGGTCCGGTACGACGCGCAATCGACACATGCGCGACATTCTGAACGCCGGCTTTGCTAAAATCGAAAACAAGCCGACGCTTGTTGCTGCGCTTCATCGCACCAAGCCGGAGCCGCGCATCAAACCGACGCTGATGGCGCAGCTCGATCTTGAAAAAATCGTTCCGACGATTGCCAACAACAATGATCTTCGCAACGAAATTCAAATCGCAGCGGCTTCCCTAAGCAATGTGGAATTGCCGGCGCCAAACCCTGATAACGATCAAATTGGAAATCTTATTGCCGTCGCTGAAACCGACGATTTCAACGAATTCCAGCGCGCTCGCCTCGCCTCACTGGCGATGACTGACGACGGGTTTGTCGGACAGGGCGACCGTCAAGAAATTGATGAATTCTCTCACTCGATCCAGATCGGCGCCTACACGTCAAAGGCGATGGCGCAAAAGGAACTTGAGGAAGCAGCCTTTGCGGGCGGTATGATGGAACGCACGAGAACCGTGTTGACGTCACCGCGCGACGGCGGCGGCATTCTCTATCGCGCTCGGATCACCCGGCTTTCCGAAATCGAGGCAACACTGGCATGCGCAAGCCTCGCTGACAAAGATATTGCTTGCTTCGTTGTTTCCGACAGCGAAATGAAAACACAATAACTTCGTAAAAATCCGAATAGCGCCGTTTGCGCGCCCGCTTTGATGCCGTAATCTCTCACCAAAATTACGGGAGAATACGAGATGTCAGATGACACCGTCATCAAGGTTTCGCAATCCGCAGCGGAACGCGCACACCTGAATCATAACGCCGCTGCCGAGGCCAGAATACAGGCGTCTGCAGAACCAGAGAAGTTCTGGGCGGACGTCGCACAGCGCATCGATTGGATGAAACCCTTCTCCAAAGTTAAAGATGTCTCCTTTAACGCTGACAATTTCCGCATCAAATGGTTCGAAGACGGCATTCTCAATGCAAGCGTAAATTGTCTGGATCGGCATCTACCCGAACGCGCTGACGAAGTCGCAATTATTTTTGAAGGCGACGAGCCCACCGATCACAAACAAATTACTTACGCACAGGCGCACGAAGAAACCTGCCGGATGGCGAACCTATTGAAAGCACGCGGCGTCAATCGGGGCGATCGGGTTATCATCTATATGCCGATGATCCCCGAAGCTGCGTACGCCATGCTCGCCTGCGCGCGGATCGGCGCTGTTCATTCCGTTGTTTTTGGTGGTTTCTCACCGGACGCCCTCGCAAGCCGGATTGACGATTGTGGTGCACTCGCCGTGATCACAGCCGATGAAGGCGTCCGTGGCGGCAAGACTATTCCGTTGAAAGCCAATGTCGATGCGGCGCTTGAGAAAAGTGAAACCGGCGACGTGCGTCTAGTGCTTGTCGTTGAACGAACGAACGCAAAAATTTCCATGGTCGGCGGAAGAGATCTCGCTTGGTTTGGAGAAGCACGCCATGATGTATCACCCGAATGCAAACCCGAACCCATGGGTGCTGAGGACCCTCTTTTCGTTCTCTACACGTCGGGCTCCACAGGCAAACCCAAGGGCGTGCTTCATACCACGGGCGGTTACCTGACTTACGCTGCGTACACGCACGAAATTGTGTTCGATTATCAACCGGGCGAGATTTATTGGTGCACGGCCGATGTCGGCTGGGTTACCGGCCATAGCTATATTGTCTATGGCCCGCTCGCCAATGGCGCAACGACACTCATGTTTGAGGGTGTGCCGACATATCCGGACGCATCGCGTTTTTGGCAGGTCGTTGAAAAACATAAAGTCAATATTTTCTATACAGCGCCTACAGCGATCCGCGCCCTCATGCGAGAGGGCGACGACAAAGTTACGGGTTCAGATCTGTCGTCTCTACGGCTATTGGGAAGCGTCGGCGAACCGATCAATCCGGAAGCCTGGCTCTGGTATCATCGCGTTGTCGGCAACGAAAAACTTCCGATCGTCGATACGTGGTGGCAAACGGAAACGGGCGGTATTCTGATTTCACCCCTTCCCGGCGCCACTGATCTGAAACCAGGGTCAGCGACATTGCCCCTCCCCGGCGTCAAACCAGCGCTCGTCGATGGAGACGGGAAATTCCTGGACGGCGCAGTATCGGGAAATCTGGTTCTGACAGATTCCTGGCCCGGGCAGATGCGCACCGTCTTTGGCGACCATGAACGCTTTATCGAAACCTATTTCACGACCTATCCAGGTCTCTATTTCACCGGCGACGGCGCCCGCCGCGACGAAGACGGCTACTACTGGATAACCGGCCGCGTTGACGATGTGCTTAATGTCTCCGGCCATCGCATGGGCACGGCGGAAGTTGAAAGCGCCCTCGTCGCACACAAGGATGTCGCCGAGGCCGCGGTTGTGGGCTACCCTCACGAGGTCAAGGGCCAGGGAATTTACGCCTATGTCACATTGATGGAAGGTGTCGAAGCTGATGACGTTCTTATAAAGGAATTGAAGGACACCGTTCGTTCCGAGATTGGCCCGATCGCGAAGCCTGATCTTCTGCACTTCACGCCGGCGCTTCCCAAAACGCGGTCTGGCAAGATCATGCGCCGCATCTTGCGGAAAATTGCTGAAAACGAAACATCATCCCTTGGCGATGTTTCTACACTCGCAGATCCCGGCGTGGTAGACGATTTAATCGCCGGGCGGAAAAACCGGTAGGGATTTGTTAACTAAGCGGCAACGGGCGCAACGTTATATTGCATGACGCCCAACCGAATTGATGCGAAATGACCGTTGCCGCTGTAAATCCTGAGCCTGTCAGAACGGATATATTAAAATCGCCGATTGCGCTGTTTTGCGTATTTGTTTTCGCGGCGATTATACTTTTGCACCCGACCGCCTATGACATGGCGCGGACATGGGCGACATCCTCGTCTTATACCCACGGATTTTTTATCGCTCCGTTCGCGGCGTGGATGATCCTGAAAAAATCGCCGATGCGCTATGACGGCGCAAAGCCGCTTCCAGGATTGCTGATTGCAATTGCAGGCGGCGTTTTATGGCTGCTGGGCGCCGCGT
The DNA here is from genome assembly GCA_013002535.1 of Hyphococcus sp. Taxonomy (GTDB): domain Bacteria; phylum Pseudomonadota; class Alphaproteobacteria; order Caulobacterales; family Parvularculaceae; genus Hyphococcus. The sequence goes on from JABDJK010000060.1 coordinate 18,604, forward strand.
CCGGCGCCGCACTGTTCATGCAAATCGCTTTTGTGACGATCCTGATCGGCAGCGTCGGCGCGATCTTTGGTAGAACTGCTCTAATCGACTGGGCTTACCCGCTCGGCTTCCTATATTTCATGATTCCATTTGGCGAAGCATTGGTGCCATACCTGCAGACTATCACAGCCCATACTGTCGTTGGATTGATGCAGGCCTTCGGCATGGATGTTACACTCGATGGTTATCTCATCGATACGCCAAGCGGCGCGTTTGAAATTGCTGTTGCCTGCGCGGGTTTGAAGTTCCTGATCGCTGCGACCGTTATCGCTGCTGTTTACTCATATATTTCTTTCACCACCTGGCGTGGGAGGACTGCATTCCTTGGGTTTGCAGTCTTTATTGGTGTTGCCGCGAACGGCATCCGCGCGTTCATCCTTGTATTGATTGCAACGCTTACAGATAAACAATTCGCCGTCGGCCCGGATCATATACTCATTGGCTGGTTATTCTATGCGGCTGTCTTCGGCGTTCTATTCTGGGTCGGTAGAAAGTATTCGACGCACAATGTCGCGAAACATATGGACCCGCCAGCCGCTGCTGCTGGCAGCGTCATGAATGTAGCGCCGCTGATCGCGATTGTCGTTGCCGCTACCTTATACAATTCAATCGTGATAAATCGAAACATCGAGCGTACGGCGCCGTCGGTCATTTCTCCCCTTAGCGCTACTGGCTGGCGAATTTTGCCGGCGCCTGCAAATTGGGCGCCCGCGCTTGATCATGCTGACGCGAATACTGTCACGACATATTCGCAACAACAAAACTCTGTCTATGTTGCAAGCGGCTACTTTACCCATGATCGTCACGGCGCAGAAATTATCAGCTTCGACACGCGCGCATATGATGGCGACGACTGGCGACGGCACGGCGAGACAAGCGCCGTGATATATCAGTTCGGCAGGTCGGAGAAAATGCCGGTCGAGCTTATCGCCGGGCCGCAACGACGGAAAATGGCGGCGGTGTATTCATATTGGCTGGGCGACAAGGTTTATGTCGACCGCAGAGCAATGAAATTGGCGCAAATGAAATCTAAATTGCAGGGCCAAAACCCTCAGGGAGGCGTTGTGATCATGGCGGCGGCATACCGATCCGATCCAGAAGAGGCGATTGATGTCATTCGCAGCTTCTCAGCGGCGGTTGAGCCCTTGGCCGCGTGGCGCGCCAGAACCCTCGGCGCCAAATAAATGTGCGGCATTGCAGGTATTTTTGACCTTAATGGCAAACGCGATGTCGATCGCCGCGCGCTGCGACGCATGAGCGCGGCCCTAACCCATCGCGGCCCCGACGGTAAGGGCGAATTCTTTGCGCCGGGCATCGGGTTCGCCCATCGGCGTCTGGCTGTGATCGATTTTGCCGGCGGTGTGCAACCATTTCACGCACAAGGAAATGGCGGCGTGCTCTCCTTTAACGGCGAAATTTATAACTATCCGGAGCTTGCGCGCGAGATGTCACAAAATGGCATCTCATTGAAGACGCGCTCTGACACCGAGGTGCTTGCCGAAGGGTGGGCGCGCGCCGGCAGCGAATATGTCCAAAAATTACGCGGCATGTACGCAATTTCTTTTTGGGACCCGAAAACCGAGCAACTGACGCTTGCGCGTGATCGCCTTGGCGAGCGGCCGCTCTACTACGCGCAAACCGCGGATGGGTTTCTAATCTTTGCCTCGGAAATATCAGCACTGGTTGCGTCCGATATGTTTGACGCAAAACTGAACCCCGATGCTGTGGCCGACTACTTCTATTATGGCTACGTGCCTGATCCAAAGGCGATCTATAAAGGCGTTCATAAACTTCCGCCGGCGACCATTTTGACGGCCGAGCGGGAACAACCCCTTAGATTTGAACGATATTGGCGCCCGGTGTTCGCTGAAAGCAAAAACCTTGAATTCGTAGACGCATCAAACGCCTTGTTGGATAAGGTCGACGACGCCGTTCGCACACAAATGATTTCGGACGCGCCGCTCGGCGCATTCTTGTCGGGCGGCGTCGACTCGTCCGGCATTGTCGCATCCATGCATGAGGCCGGCGGAAAATTAATCACCTGCACAGTCGGTTTTGATGAAGCGAGCCATGACGAACGCCGTTACGCTAAGAAAATTGCGGAAAAGTTTGGGTCGGACCACCACGAACATGTCGCAGAACTCAGCGCGACGCCGCTTGTCGATGATATCGCCGCGGCCTTTGGCGAACCATTCGCTGATACCTCAGCGCTGCCAAGTTACATTGTCGCCAAGCTGGCGCGTGAACACGTTAAAGTTGCGCTGTCAGGCGATGGCGGCGATGAACTTTTTGCGGGCTATAGACGATACCGGTTTTATCTCGGCGAAGAAAATATTCGAAAACGATTGCCGTTTGCGCTTCGCAAAGCGCTATTTGGCGCAGGCGGCGCCATTTATCCCAAAATGGATTGGGCGCCGCGCCCCCTGAGGATGAAGACAACATTGCGTTCACTCGCGCAATCACGACCACAAGGATACGCAGAAGCTGTCGCGATAAATTTACCCTCACGGGCGTCATCTCTCTTGTCGCGGGACCTCACGAAATCCATCGGCGATTACCATCCCCATTCAGTAATTGCTGACGCAATGTCTGATGCAAACACCGATGACCCGCTCGCTTGCGCGCAGTACGCTGACTTAATGACCTGGCTGCCTGGCCGCATGCTGACGAAAGTTGACCGCGCATCCATGGCGCATTCGCTGGAAGTGAGGCCGCCACTGCTTGACCATCGTTTGGTGGAGTGGGCTGGATTGCTGCCGGCATCGTTCAAACTGAAAGACGGCGCCAGCAAAAGAATTCTGAAAAGCGCACTCGAACCAAGATTAGGCGCCGAATATATGGCCCGCCCAAAACAGGGGTTCGAATTGCCGCTGGATGCATGGATGCGGGCGAAAAATGACAATCCACTGGATCGCCTGCGCGCCTCCAATGCCTGGCGTGAGAGCGGCGCAATCAATGAAAAAGCGGTGATGCGGATGATGAAAAGCCACGCAGCCGGAACATCAAACTGTGCGCAAGAACTATGGTCAGTAATTATGTTTGACGCGTTTCTTAAAAACGCAAAGCCTAGTTTGTGATCTCTGCAAACAGAGCCTCATAAGCGTTGATCATTTTTTCCATGGAATATTCGGCGCGCGCTTTTGATGCATTTTTAGAGCCAAGCTGTCGCCGCAGATCCGCATCATTGGCGAGCTGCGTGAACGCCGCAGCAAAGTCGGGCTTGCTCTCGCGATCAAAGACAAATTGCCGATTATCATCTGCAAGCATTTTTCTAATGTCGCCGACATCGCTTGCGACCACGGGCAATCCGGTCGCCATCGCCTCCACCAATCCAATTGGCATCTGTTCTGTGTCCGACGTCATTGCAAAAATATCCATTTCCGCAAGGAATGGCGCTACGTCGTTCTGATTGCCGGCAAACTCAACGAATTCATCGATACCAAGATCGACCGCGAGATTTTGCAGCTTTGATCTCTCCGGGCCGTCACCGACCAGCAATAACCGCGCCGCGGTGTTTTGAGCGACGTCCGAGAATATGTACAACAGACGATCAAAACGCTTTTCTTTCCGCATTGCGCCGACAGACCCGATGGTAATCGGGCGCCGTTCGATGCGGGTAACCGGCGCGAAATTTTCAAGATCAACACCGTTCGGTATTTCGCTGATGGACGCGGCAGGCACCCCCCAATGGTCCTTCGCGATAGCGGCGATAACGCTGGACGGCGCCGCCAATCGAAATTGTTTTCTTTTTAGAATTGGCGTTGAAAATAGCGCCCGGCGCATGAAGTCGCGTTTCTGGTTGCGGTCGCCGCCAGCTTCATCAGGCCCAAACCCGTCTTCAGAATGTATTTGCGGGGCAAGGCCTCGATTGGCGATACGCCATTCAATCGTTCCCCAATTGGACGTAAGCAATATATCCGGGGAATAATTCGCGATGATGCGCCGAAACGATTTTATGTTGGAGAATGAAATCGACGTGTTTTTCTCAGCGGCGAGTTCAATTCGCTCCGCTGCAACATTATCCGATAGCAATGACATTGCGTCATAACATCCGTCCATCGCGCCAATGATGTGGGAGTGTTTTCCTCCGAACGCGTTCGCCAGTGTGGCGAACCGGCGTTGCGGGCCGCCAATTGCAAATGTAGAGAAAACCCAAAGCAGTTTCATAATTTTGGCGGCGCATGGATTTCAATTGCGCGGGCTCGAAATTTTGCTGCGTCAGCGCATGGCGACCAGCCCAATACGCGTTTTTCTTCCGTAGTATCGAACAGCGTTATCATGCCGCGCGATTTTAGGTCCCTGAATGAAGGCGCAGCGACGTCTTTCCGTCCGGCAATTTTCTTCACTGCAAATTTAAGCCATTCTTCGGCCGCCAGCCGACC
>JABDJK010000074.1 GCA_013002535.1 Hyphococcus sp.
TTTCACAAAATCAAAACAGAAATCGCCAAGGTCTTGATTGGTCATGATCGGGTTATGTCATCTTGCGACGGGATTGGGCAATCGGCAAATGCAGATTGCAAATCCCCCCGCTCTTCCCGGCGAAGGCCGGGATTCAGAAACAGTTAAAGCCCAACATTTTTTACTTCCGGATTCCCGCCTGCCCCAGAATGAGCGGGGTGCAAACATAATCCAAACTTCATCCCAAGGCGCCTTTTTCGGAAATCGGGTACTGCTTTGACTATCCTTCGAGGCTCGCTCTATCGGGCTCGCGTCTCAGGATGAGGATTGGTTGCGTTCGATCGAATCCAACACTTATAAATGCTTGCGCCGGTCTTGAACAAACATTCGCATGTTAGCGATTTGAACCGACAGTACATATTTACCATTTATGGGCATCTTTGCGCCAACTTGTGTTATCGTAATCATTGACAAAGACGCACTCACAATCATTCCGACTATCAACGCCATCGGTCCGTGCGCCCCGACTGTGTCAAACGCACTTGGTCGTGAAACCAAGAGTAAAAACAAAAAAACACAGGCGATGCAAGCGCCAGCGAATGAATGATTGCGCCGACTTGAACAGCACTCTTATTAGCATGATGGATTAGAACGCCGGTTTTGACTGTTGACCAATACATATGCGCCGAAATGGACAAGAATACAGCCGCCGAGATACCGAACCATACAATTGGATGTCGAAAACCCAATATTTTCTCAGCGACTTCCGGCACGCCTACCGATCAATCTCGCCGAAAACAATATCGAGCGAACCGAGGATCGCAGAGACATCCGCTAGCAAGTGCCCGCGGCTCATCCAGTCCATGGCTTGCAGGTGCGGATAGCCCGGCGCGCGGATTTTACAGCGATAGGGTTTATTGGTGCCGTCGGCAACGAGGTAGACACCGAACTCGCCCTTCGGCGCCTCCACCGCGGCGTAGGCTTCGCCCGCGGGCACGTGGAAACCTTCCGTATAGAGCTTAAAGTGATGGATCAGGGCCTCCATATTGCTCTTCATCTCGGCGCGTTTCGGCGGCGCGATCTTGCCATCCGTCGTCATCACCGGGCCCGGCGTTTCGCGGAGCTTCACAATCGCCTGTTTCATGATAGAGACGGACTGATACATCTCCTCCATGCGGCAGAGGTAACGGTCATAGCAGTCGCCGTGCTTGCCGATGGGCACCTGAAACTCGTATTCGTCGTAGGACTCGTATGGCTGCGCCTTGCGCAAATCCCACTCCATGCCGGAGCCGCGCACCATAACGCCGGAGAAACCCCAGGCGAGCGCCTCTTCCTGCGTCACGACGCCGATATCAACATTGCGCTGTTTGAAGATGCGGTTGTCAGTGATGAGGGTCTCGATGTCCCTCATCTTTTCCGGGAACTGGTCGCACCACGCGTCAATGTCGTCGATCAGCGCGTCAGGCAAATCCTGATGGACGCCGCCAACGCGGAAATACGCCGCGTGCATACGGCTTCCCGAGGCGCGCTCGTAAAACACCATCAATTTTTCGCGCTCTTCAAAGCCCCAGAGCGGCGGCGTCAGCGCGCCAACATCCAACGCCTGCGTTGTGACGTTTAGAATATGCGAAAGGATGCGGCCGATCTCGGAGAAAAGAACGCGGATGTGCTGCGCGCGTTTTGGGACCTCAAGCCCCAACAGCTTCTCGATGGCAAGGCAAAACGCATGTTCCTGATTCATCGGCGCGACGTAATCAAGACGATCAAAATACGGGATCGCTTGTAAATACGTCTTGTGTTCGATCAGCTTTTCCGTGCCGCGGTGCAGTAGACCGATATGCGGATCGACCCGCTCGACCACTTCGCCGTCAAGCTCCAGCACTAGCCGCAAAACGCCGTGCGCCGCAGGGTGCTGCGGGCCGAAGTTGATCGTGAACTGACGTTCCGATGAAGCGTCAGAGGTTGAGTCTTCGGGTGGGCGGTGTCCGTCGGCCATGATGTCTTCCTTAGGAAACGCCAAACGCGGCGAACACTTCCTCGCCGGTCATCTGTTTTGTTTTTTCCGCGAATGAATAATAGCTGGGTTTTTTGTCGATAAAAATCTCAACGGTTAGCTTCGCGTCGGAGAGATCATCCAACGCGCCGGCGTTAACTGTGTGCATCGAGCCGTCTTTTAGGCGATAAAACAAATTGGAACCGCAGGATTTACAAAACAGCCGCTCGGCCCAGTCCGATGATGCGTAAACGCCGAGTGCGTTTTCATCTTCGATTTTGGGGGCGCCCTCAAGCGCCACCGCCATCAACGGTCCGCCAACGGTCCGCCGACACATCTCACAATGGCAGGCGTCCACATGCATGCCGTCGTCCTGCGCTTTCGGCGTTACTGAAAAATTGACGGCGCCGCAAAGGCATTTGCCGGATTTCTCAGCCATCAGATTTTTCCTCCGCTTTGCCACCGGCTTTTTCGTCACCCGGCAGCACATATTGCGCGCCTTCCCATGGCGAGAGGTAGTCAAAGTCGCGATATTCTTGCACCAGCTTCACTGGCTCATAGACGACACGTTTTTGCTCGTCGTCATAACGGACCTCGACATGGCCGGTCAGCGGGAAGTCCTTGCGAAGGGGATACCCTTCAAAACCATAGTCGGTGAGGATACGGCGCAAATCCGGGTGGCCGGAAAAGACAATGCCATACATGTCAAAGGCTTCGCGCTCGAACCAGTCGGCGCAGGGGTAAACCGTCGTCACTGTCGCGATGGTCTCGTCCTCAGCGATGCGCGCTTTCACGCGAATGCGCGCATTGTTGTGCATCGACAGGAGATGATAGACGACTTCTAAACGCTTCGATCGCGATGGGTAATCGACGCCGCATATATCGATGAGCGTCAGAAACCTTGCGAGCGGATCATCGCGCAGAAACGTCAAAACTTGCGCGATGCGGTCGGCGCGCGCTTCAACATTCAGTTCGCCGAAATCTACGCTCCACGAGATGACATCCGCGTCCATGGAAGCGGCGATGTGTTCGCCCAATTCTTTAAGTTCGTTGTTCATTTTCGATACCTTGGGCTTGTCGTTTACGTTTTCGTCTGCCTAACAAATGCGCTGTTACATTAATTGCAAGCAACCACGCAAAAAGGAAAACCCAAAAATTTCCATCCCATTAAAATTCGTTTAAAATAGTGATTGCTAAGGCGAAGATAACTATTGCAGTTATCAACAACCAAAACTTCACCGAATTATCGAACCTTCCCGCCTAATCTTCTTTTGCAATTGCAAGATGCCATAGACCAGCGCTTCGGCCGTTGGCGGGCAACCCGGCACATAGATGTCAACAGGCACGACGCGATCACAGCCGCGGACGACAGCGTAGGAATAATGATAGTAGCCGCCGCCATTGGCGCAGGAGCCCATGGAGATGACGTAGCGCGGGTTTGGCATCTGGTCGTAAACCTTGCGCAGCGCCGGCGCCATTTTATTAGTGAGCGTCCCGGCGACGATCATCACGTCGGATTGACGCGGGGATGCGCGCGGGGCGAAGCCAAAGCGCTCCAGATCATAGCGCGGCATGGACGCCTGCATCATCTCAACGGCGCAACAGGCGAGCCCGAAGGTCATCCACATAAGCGAGCCGGTGCGCGCCCAATTTATAAGCGCGTCGGCAGGCGCCGTAAAAAATCCGCGGTCAGCCAGCTGATCGGAAAGCTCGCCAAAGAACGGGTCTTTCGCTTGCGGGTCATAAGCGCGATGCGCCGCCGTCAGATCGAGCGTCGCTGCTTCGGTCGCAGCAACCCGCTGTTGAATTGACTGATTTTCAAAGTCGTTGTCGGGGGCGAGCTCGTATTTTGACTTTATCGCCATTCGAGCGCTCCTTTTTTCCACTCATAAAGGAAGCCGATTGCAAAGACGGCGAGAAAGACAAACATCGACCAGAAAGCGAAGATTTGAAATCCGCGATCGGCGCCGAGCTCCGGATTGAACAACGTCACCGCCCAGGGGAACAGGAACGCAACATCGAGATCGACGATGATGAAGAGAATGGCGACGATATAGAATTGTACATCGAATTTCATGCGGCTGTCGTCAAAGGCGTTGAACCCGCACTCGTATGTTGAGACTTTTTCGGGGTCCGGGTCGGCAGGCGCGATGATCATCGGCGCCACCAAAAAACCAATTGCGAGGGCGGTGGAAATGCCAAAGAAAACGACAATCGGCAGCCAGTCGAGGAGAAAATCGGGGGTCGCCAAGATGTACACTCCTGAATTGGGCCGCGCGGCCCTTCGTGATTTGTCCGGAAACTAGAAAGCTGCGCGCCTGAAAGCAACGGAATTCGGCGAGTTTTGGCGGTGGAATGTCAGAAATTCATGATCGATTTCTTCATCCTGTGGCGCCCGGCCTAATACGAAGAAAGGCCGGGCATCGAAGGATGGCAAAGCAGCGCTGCTTTAACTCCCGTCGAGGCTCGCAATTCAGGATGAGGATGGGGACTTTTTAGGGTCGACTTTCGCCTGGTTCATATCCCATATGCCGTGCGTAACGATGCCGCCAGATCACTTAGGATCAATCTGATCCGGAGCCGGCTCGCCCTCGCCCTCCTGGCCGGAGCTTAAGAATTCCTCCCAGTCCTCTACTTGCCAAAAACGCTCATCCAGAAATGCATCACGCGTCTCCTCTGGGACACTCTCATATGTCAATGTTCGCTGCACTTCGCGGTCGGCGTGGAACGCAGCAAGGTTTGCGATTTCGTCTGCCTCCAGCCAGATGGAATAACCGAGCTCGATACCCTGCAATTCAATCATCGCTGGCGCACCGCGCCACATCCTGGCGGCAAAATCGAGGGGGTCAATAACACCGCCGCCGGGCGCATCAAGCGCCGGGGCGGCTTTCCCGCCAACACCATTAACAGCGTGACAATAGATACACCCTTTTTCGACAAAGAGTATTTTCCCGGTCGCAGCGTCAAAGCTACGCTGTGTGATTACCGGTTCCGGCGAAGCAGCCGCCGCATCTTCGGAATTAACTGTTTGCTGCGAACAGGCGGAAAGGGCCAATGCAGCTATGGCCATAAATTGAGTTTGAGAATTCATTGCAATTCCTTTCGAAATGACGACTCGAAACGGACAAGCAATCGTACCACATAAATGGCGGCTTATCCCTGCGACGAGTTCGCTTTTTTCATCCTGTAATACCGCGCAGCAAGGAACGGCGCGCCGAATAGCGGCAAACGACGCTCCCACTTTTTGATCGGCACTTCGATGCCAGAATGGCGCGAGATTTTCCAGACAATATAGTCAACGCCGCCTTTGAACGTCGCTGTCCCTTTGAGAAGCCTGATCACCGACAGAAAACCGCCCTGTACGCCCCGCGCCCGCCACGCGAGCGCCGAATTCTTCGTTGCCGGCGTGTCGGGGAGCGTCACTTTTTTCGGCCAGTCGCCATAACTTTTCAGCAAACGCGCAACCCGGTCGGGCGCCTCGGCGCGCAATTCCGCCTTGTAGGATTTCGAGAGCCCCGCCATCCAGATTTTGTGGGCGTTTGCGCCTTCGTCAACGAGATCGGCGGACGCTGAAACGAACCGATCAATTGATGCTGCAGCTACGGCGACGAGGCGGTCCTTCATTTCATCGGGCGCAACGATAATCTTTGACGGCTGTGCGAACCGCGCCCAGAAATAAGAATGGAACGTTTGCGCGCCGACGAGCTTTTCGAAATGATCGATGGAAAGCACAGCATATTTCGCGCGCAGCAATCCCCACTTGCTTTGCGTTTCCAGATAAAAAACATTGGGCGGGATCGCCCAGTTCAAAAAACGCATGAACGGCGATTGATAGGCGGCCTTATAAGACGGCGCGATCACGTAAAAATCGTAGAGAACTTCCGCCGGGTCAGCATCCTGCAATACGCTGTTGCCGGAACCATAGAGCAACACCGCAGAACCCGGATGCGCATCGCGCGCTTTATCCGCGAGCAGCCTCACCGGCGCTGGCGTTTCGTCGGTCATTCGGTGTTCCAGAAATTTATTCCGTATTTCAGCGTCGGACGCAGTCATCGTTCGCCCCTAGTTCACGAAAGTAATAGCATGGCGCGTTTCAAGATGGATGTCTTCGTTGCCGTTTGCGTCAAATATTTCGCCGTCGAGAATAAACTTGTCACTAAAACGAACGGTCAGCTTGCCGGAACGCCAACTACGATAGCCATAATCGTCGAACCATGGCGCGCTCTTACCGCGCAACAGATTAGGCATCGCCCGCAGCAAGCGTTTGTAGGGATAATCAACAGCAGTTGTCGCCAACTCGCCGGCGCCCTCACCCCAGAATGGATAAGCGCCGGAGCCAAGCGCCTTTAATGTTGTCGCCAACAAAACTGTTTGTTTTTCAGTTTTCGGCTTTGGCGCCCCGTCCATGTCAATGAATTCAACTTCCACCGGCTCGATGATTTCGTCCGGATCGCGTACAGCTTTCCATAGACTGGAAGCGATGCTGGCGACAAACGCAAAACCGCGCTTGGCGCCGGTCTTGTGAACTTTGCGCCGACTATAGAGCACTGCCGAGTGAAAGGCGCCGGCGCCAAAAAAGAAACCATGGATCGGCGCCGCATTGCCGCGCCGAACAGAGAGGATCGATCGCTTTTGTTCGCGCAACAGTCCGTCCGCGCGCCGGGCAAGAAATTCTTCAAGCGATTTCACCGGATCGCCCTTTACGCCGCAATCATTGGCGATGACATTCGTCATGCCGCAGGGAAACACCGCGAACTTTGGCAAATTGCCGAAACGATTATTGTTGATAGCGTCGGTGAAAGCCGCCTGCACGGTGCCGTCGCCGCCCGCAATGATCACCGTATCGACGCCGGCGTCACTGAAATGATCGAGCGCCAACCCCAACCCTTCGATGCCTTCCAGCGCCGCAATGAGCACGCCCTCATGACGCGCGGCAACCTGCTTCAGGCCGTCTGCGGTTTTCGCGTTTCGATTGCTGAGCGCATTGATGATAAGGCCGGCGGGTTTCATAAATTGAGCGCGAGAGGTTGGAAATGTCGGGCGTTTCACGCAGATAGCCCGCCCCGGCGCGCGAGGTCAATGAAAGGCGCTGTTTACCCGGATTGCAAAGTCGCGGTATGGCTGGCGCGATGAAATTTGCGCACCTCACAGATATCCATCTGCCAATCCCATCGAAACCGTCTATGGGCTCGCTCATGAACAAACGGCTTCTTGGCTATTTGTCATGGACGCGCAAGCGCCGTCATCGCCACAAGATTGAGGCGGCAAACGCCCTCGCCGATGATATCGCGGGACAAAACTGCGGCGCGGTTTTGATATCCGGTGATCTCGTCAATATCGCTCTGCCCGCCGAATATCGCGCCGCGCGAAAGTGGGTTGATGAAAAACTAAGCGATATACCGGTGGTTTTCACGCCCGGCAATCACGACACCTATGTCGCGACTGACTGGGACAAAACGCTCGGACTATTCGCAAACGAAATGCGCGGCGATCACGGCGACGGCGATGCGCGCCCGACAAGCGGCGCCAAGGATTTCCCTTACGTCGCGTCAATTGGCGATGATGTTGCCGTCATAGCTGTGAATTCTTCACCGCCAACCGCGCCCGGTCTCGCCTCCGGTTCGCTTGGGCAAGAACAACTTTCGCGATTGGAAAAAATGCTTTTACCTATGGAAAGCGACAAGTTCCGCGTCTTGATGCTGCACCATCCAATAACTGATGGCGTAGTCTCGATACGCAAAGGGTTAAATGACGCGAAGGAATTGCGATCCCTCATAGCAAAATATGGCGTCGATCTCGTCCTCCATGGTCACGCTCACGTGCCTCATGAGAATTTCATTGATACGCCGTCGGGACCGGCGCCAGTCATTGGCGGCGCATCGGCGTCACATGTGCACGGTCATGGCAAAATTTCCCCGGCGCGTTGCAATTATTTCTCGATTGCGCGCGCAGCCGCTGGCTGGATGATCACAATGGAAATCCGTCAGTGGAATAATGAAACCGGTTTGGTGGAGACCATAGAAACAAAAACATATGAGCGCCCATTACGGGAAAACGCAGCATGACAGCGAACTCATTGACCGCCTTAATCCTCGCCGGGCAGCGCGCCAGTGGCGACCCTCTTGCCGGTCGCGGCAATGGTCACAAGGCATTCATTGAAATTGAAGGCGCGACATTGATTCAGCGCGTATTGCGCGCGGTTTATGGCATCTCGCATATTTCAAAATTGCAAATTGCGTCGGCAGAAAATTTGCGCCCGCGTTTTGCGGAATACTTGCAGGACAAACCGCCCGGCGCGTTTTCTGAGGTCGGCGTCTCACCCGCGACGACAATTTTAAAGGCGTTGGAAACTGCGAAAGACACCGACGAATTTCTGATCACAACAAGCGACCATCCGCTCTTGTCATCCGCGATGATCGATAATTTTCTGTCGCAAATTGATTGCGACAAAACTGATGTCGCGGCGGCGTGCGTTACGCGAGACGTTTACGAGAAAGCCTATCCCGGTACGCGGCGAACATTTGTGAAATTGCGCGACTTTGAATTTTCTGGCGCCAATATATTTTGGGCGCGCGCTGGGACGGCAAAACCACTCTTCCAGTTCTGGCGAGCGCTTGAAGACAATCGCAAAAATCCTGCAAAAATGGCGAGTGCAATCGGTATAGGCACAGCCCTCATTTACCTCGCCGGGCGCCTCACCAAAGGAAGGGCGGAGGCGCAGATTGCCCGAAAAACTGGCGCCCGTGCGACGTTAATTCCGTTGCCTTTCGCTGAAGCTGCGATTGATGTCGACAAGCCGGAAGATATTGACGTTGTCACGTCAATTATCGCACAAAGCCAGCAAAATCACGGTTAACCGTTTCGAAATATTTGCAATCTATGGTTGTGTTGATTGATTGTCCGCACTGCTTACCGGCCATGCCATTCGAAACGAGGTCGGGGATAATGGAAATGATTAAATCAAGAAGCGCAGCGGAACTATTGCCATTTTTTTTGCGCTGACGCGGATCACTGCGATGTCGCAGCAACCGTAACTGTCACATCAACAAAGTAGCCGACCCATTTATCCTCAGCGAAGGCGCCCTCTCCGACATTAAAGTCAGTGCGATTGAGGCGAACCGAGCCGACTGCGTTCGCAACATTCCCTTCGACATCAAGCGTAAATGGCAGCGTCATGGGTTGCGAAATTCCCTTGATCGTTAGTGTCCCAGCCGCCTCGTAATTGTCGCCCTCAATATTCGAGACTTCGGAAGATGTGAAAATCGCGCTCGGGAACTCTTTAGTTTTGAACCAGTCTTTGGTCGGCAGCGACTGGTTTCGATCGTCATTGCCTGCATCAACGGAACTCATATCGATGGTTGCCGTGATGCTCGCGCCGCTCAAATCCTCTGGGTCAAGAACAACCGCAATATCAAAACGATTAAACCGACCCTCGAATTCGCTTCCCTCCTGAATGCCCCGAAAAGTGACCGAACTTGCCCCATAATCGATTGCCCAAGCTTCGCCGGCCTTCGATGGCGGCGCCGCACTTTCTTGCTCCGCCGCCGGCGCCTCACCGCTGCAGGCTGCGATAACTCCGCCCATCGCGGCAATGAAAAGCTTTTTTATCATGAACTGCTCTTTGGTTTTATCCACGGCGCCATCGCCGTAAGAACATCGTCGCGTTTGATAAAATGATGTTTCAGCGCCGCCGCCACATGCAAAAAGAGCAGCGCAATCGCGCTGTAGGCAAGATACTTGTGCGTCTGCATGAACGCAGCTTCCAGGCTTTTGCTTTGCGGCAAGCCCGGCATATGCGGAAAGGGAACAGTTTCAAATAACACCGTCGGCAAATCTTTCGGCGACGCCGACACCATGGCCCATCCGACTAGCGGCAACGCAAACAGCAATACATAAAAACCTGCGTGAGATGCACGGGCGCCAAATTGCTCGATGCGTGACATGGCGTCCGGCAAAGGCGGCGGTCTGTGCGTCAACCGCCACCCCAGGCGAAGCACAGACAAGGCCAGGATCGTTACCCCGAACGATTTGTGCCATTGATAAAGCTCGAATTTTAACGTCGTCGCAGGCAAGCGATGCATATAGAGCCCGCCAGCAATTTGCCCGATTATCAACAACGCAATCAGCCAATGCAGGAAGACGGCGGCAGAAGAATAACGACGTTGGGCTGTGTTCATTGAATTCGCCTTAGTCTATTCGTCAGCCGGCTTTATAAATTCAACTTCAATCGTAATCTCTACATCGTCGCTCACCACGGGCACAGCGTAATCGAGACCCCATTGCGAACGTTGAACCGATCCAGAGGCGGAAAAACCGATTAGGTTGGCGTTCTTGCGGTCGTCGAAGACGGCTTTGTTGAATGTAACGCCGAGTTCAACCGGGTGTGTTTCATCCTTGATCGTCAAGTCGCCTGTCATCGTCCCGCGATTACCGACAATGTTTGAAATTTCGGTGCTTTCAAACGAGATTTCCGGATAATTTTCGATATCGAAGAAATTTGCGCCTTTCAAATGTCCGTTAAATTCCTCAACGCCGCTGTCGATGCTTTCGGCGTCAATGACGACGGAGACAGTGGATGCTTCCGGATTTTCTTGGTTCCAGTTGAGCGTTGCGTCCCATTCGCCCCAGCGCAGGATCGGGCGCGAGAGCCCTTTGTGATCATAACTGAACGCGATATAGGCATGTTTGAATTCCTGCTCATAGTCGCCGCTCGGCGCCGCCGATAGATCGACCGCTACCTTGCCAGTCTTTGCTTCCGGCGTTTCCTGCGTGGCTGCGCCGCATCCTGTTTGAATGAGGACACCGACTGAGGCCAGGGCTATTGCCAAATTTTTCATTATGAGTGCTCCCGCAAATCAATTTCCGCGTAAATACCGGTAGCGTTGGCCGTCAGCCTAAGCAACAGTCGATGGATTATCCATTGGTCACAAAGCCATCAGCAATGCAGAACACGAGAATTTGAAGATAAGGCGCAGTTAGACGCCGGCCACGGTACAGGCGAGAATGAAACCGGCCGCAATTGCGGGGCCATAAGGAACGCGCTGTTTTAGTGCGGATTTTTGTATTGCTTCGCCGGATGTGTTTGCTTCCAACCCTCGGATTTTAATCATGTGGTACAATAAAAATCCGGCGCCGATCACCCCGCCAGTTATTGCAATCCAGAAAAAAAACGGCAACAAATTTACCGGGGTAAACCAGAGGGCAAGCGCAGCAAGCAGCTTAACATCGCCGCCGCCCATGACCCGAAAAACGTACAACGCAAGCGCAACCACAAAAGCTGCGGCAGCTGATAACAACGATGCTCCGAGTATGCCAAGACTAAAACCGGAGATCGCCCAATAGAGTACAAACAGCCCAGCGATTGCCATGGGGAATTTGTTGCTGATGGTGAAAGTGCGATAATCTATGATCGCCGCAGCAACAACAATGGTGCTCAGCAACACCGGCCAAAATACGGCTTCAGTGATCATCTATTCGCCAGCTGAATTTGGCAGGCGAATAAGATTTTCGTAAGCGGTCGCATAGAAGGTCGGGCTCTCATTGAGCGCGGCTTTCAAGAACTTCTTCGCCGACGGAAGATCGCCGCGTGCCGATGCTGCGACGCCGGCATTGTTCAGGAACTGCGCCAGCTGCGCTTCCGAGGCGCCGGCAAGCGCATTTTCATAATCACCGTTCAGCGCCAGAGCAATTCGATAGTTATTGTCAGCAGCTTGAAGATCCGGATTAATGGCAAGCGCTTCGTTGAACGCGCTAATCGCATCGACATATTGTTTTTGCTTCATGTAAAGAACGCCGAGATTATTAAATGGCGCAGCCGAACGAGGATTAAGCGTTGCCGCTTTACCAAAGGCTTCGGCAGCTTCTTCTGGGGCGCCTTGAACGTCCAGTGCTACGCCAAGCGCGTTCCATGACCGCCAGCGTTCAGTATCCAGCATAATCGCTTCATTCAAATAGCCGGCGGCGAGATCATAGTTCTGCAAACGAACCGCAACAACACCAAGTCCTTCCAGAACGGCAGCGTCTCTCGCCTCGGTTAGCAGCGTTTCAAATTGCTCGTTTGCGAGTTCGATGCTGTTTTCTTTCAAGTCGCAGTTGGCGATAAAAATGCGCGCTTCGCGTGACAAAATAGTCGTTTCACCGAGGCCATCCCTGCGATCAAGGGCAGAATCGCAGTTGCTAGTTGCGACATCCCGATCGAGAGCCGCCAATTGGTTGTCGATGGACACCGTTCGCGCTTCCTCACCTGTCAGTTCGTTAAAAAGTTCTTTGTCGGACTTCGCCCATTTCGCCTCAAAATCATCCGTCATTTTGTTTAATGTACCGCAAGCGTTGAGAAACAATGCTGACGCACAAATAACGGCTTTGGAAAGCAGTTGGGGCGCAAGATTAAATGGTAAAGACATCGCATTCATTCCTTTTCGGCGTTAACGCCGTCACGACGCTGCCGGGTCAACCAGGGCGGCCATGATGCGGATCATGAGCGGCGCCATAATTACTGAAAACAGCGCCGGAAAGATAAGTAGGACAAGGGGGATTGCCATTTTAACCGGCAGTTCCGTTGCTTTCTTTTCCGCTTCCAGCATCCTGTTTGTTCGCATTTCATCTGCGATCACACGCAAAGTTTGCGCCAAACTGGTGCCGAGCGCCTCTGACTGAATAATCATTGTGGTAAAATTTCGCGCTTCCGGAATATCGATGCGGCGTGACAGACCAGAAAGCGCCTCGGCGCGGCTCTTACCGGCCTGGAATTCCAGACCAATGATATGGAACTGTTCGGTGATAATCGGATGGGCGTCCGCCATCTCATTGCATAAATGTTGAATAGCCGCCGGAAGCGAAAGCCCGGCCTCCACGCCTACCAAGATCATATCCATGGCGTCCGGCATGCCGCGGCGAAAATCTGTTTGACGTTCTGAAATTCGCGACGAGAGAATCAGCGCTGGCAAGTAGTATCCGATTGTCGCGGCGCCGATAGTAAACAGTAGCGAAAATTGGCTCGGCATCGGCGGCAAAAGGGTAAAGACAGAAATACCGGCAATAAGCACCAACGCGACGGCGAGGAAAATCCGAATACTATAATAAACCTCGATGGCCGAGCGTGCGTAAAAACCCGCCTGCACCAATCGGCCGGCAACAATACCCGTTTGTTTTTCATCACTTTGGGCAAAGCGTTTTTGAAACGGCTTTAGAAATTCAATCGCTTTGTGACGGTTTTCATCATAAACGACGGACACACCCTCGCCGCCTGACGGTTCTTTAGCGCCGCCAGCGAATGGGATGAGGCGGCTTAAAGCCGGATCACGCCTGATGAGCGCGAACGCGCCAAGAACGAATAGCGCAACCGCTAAGAACGTCGCCCCTTGAATTAGAAATATTGTTGAATTGTCCATTACATAATACTCAAATTTTGAAATTCACCATCCGCCAAATCCAGGTGATCCCCAGCGCCCAAAGCAAAAAACCAATGACCATGGCGGGCATGAACCCGGGCTCGTTGATAACGTCCAGATAAAACGCGGGATTGACGAGCATAATAAAAGCGACAAGCGCAAATGGGAGACCACCGACCACGAAGCAAGAAAGCCTTCCTTCAGCAGAAATCGCCCAGACTTTTTTACGCATCGTTGCACGTTCACGAATAACTTTTGCGAGATTACCGAGGACCTCAACCAGGTTACCGCCGGTCTCACGCTGCATTTCAATTGACGCTACAAAAAAGCGGAAATCGGGGTTTGGAAAACGCTCAGCGATATTTCGCATCGCCTTCTCGCGCTCAAGTCCGTAATTGATTTCGTCCAGCGCCATGCCGAACTGCGTACCGATTGGATCGCCCATTTCTTTTGCGACCATTTCCATCGCGACTGGCACTGGATGTCCGGCCTGTAGGCCGCGAACCATCAAATCGATTGCAGATGGCAGCTGAAGAGCAAATTCCTTTTGTCGACTGTCAGCGCGGTTTTTAATGTACAAATATGGCAGTGCGAAAGCAGTAAAGGCGCTAATAAATAGCGTTATAAGCAATGGCGCCTGGAGCAAGGCGCCAAGAAATAACAACGTGCCAGCGAATACAGCAAAACAGATCGCCAAATAACCGCTCGGCGTTAGCTTAATGTCCGCGGCCCAGATCATTGATTGCAAGCCCGGGAAAAGGACCAGAACTGCCTTTGAAATTGGACCGCCCTCAACGCTTGCGCGCAAGATCGATGGGTTCAGGACTGCCTCTCCGCGCTTTGCGACCATTTCCATCCGGCGGTTAGCAGATTTGTCGCGCGTGCCCGGGCTGCGAATTAAAAGATAAAAACCCTCAACGGCGAGCAATATCGAAATAAACACCGTCGCATAAATGATTTGCGTAATAGCGAGTTCCATAGCGCGCGTCCTATTCGCTTCCCGCAAAGAGCGCTGGAACTTCCAGACCATTCGCTACAAATGTTTCGTAAAAAGCTGGACGAACACCCGTTGCCTCAAAGACGCCAATAACATTACCGTCAGGATCGATATGTTGCTGCCGAAAGCGGAAGATTTCCTGCATCGTCACAACATCGCCTTCCATACCGGTGATTTCCTGAATAGATACAACGCGCCGTTTACCGTCGGCAAAACGCTTAATCTGGACAATTACGTTGAGAGCGCTGGCAATCTGTGAACGAATAGCGCCTGGCGAGATATCAAGGTTTGACATACTAACCATTTGTTCAAGACGCGCCAGCGCATCACGCGGCGAGTTTGCGTGAACCGTTGTGATAGAGCCGTCATGGCCTGTGTTCATGGCTTGAAGCATGTCAAAGGCTTCGCCGCCGCGAACCTCACCAACAATGATCCGGTCCGGCCGCATACGAAGTGCGTTTTTAACTAGGTCGCGCTGTGTAATTTCGCCCCGTCCTTCGATGTTTGGCGGGCGGGTTTCCATACGGGCAACATGACGTTGCTGAAGCTGCAGCTCCGCCGCGTCCTCAATCGTAACAATACGTTCTTTGTTGCCGATCGAACGCGAAACTGCATTGAGAAGCGTCGTTTTACCGGTACCAGTGCCACCCGAAATCAAGAGATTTAAACGGCATGCAACGACGCCGCGAAGGACGTCTGCTACCGGGTCCGTCATCGAGTCAATAGCAACCAATCGATCGAGATCGAACGGAATCTTCGCAAATTTACGAATGGATACGAGGGCGCCATCCAGCGCGATCGGCGGAACGACAGCGTTGACCCGTGAGCCATCCGGCAAGCGCGCATCCACAAGCGGTGTTGCTTCATCGACTCGCCGGCCGACTTTAACAACAATGCGATCAATTATGCGCAACAAATGTTCATCGTCTTTGAACCTGACGCCGGTTTCCTCAATAACACCGCCACGCTCTACAAAGACTTCATGCGGCGTGTTAATCAGAATATCAGATACAGTTGAATCCTGAAGCAGCGGCTCGAGCGGACCAAACCCTAAGAGCTCGTCAATAATATCGTCCGTAATCTGGTCGCGTTCCGCCGTATTCAGCGGCTTTGTTTCTTCCGCCAGCAGCTTGTTTAACACACTGCCGATATCGTGGCGCAACTCGCCCCGATTCATCTTTTCAATCGCAGCCAAATTGATTTCGTCGATCAATTTCTGGTGCAGGCGCACCTTCAGATCGAGATAATCGCTTTCATCCTGATCCAGCGGTTCATAGTTTTTCTCAAGCGCCTTTTTTACCTTATCGTCAACTTTTTTCTTATCAACGACAACTTTATCGCGCGCATCCATGGTTGCGGCGCCGTTGGCGTGTTCCTTGTTTTTTTTGCCGATTTCGGAAAATGAAAATCGCATGTCTTATCCCCCACGGCCTTTGAAAATCGGCCCTAAATTCAATGTGCGTCCAGATCGCGGTTGCTCCGCAGCGACCTGTTCCAAACCAAGGCGCTTCTGCAAACGTTTTGCGATTTTTGAAATGTCGTACGCCATCGGCGATTTTGGCGCATGTTCAATCGCCAATTTCCCGATGTCGGCGCATTCATGCGCCGTCTTGTCGTCTGCGCGAATGCGTCCGGCCAGTTTCGTATCCAGAATTTCGCAGATCTTTTGCAACCGATCATTGGACGAAAACGAACGCTCGAATTTGTTAGCGACGACAAAGAAGTTTGGATCGGTCACGCCGAAGTCGCGCAGACCATCAACTAGTTTTGCCGCGCCGGCGCCGCTGCGAACGGACGAACGAATGACCGGGATGATGGCGTCGGAACGGCGATAGACCTCGCCGGTCCATTCAAGCCACGCCGTTGGCGCTTCGACAATCGTGACGTCGAACATGGTGCGCAACTGTGAGAACAAACGTTCTATGAACTCCGGCGAAATCGCCTCAAAAGGCGTTATGTTGGTCGGCGCCGCCAACAAAGTCGCGCCGGAAGAATGCCGCTGCATTGTGGAAAGCAGCAACATATTATCGAGACGCTTGCCAGCTCTTATAACGTCAGTCACATCCATCTTTGTTGCGATGTCAAAGTAAAGTCCGAGCGATCCGAATTGAATATCGAGATCGACGACACCGACTTGTTTGCCGGTATTCATCGCAATAGCGCCTGCAAGATTGGCGGCGATTGTCGAGGATCCGATACCGCCCGCTGTCTTCGCCATGGTCAAAATAGCGCCAGATCCGCCGCTCGCAGGCGCCGTAGTCTGCGCGGTGACGGCTTCATATGCGGTATTCAGGGCAGCATTGAATTCGTTCGCCGCGATCGGAGACGACAAAACGTCGGTCACCCCAGCGCGGAATAAACGCCGGACGGAAGCTGTTGTTGCCTCAGGAATTAGAACAATAAAGGCAAGGCAATTCGACGCGCGCGCATGGACGCCTTCGATATATTGAAGCGTTTCCTCGCTCGCGTCAGCGCCTTCGACAATAATGATATCGGCGCCGCCATTAACCACATTTGCTGCATTCTCAGCCGGATTATCGACGATTTGAACATTTGTTTCCAGATCGTCGCGACCGCTCGTGAATTCATTGACCTGATCAGCGAATTCTTTCGAGCGCATGACGCCGATGAGCGTATGCTTGTTTTTTTCTGTCACGATCATGTCCCGGTCAAATCCTCAGCAGGAATGCTGGCGACGAAATCCGGCATAGTGAATGAATTCGCGAACCCGACGAGATTGCCGATAGCGATGTAGTTCGCGGTAAGGTTTGTCACTCGTACAGTCACAATCGGCACCGGCCTCCCCAGGCCGACAAATCCCAATCCGGCCCCTGAGTACTCAATCTGCACATTCGATGCCGGAATATTCGGGTTAACCTTGTGAATTTCAGTCATGATGCGCGCGATCGTTGCCGCATTACAGGACCCGCCCGGCGATCCGGCGTTGCACGATACCGACCAGCTGTCGCTGCCTGACACGTCTGCGCAATCGGTTCCCGCCGGTTCGGAGGTCGCGACGCCGCAATCTGGCAAGCCAGTGACCACACTATCGCGCGTCGCCGCCAAACGAACGGCCAGCCGAGTTGCAATATCCGCCTGCTGGTATTGCCACATGACATTAGAGAACTCGAGGATCCCAAATGTCGTGATAAACAGTAGCGGCGAGACAAGGGTAAACTCAACGAGCGCTGCACCAGAGCGATTTTTGATAAGTTTACGGATCTTGCGGAACAAATTCATAGTTAACCGCCAATCCACATTTCTGAATGTGCAGTAGTTGTTGAGAATGTCGATAAGCCCAGGAATCCCAGCAGACCGATATCATCAAACGGAACCGTCGCGGATACGGTAATTACAGGAATGTCGTCATTGAACACGGGCGAAATCATCGTGCCTTTTGTGACGCATGCGACACTAATCGTTACCGTGGATGTGTTATTCCAATGATCAAGCAACAACGGCGCTGAACCATCGAGCGTTCCGCGCAGCGCTACATTTTGCGCGTTGCCAGCTATTGTTCCCCAGTTTGTCGGCAACGTTGAACACATCTGCCAGTCGGCGGGCGCGCGCGCCGCGTACCGCGCCGCATCTTTTACGCTTTTTTCGACAATGTGATGTTGATGGAAAGCACGACCGGTTTCCGCCATACCGAAGGCCAGCCCCAACAAAAGCGGCGCGACCAGCGTAAACTCAACGAGCGCTGCGCCGCTGAGATCGCGGCGCATGTTCGAAACCTTCGATCTCAATAAATCGATCACCGTGCGCATTTTTACCTAACGAGCTCCACCCAATCTTTCAGGACTACGGGCACAACGCCTTCATTTCCGGAAGCGCTTGATCCAACCACTTCGAGATAAAGTTCAGCATTCGGCGGCTTCTCAACCGCTTCAGTCATAAACCCATTGATATAAGCCAACACCGGAACGTCGGTCTCGCTGCCGTTCACGCTGTGCTCAACGCAATTCATAACGGCGAAAGTCAGTATACGGCGATCAAACCGTAACTTGTCGGGGTCAGTCGGGGTCGGCGGAACCGTTTCTTTATAGCAGGTCGGATCACCATCTTCGACATAGGTAGGGGTTGCCGGCGGCCCGCCAGCGTCGTTTGGCTGCGGCACGAGTCCATTGGCAATTTCATATCGGTACAGATCATACCGCCAGAAATCGCTTGCGGCCGGATCGGTGCACCCTGCTGGCGGCGGTGCGGACGCGCCCGAACTGGGACCATGCGCTACGTTCCAATAGCTGAGACAATTCCACTGACCGTTTCCAAACCTGTTAGCGCCGATAAGATCGTTGTCGCGGGGAAACTTGGCTGATCGGCCGGTCGTGTCTTCTGCCGGCGAGTTACAATATCCACCTGCCTCCGTGTCATAACCTTTCCCGACATTTTCTGCAGGTGGATAAGCCGGATCATTATCCGCATTTTTGAAAAACGGATTCTCATACATATCGAAACGTGTGTTAAAGGCGGTATCGATGGACGTTGCGCGGCCAGGACGGGTATCGGCGCCATTGCTGGTGCAAATTCCGGCGCGCCCATTGGCGATTTCTTCAGCCTGATCCTTGGCGCCGCTAGACCCCGGCGATTTCAGAAAACCGAAATTGCCGGGCGCCCAGGATGAGCCGGATCCATGTTGGATAATTCGTATTTGCTTGCCGTAATAATCCTCGGGATTGAAGCCCGCGCCCACGGTTGTTGCTTCTTCCGGATTGCAAATCGCGAGCGGCGTGAACTGACAAACAGCTTGGCCGCGCCGCGCGACAGCCGAAGCGGTGACCGTGCTCGTTCCAGCGACGCCAAGCGCGCGCAAGAAAATGTTTTCATGGGTTTGCGCTGACGTAACGACTTCAATAAAATCATACGGCGGCGCTGCATCACTTAACGGGTCGTCATCATCAGCCGGCACAGTCGCGTAGAAATTTGTCGAAGCGATTGTGATCGCGCCCGGTGTTTGCCCCAATTTTTGAGCGTTCGGCGTGATGGGTGTTCCGAGCGCTGCTGTATTGGCCCGGTCACGTCCGGCGATCGTTCCGTCAAGTTGCGAAGCGCCAGCGCGCGCCGCAGCATCGGCGGCCGCTTGAACTTCCGCACGAAGAATAAAGTTTCGACCGAAATCGAGCGACAAACCGACCATGCCCATCAAAACGGCCATCATCAGCGTCACATATACTATTGTCGCTCCGCTCTTATCATTCCACCAACTCAACAACATGGTAAAGGATCCTCCTCACGCAATGCGCTGTTTAGTTGCCGCCGTCCTCTTCGGAAGTTTTCAATTCACCGGCGCCGGAACCAGATTCAGGCTCTTTTATTGTGTCTGTTTTGTATCGGTAAATCGCCATATCCGACCGGTGCGCATCCATAACCGGCGGCTCATCCGAAACGACATCAGTTACGATCATCGCTTCTTTGTTATTGGCGTATGAGTCTCCCTCAACGGTCGACAACTCGGCGCCAAGATAAATGCATCCCGATAAAAGTGAGGCTGACCCCAAAAACGCTGTTATACGAAACATACTACTTCCCCTATTCCACAATATAGCCGACATCGCCGTCCATGCCAGTTGAATTTTTAGCGGCAGCACGAGCAACTCCCGGCGCAGCTTTTTTAGGTCGGTAGACGCCAAGCCCTTGATCACCCTCAGTCATTCCAAGCATGAACAATTCAAGCTCATACGGATAGACGAGATGATCAGTAGGCACTGTCAATTCACCGGGTCCTGAAGGCTCAACCAAATGCGGTGTTACGATGATCGCGAGCTCAGTGTTTTGCTTGCGGTATGCTGCGCTGCGCGATAGGGCGCCAATGATCGGAATGTTGCCGATGCCTGGCATTTGCTCGACATTGTCAATGAATCGTTCGGACAGCAAACCTGCAATAGCAAAGCTTTGTCCATCGCGAAGTTCAACCATTGTACGTGCACGGCGTGTGCGCAATGCCGGTATAACTATGCTGTTCAACGTAATGCCATTTTCGAAATCAAGTTCGCTGACTTCCGGCTCAACGATGATATTAATAGTGTCGCCGATAACCGTAGGGGTAAAGGCGAGACGAATGCCAAATTCTTTAAACTCGACAAAGAGGCCAATACCTTGATCATCACCGTCTAAATTCTGTTCACGTCGGCTACTGACCGGAACCGGAAACTCACCACCCGCGAGAAACTTTGCCGGCTCTCCGGAAATCGACACGAGGTTCGGTTCGGCCAGAATTGTTGCGAGCCCTTTGTCTTCGAGCGCATCGAGAAGGAGATCGACACTCCAGTTGCCACCCGGCGTTGTAAACCCGCCAAAGGCAAACGCTAGTGATTCAAGGTTTACCAAATCATTGTCGGCGTCAAAGTTCGAAAAGAGCCCGCCTCGTTTGCTACGATTTCCGAAAATGACGTTGGTATTGAGGCCTAATTCTTTTGAAATGGTGCGCTCAACTTCTGCGAACCGAACTTCCAACATCACCTGTTGAGATTGATTAATGGTCATCAGATTGACGACTTTGTCCGGCGCATAATTGTTCGCCAGCGTCGCCGCCTTGGTGGAGACATCACTGCTTGTCACCCGGCCGCTCAGCAAAATTGAATCGCCGCTCTGGCGAACTTCAATTTTTTCATCGGGCATGACGTCATAAAGACGCTTTTTTAAATTGAACAAGTCGTAAGAAACCTGAACGTCCATAACCGACAGGAGCCGATTGTTGCGCCCGTACAGCGTAACGCTGGTCGAACCCAATTCCCGGCCAATAATATAAATGCTGCGATCTGTAATGGGTAAAACGTCTGCAAGTTCAGAGTCACCGATATGCACATCAACGATCGGCCGATCCGCGCGAAGAACAATCGATTTGCCAACGGGGACGGTAACCTCATCAAGAACTGGCCCATTTGAGGTCGATATTTGAATTACCGATTCTGGTTCCCCTTTGGTCGAGTTGCCGTAGCTTTGCGCAACAGCGGCGCCGAACAGCGCACTCGCAGCCGCGGCTGCAACGGCAATTGTGGTTTTTGCGTTTTTAATGGACAGCATGTGGAAATATCCCCCTCGCCTTTCCTGATTTCTATTATTGACCGTCGCCAACCGGCGCCGTCAGTTTATTTAAGTTTGTTGCTGTTGACTGCATCGAGTCGATAAGGCCGGTCGTTTGTCCCGGCTGGCGCGGCGCTGGGGGTTGCGCTGCGCCAGTTGGCGTTCCTAAAGAGACGCCGCGATCACGACGGACACTGTGAGAAGAGCGCTGCGTCCCTCGTGTAACGCGCATCCGCGGCCCGGTGTCTGCGGCACGCTGAACACGCGCCGGCTTGGTTGGCGTAAATCCGAGATCGGCAAAACCAACAGTTTTGGATTCATCGCTCTCCTCGGAGGCGTCTTCATCGTTTGCAACCTGGCTCTCGGCAATCGCATTGCGAAGAGTCAAGCTCAGTGTTCCGATTGATGACGCAAGCGCGATTTTTTGGGAATCTTCCGGTGTCACTTCCAGCGTCGCCGCTTTTACAACTACCGCGCCGCCCTGATTTTCATCAGCAAGCTGGTCAATTGCGAGAACCCGAACATCGTCAAGTAGAATGTTCGTCACCGCATCGAGGCGGTTGTTCGTCGGGTTTACTGTAGAGAGAACATCAACGCGATCGCCAGGCAAAACAAAGCCGCCGGCGCCGGACACGTCATTTACTCGAATGGTTACGGCGCGGTTCCCTTCTGTAATAATCTGGGATAGGGATGCGCGACCTCCAAAACCGGACACCCGGTCTTTCAGCAGTGGTTCGTTAGGTTGGATTGAGCGCAGCGCAACACGGCGTTCACCACCGATCAAGTCGTTCAATGACGAAAATGTATCTTCTGGAACGGCATTCGCGGGCCAAGGCACTTCGCGAACAACTTCGGGCGTAATTTCTGTGCCGAATTCAAGCGCTTTCGTTGCAACAACAACCGTGACCGTATCCGCGTCGGCGGCAACATTTATGTCGGTTCGCTGCGCCAGTAACATCGAGCGAACGCCAACCACCGCGATCGCGCCCAGCATTACAGCAACTAAAAGAACAATGATTGATAAGCCGCGCATAGTTTTCTTCCCCACAATCCAGCCGCATCATTCCTTGACCGGCAAGTCTTCATTCAACAAATGCGGCGGCTCGAACTCCATCGTGAAGCGGCCCCACGCCGCAACGAAAAATCTCTTTTCGACCCACAACGGTCTTTCGTGATCCAACCTCAACTTTTTGCGGCTGGACAAGAGCGCCGCGGAATTCTTGTTCCAAAACGAAACATAGCGCCAATCGAAATTAGCCCGACCGACGCCATGCTCGATTTGTGCCACGCAAAAGCATTTGGCTTTTGCGACGGGCTCCTATGGCAAAGCGCCATTCAGGTCGTTCCAGTATTTCGGCAATTTACCGCCAACTGTTGCGATAGTTGCAACAACAGCAGCAGTGATCAGACCGATCAGAAGGCTGTATTCGATCAAAGATGCGCCTTCGGTGTCGCTGCGAAGTTTGTCAGCGGCCTCACGACCTTTGATTTTGAGTTCGCGAGTAAGTTCACGACCCTGGATATAAAGCTTAAGCATAATGGTTCCCCACATTTCTCTAAGCGATTGACAAAGAGCCACCCCCTTTGGACACCGAAAGAATTTTCGAAAGCCGCGACAGGCAACCCGGGCGTTAACCCACTGTTAAGACTATGGGTTTTTTTACACATTGACAATAATTAATTTGAAAATCGTACCAAATCAGGAATCACGATTTTTTCCTCGCCACTTTGAAGATTTAGCTGGTTAATTCACGGTTTCGTGAACGTTAATTGTGTAGCGCTAAAGACACTAAATGGTCGAAACACGGAAGAAAATTGGATTTGTCGGGACAGTTTTTCGGCGTCCGTTGGGCAAATATCCGCGTTTTGAAGTTCAATATTTTCGGAAGGCTGCTCGTTTTACGCGTTTTTAGTCTGCACAGAGCGTAATATTACTTTTGGCAAAAAGAGCCTCGTTTCGCAAGCGAATTAAAATTAATCTTCACTATGCGCACGGATTAAGACAAGTTTTACGTCGCCGCACTTCTTTCCCAGTCGGGAATAGGCAGCATAAAGACTGCCCGCTGCGCCTGTAAAAAAGCCGGAAATTCGCGAGATTTCGATGACATCTTGTTGTGAGCCGCCGGCAAAATTTATGACGACACCAATTAGGATACTGGCGACCAAGCCTAGTCCAATTCCGTAGGCAAGGGCGCGCCAGGTAATTGACCACCAGACCCGGAAGGTTCTTCCAAACGTCGGTTGAACAATCTCCATAGCTCTCTCCGTCCTGAAACGGGAAAACCATAGGCGATTCTTGTTTGCCGGAAGGTTAAAAATTGGTCTGATTACGCATCAGGCTTGCGCCAAACCGACAAAGCCGCAAAAGACAATAGGCGGCCAAGCACATTCGCCAGAAATGGCCGATCGACGCCAAAAGCTGTTTTCACGGCTCTTGGTCCGCCCAGATTTAACGTTGGGAACGCGTAAGGGTTATAGTAAAGCGTATAAGCGAGAAGGCCCGGATAGGTGCATCTAATGCACTCCAGTCCCGCTTTCTCGAAAAATCCGAACAGCTGAGAAACTGAAAATGCCCGCTCGGTTTCCTCATCAAAAATGTCATTCGCGCAATAAATGCGCTCACGGATAAGGCGGTGCAGCACAGTTCCGTTGGTCGGCTCAAAATTGATGAAGATACCGCCCGGCTTTAGTGCGCGCGAAACATTTCGCACAACCCGGCCAGCATGATCCGGAACATGATGCAGACCGCCGATAAGGATCGCAGCGTCATAATCGTCACGGTCCGGGACAAATTTTGTAACGTCAGCCTGCCAGATCTTACCTGCACGCAACTTTGCGGCGGCAACGACATCTTCGCTGTAGTCGAAGCCTTCGTATTGGAGTTCTTTTGAAAAAACTGTCGTTAAAATTTCCAGCCCCTCACCGCTTCCACACATGGGCTCAAGAATTTTCGCGTTTGCGGGCAACAATTCCTTTAGCGGCGACAACGCATGCTGCCAGATCAACGACTTCAGCAATATATGGTTCTCTTCACATCGGCCTTTCAGATAGCGCTCGGAGATTGCATTAAAATGTTCGCGCTGCTGTTCAATTTTGTCCGTAGCCATGAGCGCTGCGCCTATTGGTCCGCAGACAAAGACAATGCGGCGATACCCGCAATAACAAAAACCGCGCCGGCCATTTTCAAAACCGATACGCTTTCACCGAGATAGACGGCGCCAAGGACCTGGGTCGCCAGAATTAACAGCCCGGCGGACACCGGAAACGCAACCGACAACGGCATCATGCGGATGATTAGTAATATCCAGATTGCAAAACCGCCCGCATAGAGCACGCCACCCAACAGAAACCGCATGGTGAAGTATCCGTCTGCAGCCTTAACCAATGCAAGACCAGCAGCGCTGCTGACAGTGTAGACGGCAAATATCAATGCGATCATCGGAAGACCAAATTGACCACTCATTGGACAGTCTCCTCACCGTCGATTTCTGCCGCCAGCGCTTCGATATTCGTTTCAGCGACAATATAAGCAGGCCGGCCGCGCACTTCGGTTAACGCCCGCCCGAGATATTCGCCAATAACGCCGAGAACAAACAGCTGGATCGCCCCAATAATCGTGACCACTAGCATCACTGACGTCCAACCGGGTAATGCGGTTTTCAATACGACAGCGACGTATATTGCATACAGCGCATAGATTGACGCCAGCCCGCCAAGCGCCATCGCTGCGATCGTGCCAAGTCGCAAAGGGTTAATACTCGTCGAGAGAATTCCATCTAGCCCAAGCGATATCATTTTACGCAAGGTATATTTGCTGGCGCCATGCCGGCGATCCGCAGGGGAATAATCCAGAATTTGCTTTTCGTATCCAAGCGTCGGCAATATGCCGCGAAGAAAGATACGCGACTCGCCGAATTGGTTAAGCGCCCGCAAAACTTTCCGGTCCAGAAGGAAAAAATCAGCGCTGCCGGGTTCAATATCAAAGTCGCCAAGCACATTGACAAACTTGTAAAAGGCGGACGACGAAATTTTCTTGAACAGGCTGACATTTTCCCGGTCATCACGCCGGGTTAATACCAGGGCCGCACCGTCACGCCAGGCATCGATGAGCATTGGCAAAAACTCCGGCGGATGCTGCAAATCCGCATCCATGGCGATGGCGCATGCGCCGCGCGCATTCCTGAGGCCGGCCAGCAACGCTGCCTGATGTCCGAAATTTCGCGAGAAGGTAATGTATCGCAGCTCTGGCGTTTTCTCCGCCATTGTCTTCAGGGTTTCTGCAGTTTCATCACGGCTGCCGTCATTAACGACAAGAATCTCAATATCGGCGCCCGGCCCGAGGACGTTCAACACCTCGCTGACGAGGACCGGTATATTTGCAGCTTCGTTATATGCTGGGACGACGATGGAAATTTCTGGACGCGTCGTTCGGTTTGTCACCGTGGCCTCAGTTATGGAGAAAGGCTTATTCATCAATATTCCAGATCACCATCGAGTTCGCGCAACCTGCGTCAGTCGTGCGGTAATTAACTATATAAGCATTTACGCCCCGGCGCGCACCAGACGATGCATACTCCGCGCCACGCAATTGCTTACGAACGCCGTCAAGAAATTCGGAATTGTATTTATCCGCTTTCTGGTCGAATACCACCGATGGACGCCGATCCGACAAAAATACTGCTTCAAGCGCTTCGGCGTCTTCTTTGTTGTGAAGCCCTAGGGCCGTTGAAAAGTATCGCACTGGCGGCTGGCGTTTCGTCAGAAAGTAAAATTCAGCTGCCGACGGCATGGAGAATATCGTATCCTCTGGATTAGAACAGTTGGCGACAAGGTCCATGGCGCTGAGGTAAAGATCAGCTTGATTGGCATCGATGTTGATCGCGGCGCCAGGGATTGCATATGCCTCCTGAGCAACGCGCTCTCCATGTGCAATTGAAACAAGGCCCCGCGTCGACGGCTGCCCCGCATGGAAAAATGCAGCAATGAACGCGACAGAAATCGTCACGATCGAGACTGGCGTGCGAAATTTCGTGTTGGTCGACGCAATCAGCCCGACCCAGATCATTCCGGCGGAATAGTAAAGGTAAATGGGAATTTCGTAGTGCACCGAAACGAGCCCTACGAAAACTGCGAGGATTATAATCGGCGTTAATTCGTCGTTTTGGTCGCGCCAAATGCGTCTTGCGGCGATTGCGCCGAGCGCCATCGGCGCAACCATCATTAAAATCCAGTAGATGAGATTGAAAAATGCGCTCGCGCTGCCTTCAGCAACGCCCATGCCCGCCAATATCGGAAGAATGCCGTAGGAAGCAGTGTCAAAGAAATCGTAGCTAACCAATGTAAGCGGCGCGATAAATGCGTCTGTAATCCACATTTCGAAACTGCCGTTGAAAAAATGGAAAAGAATGAGCGGCGCTGCCGGAACTAACGAGCCTAGCGTTAACGCGCCCGCGACACGGACGACTTCACGAAATTCTAAACGTGTTTTCGCCGCAGCTACGCCCAGGACAGCGAGTGAACCGGCGCCATACATTAGAAAACCAGCCATGTTTGATGAAAAGAAAAGATATGTCCCTATCCCAACAAACGCGATACCGAATACTACATTCGCCAACAATGGAGAGGCAGCGTCTTCGTTTTTTGCAGGCGCGTTCAACATTAATATGGTAAAGACTGCCGCGCCGAGGAAAACACCCGTCAATTGCCGGAATAAAAAAGCTGATCCAACAAGAAACCCGAACAGCAATAAACGCTGAAACTCCGTGACGCCGGTCATGCGAAATGCGAACAAAATCGGCCAAACAAAGGCAAGCGCATACCAATTGGCCGACGGGTTTGGAAATTGCGCAAAGCCAAAATAACCCACAGCAATCGCCGCAGCGCTGGCAGCAACTGCGCCAAGGTTACGCAACGCCAGAAATGCGAATATGCATTGCAGCGCCGCGAGGAAAATCAGCGGAATACGTAAACTGAATGCGTTTTCGCCAAGGACCGCCATCGCGCCGGCGTTAACAAAGTTGATGTATCCGGGATGAACATCCTGAATGTCCTTATTCAAAATATCACCTCGTAAAATCCGCTCGGCGACAAACGCATAAGCGCCATCGTCCGGCCCCCACCAGAAAACTGTGGCGGCGTGAAGCGTAAGAGCGAGCGTCGAAAAAACCGCAAACAGCAATCCAGCGACCTCAGCCAGTTTCCATTTTCTTTGTGTTTTTAGAGGCTTATCTGAATTTTCTTTCATGGGCGTTTGCATATTATGTTTCAAACAATTCCTGGATCGGTGGGCTCAAAACCGGCATTAAAAATTAAGTAGTCTGCTAATTTGACAAATTTTCAAAGACCGTAATTAACCAATGACTTTTCCCGGCGCGGTCTGTGCATTAGACTCGTCAGACGTCTTTTATCTTCTGTAGGGGGAAATGTGGCGCAGGCAGGCTGGTTAAGAAACAGACCGTTCGATACGACATTCATCGTCGGCGTCGCAACAATAGCTATTGCCGCCGGGTTCGCCGCCGCTTTTTATCCGCCAGCGTTCGTACCACTTCTCGTTGCAGATATGTGGTTAATCGGATACCAGCACGTTATCGCCACGTTCACGCGTCTCAAAGATTACGAAGACAAAACAGAACGCCGGTTTATGCTTTACGCTTTGCCCATTCTTGTGGCCGGGTTCGTTGGCATTGTCGCTTGGCAAATCGGCGTAATCGCTATCGTTACAATTTATCTCTACTGGCAGTGGTTCCATTACACCCGCCAAAGCTGGGGCATCTCCCAAGCCTATCGCCATAAATCGGGCGGGTTGGTGAAAGAAGATGCAAACCTTTCGACACTGACGTTTTACGCACTCCCGGCTTTCGGGATACTCCATCGGTCTTGGCAAAACCCGGATACTTTCCTGACGTTGCCCGTTTACACCCCGCCGACCCCTGGCTGGCTAGTCGTGTTAGCAGGAACTGTCGCCGTCGCAACACTTCTGTGGTGGGCGTATCAGCGAATCCTGGCGTGGCGCGCGGGTGTTCTGCCCGTTGCGCATACTTTATATATGGTGTCGCATTTCGCCATCTTCACTACCGGATACCTTTTGATCGAAGACATCACCTATGGATGGCTCGCCATAAACATCTGGCACAACGCGCAATATATTTTGTTTGTCTGGCTGTTTAATAACAACCGGTTCTCGAAAAACCCCAATGGCACAGTGTTGTCCTGGTTGAGCCAGACCAATCGCGCGCCAGTTTACTTTTTTGTGTGCGTCGCGATTGCGACGATAGTTTATTCTTCGATTGCGATTTCGACCCATGAATTGGCAGTCGTCGGACTACCTATCGCCATACTCGTTTATCAGGCGATTAACTTTCATCATTACATCGTCGATTCACGCATCTGGAAAACACGCACCAAAACGATGCAAACAACACTTAACCTTAAGCGCGCCTAACCATAGGCATTGTAAAAATGCGATAGGCCGACGCCGATGTCGCGCAACTCCTGATGGATTTGCTTTAGCGGCGCGATGATGTTCTCATGGATTTCGGGATATCCATGGCTAGCGCCGTCGCCATCATCGCTTTCTTCCTCAATGCCTTTGAACTCTTCCGCACCCAATTCATCGGCCGGAAAAATTTCCGCGAGAATTCCGGAAAGATCGTCAAAACGAAGCGTAAACGCATAATCAAAAAGCGTCGACCGCGTGATGTCATGGCGCTGCGAAAATGACGGAACGTCGGCCACAAGCGTTAGCCCGCGCATAATCAACGCCTGTCGGCAAGCATGCAATATATGCATTAAACGTCGATCTCGATGACGCGCTTCACGGTATTCGTCGCCGTCGAGATCAACAAATATGCGATCAAGCTTGGCGAGATCAACGGCGTAGTGATCAGCCAGCCGGTTGATCGCGACCGCCGTTTCATTGCCCCGCAACCGAATAGCGATTTCTTCGAATGCTGATGCGCGCGATGGCGCCGTCTCGACTGTCGCCTTGCTGATCCAGTAGCTGGCGTTAAAAATCGCAGCGTATGCGCGCAAGACAGGAAGGCTGGTCCCGCGGCGCGAGGCGCGCAACATCGCCATAATCTGACGCATGCGCGCGGAATTTTCAACGTGATCGAGCGCCCGATCAGGCTCTGCGCCAGCCGTTACGCCGACGCCGCCGGTAATATTCGCGGGCGTCGCCAATTGCTGCAGAATCGCATTGTGCGGGATTGCTCGCAATGAGCGCGGACCTGTTATCGCCGCGCCCGATTGCCGACGCGACTTTCGTGAGCCGGTGACGCTGAGCAGTTGCGGCGCGAAAGCGCCAATCGTTCGTTGGTAATCCGGGTCTTCGAACAATTGTTCCTGCCAAGACTTGATCCCGCGATAAAAATCCCATGAATAATTGAGCTCGGAATAATATTTATCGCTGCGGTCCGCATTATGATCCGTGAACGCCCATTTCAGCATGGCCCCGACAGTCGCGCTCGCGAGTCCATCGGTTGCGAAATGTAAAAACCCGTCGCCGCCCTGGAAACTGCTTTCGACATTGAGTCGCAAGGCCTCGTGTTTGTATCGGGCGCGAACCCACGGCGTCATCAAATAGTCAAAGCGCTCAGTGAGTGATCCCGGGAAACCGCCTCGCCCCATAGACTCACCATGAGTGTTGAAAATAAGCACTTCAACATCGCGAATATCTTTTGCGGCAAGCGACCGCGCGAAGAGAATTTGCAAACGCTCAATGGCGAGATTGGCGGCGATCTGGCCCATGAAACGACCGCTATCGGAAAAGCCGATCTGGACGGAGATGCGGCCCCGCTTGCGAATATAATCGACATATTCTTCCTCGCCGAGGAGCCGTTCGATAAAGCGCCCGCCACGCTCCATCGCTTCTGGCGTTTCAAATAACGGCGAAATATCGATCCGGTCTTCAACGCCATAAAGGCGAGCAAGATAAACGGCGCCCATCAGCGTCGCCGGCGCTTCGCATTCCGCAATCAGAAACCGGATCGGCGCGTCCGCGTCCACATGTTTCAGGATTTGCGCGCACAACATCAATTGGCGCCGCGCCGTCATTTGTTCCAGAAAAATCGATGCTATATTTATTTTGCGATGCTTGACACCTTCGGCCTTTTTCGCGGCAGTCTCAATCGCTGACCGGCCGAAAAACTGACGGTCGTCATCAATCCCGAGATCAGCACGCAAGGCTGAGCGAACTTGCGCCGCGTTTACGCGGAAGTGAATGCGCGATTCGCCGAGACCGTAATTGCGCATTTCCGTACGTAGTATGCACAATGCGGTTTTGGCGTCGTTATCGCTGACGACGCGGATCATTTTGTTCAGCGACTGAACCACCGATTCAAGACTGGTCAGCCGGCGCTCGTCATCGCCTGTCAGCAAATTTGCCGCGGCCGTTGTCTGGTCGCCGTCGGTCAAATCGCCAGCGAACAACGACGCCTGTTCGGCCGCAAACTGCGCGGCGCCGATCAGCGTTGTAGTGAGGTCATCGCGCGCATCGTTTAGGCCGCCGCAATCAATATCTGAAAGCGCATACGCATATGCATGCAACTGGCGCGACTTTTCTTCAATACGAAAGCGAAACGACTGGCCCCAGTGAATATCGGTACGCCCATCAAGATCGTATCCGACCCAACTGGCGACGCTCAGGATCGCCGGTGATAGTTCAGTCCAGTTTTCTGGATAGTGTTCCTTTGCCCAATTGAATATGCGGGCCGACACGGAGCGAAGCTGCGCCTTAGCCCGGGAAATGGCGTCGCGCACCGCGGCGTGTTCGTCATCCAGCGTGATATCCACATCCGGCCGGTGCGGCAGTTGCAGCAACAACTCGCGTGCCTCAGCCTTTTCCTTTTCATCCTTCGCGGACGCGTAATCAGCAACAGCGCAGCATTGCAGCCGCGACATGGCAAATGTCGGGTGCGCGGTAAAAACAATTCCCGCAAGCACTGACGAGAGTTTGTTTCGAACCTCATCGAATGATTTTCCATTGAGCGCGCGGAGGACATCATCGATTGCAGCTTCAACGTTGCATTCCGGCGGATGAGTGTCGGCGAATCGTTCAGCGCGATCTATCAGCGCCTCGCCGCTCAGGGCTGCCGTAATTTCATCAACCTTTTCGGAAGACAGACCACCGTCTTTTTGAATTTCGAATAACTCATGCGCGAGTCGCCGAACCGAATTCGTCATCGGATCAGCGAGCGCTCCGGCTTCAAATTCATCAAGGCGGGTTTGACACCAACCGATCCAGTCGGCGGCAGGGTTCTCATTGCTCGGCGGCGCGGGCGACGCTGTTGTCATTAGTTTCTCTTAATCAGTCTGCAGTTCAAATATTCAAACGGGCACTCGATTGCTCTGCTTTACTTCCCGCAGTGCAATATTTGAACGAACATGGCTGACGC
This sequence comes from Hyphococcus sp., assembly GCA_013002535.1. Lineage (GTDB taxonomy): Bacteria > Pseudomonadota > Alphaproteobacteria > Caulobacterales > Parvularculaceae > Hyphococcus. The sequence goes on from JABDJK010000074.1 coordinate 31,777, forward strand.
CGGGCAATTCGAAAAGGAAATTCTGAATGAATTTTTCATAATCGTCGATATCGCGCGCAATGACACGCAGCGTAAAATCAGAATCGCCCGTCGTCATGTAGCAATCCAAAACCTCTGGACGTTCTAAAATTTTCTTTTCAATTTTTTGAATGACGGATTTGTATTGCCGCTCAATTGTAATGTGCACAAACGCGCAAACATGAAACCCAAGCTTGCGCCGATCAACGACAGCTTGGTAGCCGGAGACCAATCCCGCCTCCTCAAGACTTTTCAGACGCCGCCAACACGTTGCCGGCGAGCCGTGTCCGGTGATATCAGCAAGCTCCTGCGCCGAGACCTTGCCGTGGGTCTGGACTGCGCGCAGAATTTTCCTGTCTACTTCGTCTGGTTCGCTGGCCATTTCCGTTGCGTCTCCCGTGCTCAGTCATTGTATATGATATAAATATATCATAAATTCCACCGGATGAGAAAAGCATATCATTTTTGAGCATAATTATGCTTATTTTGAAAATATTATCCGGAGTTTTGCGGTAAATTCGCCAAAAACAGGGATAGATTCTATGACGACCGCGCCGATAACAAGCAACACAGCCGTAAAAGCGACGCCAGCTGATCTCGATGACTATGTGCTTGATGACAATTTTCGGCGCATTGAAGGCCGCGTTTTCCTGACAGGCACACAGGCGCTCGTCGCCATCATGTTGATGCAGCGTCGCCTTGATCGCACAGCGGGACTTCACACCGCGGGGTTTGTCAGCGGCTATCGCGGCTCTCCGCTTGGCGCGGTTGATCAGGCGTTGTGGCGCGCAAAAGATTTTCTCGAAGAACACGACATCAAGTTTCTGCCAGCGATCAATGAGGACCTTGCGGCGACTGCCGTGCTCGGCACGCAGCAAGTCGAAGTCGAAGAATCCCGCGAAGTCGATGGCGTTTTTTCAATGTGGTACGGCAAAGGCCCTGGCGTTGATCGCGCCGGCGATGCGCTCAAACATGGCAACGCATACGGATCATCGCCGCATGGCGGCGTGCTTGTCGTTGCCGGCGATGATCACGGTTGCGTCTCCTCATCCATGTCGCACCAGTCTGATGTCGCCTTTATGACTTTCTACATGCCGACGATCAATCCGGCGAGCATCGCGGAATATATTGAGTTCGGATTGTGGGGCATCGCCGCCTCGCGCTATTCCGGCATGTGGGTCGGCTTCAAGGCGATCTCTGAAGCGGTGGAAAGCGCCGCTTCTGTCAATTTGCCGCCGATGCCGCAATTCGAAACGCCCCATGACTTTACCCCGCCGGAAACCGGCCTCAATTTTCGCTGGCCGGATTTGCCGGGCATGCAGATTGAAACGCGCATGCGCGCCAAGAAAGATGCGCTGCGCGCCTTTGCCCGCACCAACCCTATCGACAAGGTCATATTCAACAATCCGAAAGCGAAATTCGGCATCGTCACAACCGGCAAAGCCCACCACGATGTTATGGAAGCTCTTGCTATTCTTGGCATCGATGAAAAGCGCGCCAGAAAAATTGGCATCGACATCTATAAAGTCGGTCTCGTCTGGCCGTTGGAGACGAGCGGCGCCGAAAAGTTCATGGCCGGTAAAAAAGAAATACTCGTCATCGAGGAAAAGCGCGGCATTATCGAAAGCCAGCTTAAAGAATACATCTATGACCGCGCCGTCGATAAGCCAAAGCGCATTCTCGGCAAACATGACGAAATGGGCGAACATCTGATTTCCTGGGTTGAAGAGGTGACGCCGTCCGGCCTCGCCCCAATTCTCGCGCGGCGCCTGAAAAAAACATTTCCGATATTGAACTTTTCAAAAGAACTGGCGCGCATCGAAGATGGGCATGAAACTGTTGCGGGACCGGGCGGCGCAACCCGCGTTCCCTATTTTTGCTCCGGTTGCCCACATAACACGTCAACGAAGGTCCCCGACGGTTCGCGCGCCCTCGCCGGCATCGGCTGTCACTTCATGGCGTCATGGATGGACCGCAAAACGAGCGACCTAATCCAGATGGGCGGCGAAGGCGTCAACTGGGTTGGCAAGTCGATGTTCCTCAGCGACAAACACATTTTCCAAAATTTAGGCGACGGCACTTATTATCATTCCGGTTACATGGCGATCCGTCAGGCAATCGCTGCGGGCGCAAACATCACCTACAAGATTTTGTTCAACGACGCCGTCGCCATGACCGGCGGCCAGCCGGTCGACGGTAAAATCACCGTACCGCAAATCGCGCAGCAATTGCTGGCCGAAGGCGTTTTGCGCGTCGCTGTTTTGTCCGATGATCCTGAACGCACAGAGGGTTACGGCGCCTATCCGCCCGGCATCATTGTTCAGCATCGCGATGAGCTCGACGCGGTTCAACGCGAATTGCGCGAGATCAAAGGCGTCACGGCTCTCATCTATGACCAGACCTGCGCCGCGGAAAAACGTCGAAAGCGAAAACGCGGGACCTATCCAGACCCGGCGAAACGTATTTTCATCAACGATCTCGTCTGCGAAGGCTGCGGCGATTGTTCAACGCAATCAAACTGCCTCTCGATTGTACCGAAAGAAACCAAATTCGGGCGTAAGCGCATGATCGACCAGTCGTCGTGCAATAAGGATTATTCCTGCGTCAAAGGCTTTTGCCCCAGCTTTGTCACGGTGGAGGGCGGCGAACTCAAAAAACCGGAACCGCGTGAATTCGGCGCCGAGCTTGATCATTTGCTGGAAAATTTGCCCGCGCCCGATCTGCCGCCGATCAATCGCGCCTATGACATGCTCATTGGCGGCGTCGGCGGCACAGGCGTCGTCACCATCGGCGCCATCACGACTATGGCCGCGCATCTCGAAGGCAAAGGCGCAAGCGTTCTCGACTTTATGGGCTTTGCGCAAAAAGGCGGCACGGTTTTGAGTTATGTACGCCTCGGTGAAACGCCCGATGATCTGCATCAGGTCCGCATCGATGTTGGCGAGGCCGAAGCGGTGATCGCCTGCGATCTTGTTGTCGGAACAGACCCACGCGCGCTCCGTGTCATGCGCAAAGGGCAAACGCGCGCAATCGCCAATATGGATATTATTCCGACAGCGGATTTCATCCGTGATCGCAATATCGATTTCCAGTCGCGCCTGCGCCTCAAAACCATCGAGAAGGCCTGCGGCGACGCGCAAGTCGACAGTCTCGACGCCAACACTATCGCCGGGCGCATGATGGGCGATCTTGTTTTTTCCAATATGCTGCTTTTTGGTTTTGCCTGGCAGCGCGGGCTCGTTCCCTTAACTCTCAACGCTATTTTGCGCGCCGTAGAATTGAACGGCGTCGCCATTGAAAAAAACAAGCGCGCCTTTTCGTTGGGTCGCGCCGCTGCGGTCGACATCGACAAAGTCGAAAAGGCCGCAGGTTTAAACGAAGAGCCGGCAACGCCACAGTCGCTGAATGATTTAGTCAATGATCGCGCTGAGTTTCTGACCGGATATCAGAACAAGAAATATGGAGAAGACTATCGGAACTTCGTCAACGCAATTGGCGAAAAAGCCAAGAATATCCCCGGCGGCGACGAGTTCTCAACCGCGGTGGCGCGATATCTCTTCAAACTCATGGCCTACAAGGACGAATATGAAGTGGCCCGGCTTTATGCCGATCCGGCGTTTCGCAAAAAAATTAGCGACCAATTCACCGGAGACTACAATCTGAAATTCAACATGGCGCCGCCGATTTTCAATCGCGAGGAAGACGCGGAAGGGCGCCCGAAAAAATCCGAATTCGGCCCGTGGATGGAAAAAGCATTTTTCGTTCTCGCCAAAATGAAATTCCTGCGCGGTTCACCGTTCGACGTTTTCGGCTATACCGATGAACGTAGAATGGAACGGCGCCTTATTGACGAATACCGACGGCGCATCGAGAAGTTCGCGGACCGCCTGACGGAAGACAATTTGTCTGCTGCCATTGAGGTCGCATCCCTGCCCGATGAAATTCGCGGCTATGGCCCGGTTAAGGAAGCGTCTGTCGAAGCGGCGGAAACGAAATTGAAATTGTTGATGAAAAATTTCGAGGGCGCAAATAAGAAATCGAAGGTTGCTTAGTTTGATTTTGGGGCGGCGCCTCAATCTGAGGCGTCTTTTTTGGCTACTGAAAAATGGCGGAAAAGCCTCGAATAATGGAAACGGGGATCAGGCCTGCGTATATCCTTCTGGGCTCGCGCGTCACGATGAGGATCGTAATAACGTGATAAAGTTGCTCTACCAATTGAGCAACTCTAAGTACCTATGATGCGTAATATCCTCGCATCAATGTTCATTACCGGAGATACCCATGTTCAGCCGCGACGACATTCAATACGAAGCGATCCCCCTTCCCCATCGGGCGAACATGACCGATGGGGAAATGCTCAAAGCGGCAAAAAGTTTTTTTGAGCGCATGAAAAAACGCCATTCCGTGCGCGATTTTTCTGACCAGCCCGTGCCGCGCGAAGTCATAGAGGAATGCGTGCGCACAGCGGGACGCGCACCGAGCGGCGCAAACCATCAGCCCTGGCATTTTGCAGCAATCTCCGACCCCGAGATGAAACATGAAATTCGCCTAGCCGCCGAGGCTGAAGAAAAAGAGTTCTACGCCGGCGGCGCCAGCGACGAGTGGTTAAAAGCGCTGGAACCCATCGGCACAGACGAACAAAAACCGCATCTAGATATCGCGCCATGGCTTATTGTTGTGTTTTCCCAGCGCTGGGGCGAATTCGATAACGGCGTCAGATTTAAAAATTACTACGTGCCGGAAAGCGTCGGCATTGCCACAGGGTTTTTAATAGCAGCGCTGCATCACGCCGGACTCGTGACGCTGACTCACACGCCGAACCCAATGCGATTTTTGAACGGCCTCATCGGTCGTCCGGAATCTGAAAAACCGATCATGATTATTGCCGTCGGTCACCCGGCGGCTGACGCCACCATCCCGCAAGTCTCGACAATCAAAAAGCCGCTCGATCAGATTTTGTCGGTAAAGGAATAAAACATATTGATCGTCATTCCGGGCGCGTCGCAGCATTTTATATGATGCCGCGCCCGCGCGCGAAGGCGCGCAGATTATTTTTAGATCGCATTCGCGATCGAGCCGAAATCCAGGGACTAATAATTCCACCGCCCCAAAATTTACATTGAACACCATGGATGCCGGATCTGCATTGCATTTCTATCGTGCTGCAAAGCGTCCGGCATGTCGCCAGTTTAGTTACAACAACAACTCTGCCAATCTCGCCCGCTGCCACGCAGCGTCGCCAAATTGCGAGGCATGCCAAATCGCGCGGCGGCGATGAAGCTGCGCGTCGCAATCGTAAGTAAAACCAAACCCGCCGTGAAACTGAATCGAGCGATCGGCTGCAAATGAATACGCCTTCACCGCTTGTTCCTTCGCCATGCGCACCGCGATTTCGCCGGCGCCCTGTTCGTTAAAACAATAAGCGGCGGAATAAAGATGCGAGCGCGCCTGTTCGTAACCGACAAAAGCGTCAACGGTCGGATGTTTCAACGCCTGATAGGAACCGATCAGCTTGCCGAATTGCTTGCGCGTTTTCAGATATTCAATTGTGTAGTCGATCACCGCCTGGCAACCGCCGATCATTTCCGCGGACGCCAGGAGGTTTGCAGTCAGGTCAATGTGTTTGAGCGCAGCGCCCGTTTTGCCGCGATCCATGATTGTGTCGCTGGAAATAGTAACGCCGTCGAGGCTTAACTCGTAGGATCGCTTGGTTTCATCGATAATCTTTTCGCGGCGCAAGGCGCCGTCCGGCAATTGATCGCGCTCAATGATAGCGAGCGCCGGTGCGCCATCAATCAAAACCGAAACGATAATCCAATTGGCCGCCGCAGCATCTTGTACGAAAAGTTTTTTGCCAGAAAGCTTGTATCGGTCACCGTAGCTGGTTGCCGTCGCAGCGATATTTTCCAGCGTCCAGTCATTGTTCGTTTCCGCGAGCGCCAGCGTTGTGACGGCGCCCTCAGCGAGTTTCGGCAGGATCGTGTTTTTTTGCTCTTCCGAACCGCCAGCGATGATCGCCTGCGCCGCTAGCGTTGTTACGTAGAACGGGCTCGCCACGAAATTCCGTCCCAACTGTTCCATTACTGGCGCAACTTCCGTGAGGCCAAGTCCAACGCCGCCAAATTCTTCCGGAATGGCGATGCCCAGCCAGCCCAACTCCACGATCTCGCGCCACAGCGCTTCGTCGTACCCGGCGCCATCATCAAGTAACTTACGCGCTTTTTCCGTCGATCCCTTTTTACGGCAAAAAATTGTTGCGACTTCGAGCAAGTCCGCTTGCTCCTCTGTCAGTCCGATGCGGCCCAGGTTTTCCATAGTGCTTAATTACTTCGGCAGTCCGAGGACGTGCTCGGCAATAATATTGTGTTGAATTTCCGAGGTGCCGCCGCCGATGGTTGCGGAAAAGGCATTGAGATACCCCCGCGCCCATAACCCATCATCGACGGCGTTTTCGTCGCCTACGAAATAGGCGCCGGCGGGGCCGGTCAGGGTGATCGCAAATTCATTAAGCCGCCGCGCCAATTCCGTGAATTGCAATTTGCTGGAAAGCGGCAACGCCATGGGCCGTTCCTGGTTTAAAGCGGTTACAGATTTTCGCTGGTTGTTAAGCTGCAAACTTTGCGCCTCAATAATAAACTCAACCAACCGATCGCGGATGACCGGATCGTCCAACGCCGGAGCGCCGCCGCGCACCGCGCGTTTCGCGAGATCGAGAATTTGAAACGCGTTGAATTCTTTCATCACATACCCGCCGGCCTGGCCGACGCGGGCGCCGCGTTCATACTCCAGCGTGCGCATGGCGATGAGCCAGCCTTGTCCCTCCTCGCCCATGAGGCAGGACGCCGGAATGCGCGCATCGGTAAAAAATGTCTGCGTGAAACCGTATTCGCCTGTCAGTTTTCTAATTGGTTGCGTTTCGACGCCTGAGACCGTCATCGGCGCCAGAAAAAACGAGAGCCCCGCATATTTGTTGGGCGCGTCCGGGTTGGTGCGGGCCAAAAGTATCATATATTTCGCGTAGTTTCCCTGCGTCGTCCAGATTTTCGAACCGTTGAGGACATATTCATCGCCGTCACGGACAGCTTTCAGCTGCGCATTGCCGAGGTCCGATCCATTTTCCGGTTCGGAAAACCCCTGGCACCAGATATCCTCCGCTGACAAAATATTCTTGATATATCTCTGCTTGTCTTCTTCTTTGCCAGTGTCGAGCAGCAAAGGCCCCGTCCAGTTGAGCCCGATGGCGTTCAGCATAATCGGGCAATCGTGTTTGCGCATGGCTTTTGTTGCGGCGTCCTGAAACGCTTGTGGCTTGCCGCCGCCGCCATACTGTGTTGGCCACGCGGCGCCTAGATAACCGGCCTCATAGACCTTGCGCTGCCAGTCGCGCAGGAATTCAAACAGCGCGTCAGTCCCGACTTCCATAAAAGTCAACGGCAACATGAAACCGGGATCGGCGGGCTTGTTATCTGCAAACCAGGCGTCGGCGTCCGCAGCGAATTCTTTCAGTTCTTTTTCGTTGATGTCGGCCATTACTTCCCTTGCGCCTTCGCCATGAAGTTTGACATCGGGCCGGACGAATTCTCGTAATAGTTGACGTCGCTCTTGTCGGAGATCTTCGCCCAATGGGCGGCGATCTTTTCCGGCGTTTGTTTATCCGGCGGCAAGAACACGCCGGACGTCTCAACAATATGCGCCGCCGCATAACCTCCCCCAGCGCAGGATATGATCTGCCGCGAGGGTGCATCATCCGAAACGAGGAATATCGCGGCGGCAGTGATCGCTTCCGGCGTCCACATTTTCAATATTTCTTCCGGGATGCCGAGGTCCTCGGTCATGCGCGTACGCGCCGATGGCGAGACCAGATTAATGCGGATATTGTATTTGGCGCCTTCTAAATGAAGCGCGTTCATAAGACCAATCATACCAGCTTTGGCGGCGCCGTAATTCGCCTGCCCGAAGATGCCGTGGAGACCTGACGGCGATGACGTAAACATGACGCGGCCATAGCTCTGATCCCGCATAATCGGCCAAACGGCGTGGGTGCAGATCGCCGAACCGACAAGGTGTACTTCCAGAACTGCGCGGAAGTCCTTGATCTCCATCTTATGAAAAGTCTTGTCACGCAGGATCCCGGTATTGTTGATGAGGATATCAACGCGGCCCCACTTTTCCATGGCGGCGTCCACCATGGCTTGCACCTGCGCGTCATCGGCGACATTAGCGCCGTCGGCTATCGCCTCACCGCCCGACGCATTGATGTGATTGACGACTTCTTCGGCCGCGGAGATTGACCCGCCGGTGCCGTCCCGCGCGCCGCCTAAATCATTGACGACAACTTTTGCGCCGCGTTTGGCAAGCTCCAGCGCATGCGAGCGCCCAAGGCCGTTGCCGGCGCCAGTGACAATGGCGACGCGGTCTTTGAATTCAATCGTCATTTACGCAACCTCAAACAAACCGGCTGCGCCCTGGCCGCCGCCGACGCACATGGTGCAGACGACATATTTCGCGTTCCGGCGTTTGCCTTCGATCAACGCGTGGCCGACCATGCGTGCGCCAGACATGCCGTAAGGATGGCCTATGGAGATCGCGCCGCCATTGACGTTCAGTAAGTCATTTGGAATGCCGAGCTTGTCGCGGCAGTAAAGCACTTGCACTGCGAACGCCTCGTTCAATTCCCATAAGCCGATGTCAGCCATACGAAGACCGTTCTTTTCGAGTAGCCTCGGCACAGCGAAGACAGGACCGATCCCCATCTCATCCGGATTGGTGCCGGCGACCGCCATGCCGCGATAAATACCGAGGGGCGTTACCCCGCGTTTTTCCGCCTCGCGCCGTTCCATGACGACCGCTGCAGAGGCGCCGTCTGACAATTGCGATGCGTTGCCGGCAGTGATGAACTTGCCTTCCTTGACGACCGCGCCGCCCTTCCAAACCGGCTGCAATCCGGAGAGGCCCTCAAGCGTAGTGCCCGGACGATTGCCCTCGTCTTTTTCCAGTTTGGTTTCAACATCGGAGACATTGCCTGTGTCTTTGTCTTTGAACTTCATGACCGACGCCATCGGAACAATCTCGTCGTCGAATTTTCCCGCTTCCTGCGCGGCGTGTGTGCGTTGTTGTGATTGCAGCGCGTATTCGTCCTGAACTTCGCGAGAAATGCTGTATCTTTCGGCGACAACCTCCGCCGTCTCGATCATCTGCATATATGTCGCGGGAATATTTTGCATGAGCCACGGGTCGGGGCGCACAAACATGTCATTCGTCTGGTTCATGGAGATCGATTCAACACCGCCGCCGACCGCGACGGTCATGTTATCGCTGATCACTTGCTTCGCCGCCGTCGCAATCGCCATCATGCCGGATGCGCATTGCCGGTCGACGGACATGCCGGGCACGGTGTCGGGCACGCCGGCGCGCAACAGCGCCTGTCGCGCGACATTCTGAAACGCCGTTCCTTGCTGTAAGGCTGCACCCATGACGACGTCCTCGACTTCGCCGGCGTCAACGCCAGCGCGCTCAATTGCACTTTTGATGGCGTGGCCGCCGAGCGCCTGCGCCGTCGTGTCGTTAAAGGCGCCGCGATAGGCTTTGCCGATGGGCGTCCTGGCGGTCGATACGATTACGGCTTCTCTCATGGCGACAGTCCTTTCGATTTCAATCGGTTCGGCATCCTTTTAGACTAGTAACGGGCGACGCCGCAAAATAGAAAAGCAGTCGAAAGGGTATTCAGCGAGATGACGCATCAATGACAGCGACCCAGGAACCATGGTGGAAAGGCGCGGTCATTTATCAGATTTATCCGCGCAGTTTTATGGATTCCACTGGCAACGGCGTCGGCGACCTCCCCGGCATTACGGGAAAACTCGATTATGTCGCCAGCCTCGGTATCGACGCGATCTGGCTATCGCCATTTTTTACGTCCCCCATGCGCGACTTTGGATATGACGTTTCAAATTATTGTGACGTTGATCGGGTGTTTGGGACATTGGCGAATTTTGATGCGCTCGTCGCGAAAGCTCACGCGCTCGGTCTTAAAGTCATCATCGATCAGGTCTATTCCCACACATCAGATGAACATGAATGGTTTGGGGCCAGCCGCGCGGATGCAACCAACGACAAAGCGGATTGGTATGTCTGGGCCGATGCCAAACCGGACGGGTCGCCGCCCAACAATTGGCAATCGGTGTTCAGCGGCCCTGCATGGGAATGGGACGCGCGCCGGGGACAATATTATTTACATAATTTCTTGCCGTCGCAGCCTGATTTGAATTTGCACAACCCCGCGGTGCAAGACGCGTTGGTGAACGTTGCAAAATTTTGGTTAGAACGAGGCGTTGACGGGTTTCGCCTCGATGCGATCAACTTCGCCATGCATGACGTGCAATTGCGGGACAATCCGCCAGCACAGAACAAAAACGCCAAACGCCCGTTTGATTTTCAGGAGCATAAATACAATCAGTCCCACGCCGATATTCCGAAGTTTCTGGAGCGAATATCGAAAACGGCATCGGCTTACGGCGACATTTTTACTGTCGCCGAAGTGGTTGGCGCTGACCCTGTGGACGAGATGAAATCGTTCACCAGCAAGGGGCGGTTATCGTCTGCCTACAATTTTGACTTTTTATATGCGCCGGAAATAGACGCTGAATTGGTCAGACGGGCGCTGGCGCCGTGGGGCTCAAACGATGATGCGGGTTGGCCGGCATGGGCGTTTTCCAATCACGATGCGCCGCGCCATGTTTCGCGCTGGCGCGCGGACGGCTCGCCGCGCGCCGCGAAACTCTATGCTATGTTGCTTCTCGCCCTGCGCGGTAATGCGTTCGTGTTTCAGGGCGAAGAACTTGGACTGCCGCAAGCAGATATTCCCTTTGAATTGCTGCAGGACCCGGAAGCCATTGCAAATTGGCCCGAGATTCTTGGCCGCGACGGCGCCCGCACGCCAATGTCGTGGCGAGGCAATGGACCGAATGCGGGCTTTTCAAGCGGCGATCCATGGCTTCCGATTGATGCGAACCACCTCCCGCTTGCAGTCGACGGTCAGGAATGCGATCCATCATCGACGTTACATTTCATCCGGGAATTGATCGCGTTCCGAAAATCCTGCCCTGCTCTCCAAACTGGCGACATGGAATTGGTCGACACCAGCGATGACAGTCTCGCGTTTTATCGCGGCGACAAAGACGCGCTTTGCGTTTTCAATCTCGGTTCAGAAATATCGAAATGGGCGCCGGACGCTGGCGAATTCAAGATCGCCATCAGCATTGGCGTCGCCGGCAGCGCGCTCCCGAATTCGTTAGAGCCAATGTCAGGCTACATCGCTATACGGTAGCGCTCAGATGACGCGATACTGCGATTAAGGCTGGAAAGTCTTATCGGCTTGAAATAAGTCTGCTTTCTGTGACCGACGCAAAAAACAAAGTTGTAAAAATAGGCGGCGCAAGCGGCTATTGGGGCGAGAGCGCCATGGCGACGCCGCAACTCCTCGCCGCGGGCGGCCTTGACTACATCGTCTATGATTATCTCGCCGAGATCACCATGTCGGTCATGGCGCGGGCGAAAGCGAAGGATCCGAACGCCGGATTTGCAACCGACTTTATTACAGCAGTTTTGCAACCGAACTTGTCTGCGATTGCCGACGGCGGCGTCAAAATTATTTCCAATGCCGGCGGTATCAATCCTGAGGCTTGCGCCAACGCTACACGCAACGCCGTCGCCGCTGCGGGTCTAGATCTAAAAGTCGCGATTATCACAGGTGATGATTTGATGGCGCGCAAGGACGAAGTGGCGAGCGAAGCGCCCAAAGAAATGTTCACCGGCAGCGAATTTCCTGCGGCGGAAAAAATTGCATCCATCAACGCTTATATCGGCGCCTTTCCCATCGCTGAAGCATTGGCGCAGGGCGCCGACATTGTCATCACCGGACGCTGTGTCGATTCCGCAGTGACGCTTGGCGCACTCATTCATGAATTTGGATGGCGTACAGACGATTGGGACTTGCTGGCGTCCGGCTCTCTCGCCGGGCACATTTTGGAATGCGGGCCGCAAGCGACCGGCGGCAACTTTACAGACTGGGAAGATGCTGCCGACATTACCAATATCGGTTATCCGATCGCCGAAATACGCGCGGACGGATCATTTTTGATTACCAAGCCAGAGGGAACCGGCGGGGTCGTCAATATCGGGACGGTCGCCGAACAAATGCTCTACGAAATTGGCGACCCGCAAGCCTATATTTTGCCGGACGTCATCTGCGATTTTTCAGGCATTGAAATCGCAGCGGCTGGTAAAAATCGCGTTGGCGTTTCTCCGGCGAAGGGACGCCCTGCGCCCGATACGTACAAAACCAGCCTCACCTGGCAGGACGGGTTTCGCAGCGGTCTGACGCTGTCGTTCTACGGGTTCGACGCTGGAAAAAAGGCAAAAAAAGCCGCCGACGCAATTTTCGACCGCGCACGAAACACGTTTCGCAAATTTAACGCCGGTGACTTCACTGAGACAAGCGTCGAGATATTGGGCGCCGAAAGTCAGTATGGTGATTATGGCGAAGCCGACGGCGCTCGCGAGACGGTGCTAAAACTCGCGGCCAAGCACCCCGACATGATGGGCGCTGGAATTTTGTTAAAAGAAGCGGCGGGCATGGGGCTCGCTGCGCCGCCGGGTCTTTCGAATTTTGCTGGCGGCCGACCAAAACCCTCGCCAGTCGTGCGCTTGTTTTCCTATCTGACGCCGAAGGACAAAATTGATATCTCCATCGACGTAGAAGGAACGAAAATCGGCTTCAAGGACACCGCCGGCGCGGCATTCGATGCCGGCGACATTGAGCGGCCCGCCCCGCCGTTGGCTGGCGGCGACGCAAAAGTTGATGTGCCGCTGATCAAGCTGGCCTGGGGGCGTTCGGGCGATAAGGGCGATAAAGCCAATGTCGGGATCATCGCACGCAGGCCCGAATTTTTGCCGTATATCTGGGCGGCGCTGGATGAGATTACAGTCGCCAAACGCTTCGCACATTTTATTGAGGGCGGCGCAGAACAAGTTGAACGATTTTACTTGCCGGGGCCGAACGCCATCAATTTTCTGATTGACCGCGTTCTCGGCGGCGGGGGCGTTGCGTCCATCCGCAATGACCCGCAAGGCAAAGGATACGCGCAAATTCTTCTAGCGTGCCCCATTCCTGTTTCATCCGAAATTGCAAAGGCGGTTTCATGACGGTCTTTCAAAGCAAAATATCGACAAGCAGCGACGCCTATCGCCAAAACTATGATGAGATGAAGGCGCTCGTAGACAAGCTCAAAGAACTAAACGCTCGCGCACCGGCAAAGTCCGCCAGCCGCAAAGAGCGATTTGAAAATCGCGGGCAGCTATTGCCGCGTGAACGCCTTGCGCGCCTCCTTGACCCTGGCATGCCGTATTTCGAGATTTCCAATCTCGCCGGATATCTTCTCGATACGGAGCAAGAAGAAAAATCGGTTCCCGGCTCGACCATTATGTCCGGCATCGGTTTTATCAACGGCGCACGCTGCGTCATCGTCAATGACGATAGCGCCATCAAGGCTGGCGCCATGACGGTCGCCGGCGGCTATCGACTTCAGCGCGGCCAGGAAATCGCGCTCAAACAAAAACTACCGTTCATTCATCTCGTCGAAAGCGCCGGCGGGGACTTGATCAACTACAGCGTCGAAGGGTTCTTGCGCGGCGGCACATTATTCGCGAACCTTGCGCGGCTTTCGGCGGCGGGCCTGCCCGTCATTGCGGTGTTGCACGGCTCATCGACTGCGGGCGGCGCCTATATGCCGGGCCTTTCGGATTATGTGATCGCTGTTAAAGATCGCGGCAAGGCGTTCCTCGCGGGACCGCCGCTCCTTAAAGCCGCAACCGGCGAGATCGCCACCGACGAAGAACTCGGCGGCGCAGAAATGCACGCCAGCATATCCGGCCTTGTGGAATACCTCGCCGAAGATGACGGCGAAGCAGTGTTGATTGCCCGCGAGATCGTCCAGCGTCTCGACTGGAACCGCCGATGTCCCGCACTCGAAACCGGCGACGTTCGCGAGCCCATCTATGACCCTGACGAAATACTCGGGATTGTCCCAACCGACTATCGAAAACCCTACGACGTTCGAGAAGTCGTCGCGCGCGTCGTGGACGGCTCCGACTTTTCTGACTTCAAACCGGGGTATGGCGTTTCAACAGTGTGCCTACAGGCAGAAATTTACGGCATGCCCTGCGGTATTATCGGCAATAACGGTCCGATTGACCCCGACGGCGCGACGAAAGCCGCACAATTCATTCAGCTCTGCGATCAGGCGGACACGCCGCTTGTCTTTTTGCAAAATACCACCGGCTATCTCGTCGGCAAGCAATACGAACAAGCCGGCATGATCAAGCATGGCTCAAAAATGATTCAGGCCGTCACGAATGTCGGTATACCGCGCATCACGTTCATGATCGGCGCGAGTTACGGCGCTGGAAATTATGGCATGTGCGGGCGCGGCTATGACCCGGACTTCTGCGTCACCTGGCCCAACGCATCAACTGGAGTCATGGGCGGCGAACAGGCGGCGCAAGTCATGTCAATTGTCGCTGAAGGACAGGCCGCGGCGAAGGGAACCGAGGTCAATCGCGAGCAACTCGCCATACAGGAAAAGATGCTGACCCATATGTTCAATCGGCAGGCGGGCGCTTTTTATACATCGGGTCATCTATGCGATGACGGCATGATCGATCCCCGCGACACACGAAAGACGCTCGGCTTTCTTTTGGCGACGACCTGGGAAGCGCGCAACCGCACTGTCAAACCGAACAGTTTTGGCGTTGCAAGAATGTAGGGGCAGAACATGATAAAACTTCCGGACACAGCAGCAATCATTCTGGAGCGCGACGGCGGCTGGCTCACGATCTGGTTTAACACGCCTGCCAATCGGAATGCGTTATCTGATCAATTGGTCTCGGAAGTCTCCGCGACGCTTGACGCCGTCAAGGATGACCGTAGCATTCGTGGGATAACGCTGCGCGGAAAAGGCGGCGTCTTTTGCGCTGGCGCCGATTTAAAAGCATTTCAAGCCGGGCTATCGGGAACGCTGACCCATGAAGGCGCCATGGCGATTAATCGTGGCGCGGGAGAACTCTTCGCGAAAATAAACAACACGCCGCAAGTCGTTGTTGTTTTGATTGAAGGCGCTGCGATAGCCGGCGGTTTGGGCCTTGCCTGTTGCGCAGACGTTATTGCCGTAACCAAAGACGCGAAATTTTCCCTGACGGAAACTCAGATCGGCATTCCGCCAGCGCAGATCGCACCCCACGTCGTTCGCCGCGTCGGCATGACCACCGCGCGCGAAATTATGCTGACGGGCGCGCGCTTCAAAGGCGACGAAGCCCACGAAATCGGCATTGCCAACTTCCTTGCTGATGACGCGGCGGGCCTTGATGCGATCGAGGCAAAAGTGCGTGAAGGCGTCATGCGCTGCGCGCCGGGCGCTAACGCCTTGACCAAAGAAATCCTGCTCGCAGCGCCGAAACTTACTTCAGACGAAATGCTGGACTTTGCAGCTAACCGATTTGCCAGCGCGATTCTAAGCGACGAAGGCCGCGAGGGCATTGCGTCATTTATCGAGAAACGCAAACCAGAATGGGCGGAATAGAATGAATATTTTATTCTGCACATTCCCAC
Organism: Hyphococcus sp.; assembly: GCA_013002535.1. Classification (GTDB taxonomy): domain Bacteria; phylum Pseudomonadota; class Alphaproteobacteria; order Caulobacterales; family Parvularculaceae; genus Hyphococcus. Next base: position 47,459 of record JABDJK010000074.1, read on the forward strand.
GAAAGCGGGAATCCATAATCGCTTTAACATGGATCCCCGCTTTCATGGCGGTGAGCGGAATTGGAGCTCTCGATGCCAATTAAAAATAACATCTTCAACACCATCCTCATCGCCAATCGCGGCGAGATCGCCTGCCGCGTGATACGCACCGCGAAGGCGATGGGCCTGCGCACCGTTGCGGTATATTCCGATGCGGATGCAAATTCGCTGCACGTCAAAATGGCGAACGACGCCGTCAATATCGGACCGGCGCCTGTCAGCGATTCCTATTTGTGCATCGACAAAATTATCGAAGCCTCAAAAGCGACTGGCGCAGGCGCGATACACCCAGGCTATGGTTTTCTTTCCGAAAACGCGGGCTTCGCCAAAGCCTGCGCGGACGCCGGAATAATTTTCATCGGCCCAACGCCCGACGCCATCGAGATTATGGGCGACAAGGCAAAGGCCAAACGCCGCATGATTGACGCCGGTGTTCCGTGTGTGCCGGGTTATCAGGGCGAAGACCAGTCTGACGCGACGTTGCTGAAAGAAGCAGACGCCATTGGCTTTCCCATCATGGTCAAAGCAGCCGCTGGCGGCGGAGGGCGCGGTATGCGTTTGGTTGAGGAAAAATCGACCCTCGCCGACGCCATCAAAACCGCGCGCTCGGAAGCCGAAAACGCATTCGGGTCCGTCGATCTCATTCTGGAGCGCGCCGTTATTGAGCCGCGCCATGTCGAATTACAAATCTTCGCCGACTCGCACGGCAATGTCATCCATCTCGGCGAGCGCGATTGTTCAGTGCAGCGCCGTCACCAGAAAGTCATTGAGGAAGCGCCCTCACCTGTCGTGAATCCAGACTTGCGCGAGCGCATGGGCGCGGCCGCTGTTAAAGCAGCGAGAGACATCAACTATGTCGGCGCTGGCACCGTGGAGTTTCTTCTCGACGCATCGGACAAATTCTATTTCCTTGAAATGAATACGCGCCTGCAAGTTGAACACCCGGTTACCGAAATGGTGACGGGCCTCGATCTCGTCGCCATGCAAATCCGTGTGGCGCGCGGCGAAAAAATGGGGCTCGAACAAAAAGACGTGTCGCTAAACGGTCACGCCATCGAAGCGCGGCTCTACGCCGAAGATGTTGGCGCCGGGTTCCTGCCGGCGACGGGCCGGGTTGATTTCTGGCGCCCCGAAAACAGCGACAGCGTCCGCACCGACGCCGGAATTGAGACCGGCAATGAAGTCTCTCCCTACTATGATCCGATGATTGCGAAAATCATCGCCCATGGCGCGACACGTGACGAGGCGCGGCGCAAATTGATCGGCGCCCTCGACGAGACAGCCATCTTTGGCGTCACGACCAACCGGAGGTTTCTCATCGAGGTGTTATCGCGCGATCAGTTCATGAATGACGGGCCGACCACCGCCTTTATTGCGCAGAATTTTACGGATGAAGACTTGACGTCGCCGGCGCTGTCAAAAGACGACGCCGCAATCGCCGCCGTGCTCCTTTTTCATGAGCAGCGCCGCATCGCAATGGCGCAAAGTAAAACCGCGCAAGCCGCCTTGTGCAATTGGGCAAGCGCCACAAAAATCGAAACGCCTTTTCAATTCGAAGTCAATGGTGAAATGATTGACCAAACGGTCGCGCCTCGCAGCGCAAATGCGTACTGCGTTAGGAACGGTGACGAACAATTCGAAATTGATATTGATAAAATTTCCGATAACGATGCGACGCTGTCCGCCAACGATGCCCGCAAACAAATCACATTCAATTACCCGGCGTCGGCGCCCCCTGCTGCGCGCATTCAACTATCAACTGACGGGTGTGATTTTGACCTGACCAATCTTAATGCGGTTTTTTCTTTGACGAGTGACGCAAGCGGCGCTGGCGCAGTTCTCGCGCCTATGCACGGGCTCCTCGTTGAACTATTCGCGAAGCCGGGACAAAGCGTAGCCAAGGGCGAAAAACTCGCCGTACTGGAGGCCATGAAGATGCAACATGAACTGGTTGCCGACATTAAAGGCATCGTCGGCGAAATTCACTTTGCCGCGGGTGATCAGGCGCCTGCGGGCGGGCTCCTCATGGAAATTAAATCGGGCGAGGACTAGCAATGTTGCAAGAAGCGAAAGACTTTCGCGACGAATGTGACGCATTGGCGAATATTCTAGTTGACGCTGATAACGCGGTGCTCGCAACTGTCACGCAGTTTAAAGACTGGACCATTGAAGACGTCATCGGCCACTTGCATGTCTGGAATATTGCCGCCGGGCTAACGCTTGAATCACGCGAAAATTTCCAACCCTTTATAGAATTTGCCGGACAGCGCCTGCTTGCCGGCAAGAGCCATCCGGAAATGCAGCGCGAATGGCTAAACGATAACCTTGATGGTGCGGAGGGCCAAAACCTCTTTGACGCATGGCGCGCATATTATCCGATACTCGCCGAAGCTTATGGCGCCGCCGATCCGGACCATCGCGTCGCCTGGGCCGGTCCGGACATGACCGTGCGTTCGAAAATTGTAGCGCGGCAAATGGAGGCCTGGGCCCATGGGCAAGAGATCTTCGACATTCTCGGGAAGACCCGAGAAGACGGCGACCGCATCAAAAACATCTGCGACCTCGGCGTGCGCACATACAGTTTCTGCTTTCGCAATCGCGGCGAGGAACCGCCACAGCCGAAACCATTCGTAAGACTGACGGCGCCTTCCGGCAAAATTTGGGAATGGAATGAACCAAGCGACGATCAACTTGTTTTAGGCGGCGCAATAGAGTTCGCGCAAGTCGTGACGCAAACGCGAAACATCGAAGATACATCAATTAAAGCGGACGGCTATAACGCCAACCGCTGGATGGCCATCGCCCAGTGCTTCGCCGGCGCGCCGGAAACACCGCCCGTTCCCGGCGTGCGTTTCAAAGTGAGCTAAGCGATTGAACTCCGACGACGAAAAAAGTGGATTGGCGCCCGATAATGAGATTAATTCGCTGATTGACGCGCTCGCGCGCCGTGAATTCTCCGCAGTTATCGCAAAATCCACCGCTCTCGCGTATAAATATCCAAAAGATTATTTGGCGCATCACGTTCTCGGCGCAGCGCTCGCGGGCAACGGCGAGCATCAAAAGGCGATCGAGTATTTAAGAAAAGCCGTTCGTTTAAATCACGAAGCGCTTGAGTCGCTGAACGCGCTCGGCATGTCGTTGCGAGCTGAACGCCAATATTATGAGGCCGCTGCGGTTTTTTCGAAAGCGATTGAAATGGCGCCAAACGCCGCCGTTTTGCGAAACAATTATGGCAACACACTAAAAGATTTGAACCGTTACGATGATGCAATCAATGAGTTCCGACGTGCGATCGCTGACAATCCGCGTTTTCCCGTTGCCTATAAGAACCTCGGTGCGGCGCTCACTGAAATCGGCGAGACTGAAGATGCGATATATGCGTATGAAAAGGCGGTAGAACTCGCGCCTGCATATGCCGACGCGCATTACGGTCTCGCCATGCTAAAGAATTTTTCCGACGGTGACGTGCAGCTTTCCCTTTTACAACAACTTCAGGAAAAAGCAGATCTCCCAAACATTGACCGCGCCAACATCGCTTTCGCTCTAGCGAAGGCCAATGATGACGTCGGCAAAAATGAAACCGCGTTTCAATTATACACGGATGCAAATGCGTATCGGCGCGCCGATATAATTTACGACATTAAAAAGGATCGGCAGCAATTTACGCAAATACACAAAGCATTTGCAGACATGGACCAACCAAAAAACGCAAGCGATACTCTGTCGCAACCGCGCCCGGTATTTATTGTCGGTATGCCGCGCTCTGGCACCACATTGGCCGAACAGATTCTCGCAAGTCATACTGATATTTACGGTGCAGGCGAATTGACGGCGTTGAATGAGTCAATAATAAAAACGTCATGGAAAAGCGAAGGCATAACGCCAGCCGTGATCAATAATGTCCGGGCGCAATATCAAGAAGCTATTACGCGCTTGAACATTGGAGCCCCGGTCGTCACCGACAAAATGCCGCTCAATTTTCTGTGGATCGGATTTATAATTTTGGCGTTGCCCGAAGCGAAGATCATTCACGTAAGGCGTGACCCGCGTGCGACTTGCTGGTCTATTTTTAAACAGAATTTTGGCGGCGACGGAAATGGATTTGCGTTTGATCTTCGCGATGTCGTTGATTTCTACCTCCTTTACTCGGAATATATGACTTTCTGGGCTGAAAAATTCCCCGGCCGTATTTATGATCTTGATTATGATCGCCTTACAAAAGACCCCGAATGCGAAATGCGAGACCTCGTTGCTGCGGCAGGTCTTGGTTGGCAGGATTCCTGTAGTAAATTCTACGAATCGAAACGCGCCGTTTCAACTGCGTCGGCCGCCCAAGTCAGAAAGACGGTTTATTCAGGCAGCTCTGACGAGTGGCGGCGATACGAAAAACTTCTGGCGCCGTATTTCAATGAACTACCCGGTAGGTGACTGTGCATGTGTAGCTACAGGCACCGCATCGATATTGCGTGCAAGATAAAGCGCGCCGAGGGCAAATACCTTCAGGAGACAAGGAAAACCGGCGTAACCGAGGCTGAGGGCAAATAACGCGTCTTGCGAATTGCCCTCGCCCGGCGCGTAACCGGCAAACGCCAGCATCGGCAAAACAACGCCCGCAGCGATCGCCAATGACGCCTTCGTGAGAAACCCCCAGACGCCAAATGCTTTTCCGGCGCCAGCGTCTATTGCCTGCAGGCGGGATGACAAGATCGCGGGCATCAGGGTCAGGTCGGCGCTAAGCGCCGCGCCGGACGCAGCAGAAATAATCGCGAACTTCACGCCGTCGCCGACGCCCAAAGGAATTGCGAGGGCGAAAATCAAAATCGACAGCGCCATCCCCGCCATCAGGGAGCGCCGCATGCCGAAGCGCGAGGCGGCGCGCGCCCAGAGCGGCGCCGCCAATCCGGCGCTTAAGAAAAACACCAGCAACAGGACGCCCGCCATATCAGGCGCTGCGAGCCGGTCACTGACGTAAAACAGAAATAACGTCGAGGTGACGCCGATAGGCAAGGTGTTGAGCAGCCCGATAGCAAAGATTTTCCTAAGCTGCCCGTCACGAAACAAATATAAAAACCCGCGACCGTCTTGCGGGAATGAACCGCCAAGGGGCCAGACATTGCGCATCAGGATGACTGCGATTGCCAGATATGCGACAAACAACATCGCATAAGTACCGTAACTCGATGCGAGATCGCCGCCGATCAAACTGGGCGCCGCAGACGCAGCGCAAACGCCGGCCAGTATTCCAGTCTCGCGCCATGCCGAAACTTGTGCGTGATTGCCATAATTGGCGCGGCCAATCCCGACGCCGGTACTGTAGAATAGAATTTGCAAACCACTAAAGCCGGTGAAAACTATGATCGACGCAATGATGAGCTGCGCTTGCGGTGAGAACGGTGTCGAAGCTGCGAACAACAAAGATACGCCAGTCCCGAGCGCCAACGCGAAAAAAATCGCAATGGTTCGACGCGCTTGCGAAAATTTCTCGACGAGCGTTCCAATCAACGGGTCCTGAACAAAGTCAATCGCGCGCACCGCCAATAGAGTCGCGCCGATAACAGCGATATCCATGCCGTGAATGTCAGCGTAAAATTTCGGCGCGTGGATATAAATAGGCGGCCCGGCGAATGCGATCGCCGATCCGAACAGCGCATATCTGGCAAATGTTCCGCGACCAATGGCGGCGTCAGACATCTTCGCCGCGCAGGATCGCTCCCCGTTCTGCGTCGCGGGACTGATCACTTAGCCAAATACCGAAAAATGCGTCGCGAAACCCGGGATATTCGATGTCGCAGCGTTTCTCGCCGTTATAGAAAAACGACGCTTCATTCTCGCCCGTCGAAACACCAGTGATGACGTCGCCCTTTTCGACGTCGGCAAAACAGGCCGTCAGCGGCGCACGGGCGTCTTCGATCTCTTCTTCTTCACGATCGGTCAGACGCGCCATTTCAATGATCGCTGCATTAGTGATCCGTTCCGCTGAGAAACTTCGTAAATATTGCAGAGATAGAGCGAACGGGTCGTCCCAAGAGAACGCTTCGCCGGCTGTCCAGAGCGTCGCATCATAGAGTTTGAAGATCGCTTTCTTATATCGCACCTCGCCCAGTTTCATTGCGTCCGGCAAGATTTCAGAAACTTCGGCGGGCTTCGCCATCGCACCCAGAAAAAGAGAAGCGAAAAAACACAGAACAATTTTACGCATGTTTTAATTCTACCTGTATGACGTTGGTGCGGCGCTCACCGGCGAATGCGGCGGCGCAGATATTAAGATAATATCGCCAGCTGCGAATAAAACTATCGCCATAACCGAGCGCGCGAATTTTTTCTTCGTTTTCATCGAACCGTGATCGCCAATAGCGCAGCGTCTTGGCGTAATCGGGACCGAAACGGAAAACTTCTCCGGCCGAAAGACCTGCCCGCGCTGCTTGATCGCGAATCACATTGGGCGACAACAACATACCGCCGGGAAATGTATATTGGCGAATGTAATCTGATCGGTTTCGATAACGCTCGAACGCATCATCTTCGACAATGATCGCCTGTATAGCGGCTCGCCCGCCATCGGCAAGGCGTTGCTTCAATGTCGAGAAATATGTCGGCCAATATTTCTCGCCTACAGCCTCAACCATCTCGATTGATATGATTGAATCGAACTTGCCGTTCACATCGCGATAATCCTGCAAGCGAATATCCGCGCGACCGTTAAGGCGCTTTAATGCAAAATTATGCTGTGCATCGGAGACAGTAATGGCTGTAACGTCGCGGCCCTGATCAGCGGCGCGTTCGGCGAGCCCGCCCCATCCGCAACCAATTTCCAGAACCCGTTCCCCTGGCGCGTACGATAATAGCCGATCGTATTTCTGGTGCTGTGCATCAACAATCGGGTCATCTTCATTTTTGAAGATCGCGCTTGAATACGTCATCGTATCGTCGAGCCAGATCGAATAAAATTCATTACCAACATCGTAATGGGCGCGAATGTTCTTACGGCTTCCCGTACGGCTGTTCCGGCGCAAAAATCGGTTGTTCAACAAAAACCCAAGGCGCGACCAGAATGACCCGGCGGCAATGCGGCTCAGCGCGTTGTCATTTGCAAGGATTACCTCGATCAAGGCTTCAAGATCAGGACTGTTCCACCAGCCATCGCTATAAGACTCACCCAACCCGATATCGCCACGCTGTAGAACAGCCCTGACAAAGCGCCAGTCATCAATATGAAGTTCGCCCTTTGGCGCGCCCTCGCCAAAGGTGCGGCGCCGGCCTTTCGGGTCGACGACTTCAATTTCTCCGGCTTTGATGGTTTCACAAATTTTATAAAACGCATAAGCGCGCGGATCACGGGTCACATTGTCACCTGTTCAGTTGGCGGCGCCGGCCGTCGGAAATAGCGGGCGCCTTTTAGTTTGAGTTTGAGGGCTTGCCAGTATATTAGCGCAACAACGCGCAGAGCCCCGAACGGCCTCATCAACGCCGACGCGAGCAATGCGCGGTCAGTCATTTGTTTTATCTCGCCAGTAACAGACGCGAACAGCCCGCGCTCGCCATCACGGAAATCAATCCATGCGCCGACCCGAGATTTTTCGAAGTAAAAGCGGAACTCATACGTCCCTGCAATTTCCTGAAACGGCGACACGTGAAAAACTTTCTTGGACGTCAGACGATCGCTTTTTTGAATTGGGCGAGCGTCCTCGTGTCGACAGAGATAAGCGTGGCGATCACCGAAGGTATTGTTGACCTCGGCGATAACAGCGCGAAGGGCGCCATCCCTGTCCGTGAAGAACCAGAAACTTACCGGATTGAACGAGTAACCAGCGCAACGCGGCTGCGCCAATAAACACGCCTCACCGTCGCATAATTTGTCCAGACCATGCTCTGCAATAATGCTGCGCGCCCAATCGTAGCTGTCGGCCTCGCCAAACCCGTGATCCTTGCGCCAAAACGAAAATAGATTGTTGGCGTCAATCGAGAAAAACCGGCAGGCGCTTTTCATTGGTCGGTCAACCGGCATGAGCGCCATGTCAACGCCATAGCGGAACGCGTTGGCGGGGCCGCCGCGCCGTTCGTGATAGGTCTCCGCCTTGACAAACCTCGGCTCTGTCATGCGGCGACGTCCAGAGCAATTTTATTATTGATAAGATTTACAACGCTCGCGGCGCTGTTAATCCCGTCCTCATGAAATCCGTATCGCGCATAGGCGCCGCAGAACCAGGTATTGTGAATTCCTTGAATTTCATGGAGGCGCTTTTGTGCATTCAGAGCCGGCAAATCAAACACCGGATGGGACAGCACAGTTTCATCATAGATTAACTCTTCGCGAACAGGCGCAACCGGATTGAGGCTGACAAATATTTCTTCGTCCTCCGGCAGTCCTTGCAACAAATTCATCCAATAAGTGAAAGAATTATTCGGCGCATCATCGTTTTCCGCGCCCAAATAATTCCATGCTGACCAGCATGCTTTACGGCGCGGCATCATTCGCTCGTCGCTGTGCAGGAAGACGCGGTTCGGTCGATAACGCATGGCGCCGAGAATTTCGTTTTCACCTGGGCTCGCATCGCCAAGAAGCGCCAGCGCCTGATCGGAATGACAGGCGAAAATAACTTCATCAAAATTCTCGGGCTCTGCGCCGCCAGTTTTGACGATGACGCCGGCTTTGGCGCGGGCGACAATTTCGACCGGCGCGCCAGTGCGAACGTCACAGCCATGTTCGCGCAATCGTTTCTCCAGGCGTGCGACGTATTCGCGGCTGCCGCCATCGACGGTGCGCCAGCGGGGGTTATTGGTGGCGGATAACAGGGAATGATTCTTGAAAAAGCGGATCAGCGTCGCCGCCGGGAATTCGAGCATTTTCTGAACCGGCGTACTCCAGATCGCCCCGGCGAGTGGAAAGAGATAGCGCTCACGGAACGCCCGCGACAGCTTCATCGTGTCGAGCGTTTCACCCAGTGTCATTTCCTGACGTTCAATAAAGTCTTCGGCATGTCTATTAAAGCGAATGATATCGCAAAGCATGCCCCAGAATTCCGGCCGCATGATGTTAGTTGGGTCCGCGAAAAGCCGCTTCGGGTTATGCAGACCATATTCAAACTTTCCGCCATCGAGGCTGACCGCGAAAGACATGTTGGTCGGTTTCGCCGGAACATCGAGATCATCGAACAGTGCATTCAACAGCGGGTAATTCTGGTCATTAAAAACCATGAAACCGGTGTCTACCGGCGTCTCGCGGCGGCGCCCCGCCATGATCGTACGGGCGTGCCCGCCAAGTCGATTTTCCGCCTCGAATAGCGTCACCCGGGCTTGCGGCGCGAGATAATAAGCGGCCGCGAGACCAGATATGCCGCCGCCAATAATGGCAATGGATTTGTCGCCCGCAGGCATATGGACGTCTTCAAATGGCATGGCGACCCCGAGATTGCTTGCTTGATAATTCCTACGAATTGCAGCCGCGCTCGGATCACCGCCCGAATGCAGATTTTACGCGGGATTTGCAGACCGGCATACATTCGAGGTAACGAAGATGATAATAAAACGGGTCGCGATTTGTCTGACGCATTTTTTAACCGCATGGAGTGAACCGCTTTGGTAATCGTCACGTATATCAAATATGCAAAGCAGCTTGAACATACCTGCCGATTTCGGCTTCCGGGTTCCCGCGGGGTTTTTGGCGCAGATGACGCTTAAAGATCGCGCATCCGCGACAGCAAACCCAGCTTCGGAAAATCAATCTGACGTCTGGACGCAGGAAATGCGCGCAGTGAAAGAACAGCGCGATGAGGCGGCGTTCGCGCGCCTTTTCGACCATTTCGCGCCGCGGATCAAATCCATCGTTGTCGGCGCCGGCGTCCCACCGGAGATGGCCGAAGAAATTGCCCAGGAAACGATGATCACGGTCTGGCGTAAGGCCGAACAATTCGATCCGGCGAAAGCCTCGTTCAGCGCCTGGGTCTACGCGATTTCCCGCAACAAAAAAATTGACCGCTTACGGCGCGAGAATAAACCGGCGCCGGATATGGAAGACCCAGCGATCGCGCCGTCTGCGCCGCCGCTCGCCGATGAAGTTATCGTCGAAGCGCAAGATGCGAAATCCCTGCACGCAGCGCTCGCAACCTTGCCGGAAGAACAACGCGAACCGATATTACTCGCATTCATGTCCGGTCTTGCGCACCCAAAAGTCGCGGAAAAACTTGGCGTTCCCATAGGCACCATTAAATCGCGGATCCGCCTCGGCGTTGCAAAATTGCGCACCCATCTGCGAGAGAAGGATTTGACCAATGAGTAATGCAACACGGCATTTCCCAGAAGAATTGTTGCTTGATTATTCGACAGGCGCCTTAAGCAAAAGCTGGGCTCTGGCGATCGACGTCCATGCGGAATATTGCAGCGAATGCCGCGCAACATTGAACACTTTCGAAAATTTTGGCGGTGAATTGCTTATGCGCGCTGAACCCGCCGAGGTATCAGAGGAAACGCGCAACGCCGTCCTGCGCACGATCGCGATGGATGCGCCTGCGAACGAAACAGCAACCGCAAAATCCGAATCTGTATTACCGGCGGTATTGCGTGCCGTCCTTGGTTGCGATCTGGAAGACATCAAATGGCGATCAATCGGCGCGGGCATTAAACAAAAGATCATTCATAGCGGCGACGAAGCGGTAGCGCGCTTGCTTTATATTCCGGCCGGCGTCGCCACCCCGCCCCACAGCCACCGCGGCAATGAGGCAACCGTCGTTCTTGCCGGCGGATTTTATGATGGTGATGAAAGCTTCACGCTTGGCGATGTGGAATTCACCGACCAGACCGAACCCCATACGCCGCAAGCCATGAACGACGGCCCCTGCATCACCCTCGCCGTCACTGACGCGCCGCTGAAATTCGTCGGCCTTATCCCAAGCCTGATCCAACCGTTTTTGAAGATTTAGGGCGCCGACCTGATGGCGCGTAAATTTGGTGGGCCCGGAGGGACTCGAACCCCCGACCTAGCGGTTATGAGCCGCCAGCTCTAACCAGCTGAGCTACAGGCCCCTTTTGGCGTCGGCGCAAAAGTCACGCCGGTCGCTTGGGAGCGCCGTCTTATCAGCAATTGTCGCGGCGTAAAACCCCGCATTATCCGCGAAAATTTGGGAAAATACGGGCGGCGCGGCGCCGTTTATTTCTTGTTTCGGCCTTGATTTCGCCGCGAGGGGCGGCTCATTTCACGTAAGATCTTTGAGGAGTCCCGCAAATGACCATTGCCAAACTGGCCCTACCCGTCGCCGCATTCATTATATCGGCCTGCACGGCAGCGCCCGCTGTTCACGCCCATGAGGAGCAAGCCTTCATGAGAACGATCACAGTTTCCGGTGAAGGCCGGGCCGCCGCTGCGCCGGACATGGCGGTGATTTCCATCGGCGTTCAGAATGAAGGCAAAACCGCCTCGGAAGCGCTGCGCGCAAATTCCGACGCCATGCGCGCAACAATCAAAAAATTGAAGGATCTCGATGTCGCTGACAAAGACATTCAGACGTCGGGCCTCTCAGTCAATCCGCGATACGATTATCAAAAGAACCGTTCGAACCCGCCCATAGTTGGCTACACAGCGTCAAACACCGTGACCGTGCGCCTGCGCGATCTTGACGACGCCGGCGCGGTTATAGACCAGGCCGTGCAATCGGGCGCAAATAATCTCGGCGGGATTTCGTTTACTTTCGCCGAGCCGAAGCCGCTCTATGAAAAAGCGCGCAAAGATGCGGTGAAGGACGCGAAAGCCAAAGCGGAACTATTGACCGACGCTGCCGGCGTCAAACTCGGCCGCCTTGTCACCATTCAGGACGGCTACGCGCAAGCGCCAAGCCCGCGCCCGATGATGGCGCGGATGGAAGCATCTGCCGATAGCTCGGTTCCGATCGCCGCCGGCGAGTCGGTCGTGACCGCGACGGTCAATATGGTATACGAGATAGAATAGCGACGCGGCCTAATCGCCCGCAAAAAGATCGCCAAAGAAATCGTCCTCGTTCCAGCGAGGCCGATTTTCCGTATTGGCGATCCCCCGCGCAATTCGCATATTGATATCGGCGAAGCGCACCGCATCATCATACAGGATCGGCAGTGAGATTTCGTCGCTCGGTTTGTGATAGTGATTTTTCAGGAATTCGCCGAATTGTTCTTCGCCGCCATTGGCGAACCCGACGACGAGAAACATCGAGGGCACACCCTTTTCAACAAACCGATAATGGTCCGACCGCGTGAAAAGCCCCTGCTCCGGAATTGGATCGGGCGACAACGTAATGCCGGCCTCCGCTGCTGCCGCTCTGACAATCGGTTCAAGGGTTGACCGTTCCGCGCCAAAAGCGATGACGTCAGTGAACTCATACAAAACCAATGGCATGTCGAGATTGACATTGGCGACAATGTTTTCGCGCGCCACCGTCGGGAAATGCACAAAGTAATCCGCGCCGAGAAGACCTTTTTCTTCGGCTGTTACCGCAAGGAACATGATCGATCGCGCTGGACGCTCGCCTGCCGTCAACGCGCGCGCCGCTTCCAGCATGGTCGCGATGCCAAGCGCATTATCCATGGCGCCGTTGTTGATCCCGTCTTTTCCTTCATCGATCAATTTCTGATTGACGCCGATGTGGTCAAGGTGTCCGGTCAACACGACAACTTCGTCTTTCAGTTCGGGATCGGCGCCCGCCAAAATGCCGGCGACATTTGGGCTATCAATCATTTCGTTTTTAACTGCACCGCGCAGCAATACTTTGACGGCGAGATCAAATCCTTTCGGCGCGCCGCCTTCCGCGTCCGCCTCAGCCAATACGGCGGCGAAACTTTTTGGCGCGCCCGCAAACAAGACTTCCGATTTTTTCTGCCGCAAAACAGCGCTTACGCTGACGCCCGGACCCGAAACATCCGCTGTTCCGTCCGGCCCGATCCAGGTCATGGATTTGCTGGCGGGATTGGCGATTTGTCGTTCCCATGGTGAGCGTTTGACCGAGTCCGACTTGCGCAAAATCACCGCGCCAATTGCGCCTATTTGCTCTAAATGCTTGCGCTTGTTTGAACTCGAACCAAAATGGGCGCGCGGTTCACTGTGGAATGAATCTGGCGCCCCGGAAAAATAAACGACGATCTTGCCGTCTACATCGAGGCCGGCAAAGTCATCATGATCGAATTCAGGGGCATGGACGCCGTAGCCGGCAAATACTGCTTCGCCAGAAGCTTCCATCGCGCTTTCCGGCTCGACTGACGCACTGTTCGGGAAAATCACGTAATCATCGAGGTTAACGAGAATGGTTTCAGATCCGTCAGCGTTAGTGACAATTAATTTTGATTCATCATGGTTGCGCACCGATGATCTGAGCGGCACCTGTTGAAACCAACCGCCATCATCGCCCACAGGCGTCAGACCAATCGCCGCCATTTGATCAGCGACATATTGCGCGGCGTCATTATACCCTAGCGTCCCCGCTTCGCGGCCCCTGCGCGCATCGTCAGCGAGATAAGCGACATCGGCGCGAATACGATCGGCCGCGTTGCCCGCAATGGCGGCGGCGCCGGTATCATTGGTAGGCGCAGTTGCGCATGCTGCGGCCAAAACAATCACAAAAAATGAAATCAGAACCTTCACGGCAAATACCCCTCATCACAGTCGGTTTTTATCTTTTCCGCCAACTTATGCAGTTGTAGCAGCGCTGACAATGCGCCCGAAAATCGCCCTAAAGGCATGGAATATATTGCCTTTCAGACGCCGATTTTTCGATTCGGACATCCTTGGAGGAAATGCGCGCACGCTGTATTATCGCGCACAGTGAGGGGTATCGTTATGGCGAAAATTTCAAGGTTTTTTTTGGCGGCCAGCGCAGCGCTTATTACGTCGGCCAACGCACATCCGCATCATGACAGCGATCCGCTCGCCGATCACGACCATGACGGAAACTGGGTGCATGAGAACGGCATTGGCGCAGACCCTGACCGTGACACTAATCCGGCGACGAATACGCGCATCATTCCGTTTATCGCTGATGCGAAAATCGCCGCCGACGATCCGCCTTATGATGTTATTACGTTTGAACCGCCGCCCGGAGAGCACGGCGAGAAAATCATTCAGGATTATTACGCTGATCATGGCGTCAAATTCAGCAAGGGCCTTTCCTGGCAAGTCTGCGAAGGCCAGCGCCGATTTCTTTACGACACCATGTGCACCTATGAAGCGCCGACCAGCGGGAAATTCGCAGCGGGATATTTGAGTTATCTCAACTTCCCCCTCGCCATGGAGTTTGAAAAGCCGGTCTGCGTTGTCACCATGTCTATCTATCCGACGGGCGGCAAAGAGGGCGAACCTTTCGAGTTCAAAATCGAAGGCTGGACCGAAAGCGGCCAACAACTTTCAACGGCGTCAATTGAGTTCGAATGGACCAACAACACGGTGCGCTGGCGCAATATGGCGGGTGCGTTTTTTGTTGATCAACGCGCGAAGAAAATTACGGTTTCCATGCGCAGCCTTGACAAAAAAGAAAGTTCCAAAACGCTGCGCTATCTGATCGATGATCTCGCATTCGTTGATGATGGCTGTGATGCGGCCCTCGACGACATTGAGGATCGCACCGGCGTTGATCTGCGCGCGCAAGCCGAACCCGTCACGTTGGAAGACCCGCCGTTGACGCTGGAAATTGATCTCGCTGAGGCGCCGGAAGGCAGTTAAGGCGGCGATGGCTGGCAGCGGTATTCTTTACGAAGTCAATGTTACACTGGCGCCGGACATTCGCGAGGCCTACGCGAAATGGCTCGGCGCTCATGTCGACGAGATGCTGTCGATTGACGGATTTATCGGCGCCTCAGTCTATGTCGATACGGAAGACGATTGCAAAATGACCGCGCATTATATTTTGCGCGATCAGGCGGCTCTCGATTCTTATCTGGCAGAGCACGCGCCGCACATGCGCGAAGACGGCGTCAAACATTTCGGCGATAAATTTAAAGCGACCCGGCGCGTGATGCAGACGTTGGGATGATTTTGTCATTACCGGGTTCATCCCCGTAATCCAGAAAACAATTTATGACTGGATTGCCGAAACAAGTCCGGCAATGACAGAAGATAAAAAATAAAGAAGTCAGAGCGCCTTCCGCATCTTAATGATCGTATTGTCGGCGCCATTTTCTGCTTTCTCTACGACCCGTTCAAATTCAACATACCCACGCGCGAGATAAAGCGGATAGCCGGGCACAGTTGAGCCAAGCTCAATCGTTTTGAAGCCCGCCTCGCGCGCAGCGTTTTCTCCAAGGTCAAGCAGCAGTGTGCCGATCCCGCGTCGGGTCCAGTCAGGATGCGTGTACATGGCGCGAATGCGCGCCGGTTCCGTTGCCGGGTCAGACATTGAATCGTCACGGCCTTTGGTATGGTCGCCGCCATAGAGCGTGCGGCGCTTGCCCCAGCCGCCACAGGCGACGGCAACGGTCTCACCCTCTTTTTCGGTTTCGATGATGAAGTACGTGCCGTCCTCAATCAGGGACATATCGAGCCCCATGGATTCTTGCGCCGCGGCGATCTCTTCGGCCGAGAGAAAATCTTTCATGTTCTCGGCGATGGACGCCCGCATAATTGATACGATCGTGTCGATATCGTCATGGGTCGCAACGCGATGGGTGAAGATATGTGGCATATCCAAAATCATAGACCATACGGCGCGGTTGTTCGAATATTTTCAAGCACCGAGGCAGATCTACTATCCGCTCATTCCCGCGCCGCGCGCGAAGGCGCGCTGATCATATTAGGACCGCATTGGCGGTCGGGCGGGATTCCAGATCAGTAGAAGAAGCCGGTCAGCGCCCGTTACGATTTATTCACTGGGTCACCGCTTTCGCGGGCATGAGCGGGCTCTGATTGACGAAACAACAAACGGCGCACTGCGTTGCCGCAATGCGCCGCGTCAAAATCAGCGTAACGTCAATCAGTCAGACTGGTCGTCAATCGCGGCGTCAGGTGCATTTTTCATGACCGACGCGATGCCATTGTCGCAGGACGACATGGACTCATACGCCTCGGATTTGCCGATGACTTCGCCATTGCCGGCTTTCAGAACAAAATACGGTTTGCCGTTCGTCTGTTCTTTTTTCTCAAAGCGGCCTTCGTCTTGAGAATTCTTCTTCACGGACGCAATGCCGTTCTCGCAGGAGGCTTTGGCCTTGTAGCCTTCAGAAGCGAGAATGTTCTCGCCATTGCCGGCTTTCAGCCGAAAACGGAATTCTCCGGCCTTGTCTTTATACATTTCAAACTTTCCAGCCATCGCGGGCGTCTCCTTTAAATCTGATCAGTTCTCCCCTGCGCCCTGATATTCGCGATTCATCACAGGATTGCAAATATTTGCAGTCGTATTAAAGCCAAATGTTCCAGAATCGTTCTCATTTGCGTATGGTTGCTTGATGACGTCAGACAACGCCGAAAAACTCTCAATTTCAGCCCGCGCCATGGCAGCGGTGCGCCCGAGCGCAGGTGATGAAAATGGTGCGGGGTCAACGCCTTACCTGAAAGACTTAAACGACGAGCAACGCGAGGCCGTTCTCAGTCTTGATGGCCCGGTTTTGATGTTGGCGGGCGCCGGCACAGGGAAAACCCGCGCGCTGACAACTCGCCTCGCCCATCTCATTTTTACCGGTCGCGCGGCGCCGTGGCAGATCCTCGCCGTCACTTTCACCAATAAGGCGGCGCGAGAGATGAAAGAGCGCATCGCGGATCTCGTCGGCGAGTCGGTTGAGGGCATGCAATGGCTCGGAACCTTCCACTCTATCGGCGCACAGATCCTGCGCCGCCATGCCGAGCTTGCGGGGCTTAAGTCGAATTTCACCATCCTCGATACCGACGACCAGGTCAGACTTTGCAAGCAGGTGATAGAGGCCGCCGGCATCGATGAAAAGCGCTGGACCGGGCGCGGTCTCGCCGCTGTCATCGACGGCTGGAAGAACAAGGGGCTTACGCCGGAAAAAGTGCCCGCGAACGAGGCTTATCATTTCGCCGACGGCAAGGGCGTTGAACTCTATCGCGCCTACCAGGCGCGGCTGACGACCTTAAACGCTGTCGATTTCGGCGATCTGCTGGTTCACAATCTAACGATATTTCAAAAAAACGCAGACGTGCTGGAACAATACCAGAAGCGTTTTCAGTATATGCTCGTTGACGAGTATCAGGACACAAATGTCGCGCAATATTTATGGCTGAGGCTCCTTGCGCAAAAACACAAGAATATTTGCTGCGTCGGCGATGACGATCAGTCGATCTATGGCTGGCGCGGCGCCGAAGTTGAAAACATTCTGAAATTCGAAAAGGATTTCCCCGGCTCGAAGGTTATACGCCTTGAACGCAACTATCGCTCTACGCCCGCCATCCTTGGCGCAGCATCTGGGCTAATCTCGTCCAACAAATCTCGTCTCGGCAAGGAACTCTGGACCGACGTCGACGAAGGCGAGAAAGTCAAAATTCGCGGCGTCTGGGACGGCGAAGAAGAAGCGCGCCTGATCGGCGACGATATTGAATCCGAACAATCAAAAGGGCGCTCGCTATCTGACATGGCAGTCTTGGTGCGCGCCTCGTTCCAGATGCGCGCCTTTGAAGACCGGTTCAATACGCTCGGCCTCGCTTACAAAGTTGTCGGCGGCCCGCGCTTCTGGGAGCGCGAAGAAGCCCGTGACGCCCTCGCCTATCTGCGCCTAATTCGGTCCGCAGATGATGATCTCGCTTTTGATCGCATCGTCAACAAACCGAAACGCGGTCTTGGCGACAAGGCGTTGCAGACCCTGCACAAGATTGCGCGCGCGCAAGGCGCGCCGTTAATGGCGGCGGCGCGTATCGCATTGGAAACCGATGACTTGCATGCCGCCGCGCGGCGGTCTCTGGTCAATTTCGCTGACACTATCGATCGCTGGTCGCGCGACGCTAAGGAAATGGCTCCCGCGGACCTGACGGAACTCGTCCTGGAAGAATCTGGCTACATCGAAATGTGGAAGAATTCCAAGAGTCCCAAAGCGCCAAGCAAACTCGATAATCTGAAAGAGATCGTGCAGGCCGTCTCCGAATTCGACACGCTCGAAGGATTTCTTGATCACGTCGCGCTGGTATCGGAAATCAATGAAGACGCGGGCGACGGTTGCATCTGGTTGATGACGCTGCACGCTGCAAAGGGACTTGAATTTCCGGTCGTCTTTTTGCCCGGTTGGGAAGAGGAAATCTTTCCGTCAAAACGCTCCCTCGATGAGAAAGGCAATGCAGCACTCGAAGAGGAACGCCGCCTCGCCTATGTCGGCATCACCCGTGCGCGCGAAAGCTGTCGCATTTCGTTTGCAGCGAACCGGCAAATTTATGGGCGCTGGCAACCGGCGATGCCGTCTCGCTTCGTTGATGAATTGCCGGAGGCCCATGTCGAGGTCATGTCGGAGCCTGGCATTTACGGCAACGCCGCCGCCGACCTCGCCAGCCACGCACAATTTGACGGCGCGAAATTGCGCGAAGACGCCTATTACGACAATCCGGGATGGCGGCGCGCTCGTGCGTCAGCGAACAGAAGGCCTGCGTCTGCCCCGCTCATTGAGGGGCGCGGCGCGACGGTTTCCGTCAGCGCGCCCGGGCAGTCTAAATTCAAAAAGGGCCAGCGCGTTTTTCATCAGAAATTCGGATACGGAAAAATTTCATCGATCGAAGGCCAGAAACTCACCGTTGATTTCGAACATTCCGGCGCCAAGAAAGTTATCGACACCTTCGTGGAGGCGGCGTGATGGCGATGAAGAAACTATTTGACGACGATAAGGGACAGCGGGTTTATATCGGCGATCTTTTCGACAATACGGACGAATTTAATGTTCGGTGCTCTTTTTGGATACTCCGCCGTCTAAACGGGTCGACGGCGCCTGTTGGCTTGCTATTCAACACTTCAAATGAAGGGAGTGAATATCGATGCACGCAGATTGGATCGAACTATTCGAGTTGTTCGAAAAACATAATGTTCGTTATCTAGTGATTGGTCGAATTGCAATCAACTTCTATGGGCATGAGCGGTTAACGAAAGACCTAGAGGTCTGGATATCCCCGGATAAGGAAAATGCCGCAAATGCGTTCGCCGCCGCTAAGGAATTTGGCGTCCTCCCCTCTCATGTGGTTCAGGAAGATTTTGAAGGATCGACCAATTTTATCTTCATGGGTGCGGAGCCATTTCGTGTCGATCTTATTATGAGGCGACCAGGTATCGATTTTGAAACCGCATATGCAGACCGCGTGCTTGATGATCGAGAGACAGTGAAAGTTTCATACATCTCCTTCAATCACTTGATTACTTTGAAAAAAGCAGCCGATCGATTCACAGATCAACGTCACCTTCAGAAGTTAGAAATTGCAAAAAAATCGACGACGAACAATAAGTTGTCATTCTCGAGACAGAATTTTTTATGACCTCACAGAAACTAATCTGGACGGGATCGCGCACCGATCTCGAAAAACTCTCCGACGCGCTGACGGAAGCGCTCGAACCTCCAGCGGCGGCGATCAGTCTCATCAAAACAGATTCGTCTCTCGATGACGACAAAACGAGTTGGCGCCTCGAAGCATATTTCGGAGACGCACCCAACCTCGAGGTCGTCAGTTTACACGCGAGCGATCTCGCAAAACCAATCCACGAGGAACTACCGAACATTGATTGGGTCGCCCATTCTCTTGAGGGGCTGGGCGTCGTCCGTTGCGGACGCTTTATTCTTTACGGCCAGCATGACGCGGATAAAATTGAGCCTGGTAGCGACGACATTCCTATTCGCATTGATGCGAATGTTGCATTCGGCACCGGCCATCATCCGACAACTGCAGGTTGCCTAACATTGCTCGATCGGTTCGCTGGCTGGGCGCCAAAAAACGTTTTGGACCTTGGCTGCGGTTCCGCCGTTCTTGCCATCGCTGCGGCAAAATTGTGGGGCCGGCGCGTTTTAGCGTCGGACATCGATGAAGACTCTATTGATATCGCAAAAGAAAACGCCGCGCTCAACGGCGTCGGCGATAAACTAGAAGCCATTGTCGCGGACGGGTTTAACGATCCCGCGTTTAAACACTGCGCTTTCGATTTTGTATTCGCGAATATCTTAGCCGGCCCGCTTGCCGAATTGGCGCCCGGCATGGCTGAACGCGTCGCGAAAAACGGCCGCGTCATGCTGGCAGGGCTTATGGCGGAGCAGGAAAAGGGCGTGATGGAGGCCTATGAAGCGTCAGGTTTTCGTCAGATCAATCGCCTCGACCATGAGACCTGGCCGGTTTTACTGTTGGTACGCCAATAACACAGCAATGCTGCGTCTTGTCTGCCGCGCCCATAAGCGCGATATAGGCGTCAACAAATTTACCTGCAGGAAATCTCCATCATGTTTCAGACCTACGAACCCGTCTCTGATATCTCATTCGCCGGAAAACATCTGCCGCTATTGCGCGCAGAGTTGAAAAAGCAAAACCTCGACGGGTTCGTTGTCCCCCATGATGACGAATATCAGAACGAATACATTCCGGAATATGCTGAGCGATTGATGTGGGCGACGGGCTTTTCCGGGTCCGCCGGTGCGGCGGTCGTCACCACGGATAAAGCCGTCATGTTTACCGACGGGCGATATACATTGCAGGTGCGCCAGCAAGCTGACCCCGACCATTTTGATTATGTCAGCATCGAAGAACAAACGCCTGACGCGTGGCTCGGTGAAAACGCGTCAAAAGGCGCGCGCATTGGCTACGACCCGATGCTCCACACCATGGCGAGCGTCAAAAAACTGCGCGCCGCTGCAGACAAAGCGGGCTTTGAATTGGTGGCGGTTTCGCAAAACCCGATAGACGACGCCTGGGCCGATCAGCCAGCAAGACCGATGACGCCAATTACGCCGCACCAAACGAAGTTCGCCGGCAAATCATCCGAAGAAAAACGAAAAGAAATTGCAGCAGCTATAAAAAAGGCTGGCGCAGATGCCGCGCTTATCACAGCGGCGCCGTCCATAGCGTGGCTGTTTAACATTCGAGGGCGCGATGTAGCGCGCACGCCCTTGCCTTTAAGCCGCGCCATTATCAACAGCGACGGCTCAGCAACGCTTTATGCTGCGCCAGAGAAAGTTGACAATTCACTGCCGGGATTTCTCGGCGACGATGTTGATATCCGTGCTGAAGATGATGTTGCCGGCGCGCTCGAAAAACTGGGCGGCGGCAACGCAAAAATTGCCGTTGATCCGGGCCTGACCCCATACAAATATGTTGAGGCCTTGAAAAACGCCGGCGCGGAGTTGATCGAGCTTGCCGACCCTTGCGCCCTTCCGCGCGCACGCAAGAACGAAACGGAAATTGAAGGCGCACGCAACGCCCATATCCGCGATGGCGCAGCGGTGACGCAGTTCCTTCACTGGATTGATACTGAGGCGCAAGGCGGCGACATCGACGAGATCACCGCAGCGAAAAAACTCGAAGAGTTCAGAACACAGTCCGATGATTTGCGCGACATCAGTTTCGACACGATATCCGGCGCAGGCTCCAACGGCGCGATCTGTCACTATAAAGTTTCAACAGAAACAAACATCAAACTGGATCGTGGGACTTTATATCTCGTCGACAGCGGCGGTCAGTATCCGGACGGCACAACGGATATCACGCGAACCGCGCCGATTGGCGATCCGACAGATGAAATGCGCGACCGGTTCACGCGCGTTCTGAAAGGTCACATCGCGCTTGCCCGCATGAAATTCCCGTCCGGCACCACCGGTCACCAGCTCGACGCCATTGCGCGAAAACCGCTTTGGGATGCAGGCCTCGATTATGATCACGGCACTGGTCACGGCGTCGGTTCATTCCTCGGCGTTCATGAAGGCCCGCAACGCATCGCCAAGGCGCCAAATTCACAGGCGCTCTATCCCGGTATGATCCTTTCAAACGAGCCTGGCTTTTACAAAGCCGGCGAATTCGGCATCCGGATTGAAAATTTGATTGTGGTTACACCGGCAACGCCAGTCGATGGCGGCGAGCGCGAGATGATGTCATTTGAGACAATCACGCTGGCGCCGATCGATCTGAAACTCGTCAAAGCTGAATTGCTGACAACGGCCGAGCGACAATGGCTGAATGACTATCACGCGCACGTTCGTAAAACGCTTGCGCCGTTAGTCCCTTCAGAAATTTCCAACTGGTTCGAGAACGCAACAAGAGCGATTTAGTCTACTCAGCAGCAGCCGGCGTCTCTTCGCTCGCTGCTTCTGTATCAGATTCTGCCTTTGGCGTACGTTTAGCTCGGCGCTTGCGCGGTTTCTTTTCGCCCTCGTCGGCCTCGTCATCGCTTGAATTTTTCGCGGTCGTTTCTTCCGATGCGTTCTCGTCGGATGATGCTTCATTATTGCGAATTCCACGCCCGCGTCCGCGGCCATTGCCGCGTGCCGCGCCGTTGGCGCCCGCTTCGTCTTTGTCGCCGTCGCCATCCACGGACGGCTGGTCATTCGATGATTGATGCTGGTTCTGTTTGGCTTCCTGAGCCGCCTGATTAGCGCGAAGAACACGGAAATAATGTTCGGCGTGCTGCAGATAATTCTCCGCTTTCACGCGGTCCCCGGACGATGAGGCGTCGCGGGCCAGAGCGGTATACTTGTCGTAGATCTGATTTGCGGTTCCGCGAATGCGGACGTCCGGTCCATTCGAATCATGTGCTCTGTTCGGATTGTTACCGCCGCCGGGACGACGGCGCTGATTGCGACCACGCTTCATAAAAAATTCCTGTGTAAAACCCCGTATCGACTACCGGCAACAATACGCCGCTAATGCGATTTGCTTTTGTCGTGTATTATGCTCGAATCCGCCTTGCAGTTTTCGATTTCCATTTTCGCAGCAACGCTGCAAACAAACAGCCGGACCATCATTATTTAGCCAGACTAATGTAGGATTTAAGACCCCGTCGGTATTGCAATATTCAGCGTAAAACCGGATGTCTTGACGCCTATAATACCCGTTCGACGCCTCAATTCAATCCTTTTTATTCACCGTTCGCATATCGGCCAAAACGGCGCGGGGACGCCCTTCCAAGTCAAAAATGATGTCTCGATTCGCATCCGGTAACCATTTGGCAATGATTGTGGAAAGTTTTTCTGTTTGATCTGCGCCGGTTTCAAAGACTGCTAATGCGCTGGCATTCAGTGCGCCCACAATCTGCGGCATTATTTCGCGATAGGGATCAAGGCCGTCTTCGCCGCCCGCAAGTGCGCCCTTGGGCTCGTATTTTGCAACGCTATTGGGCAAGGCTTTCATATCGTCATCAGAAATATAGGGTGGGTTGGCGATGACAATATCCCATCGCCCGTCGATCGCGGAAAGCCAGTCGCTGTTGACGAATTGCGCCCGCAAATCGAGGCCCATCTTTCGCGAATTCTCCGCAGCGATTCGCAAAGCATCAATTGAGATATCGACGCCGACACCGTCGCTGTTTTGGTATTCCGACAGCAGCGCGCAAAGAAGGCATCCCGAACCCGTGCCGAGATCAAGAATTTTATAATCCCCATCTCGTGGCCGGCGCGCCAGCACAGCTTCGATCAGGCACTCTGAATCCGGACGCGGAATGAGGACGCGTTCATTGACCTTGAAAGTGAGGCCCCAGAACTCCTGCTCGCCGATGATATAAGCGACAGGTTCTTCGTTGCGGCGGCGTTTAATAAGCGCGCTGAAATTCTCCGCAGCTTCATCTACGAGCATTTCTTTGGAGCGCGCGATCAACGCGGCATCGTTTAACCCCAACGAATATTTCATCAGAACACGCGCGTCGAGCATCGGCGTATCAGAGTTCGTCAACGAAGCGGCGCCCGCGCGCAACACCTCGTCAATAGCCCGACTGGTCATTTGATCAAGCGGCATCGCCCTGCATTTCTGCGAGGCGGTCGGCGCGGTCTTGCGTGATCAGCGCATCAACGATTTCATTAAGGCCATCGCCGGCGACAATCTCATCGAGTTTGTAGAGCGTTAAATTGATGCGGTGATCGGTAACGCGGCTTTGCGGATAATTATAGGTCCGTATGCGTTCCGACCGATCGCCGGAACCGACCATGCCTTTGCGTTCCGCCGCGCGTTCCGCGTCAACGCGCGCGCGCTCAGCCTCATAAAGGCGCGCCCGTAAAACCTGCATCGCTTTGGCGCGATTTTTGTGTTGCGATTTTTCATCCTGCTGCGAAACAACAACGCCTGTTGGAATATGCGTGATCCGCACGGCGCTATCCGTTGTGTTCACCGACTGACCGCCCGGCCCCGAGGCGCGAAACACATCGATGCGTAAATCGCCCTCGTTGATTTCGATATCGACATCTTCCGGCTCCGGTAGAACGGCAACGGTTGCAGCCGACGTATGAACGCGGCCTTGTGTCTCCGTCGCGGGCACCCGCTGGACCCGGTGAACGCCGGATTCGAATTTCATCTTCGCGAAAACGCCATCACCTGTAACGTTTGCCTGAATTTCCTTATAGCCGCCCATGTCGGCTTCCGACGCCGCGAGTATGTCGACCTTCCAGCCCTGCAGCGATGCAAAGCGCTGATACATACGGAATAGATCGCCGGCGAAGAGTGCGGCCTCATCGCCGCCAGTCCCCGCCCGCACCTCAAGAATAACCGGCGCATCGTCAGCCTTATCTTTCGGGATCAACAAAAGCTGTAATTCATGCTCAAGCGCCGGCAGAGTTTCTTTTAACTCGTTGAGCTCATCAGTCGCCAGCGCCGCCATTTCCGCATCATCGCTGCCGGATATTTCTTCGAGTTCCGCCAATTGCTGGCGCACGGAAATCAACTCGCGCGCCTTTTCGACGACATCGCGCAACTCGCCGTGCTCCTTGGAGAGCCGGACAATCGCCTCACTGTCAGTGACGGTCGACATCTCCGCTTCGACCTTTTCAAATTTGTCGATCAGCGCATCGAGTTTTTGTTGGGGGATCACTCGGAAGAGTCCTTATTGCTATCTGCTTTATTTCTTAGCACTAGTGTCTTTGCAGGACTTGTTCCGGCGACCCAGATTACGTTTCTACATTCCTGGATCACCGGGACAAGCCAGGTGCTGACAACTGATTTTTGCTAAGATTCTATTATTCCTCTAACAAAAAACGCGCGGGGAAGCATTCCCCCACGCGCGAAAACTTCACAGCGCTACGCTACTCCGCCGCAACAGCGGCCTTTGCTTCTTCAGCTTGAATTTCTTCGGCGCGTTTCTCAACAAGTTCAACCAGATGATCGACAAGTTGTGAATTGTCTATCCGGTGATCGACTTCACCGCCGAGATAAATCATGCCATGTTCCTTGCCGGCGCCGCCGCCGGTGAAACCGATATCGGTCTCGCGCGCCTCGCCCGGGCCGTTCACAACGCAGCCGATTACTGACAACGTCATCGGCGTCGTGATATGCGCCAGGCGTTGTTCCAGCGTCTCAACCGTGTCAATTACATTGAAACCCTGCCGCGCACAGGACGGACACGAGATCACATTGACGCCGCGGTGGCGCAAATTGAGTGACTTCAGAATGTCGAAACCGGCTTTGATTTCCTCGACCGGATCAGCGGAGAGCGACACGCGGATTGTATCGCCAATGCCGGCCCATAAAAGATTGCCCATGCCAATGGCGGATTTCACCGACCCGATGCGCAAGCCGCCGGCTTCGGTAACACCGAGATGCAGCGGGCAGTCGATGGCTTCCGCCAACGCATGATACGCCGCGACTGTCAGGAAGACGTCTGAGGCCTTCACCGAAATCTTAAATTCGTGAAAGTCATTGTCCTGAAGAATTTTCGCGTGATCGAGGGCGCTCTCCACCATAGCCTCGGGGCATGGCTCGCCATATTTTTCCAGCAGGTCTTTTTCGAGCGAGCCGCCATTAACGCCAATGCGCATGGAGCAGCCATGATCCTTCGCCGCCTTGATGACTTCGCGCACGCGCTCTTCCGACCCGATATTACCGGGATTGATGCGCAGGCACGCGGCGCCCGCTTCGGCCGCCTCGATGCCGCGTTTATAGTGGAAGTGAATGTCAGCGACGATTGGCACAGGCGAAGCTTTGGTGATTTTGGAGAGCGCGGCAGTCGAGTCTTTATCGGGACAGGATACGCGCACAATGTCGGCGCCGGCCTCGGCAATTTCGTTGATCTGGCGGATGGTCGCGTCCGGATCCGACGTCAGCGTGTTGGTCATGGACTGGACCGCAATCGGCGCGTCGCCGCCCACGGGCACGTCGCCCACCATGATCTGCCGGCTCTTTCGGCGCTCAATATCGCGCCACGGACGAATAGACATTTTATCCCGCCTTCAAATTCTAAAATACGCACTCAAAATCAGCCGCAAGATCACGCGCCCGGCGCTGAAGTCAAGTCTTTAGGCCGACCCAGCGCACAGCCCTGCTGATAGGCCCTAATATAGGCGAAGTTAGCAGCAATTATAAGGCCGACGGGAAGCCGCCCGGGTATCTGGACAAAGGCTGCACGGCTGGGTGATTGTGGAATTTTACCACTCAACGCCTCCCACCGATCGACGGTAATTCGTCAAGATCAGACATTCAGCCACTAAAGCAGTAAGGTGGGATGCAATTCAGCGCAGCGCCGAAAACCATCCAACACCTCAGCGGCGTATCATTTGGTTTCTTCCAGCACATCATGGAGCTGTTGCGAAAAGAAAACTATTCCTTCGTAAATTTCCTGTTTTCCATGGGCGTCAGCGATGGCGTGGGTGAGGTGTGATTTCAATTCCGCTATATGGATTGCCGCAACACCACGCGACACTTGCTCTTGTGTGAGGCCGGGCTCGCATTCTTCCTTCCGGAAGAGAAATACTTCTCACGCCAGTTTTCGTCGCGCCAATAATAGGCCGGCACTGAGTTCGCATCTGTGCTTGAATATCATAGGGGATCGCGCTCCGCAGCGCGTCACGATAGGGCGGTGTCTTCCGCAATTTGAGCTCAACCCTTGTGTTTGTGTGATAATATTTCGCTAGATGTTGGCGAGCCCCGTCGTCGGCAACTGAATTGATGGCGCCGACAGAGAGCAACTTGTCATAGGCGTCGCGGCCAATCGGGGTCACGATTACATTGCTGGCTTGATTGGCTTAACAAGAAATACCGCTATCTACTCTTTATACGAACCATCAAGCGCGCTTAGCGTGCGAATGCCGTGGTTTTTAATTCCGTTATAAACTCCAATCCGGCTTTCCATATCTGCTTGATTGGCTTTCAAGTCTTCCTGAATTCACTCGATATATTCGCGCGCCTTGCGTTTATCGCCTTGCGCGGTATTCCAATTCGAGACTTTCATACCGATGAAAACCCCGACGACCACGATCAGGAAGTCGAGCGCAACGGCGGTCCAGTTCTGCGCTTTGATTTATTCTGTGACGCCGCGAAGAAGCACCTCTATCCCCAACGTAATAGCAGTCGTTCGGATAAGCATATTCGATTGATTATCATAGTGAAAATGTTCGATTTGAACGGCGCTTTGATTGTTTTGCTTCAGCGACTATTGGAGCCATTCAGTGATGGCGAGGCGTTGCTATCAATAATTGTGATCGCTTTGTCAAAGCTGAACGCATTCGAAGCCTTTTTGAAGTGATAAGGGCCGGTATCGATTTGCCCCGGACGCATGATCCGTATACTACCTGTGGGAATTGTCGCCGAGTATTCTTATAGATTCGATTGCATATCGATGAATAGAATCTCATGGTTGGCATTTCGCCAGGGAAAAACTTCTAATGACTAATACCGCGAAGATTGCCAAAGCGCGCATACAATCAGTCGATTTTTTACGTGGTCTTGTCATCGCTATCATGGCGCTTGATCACGTTCGCGATTATGTCTCGAATGTTCGATTCGACCCGCTCGATCTTGATCAAACCAACGCGGCCCTTTTTCTAACGCGCTGGATCACGCATTTTTGTGCGCCGGTCTTTATTTTCCTTGCCGGAACAAGCGCGGGCTTCCAGCGTCATGCCGGCAAGCAAGGGAAAGAACTATCGATGTTCCTCCTGAAACGGGGGATTTGGTTGGTCATCCTTGAGCTGACGTTCGTAAAACTGGGTTGGATGTTCGATGTCAGACTTTTTGTTGGTTATCACTTTCTTCAGGTGATTTGGGCGATCGGGATTAGTATGATTGCAATGGCTGTATTAGTCTGGCTGCCATTGCGCGCCATTGCTGCAATTGGCCTTATCATGGTGGTTGGTCACAATCTTCTGGCGCCGATCGATGCAACCGTAATGGCAGGGCTGGCGCAAGGCGGCCCGTTTCCGACCGCGACAACTTTTAGTGATGGATTGTGGCTTTTTTTGCATATGAACGGCGCAATCCCCGTTGGCCCAACGATTGCATTTGTTGCCTATCCGGTCGTCCCTTGGATTGGCGTCATGGCGCTGGGCTATGTATTTGCCGAACTCTATCAACAAGTAGATACGCGCCGGCAATCGTTGTTGCTGAAGCTTGGTATCGGCACGGCAGCGCTATTTTTTATACTGCGCGCAATCAACCTTTATGGTGATCCGTCGCATTGGGCGATCCAGGATGATGCTGTCAAAACCGTTCTGTCATTTTTGAACGTTACCAAATATCCCCCGTCCTTGTTATTTTTGCTTATGACATTGGCGCCGGCGTTCATTCTATTGTCTGTTTCAGAGAATTGGCGCGGAAAAGCGTTTGAAGTGTTCGTCACGTTCGGGCGCGTGCCGCTTTTCTTTTATGTCATCCATATTTATGCGGCGCATTTCGCGGCTGTGATTCTCGCAATGGCGCAAGGAAATGGCGCCGCGTCAGCGATGACATTTTTCGTATTCTTTCCACCCGAGCATGGTATTGGCTTATTGGGCGTTTATCTTTTTTGGATTGTCATCGTTGTCGGTCTATATTTTCCCAGCCGTTGGTTCGCTGGCGTTAAGAAGCGCTCAAAAAAATGGTGGATGTCGTATCTTTAGGCCTGACGAGTGAATGTCGCTATTTGGTCCAACAAACGTAGTTTGGGCAGGCAGCGCAGATTTGAGATAGGGGCCTGAAAACACACCCCGAACCTTCAATCTAAAATACTACTTAGAAACACTAAGGCCGCTTAAGCGCAAAAGAGTATTTCTGATCAAACGCCGGTTTGGCGACGCCGTCGATGGTCTGGGGCGAAAAGCGCCAGCGGCGCACGGCATTCAACACCGCATCATTGAGGCAGGCGTTGGACGTCTCGTGGATTTTTTCGGCCGCCACCCGGCCGTCCGCCGATATGGTGAAGGACGCAACAACTGTCTCAACGGGCGCGGCGTCAATGGCGCAGCGGCGCGGATAGACAGGCTCGGTTCGTTCGATGGTTTTTGGTTCGACAACAACGGCGAGCGGCGGCTGATCATTCGGGTCTGCAAAGGGCAATACTGGCGTTGCGATATCAGGCGCCGTCGCATTGGCGCCGATCTGGGTCACATTTTGGGGCGGGATCGTAATCTGATAGGCGCACCAGATCATGAAGGCGATGACCGCGATGACGGCGTAGATCGACATCTCGGCCTTTTCGCTGTCACTCGCCGCTTCTGTCGGTTCAAATTTTTCAACTTCAACCGGCGCCGGCGCCTCGAACCCGGCGTCGAGTTTAAAACGCTCCACCACCAGACGCGGATCGAGATCCAGAAACTCAGCGTAGGTTTTGACAAAGCCGATGGCATAGGGGCGCGCCGGCAAGGCGACGACATTTAATCGCTCGATCGCTTCGAGGTGATGTGGTTTTATATGTGTGCCCGACGCAGCATCATCGAGGCTTTGTCCCATTGCCTCGCGCGCCGCCGTCAGCATCTGGCCGACATGGTCGAATTCGCCCGCGTCCAGATCCCGGGATTCGCGGCGCTGGCGCGCATTTTCCAACTCAAATATCTCTGCTGATCCGTTATTCGCCAACTTGCTTCACCAACTTTTGCGCATCCCAAAAGGGATCGCGCGATAGTTTACCCGTTCGCCGTTTATTTGAAACCGGCAATTCCTCGCAGATGAAAGATTACAGCAGGAATTTGTTAACCATCGCTTTATTCCAGCTCAACGCCGCGCGCCGTTAGAAATTTAGTAAATTCCTTTCGTAAGGATTCCTGCGGCGTTTCGAGCCGCTCATCAATCCAGGCGGATATTTCTTCGGCGTTGATTAGACGTACAAGACGCCGGAACGGGCCGATTGCCGTTGCAGGCATGGACAATTCGCGAATGCCAATGCCGATTAGCGCCGCCGCCGTCACCGGGTCCGTCGCCTGCTCACCGCAATAGGAAAGCGGCGACTTGGCGGCGCGCGCCCTATCGACCATGTGCTTCAGGAACTCCAGAAAGCCCGGATTTAAAGGATCATAGCGCCGCTGAACTCGTTCGGAATCGCGATCCGCGGCAAAATAAAATTGCGCCAGATCATTGCCGCCTACGGAGAGGAAATCGACCTTGCTGGCGATGGCGCCGACGCGCCAGGCGGCGGCTGGCGTTTCGATCATGGCGCCGATCTTTATGTCTTTCGGCAAGGTTTTGCCAGCGCGTTTCGCGCGTTCAATTTCGCGGGACAGGAATCCGCGCGCTACATCGATTTCACTCGCAAGCGTCACCATGGGGAACATGATGCGCAATTCGCGCCCGGCCGCCGCCGCCAAAAGCGCGCGTAATTGTTGGCGGATCATGCCTGGCCGGTCCACCGCCATCCGAAGACCGCGCCACCCCATAGCGGGATTCACATCATTGCCATGTTTCATATAGTCGGCGGTTTTGTCGCCGCCGATATCCGCTGTCCGAAAAATAATCGGTTTCCCGTCCGCCAACAAAAGCGCTTCTTTGTAGATCGCTGTTTGTTCAGAGACACTCGGCAATTGCGAACCGATGAGAAACTGCAACTCTGTCCGGAACAACCCAACGCCTTTGGCGCCGGTTTCATGCAAATGCGGAATGTCGAGAACAAGCCCCGCATTCATCATGATGGAGATGTCCTGTCCGTCACGCGTTCGCGCTTGGAGATCTTTCTCCTTCGCAAACTCCGCCTGACGTTCCGTTTGAAACTCGAGCTTGGCGACGAATGTTTCCAAAACATCGCTTGTCGGGCGGATATGCAATTCGCCGGCGCCGCCGTCGACGACCAGTTCGTCGCCTTCCTCGCAGCGTTCCAGCGCCTCACTAACGCCGGTCACCATAGGAATGTTCAGGGCGCGCGCAACAATCGCCACATGGGACGTCGCGGACACCTCGCCGAGCACCAACCCTTTCAAAGAATCGCGGTCATATTCCAGTAGTTCCGCCGGCCCCATCGACTGCGCCACCAGGATACATTCGTCATATGCGTTGCCATTCTTGCGCGGCTCTCCGGAAAGCAATCTGAGCATGCGATGCGCCAGATCATCGAGATCGTGCAGGCGCTCGCGCAGATATGAATCGCGCGCCTGCAACATCCGGGCGCGGTTTTCATTTTTGACCTGTTCCACCGCTGCTTCCGCGGTCAATCCGGAGAGGACAGCCGCCTGCAGACGATCTTTCCAGCCGCGGTCGTAGGCAAACAGGCGATAGGTCTCGATGACTTCGCGCGACACGCCGCCCAGCGACGCATTGCGCTCCAGCATATCGTCAACGGACGCACGTAATTCTTCGATTGCCTTGTCAAGTCGATCGGATTCGCGGCTCACATCATTAGCAAAAACTTTATGCTTCGGCGCTGGCGGCTGCAAAAAAACAGCGCGTCCAATTGCAACACCGGACACAATCGCGTAGCCGCGCAATCGTTCTGGCCGGTGCAGCATCTCGCCGACCGCCGCAGTTTCTTCCGAACTCAACAATTCGCCCGATGCGGAAATTTCAGCCAGGAGCGCTGCGACAGCCTGCACTGCCTCGACTTCTTCATCAGTATATTTGCGCGAAGTTGTATTCTGCAGCACCAAAACGCCAAGCGACTTGCCGGACCGGATCAGCGGCACGCCCAAAAACGAGTGCAGCTTGTCTTCGCCGGTTTCCGGGCGATAGGCGAAGGCCGGGTGATGGGGCGCGTCGTCGGTGACCAGCGGGCGATGGCTTTTTGCAACGAGGCCGACAAGGCCCTCACCCCAGTCGAGCGTTGTTGAGTGTACCGCCTCGCGATTAAGGCCTACAGTTGAATACAGCTCCAAAACATCGTCCGGCCGGCGCAAATAAATAGAACACACATCAGACTCAACGTGTTTGGCGATGACGCTTGTCAAGAGATCGAGACGTTTTTGCGCGCTGACATCCTGCGCTACGGCATCATGCATACGCCGGAACAATTCGGTCGTACTGCGCCCATTCGGCGCCGACGGATCAGGATTTGGAGTCTCTATATTCATTTAAATCGGGCTTTACGTGAATTTATCGCGGCGCTCAAATTGACCTGCCCCGTTTTCAATTCGCCCTGTCCTAATTGGCTTTGTCGAGACCGTAGGCTTCATGGAGCGCGCGTACGGCATATTCAGCCGCGTCGGAGTTAATCAATACGCTAATTTTGATCTCTGATGTGGAAATATTTTGAATATTTATCCCCTTGTCCGCCAATGTCTGGAACATGGTTGACGCAACACCGGCATGAGATCGCATGCCAAGGCCGATTACGGAAATCTTCGCAACATTGCGGTCCGACTGGACGGATTTGTAACCGATTTCCTGTCTCGCCTCCTCCAGCGCAGCTAACGCATTGTCGATTTCATCGTCCTTGGTGGTGAAGGATATGTTGGCAAACCCCGCATCGCGCGACGCGCTCTGCACGATCATGTCGATATTGACATTCTCTTCAGCGAGCTTGGTGAAAATGCGCGCCGCGCGTCCGGGTTCATCCGGCACAGCAAGAACAGTAACCGACGCTTCATTCATGTCCGGCGTTACTGCGGTTACAATTTTTTCTTCCACAATATCATCCTCATCGCAAATCAGGGTGCCCGGTCCCGGCGCATCGGGCGGATCAAAACTCGATAAAACTCGCAACGGCACTTTGAAGGCCATCGCCAGTTCGACGGAGCGCGTTTGTAATACTTTCGCGCCGACCGCCGCCATTTCGAGCATTTCCTCAAACGAAACTTTTTCAATCCGCTGCGCCTGTTTCGTAATCCGCGGATCGGTCGTGTAGACGCCGTCAACATCTGTATAGATATCACATCGCGATGCACCTATCGCCGCGGCGACAGCGACGGCGGACGTATCTGATCCGCCGCGCCCGAGCGTCGCGACGCGGCCAGCAGTTGAGACGCCCTGGAACCCGGCGATGACGGCAATCTCGCCGCTGTCGATCGCCTCACCAAGCGCATCGCCGTCAATGTTGTGGATCCGCGCCTTGCCGTAGGCATTATCGGTTTCGAGCGGGATCTGCCAACCGGACCACGACCGCGCGCGATAGCCAAGATTTTGTAGGACAAGCGCCAGAAGTCCCGATGTCACCTGTTCGCCGGTGGAGACAATCGCGTCCTGTTCAATATTGCGAGCGTCAAGCGCCGGCGCTGGGGCGCCTGCATCTTTCGCCATCTCCAAAAGACGGTTGGTCTCGCCCGCCATCGCGGAGACAACGACCGCGACGGATGCGCCAGCATCCACGTCGCGGCGCACGAATTCCGCAACCGCGCGAATGCGATCCAGATCGGCGACCGACGTGCCGCCAAATTTCATTACAATCCGCGTCATTGGAGCGATATTACCCTGCGAGATATTGCCGTCTTGTAACTGCCCCGGTTAGGGCCCAAATTCGGCGCTATCTCTAGGCGCCCAGCGGAAACTAGGCAAGCGAGGAAATCTTAACGATGGCTCAATCTGAGACAACCCGCGCCGCGCCGCCCAAGACCTCTGCGAATAGGGGCGCAACAATTGATCCCGAAGAAGTCGAAAAATTTTCCGCGATCGCCGACGAATGGTGGGACCCGTTTGGCAAGTTCAAACCTTTGCACAAATTCAACCCGGTGCGCCTCGCCTATATTCGCGATAAGGCGATTGCGCATTTCAAACTCGACGCTGAAACGCGCCAGCCGCTTGCCGGATTGCGGCTCCTCGACGTCGGCTGCGGCGGCGGGCTTGTAGCAGAACCGATGTCGCGGCTCGGCGCAAGCGTCACCGCCATCGACGCCTCGGAGCGTAATATCAAAACCGCCCTCGCCCATGCAGAGCCGCTTGGCCTTGATATCGACTATCGCGCAACAACCGTTGAAGGCTTGATCGCTGCGCACGAGCCGCCGTTTGATATTGTGCTCAACATGGAAGTCGTTGAACACGTCGCAGACATCAATTTGTTTCTGAAATCATCCGCGGACCTGGTAAAGCCGGGCGGCATGATGGTGATGGCGACGTTGAACCGTACGCTGAAATCCTTAGCCCTTGCGAAGATCGGCGCCGAATACATTCTGCGCTGGCTCCCCGCCGGCACCCATGATTTCGAAAAATTCGTTAAACCCGATGAGGCGCGCGCAGCGCTTGAAAACGCCGGAATGAAGGTGAGCGAAGAAACTGGCGTCTTTTATAATCCGCTGGCCGACAAATGGGCGCTCAGCACTGACATGGACGTGAATTATATGTTGGTGACTGTGAAATCTTGAAATTAGGATTTTCGGGCCGAAATCGACAGGTCTCGCAGTCTCGCACGTATATAGTTTCGGCAAGGGAGCGCTCACGTCGTTAGCGGTGATCCAGGTAACGGTAAAAAGCGTATTACCTTCTGGCCACTGCTATAAAATAATTAAATAAAACCGCGCCGTAATGTCGGTTAACCCGAGAGAGAAATGAATTTTTCGCGAACATTGGCGCTAGGCGCAGTCATCGGGCTTGTTATCGGCGGCGCCGGCGTTGGTTTTGTCTTGACCCAAACCGGGGGCGACCAGGCCTCAACCGCGCGGGGTGAAGGTTCGCCTGGCGGCGGACGCGGTCGCGGCGGTTATGCGCCAGTCGTCGAAATGGCGACGGTGGACCCATCCGCTATCGAACGCAAAATCGATGTCATCGGCGAGGCGCGCGCCCTTCGCAGCGTCGCCATAACGTCCGAAGCAACCGGACTGATAGAAGAGATTTCTTTTGCACCCGGCGCGCGCGTGGAGAAAGGCGACTTGTTGCTTCAAATCGTTGATGAGGAAGAACAGGTTGCCCTTGCGCGCGCACGCGCTGAATTTCCTATCGCCAAAGCCAATGCCGAGCGCTTCAAAGACCTGCGATCTGACGCGGCCGCGTCCGCCCAGGAATCCGAACAAGCCCAAAACGAATTTATTTCCGCGCAGGCGCAGTTGCGAAGCGCAGAGGTCGCCGTCGCTCAGCGCAAAATATTGGCGCCTTTTGACGGCATCGCCGGGCTGACGCAATTTGATGTCGGTGATTACATTCGCGCCGGCGACGTCGTTACCACCCTTGATGACACTTCGTCGATTATTATCGAATTCACGGTTCCGCAGGAAGTCGCGCAATATGTAAATATCGGACAACCGGTGCGAGCAGCGCTGACATCAGCCGCCGCTAAATACTATGACGGTGTCGTCACAGCGATAGACAGTCGCGTAAATCCCGAATCGCGCACATTGCGCGCTGAGGCAATTTTCGAAAATTCCGAAGGCCGGCTCATTCCAGGCGCAGTATTCGCGGTTTCAACAACATCGGAAGGCGAGCCGGCGTTATCAGTTCCGGGGCTTGCGGTTCAATGGGACCGTTCGGGCGCATTCGTCTGGCGCCGCAACAGTGAAGGATCCGCTGAACGCGTTTCAATTATAATCTTGCAGAGAAATAATGAAGACGTGCTTGTCGACAGCGAGTTAAAACCCGGCGAGGCAATCGTTTCCGCCGGCGCAGACCGGGTCCGTAGTGGCGTGCCCCTGCCGCAACCCGCCAATTACGGCGGCGCAGCCCAAGTCAGCACCGAGAAATAAGTCGCGATGTCTACTGCTCACGAAAAAGCCATTCAAACGGGCGGCGGTTTTATCGGCGCCTTTATTCAGCGTCCTATTTTGGCGGCTGTATTCAGTCTGCTTATTATATTGGCGGGCCTTGCCGCAATATTTGGCGTTGAAGTCCGCGAATTACCGGAGGTCGATCAGCCGGTTGTCTCGATTTCGACAAATTATCCTGGCGCCACTCCGGAAGCGATTGACGCGGAAGTCACGTCAATTGTTGAAAGCGCCGTAGCCCAGGTCGACGGCGTGCAATCGATTTCGTCGTCTTCCAGCTATGGCCGCAGCCGGGTTACTGTCGAATTATCGTCAACATCCGATATCGACATAGCGGCGACCGATATCAAAAATTCCGTTTCAAACATCAGCCGCGATTTGCCCGAAGATACTGAAGAACCAATCGTCCGAAAGGCCGATACCGACGCCTCGCCGATCATGCGGCTTTCAGTTTCGGCGCAAGGGTTCGACCGCGGCGCCCTCGCCCGGCTGGTCGACGATGTCATTCTGCCGCGCCTGCAAGCAGTTGAAGGCGTCGCACAGGCGGATGACTATGGCGTACGCAACCAGGTCATCAGAGTGCGAATTGTCCCGGTTTCACTGGCTGCACGCGGGTTTTCCGTCGACGATGTCGTGCGGCTCGTTAGCGGTTCAGCAACCAATGCGCCAAGCGGGCGCCTTCGTAACGATTCCCAGCAACTCCTGATCCGGGCCCAGGCGCCGGCGGAAACACCGGAAGATATTGCTTCGCTGCGCCTGGATGACCAAACCCGGCTCGCTGACGTTGCAATAGTGGAATGGGGTTTTGAAGACGGCACGTCGAGTGCGCGGGTAAACGGTAATCCCGGCATTGGCATCGGTATAATTCGCCAGGCGCAATCAAACACGGTAGCCGTCTCCGCCGGCGTTTACAAAGCGATTGAGGAACTGAATGCGTCGCTGCCGGTCGGTGTCGAAGTTACTGTAAACACGGACGATTCGATTTTTATCAATGAAGCGATCAGTGAGGTGTTCAAGAGCCTCGTGTTGGCGACTTTGATAGTCACCGCGGTGATTTTCCTGTTCTTGCGTTCTTGGCGAGCGACACTAATTCCGGCGGTGACCATCCCGGTGTCTTTGCTGGGCACCGTTGCAGCGCTCTGGCTCGCCGGTTTTTCGATTAACCTGATTACTCTGCTCGCCCTAGTGATGGCGTCGGGCCTTGTTGTTGATGACGCGATCGTCGTGACTGAAAATATACAGCGCTGGCGTGGCAAAGGTGCAGGCAAACGCGCCGCAGCCATTATCGGCGCGCGTGAAATCGTTTTTGCGGTCCTGGCGACAACAGCAACGCTGGCCGCAGTCTTTATTCCGATTTCTTTTTTGCCGGGCCAGGCGGGCCGACTGTTTTCTGAATTCGGTTTTGTCCTCGCATTTGCCGTGATGGTTTCATCTTTTGTCGCTCTGACGCTTTGCCCCGTGATGACGGTGCGCCTGGGCCGGGAACAACGCCCCGAAATGGCGCAGGATTTCTCCACGCCGTCTCACAAGCGCAAACCCGCCGGCCCGATCTCCGCCGCATATATTAAAACCTTGCGCCTGATATTGCGCTTTCCGCTTGTTGCGATTGCCGTATCGCTTGCCTTCGCGGCAGGCGCCGTCATGCTCTTTAACGTTACAGCGAAAGAATTGACGCCAACGGAAGATCGCGGCCGCGTTTTCATGATGGTCAGCGCTCAGGAGGGCTCGAACTATGATTTCCTCGACCGCAAAGTCCTCGAAATCGAAAGCCGTCTGCAACCGCTGATCGAGGATGGCCGCGCCGAAAACCTCAACTCGATTACTGGAGTTCGCGGTGGTGAACTGGCCTTTGTCTTTGCAAAGCTTCCCGATTGGTCTGACCGCTCTGAAACACAACAGGACGTTGAACGCGACATAAACACAATGATCGGCGACATTCCCGGCGTTTCAGCTTTCATTCGCCGCGGTAATTCTCTTGGTATCCGCGGCGCCGGTCAGGGTTTGCGTTTCGCAGTTGTCGGCGATGATTATATGAATGCCGCCGATGGCGCCGACCGGCTTTCGACCGCTTTGGAATCTGACGAGATGTTTATTACGGTTCGCACCGACTTTCAGGTCTCGCAGCCGCAAATCAGCATCGATATTGACCGCGAGGCTGCGGCAGCGCTCGGCGTTTCCATTTCGGCGATCACGCGAACAATTCAGGTTCTGGCGGACGAATTCCGCGCCGCTGAAATATTTGTCGGCGACGACATTATCGATGTCATGATTTCCGGCGCCGGCGAACCGGTAAACGATCCCACGGACTTGGCGAATATTTACTTGCGCGCGCAGAACGGCGACTTCATTCCGTTGTCCTCTGTAGCAACAATCAAAGAAGAAGCTGTCGCATCCAATCTCGCGCGCGAACAGCGGCGCCGGGCCGTGCCCGTCTCCGCCAGTCTCGGCGAAGGCGTCGCGCTCGGCGACGCCGTCACCCGGATGCGGTCGGTCGCCGCCAAAAATCTTGGCGACGGGCTCTCCGTTGTTCTCCTCGGTGAAGCCAAAGTATTACAGGATTCAAATCAGGCGACATTGCTCGTATTCCTGTTCGCAGCGATCGTTGTCCTCCTGGTGCTCGCAGCGCAATTTGAGAGTTTCGTCAGCGCCTTCATCATCATGCTGACTGTTCCATTCGGGCTCGCGGCGGCAATCTATGCGATATACTTCACCGGCGGTTCGATCAATTACTATAGCCAGATTGGTCTTGTTCTATTGATCGGCATTATGGCGAAAAACGGCATCCTGATTGTCGAGTTCGCCAACCAGCAACGAGATCGCGGCGAAAGCATTCGTGAAGCGATAGAACATGCGGCGATGACCCGGTTTCGCCCTGTCATGATGACGGCATTATCAACGCTCCTAGCCAGCACGCCGCTGATCTTGGGGTCAGGCGCAGGCGCCGAGGCGCGCGCGTCATTAGGCTGGGTAATTTTTGGCGGGTTGGGTTTCGCGACGCTCTTTACATTGTTCCTGACGCCAGTGACATTTCTGTTGCTCGCTGGCTTGTCTAAACCGCGCATTTCAGAAAGCCAGATCGTCGCAGAAGAACTGGCGAAGGCGCCTGCGGCCTGACCATCTTACATATCAACGATTTTATCAAAACCGCCGAAAATCATCCGTTTGCCGTCAAACGGGATATCATCTTCCATTGCCTTGACGCTTTCTTCCGCCATCACCTTCGGCATGGCTTCATCGCGAACTTTCTTTGACGGCCACTCGATCCAGGAGAACCAGACGGTTTCATTTTCCTGTTTTTTCACCGCCATGGGGAAGGACGTCACTTCACCGTCCGGTACATCCTCGCCGCAGCATTCAACCAGGCGTAACGCGCCGTGTTTCTTAAACGCGGCGCCGGCGATCTCAGAGAATTTTGCATATTCGCCTTTTTTGTCATTCGACACCGCAACAATAAATCCATCTACATAGGTCATTTTGACTTTTCCTTCCGGTTCGACGCATTGCCCGCATGGCGCCATTCGCCATCCTGTTTTTTTATCATCATCACCCAGGCCCATTGATCGTCGAATGTTCGTTCCGATCCGACGACGTTGCCCTCAGCGCGCACCTGAACCGTAATCCAACCGATGTCGCCGCTTTCCGCAACTTCAATCTGAGGGGTTATGAGATCTGTATACGCGGTGTAGTTGAGCGCGTCGAACAATCCTATAAATCGCTCGCGGGTTTGCTCTCGCGGCGCAAACAACACTTCGCCGCGGCTGGCGACAATGGTCTCTTCAAGCGATAAATCGGCGATCATATCTGCGTCGCCTAAACAGTGCGCCGCCAGAAGTTTGCGATGCACGCGATAGATTTCGACGTCATCAAAACCGGGGCTTGCGATCTCATCGTAAAACCACAGCGGCAACCGGCTTTTGATTTTAACGTCAGTATATTTGTAGTCGAACTGCCGCGTCCCGTCATCAATCAACAACGCATAGGGCAGATCAACACCGCGCTTTTTCTTCCAGTTGCTCAAGACGACGGTAATCGGCGGGATTTCCGGAAAATCAAATTGAAACCCGCGCGGCAGAATTCCATCTCCCATAACCATGTGCGCCTTGCCGCCGTAAGGATAATCGCCGGAGCGAGCGCGAAACGTTTCGCCCCGAAACGCGAAACTCTCCACCTCTTCAACATTCGCCATGATCTCGTCGAAATATAATATAAAGGCGTGATACTGATGACCGAAGGCAAATAGTTTGTGGAATTCGCTGCCGCGCACGATCTTGTCGCCCGAGCGCGCCCATGCAACCGGCCCCTCAACCACAATCAGCGATGAGCCGTCGTCATCGATTTGTTCAAACGCTGACGACGAGGCGGAATGATAATGCGTTGCGGTTTTGTATGACGTGCCGTCGGAGACTGAAACATTCGCCTTGGTCGAAATCGCAACGGGGGAACAGGCGTCCGTAGCGTGGGCCGCAGAAACAAAACCAAGCCCCAAAATCCACATCATTGCCGAGCCAGCCCGCTTCATATCAGTCGCCTCTTTTCTGTTCGCGCCGACACACCATCACCTCGCCGCCGTGATATTTTGCGCGGGCCGCCTCACGCAGCCCGCACTTCTCTGCGACGCGGATCGACGGCGCATTCGCCGGATCGATTATGCAGGTGAGTTCCGCGCCTTCCAATGATTTGTCGGCCCAATTCATCGCCGTTTTGACCGCTTCTGTCGCAACACCTTGCCCGTGGAATGACGACCTAAACGCCCAGCCAAATTCATGGGGCATGGGCGTTATAGGGTCGAGCATGCGCTTGAAATCGCCGATGCCAACCTCGCCGGCGACCTCGCCCGTCTCCTTGTTTTCAACAATCCAATAGCCGTAACCGAGATGCGCCCAGAAGCCTGTTGCGCGCAAAAACTTTAGCCAGCAATCTTCAACCGGCCGCGGTTTCCCATCGATATATTTAGTCACTTCAGGGTCCGCCCACATCTCGCACATCGCCGGAAAATCGGCATAGCGGTGCTCGCGCAGGATGAGGCGCTCGGAGTCGAGAACGGGAATTTCGATATTGAGGTTCATACCGTTTCGTTCCTACTGCCTCATCCTGAAGCGCCCAGCCCCATGCGAAGCATCCGCTGGGCCTCGAAGGATGGCGACATGGCGGCGCTTTACCATCCTTCGAGGATCGCGGCGTCGCCGCTCGGACCTCAGGATGAGGGACGCACCCGACGCCTGTTCCGCCTACTCCCCCGCCTTCGCCTCTTCAATATACAGATCAATCCGATCACGGAGCATTTCCAGCGGCATGCCGCCGCTGACCAAAATCGCATCGTGGAAATCGCGGATATCAAACTTGTCGCCGAGTTCCTTTTCAGCTTTCGCGCGCAATTCCCAGATCGTCAGCTCGCCCATTTTATAGGCGAGCGCCTGGCCCGGCCACGCGATATAGCGATCAACTTCGGTCTGAACGTTGTGTAGCGACAACGCGGTGTTGCCGGCGAGGTAATCCATCGCCTGCTGGCGGGTCCAACCCTTCGAGTGAAGGCCAGTATCGATGACAAGCCGCGCCGCGCGCCACATCTCCCAGGTCAGACGCCCGAAATGATCATAAGGGGTTTCATAGACGCCCATCTCAACGCCGAGCTTTTCGGAATATAGCCCCCAACCCTCGCCAAAAGCGTGTGGGTAAAATTGACGGCGGAATTGCGGAACATTTTCAATTTCCTTTGACAGCGCCGATTGCAGATGATGGCCAGGCACACCCTCGTGCAAAGCCATGGCCGTCAACTGGTAGAGCGGGCGAATTTCGTGATTATAGGTATTCACCCATGACTGCCCGCCGCGATCCGCATCCAGCGGCGCGCCGACATAACGAGCGTTGGTGTAATTTGGCGCAAGGTCCTCCGGCACCGGCTCGACCGAATAGGGCTGGCGCGGTAATTTGCCAAAATATTTTGGCAAGCGTCCATCAATGTCTTTGGCGATCCAGGCGGCCCGCTCAAGCAGACGTTGCGGAGTTTCTGCATAAAACTGCCGGTCGGTGCGCAGGAATTCCAAAAACTCATCGAAGGAGCCGTCAAAGCCCGTCTCATCAATGACGTCCATCATCTCCTTGCGGATGCGCGCGACTTCTTTCAAGCCCAGCTCATGAATATCGCCCGCCGTCGCATCATCGAGCGTTGTGAAATAGCGAACGCGCGCCTCGTAAAACTCCTTGCCGTTAGGAAGCTCCGATGCGCCCAGCGTTTCGCGCGCATTAGGCAAATATTCTTCTTTCATGAAAGTCGAGAGACGAACAAATGCCGGGATGACGCCGTCTTCCAGTGCGGCTTTGCCAGCTTTCGTCAGCGCCTTTTGTTTGCGTTTTGAAATCGATGCTGGAAATTTGTTAAACGGCGCGTAATAACCATGCTCTTTTGCCGTTTCCGTCACCTGCGCTTCAAACGATGGGATGATATTTGGAATAATTTCTTTTGGCTGAGTGTAACCGATCGCTATCCCTTCGCGCATATTGGCGATGTGTTGATCGATAAACCCCGGCAACGCCTCCAGCCGTTTGATAAAGTCTTGGTAGTCTTTTTCCGTACGGAACGGCGTCGCATTAATCGTGTAGCCAAAGTTCGTGTGAAAGCCAGTATCCGCCAAGAAGGGAATGCGCCAGTTTTCATACTGCGCCAGCGCCACATCATGTTTCAAAATGAACGCCAGCAGATCCGCATTGATGATATCTTCGTCCGACAAACTGTCACGATCGATCGCTTCAAGGCGTACGGCGAAATCTTTTGCTTCCTGCGCCCTGCGCGCATGATCTTCGGGCGAGACCTGCGGGACTTTATCATTGTAGTCGAACACACCGGAACTTGTGGCGCCGAAGGGGCTCTCTTCCATTTCATTCGCCCAATATTCATCAATGAGCGCATTCAGATCGTCGGTCGGCGCGGCGACAGCGGCTGTCGAAAACGCGAAAAAAGATACAGCAAGTGTTCGGAACATGTCGTTCGCCCTCCCGGCGGAATTTTGAATATACGCCGCCTCCTCCTAGCATGGCAGCGAGATTCGCAAAATGCCTCACAGATCATCGCTATGTTGTGATTATTCGTGCGTTTACTGGCGCGGCGAGCCGGTTATGTAGGGTCCACAAACAATAAACGGAGGACCTTACATGTTCGCGAGACGATTTATATTATCAGCGATTGCCGCCTTAGGCGCGTTAGGCGCGTTAGGCGCAGCCCTCGCCAAAGACCCGGTCTATACGCCGCGATTCTCAAACGCCGCCGTCGATGGTTATGACGTCGTCGCGTATTTTGAGGAAGGCGCGCCGGTGAAAGGCGAGAAAGAATTCACGACCGAATATAACGGCGCCCAATGGCGGTTTTCGAGCCAAGCCAATCTCGATGCCTTCACCGCTGACCCTGAAGCCTTCGCACCGCAATATGGCGGCTATTGCGCCTGGGCCGCGTCACAAGGCTATACCGCCCGCGGCAACCCCGACAACTGGACCATCCACGACGGCAAATTGTACCTGAATTATAATGACAAAGTTCAGGCTGACTGGCTTCAAGATGCGCCTGGCTTTATCGAATTGGCTGACGCCAACTGGCCCGACATCTTGAACTAGAGTTTTCATGCCAGATCAATCTGGTGTGTTGACAATACTCTCCCCCTTCCGTTCAGCACACCGGACAGGAAAACCCCGCTGCGCCCGCGCGGGGTTTTCCGCTTATTCCGTCTACAGATGATAAATATTTCATCTGATGTTGCGTTGCAGCGAGAGATATTGTATCCATCGCGGCAATGGGAAAACCAAATCTCCTAACAGCCTATGACGCGGGCGCAAATTTCTGCGAAACCACCGACAAATCCGTCGGCGGAAAATCGAATGCGCTATCGAAACGATTGTCGCAATACAACCTGCGCACGCTGAATAAACGCAATAGCGCAGCTGAGCGCGAGTTGCGCAATCTCGGCATTACATTCACGGTCTATTCAGACGCTGGCGCCATTGATCGTATTTTACCGTTCGACCCGCTGCCGCGCATGATCTCTGCTGAAGACTGGAATATCATCAATACGGGCTGTATCCAGCGTGTGACCGCGCTCAATGAATTCTTGAAAGACATTTACGGTAAACAGAAAATTCTTTCCGACGGTGTTGTGCCCAAAGAACTCGTGGTCAAGAACAAGAATTTCCGCAAAGAGGTGCTGGGGTTAAAGCTGGCGCAGGATACCTACACCCATATTTCCGGCGTTGATTTAATTCGTGATGAAAACGGCGAGTTTTTAGTGTTGGAAGATAATTGCCGGTCGCCGTCGGGCGTTTCCTATGTGATTGAAAATCGCCATTTGATGATGCGGTCGTTCCCAGACCTCCTGGAAGGGATCAAGATCCGCCCGG
This sequence comes from Hyphococcus sp., assembly GCA_013002535.1. Classification (GTDB taxonomy): domain Bacteria; phylum Pseudomonadota; class Alphaproteobacteria; order Caulobacterales; family Parvularculaceae; genus Hyphococcus. The sequence goes on from JABDJK010000074.1 coordinate 91,715, forward strand.
TCTCCGATTACGGCCAGCAATTGCGCCGCAAACTGTCGGAAACGGCGCCGCCTCGGGTGCAAAATCCGAATGTCGTGCTGTTAACGCCGGGCGTATTTAATTCGGCTTACTTTGAGCACGTCTTTCTGGCGCGCGAGATGGGCGCCGCCCTTGTTGAGGGCCGCGACCTTGTCGTCGATGATGATGACCGCGTATTCATGAAAACGATTTCAGGCCTTGAACGCGTTCACGTAATTTACCGGCGGATCGATGACGATTTCCTCGACCCGGAGGTTTTTCGCGAAGACTCCATGCTCGGGACGCCGGGCCTTATGCGTGCGCTGAAAGCCGGCAAAGTCACCATCGCCAACGCTATCGGCGCCGGTGTCGCCGATGACAAGGCCGTATACGCCTATATGCCGAAGATCATCGATTATTATCTGGGTGAAGATCCGGTCATCAACAATGTCGAGACCTATATCTGCCGCGAGAAAGACGACCTCGCTTATGTTCTAGACCATCTCGAAGAACTGGTCGTGAAGCCCGTCGGCGAATCTGGCGGCTATGGCATTGTCGTCGGTCCAAAAGCGACAAAGAAAGAAATCAACGACGTCCGCCGAGCCATCAAGAAAGATCCGTCGAATTATATCGCGCAACCGATGATCAGTCTCTCGGTCTGTCCAACCCTGACGAAAAACGGCCTCGCGCCGCGCCATGTCGACCTGCGCCCTTATGTTTTGACCGGCAAGGACTCCTGGGTGCTGCCCGGCGGGCTCACCCGCGTCGCCATGCGTGAGGGATCGATCATTGTGAATTCAAGTCAGGGCGGCGGCTCAAAAGACACATGGGTGTTACGCAAATGATGATGGGTCGAACGAATTAGATGTTGTTATCGCGATTTGCAGAAAACGCCTTCTGGCTCGGCCGCTATATGGAGCGGGTAGAAAGCCTTGCGCGCCTGTTATGGGTGACGGAATCTTTCGCTGCCGATCAGGACCATGACGACGCCTGGGCGCCGATCCTGTCGGTATTCGCTGACAGCGAGGCTTTTGAGGAACGCGGCAAACCCCTTACCGCGGTCAACGTCGCGCGGTTTTACCTGTCCGATACAACGAACGCGAATTCCGCCGTTTTCGCGGGAAACATGGCGAAGGAGAACGCGCGCTCCATCCGGCACCTCATCAGTACGGAAACCTGGCGTGCAGTTTCGGTTTTCTATGACGAGTTGCGAGAGTTGCAAAAGCGGCGCTTTTCCCTTTCCAAACTGAACGACATTTGCCTTTCCATTCGCGAGCGCAGTTACATCCATCGTGGCGTCATGGAAGCGACATCCTATCGAGACGAGGTCTGGCGTTTTAATCAACTCGGCGCCGCGCTGGAACGCGCTGACCAGATGACGCGCCTCATCGACATCAAATATTTCCGCTTTGACCGTGACGACATTGATGATATCGCCCCGCCTGATGTCGCCTGGTGGAATACACTGTTGCGGTCGGCTTCAGGCTACCATGCGTTTCAGCGACGCCACCCGGTCAATACGGACCCGGCGGACGCCGCGCGGTTCGTCCTGTGCGATCCCTATCTGCCGCTTTCCGTCACCAATGCAGCGGAAACGGCGCTCTACCAACTGGAGCGGCTGGATAAGGATTTTGATGCTAAACCCGGCGCTGACATCAAAAAAGCCGCGGCGGCGCTTAAAGAAAATCTCGGCGCGCCCCCGGCAAAGCTCAATGGCCGAGCCCTTCACCGATATCTTGATAGTTTGCAAGTTGACATCAATTCCCTCGCCAACGCCCTAAACGACCGCTATTTTGCTCCGGCGGCGTAACACCTTCGCCGCTTTGTCGCGTATTTAAAAAGCTAAGGTTCAAACCGTTGTCGAATCCCGCAAATTCAAATGCGCCCGCGCAACAGCCGGTCGTCACTACAGATCTTCTACAGATCCGCCACATCACGCGCTACAATTACGCCAAGCCCGTTAAGTTTGGCGCGCACAAAGCGATGTTCCGCCCGCATGAGTCTAATGATCTGCGCCTTACCTCATTTGAGATTAAATCGACGCCGTCCGCTACCCATCACTGGATGCACGATGTTTTTTCAAATTCCAAAGTGATCCTTGATTTCGGCGGCGCCGCACCGTCAACCACGCTGGAGATCGATTGCGCGTTCAATGTCGTACGCTCCAGCGTTGAAAGACCAAAATTCCCGATCGCCGAACACGCGCGCAAGTTCCCGTTTCTTTATGATGACGACCAGCACATTGATCTCGCGCCGCTGATCTATCCGGAATATCTCCACGAAGATCAGGAAGTGCGGTTCTGGGCGGAAAGCGTTGCGCGCGCCGAGAACAATGACACCTGGGATATTCTGGAAAATATCAACAGCGCCATCAGCAGGGATTTTACCTATAAGCGCCGCGAGGAACATGGGGTGCAGGCGCCGCGTCATACGCTGCAAAGCGCTGAAGGATCGTGCCGCGATTTCGCAGTCTTGATGCTGGAGGCGGTGCGCCATCTCGGGTTCGCCGCGCGCTTCGTCACCGGCTATCTTTATGATCCGTTGACGGATCAGGAAGGCGCCCTGCAAGGCGCCGGCGCGACCCACGCCTGGGTCCAGGTGTTCCTGCCCGGCGCCGGCTGGATCGAGTTCGACCCGACCAACGGTCTTGTGGCCTCAGGCCACTTGATCCGCACAGGCGTCGCCCGCACACCAAGTCAGGCCGTTCCCCTGGAAGGCGCCTTCGAAGGCGACCCTGCGGACTTTATCGGGATGGAGGTGGACGTAAGAGTGACGGCCCTCGCCCCGACATTGCGGGGGTAATACGCCGCGCCAAAAAAGCGGCCAGCACCGCACCCTTTTCTTTTCCGCTGTTCGCACTATGTTCTTGCGCGTAGCCGTACAGAAATCCGCCCATGCCCGCGCCGAAGCACGTTATCAAAAAAGCCCCGAAGACCCAGCCGGTTACGCCGAAGCATGAGGTGATCCCTGGCGGTTTTTCCGAAGCTGTGCAGACCTATCACGATCGCCTTGGCGCGCCCCTGGAAACATGGACGCCGCACAAGCCAGAGCGCCCGCCGAAATCCGGCAAGTCGAGACCTTTGCGCGTTGTCTCTAATTATCAGCCGGCGGGCGATCAGGTGACGGCGATCCCAGAACTTGTCGAAGGCGTCAAAAACGATGAGTGGGACCAGGTGCTGCTTGGAGCCACCGGCACCGGCAAGACCTTTACGATGGCGAAAGTCATCGAAGCATGCCAGCGCCCGGCGCTGATCCTCGCGCCCAACAAAACCCTCGCGGCGCAGCTCTATGGCGAGTTCAAGGCGTTCTTCCCCGACAACGCGGTTGAGTATTTCGTTTCGTATTACGATTACTACCAGCCGGAAGCATACGTTCCGCGTACGGACACTTACATCGAAAAAGAATCCTCCATTAACGAACAGATCGACCGCATGCGCCACGCTGCGACTCGCGCGCTTCTGGAGCGCGAAGACGTTATCATCGTCGCCTCGGTCTCCTGCATCTACGGCATCGGTTCGGTCGAGACCTACACCGCGATGACGTTCTCGCTCAAAACCGGGCAATTGATCGAGCGCAAGAAAATTCTTGCAGACCTCGTCGCCTTGCAATACCGGCGCAATGACAACGCCTTCGCCCGCGGATGTTTCCGCGCCCGCGGCGACACCATCGAGATTTTCCCGGCTCACTATGAGGACCGTGCCTGGCGCGTCTCGCTCTTTGGCGACGAGATCGAAGACATCGCGGAATTCGATCCGCTAACCGGTCAGAAAACCGACGACCTGCCCGAAGTCACCCTTTACGCCAACTCCCACTACGTCACGCCGCGCCCGACCCTGACCCAGGCCATGAGCGGCATCAAAAGAGAATTGAACGAGACCCTTCCGATCATGCGCGAGGAAGGCCGCCTGCTCGAGGCCCAGCGGCTGGAACAGCGTGTTCAGTTTGATCTCGAAATGATGGCGGCGACCGGTTCGTGCAACGGGATTGAGAATTATTCCCGCTACCTCACCGGCCGCAAGCCTGGCGAACCTCCCCCTACGCTCTTTGAGTATCTACCAGAAAACGCGCTCATATTCTGTGATGAATCGCACGTTTCGGTGCCGCAAATCGGGGCGATGTTCCGGGGCGACTTTAATCGCAAGCGGACGCTGGCCGAATATGGCTTCCGCCTGCCCTCCTGCATGGACAACCGGCCCTTGAAATTCGAGGAATGGGAGAAGATGCGGCCGCAAACGACGCACGTTTCCGCGACGCCCGGCAACTGGGAGTTGGAACGCACCGGCGGCGTTTTCACCGAACAGGTGATCCGCCCCACCGGCCTCGTCGATCCGGAAATCGAGGTGCGCCCAGTCACCGCCCACGACACCAACCAGGTCGACGACGTCATAGCCGAATGCAAGGAGATCGCGAAGAAAGGCGGGCGCGTTCTCGTCACCACCTTGACGAAACGCATGGCCGAAGACCTCACCGAATACATGTATGAACAGGGCGTGCGCGTCAGATACATGCACTCCGACATTGACACGCTGGAGCGGATCGAGATCATCCGCGACTTGCGCCTCGGCGCATTTGACGTGCTGGTCGGGATCAACCTTTTGCGCGAGGGGCTCGACATTCCGGAATGTCAGCTTGTCGCGATCCTCGACGCCGACAAGGAAGGGTTCCTCAGGTCCGAGACATCGCTGATCCAGACCATCGGACGCGCCGCACGCAATGTCGACGGCCGAGTTATTCTCTATGCGGACAATATCACCGGCTCCATGGAGCGGGCCATGGGCGAGACCGAACGCCGCCGCGAAAAACAACTCGCCCATAACAAAAAACACGGCATCACGCCGGAATCGACAAGAGCCGCCATCGCCGACATCGCCAATTCAGACGACGAAGGCAAGAAGGCTGCCATGGGGCAAACATTTGTCGGCCATCGCGGGTTCCGTGCGGCGGGCGGCGGAAGCTTCGCCGAGGACGCCGCCGAGTTTGAGGGCGCCGGGCACAACCTCCAGAAACATCTGCAGCATCTGGAGAAGGAAATGCGCGAAGCCGCGTCGAATTTGGAATTTGAAACCGCCGCCCGCCTCCGCGACGAAATCAAGAGACTTCAAGAGGTCGAACTCGCCGTCGCGGATGATCCGATGGTCAAGCAATACGAGATCGAGAACAAGATTACCGAGGCGTCGGGACGCCCGTCGGCGAAAGCAGACAAATCAAAACGGTCAAGAAAGCGACGGGGACGGTGAGCGGCGTGAAGAGAATGGCCCTGGCGCCGGCAGCCACCCGCAAGGCCAAAAGTACGGCGCCAAAACTGCCTCTCTTGCCGCGTTGGAAATGCCTTCGCACAATCATGCTGCCACTACAAACGACGTCACTGTGAGGGGGTCTTTCGCGAATGCAAACACCGCAACAGCCGACGGCAACGTCTTGGGCGACGGTCGCGTTGAACGAAATTCCTCAACTGGCGGCGCCGATATTGATATCGATGAATCGGCGGTATCCGCGACAACGACGCTTGGCAATGCCGGACGCGGCGCTGCGACCGGTATGGAACAACCGTCACTTGCGATTAATGCTTGAATCGCGACTACCGAACGGTTTCCGTCGCGCAGCTAAACGCTTTGCTTCATGGTTCCCCCTATCGTGAAGCTTGGGGCGCGGACGTTTTTTAAATGTTCGCGCTCCAATTGTATTCAGGATCAGGTTCGCTATCGCGACTTGTAATAGTCGCCAGCGGGAGGCGAAGCGAGGAGCGGCATAATCTTTTGGAAATCTTGCGGCGGGATTAATGCAGCGGCGGCCTTGTGAGCTTCGATCGAATCCCAAACTTCAATAACCGCGACGGCGTCCGTATCCGGCGTTCCTTGCAGGATTGTGTAGGAAAGAAAACCGTCGGCCGCCTTCATCGCCGGCAGGACTTCTCGCAAAGCCGCAACAAGCGCATCGCCCTTTCCCGCCTGCGCAGTAAACTTGTTGATACGTGAAACAGTCATGTTCCTAACTCCGCCGACATTCCTACGTTAACAGGCCCATGGCGCCAGCGATGGCCATTAGCGCCAGCGAAAAAAGCCACATCGGCGCCAGTGCATAACGAATATGTTTGCCCATCTCGAGACCGGCAAGGCCTAGCGCCAGCCAAAGCGCCGGAGAAAATGGTGAGATGAACGTACCGACAACATTGCCGACCATAAGCGCATAAACGGCAGTTTCCGGCGCAACGCCATGAGGTCCGACGATTTCAGTCACCACCGGCAACACTCCGAAATAATAAGCGTCCGTATTCAGGATCAACTCCATGGGAAGCCCAAAAACGCCGAGCGCCAGATGCAGGTACGGGACAAACGCCGACGGCAACACATTTGCGACATCGCCGGCGATCGATGACAGCATGCCGGACTTGTCCATAACGCCCAGAAAAGCGCCAGCAGCAAAAATGATAGCCGCCATGGACAATGCCGTTGGCGCGTGAGCGGCGATCGCATCCATTTGAGCCTTCGCGCCGCGCGCATTGACGAGTAAAGCGACGCCAAGTCCAATCATGAAAACATACGCCGCGGGCAACATTCCAGCGACGAGGCTCGCCATCACAGCGGCAAATATCGCGGCGTTTACAGCAACCTGCAGGCGCGGCGTCCGATCGCGGTATTCATCGCGAGGCGCCTCAGCCATTGGCCCCGGCGGCGCCGTTTCCGCGATGGGAAGATTCGCGATTCGACGTTGCTCACGCACCCCCAACAGTCCGGCGAACGCCACGAGAAGCAGCGCGCCCGCCAGTTGAACGGGTATCAACGGCTGCCAAAGCTCCGCGACGTCGACGCCGATCACTGCGGCTGCGCGACCTAATGGTCCGGCCCACGGCATCATGTTAAATATGCCAGCGCCAATCGCCAGCAACATCAACATCAAATAGAGGCTCATGCGCAGTCTTTTGTAGACCGGCGTAAGCGCTGGAATAGTCAAGAGGAATGTCGTCGCGCCTGCTCCGTCAAGATGAGCCAGCATACCGGCCACGGACGTACCGACGGCGACGGCGATGACATTGCCGCCCGTCAGTTTAATAAGGCCGTCAATTATCGGCCGAAATAATCCGGCGTCCTGCATCACGCCAAAAAATAAAATTGCAAAGATGAACATTGCTGCGACCGGCGCGACTTTCTGCAGACCGGCGCCAAAAAAATCACCGATCTCAACCGGTGAAAATCCGGAAACTACGGCTCCAGCAAGCGGCACAAGCGCAAGCGCAACGACCGGACTTACCCGTCCGGACAGGAGCAGAGCCACAACGATGGCGATAACGCCGAGGCCAATAAGGGTAAGCATAGGAGCCGGTTAAACGGTGAAATGAAACGCGCTGCAAGCAAAAATGTTTGCCGGTTCGATCAGCCTACGCATTCCCAGCCGTTTCAAATAAAGACGCCTCGAGCGCCTCATTCGGTTTTTTCCCACCCCAGACGAGGAAGTTGAACGCCGGGTAAAACCGGTCAATCGCCTCGCCCGCCGCGCGGATAAACGCGACCGCCTGGCCGGGCTCAATTGTGCCATTTTCAGGCAAGATCGCCGCGTTCCGGAAAACGATGGCGTTATCCTCCGTCCACAGATCGAAATGCCCGGTCCAGAGG
>JABDJK010000002.1 GCA_013002535.1 Hyphococcus sp.
ATGTAGGCGAGAACAAACCACCAGAATTCGACGCGACCTGACCGTCCTTCGAACTTGGCGTAGCTATTCAGGACCGTTTTGGTCGCGGAAATCAGATTATCCATTGTGGAGCTCCCTTCGAAAATTCGTGTCTGTGGAAAACCCTTACAACTGTTCGGTTTGACCTCAATGGGGGCAAACGCCGGTTTTTCGCGACTGAACGCGCGAATTCAGGGAAAATTCAGACGGTTTCAATTGATCCGGCACCCTGTTTCGGGATTTGACAAATGTCAGATGTTTGATGGGTCTGCCTGATGTGATCTTGCGTTCAATCCGACTTATCGTTTTCTGCGTCTTGTTGGTAATCGCGCTGTTGACGGCAACGATATCCGACGTCTGGGTGCGCTACGCTTATATCGCGACGCCAGTTGAGCAAGTGACGTTCGTCAGTGAAGGCGTTGAAATGGCGGCAGAGCTGGTCTTGCCAAAAGGGCCGGGGCCGCATCCGGCCGTGTTTCAGGTTTCCGGTTCGGGACCCCTTGGGAAGGATCATCTCGTCCCGCGCATGCACGCCAATGCGCCTGCGAAGCGCGGCGATGTAAAGTTAGCCTATGCGCGCGTCGCGCCGTTTCTCGGCTATCGCCATTTTCAGGATTATCAATATCGCATCGGGTTTAAAAAGTTCGGCTTGAGTGATGATGAGATCGATGAAATAATTGAGTTCCTGCACGACGCGTCAGAATTTTACCAGAAGTCTGTCGATAATCCGGGATTTTATGAAGGGCCTGAGCGCGACGCCTTGCAACGGCGCCTTGTATCATTTTTTGAACGATACCCGGAAGCGTCCACGGCCTGGTTCGGACGCAGGATCGCGCGCAGCCGATACGATGATCGCTATGTTGGCCGGATCGCTTACAGCCGCGCCTATTGTGGTTGCGATTTTCTGGAACAGATACGCGGCGTGCCGATGTTTTATGTATTCGTTGAGTTGCACGAGAATATCGATACTAATGCGTGGGTTGCGTATCTTGAGGACTTGAAAGCGCGCACGGGCCAGCCGATCGATATTTATATCAACAAAGGCGATTATCACTCGTTGAACCGGTGGCGGTAATTGCCGTTTAGCGGGTATCCGCCGGAATACTTCAAGCGCATGGCCGACTGGATTGAAGCGCGCGTCGAGGACGAAAAGCGAATGGCTGACTAGCGCACCACAATCAACCGTTCAGCGGCCCGCGTAATCGCGGTGTAGAGCCAGCGGTCGCGATGTTCACGGAACATGAAGCTCTCGTCGAACAAGACAACTGAATCCCATTGTGAGCCTTGCGCCTTATGAACGGTCAACGCGTAACCATAGTCGAATTCGTCGGCGCCTTTGCGCTGTGTCCACGGGACAGTTTCCGGGCCATCCAAAAAGAATGCGCGCGGGACCGACACGTTGACGGCTTTGCCGCCTTCTTCCGGGCGCACCGAATATCTGACGCGCCCGCCGCGCGGGCTCATACGCCGCGCAACGTTCCAGATGCCGCCATTGAGGAGGCCCTTCTTTTTGTTGTTCCGTAAACAGACAAGTTTCTCGCCGGCCTCCGGCGTCGGGTCGTCATGGCCATGCAGCTGACGCAGCCGATCATTATAGCGTTTTCGAGTACGGTTCGCGCCAACCAAAATTTGATCAGCGTCCATGATTTCTTCTGTCGTTATTTCCTGCTTCTTGACAAGGCGGCATTGATCGGACTGTTCGTCAAAATCAGTTCCCTCGCGGATCGCCAGCGACAAACGGATGATCGGATTGTCGGCGGCCTGACGATGGATTTCTGTCAGCATAAAATCGGGCTCACCTTTGGTGAAAAACCCGCCGCCCTTGACTGGCGGCAATTGCGCCGGATCGCCAAGGACAAGGATCGGTTTGCCGAAGGAGAGAAGATCGCGCCCAAGGTCTTCGTCCACCATAGAGCATTCATCAATGATGATAAGATCAACTTTTGACGCTGGCGCATCATGGCGCAGCGTAAACATCGGCTCGTCCTCGCCGTCGCCGCTCGCCGGACGGTAAATCAGCGCGTGGATGGTCGACGCGCTTTCGCATCCCTTCTGGCGCATGACATGGGCGGCCTTGCCGGTGAACGCTGCAAAGGCGACGTCACCGCCGGCGTGTTCGGCGAAATGGCGCGCGAGCGTCGTCTTGCCGGCGCCGGCATAGCCAAAGAGACGAAAAACCTGCTTTCCGCCATTGTTCAGCCAGCGATCGACAGCGACAAGCGCATCATCCTGTTCGGGAGACCATTTCATGCAACAGCTTATTAAACGCGCCGCTTATAATCGCAAGGCGGGCGTTTTAGGGTTTGCGAAATCGTGTGCATTCGCGTTTACTGCAATAGGCGCGAGACATACCGTATTTCGAATTTGTTTTCGGACTTATTTTGGAGTGGAATTATCATGCGTCCAATCATCTTTTTTATTTTATCGTTTATTGCTGCTGCTTGCAGCTCTGAGCAGCGCAATGAAAATCCAACAGAATTCACTGTGTCGGAGCATACCGTCGAAACGGATGACGGTATTACGCTTTACTATCGCATCGCCGGGGAGGGCGACGATACGGTGATGGTTCCGTTTGCCCTCTATCACGGCCAGCGCCTGGATTCGCTGGCGAAGGGACGCCGGATCGTCACCTATGATCCGCGCGGGCGGGGCGCGTCGGACGCGGCGCCGCTTGATACCGTAACCCTCGACTATATGTATCGCGACTTTGACACCGTAAGAAACGCCGTCGGCGCAGAAAAGGTCGCGATTATCGGCTGGTCCGGCGGCGGGATGGAAATGTTTGTTTACGCCATGCGCAATCCGGACCGCGTTACGCGGCTGATCCAACTGGCGCCAATTGCGGCGCGGTTCGACCCCTACGGTCCGATGTTTATGGAGGACCGCGACCGGCGTACGGACCAGGCGGCGCGGCAGGCATTTCGTGAACGGGTCGCGGCAGGGGAATTCGACGGGGACCCGGAAGCGCATTGCCGCGCTGTGGAGCTGATCACGAACCCGCCGCTGTTCGCGGACCCCGACAACTTGCCGGAAACGCCGGATGTCTGTCAGTTTTCTAATGAACATCCCGACAATATCGGCGCCTATTTCGGCAAGTTATTTGAATCGATCATAGGATACGACTGGCGTGAGTCATTGGACGAGGTTTCAATTCCGCGTCTCATTATTCACGGTCAACAAGATAATATTCCGCTTGAAGGCAATGAAGAATGGGTGCGCGGTCAGGCGCATGCGCGTTTGTTGGTCATAGAAGGCGCCGGCCACTGGCCGCATTATGAACAACCTGAGGAGACGTTGAAAGCAATGGATGCGTTCCTGGACGGTGAATGGCCGGAGGCCGCGGTCGAAATTCCGTGATCGCTGACGCTCACGAACAGGCGGCCAGAATTCTGACTGGAAGTACGTAGTTTAAATTCCGTCTGTTCGATCTATAGCTGATGTGTTGAGCATGCTATATTTGCAAGATCAGATCAGTGCATGATGCCTCTGAGCCGATGTCAGATTACGCAATTTGGGACCGCGTTTAAGAAAATGTCGACTAAGGCCATTGTCCTTTATGCGTCTGTGGTGTTGTTCGGCTTATTGGTCGGTAATGCGTCAGCGCTATGGATGTCAGGATTGATCGGCAAGTTCAGCGCCGCCAGTTTCGCCAACATCAATATCGCTAATTGGACAAGCGATCGATCGATAGGGGCTGTTTCGGCTAATCCTTACACGCGTGCGCGCGTGGCAAGGCATGGTTTGTTGGCGCTCGTGAAGGAAGAAGCGATTTATTTCACGCGTAGCGTCGATGATAGTGGTGAACAATTACAAGAACGCTGCACATACGTATTGAGCGGGAAACGGCAGAAGGCGTTTTGGTGGTCCGTAACCCTTTATGATTCTGAAAGCCGTTTGCCAATGAACGACGACCTTGCATTGTCCATCGACGCAACGACAATTGGTGAACGAGGCGAATGGACCGCGATTATTGCTCCAACGCCGCCGGCCGGCGGCCATTGGATATCCAGCCGTGCAGCGGGCCGATTTGATTTAACGCTGCGCCTCTATCAGCCCGAGGCAGACCTCGTTGAATTTCCAGAAGTGTGGTTAGCGCCGCCGCGAATTCAGAAAATTAAATGTGAAGCCGCAGCATGAAACGCATTGTGGCGCCAATATTCGTGTTGCTCGCGTCGATACTGACAGGCCATTTCGTGACATTGCACATGACGCCGGTCGCGATCATGAAGAATGCAATAGAGCGACTGGAAGAGCGCGGCGTCGCCTTGCATGAATTCAACCTGGCGCCGCGTACCACGCCGCAAACACAAACTGTGGTGCGTCCGTCGCCGGACCTTGTTTATTCGATCTGTCCGTTCGACTTGTCGGGCAATCAAGTTTTGGCGGTTCGCGTCGGCCCGTATGACGACTACTCATCTGTTTCTTTCTTCGATATCCGAACAAACAATTTCGCCACGGTTCGGATTGACGTCGGCGGTGATCCGGCGTCCGGGTCGGAAATCGTCTTGCGTGCGCCGGGCAGAGCAGCGTTGGATCCCCTCATGTTTTCCGGGCCCCAAATTGAAGCGCCGACCCGGCGCGGCCTTATCCTGATCCGCCGCCTGGCGCCGACGCAAGCCGCCTATCACGAGGTCGTCTCGACTGCCGCAGACGATAGCTGTTCGCTGCTCATACTTTAAGACTGCGATGGCGATTAAAATCTGTCGATTGATATGGACGCGTAGGAACTGACGGAAAATGAACGTGCTCACTCGCCGCCAAACAACCATTTCATTCCGTCGCGATAGACACGCACGATGCCAGCGGCGTGGGTCTCGCCCGCGGGCTCGGCGAATTTTAGTTCCCAGGGCGGCGTATCGCTTTCCCAACGCGCGGCCCAGGCATTTGCGTCAGATTTCAAGTCCGGTAAGTCTCGCTCTGCGCTCGATACATAGAGCTTTGCATTGTTCATGTCGGGCAGTGTCTCGTCAGCGAAGAATATATCCTTGTTCGGCTCAAATGACGGGTTTGAGGCGATCCGGCCCCAGAACAAATCCGGGTCCGTATGAGCGCTGTAAAGCGCAAAGTGCGCGCCGCGAGATTGGCCCATCAGGATGCGGCGTGAAGGATCAGTGCGGTAATTTTCTTCGATGTGTTTGATCACTTCATATTTGATAAATTGCTGGAACGCCGCCGCGCCGCCGTGAACATCGCCGTCATCGACGCCATTGCGGAACTCCTCAGGCAGAGGCGGCGTTGAATAATCTGTCGCGCGATAATTGCCATTTTTTGGATAAAAGGACCCGTATGAAATGCCGACGATGATCGCTTCCGGGATTGTCTTCTCATCGTACTGAAGAAGATAATGATAGGCTGCAATGATCGGATAGGTGATGTCGCCATCGAGCAGGTAGACGGCTGGGTAGTCTGCATTCGTTTCATCGTAATCGAGGGGCTTGCGCACATAGATATGAAACGAGCGCTGGAGCGTGCGCGACTGCATTTCAATGTGATCGGTGTCGCGAAGCGCTGAGATGTGGTCGAGCCGGTCAGCGGCCGATGCAATAGGCGCCGAAATCCAAAAAATTACGAACAACAAAACAAAACGCATAATGTTGTTTTACTCCGTTTCTGCTGCGGCGAAATTTTGGTTTACTCTATCTCGACCCAAACCGGCACATGATCAGAGGGTTTTTCCTTGCCGCGCTCCTTGCGGTCGACGCCGGCGGACTTGAAGCGGTCGGCGGCTTGCGGGCTCAACAAGAGATGATCGATCCTGATGCCGTGATCTTTTTCCCATGCGCCGCGCTGATAGTCCCAGAATGTGTATAGAACCGAGCTCGGCTCTGCCTGACGAATGGCGTCATAGAGACCGAGATTTAAGATTTCGCGAAACGCTGCGTGGGTCTCCGGCCGGTAAAGCGCATCGCCTTCCCAAGCCGCCGGGTCATGCACGTCTTCGGCTTGCGGGATGACGTTATAATCGCCTGCGAGGATCAACGCCTCTTCGTTTTCGAGAAGCGCTTCGGCGTGGGCTTTCAGGCGCTTCATCCAGGTGAGCTTGTAGTCATATTTCGGGCCGGGCGCCGGGTTGCCGTTAGGGAGATACAATCCGCCGACACGGACAGGCTCCACATCGTCGGGCATCACTAAAGCCTCGATATAACGCGCCTGTTCGTCCGCATCGTCGCCGGGCAGGCCGCGCAAAACGTCGTCCACGGGATGCTTTGAGAGCAGCGCTACGCCGTTGTAGGTTTTTTGGCCGTGGACCTCGACATTGTAACCAAGCTCTTCAAATTCCATCGCCGGAAATTTCTCATCAACGCATTTGATCTCCTGCAACACGGTGACGTCGGGTTTTGCGTCTTTGAACCATTCCAGAATCCGTGGCAGGCGGGCGTTGATCGAGTTAACGTTAAAGGTCGCGATTTTCATGTTCGGCTTTTTCTTTGACGCGGGTGAGGGCGGCCTTCAGATAACCGGGCCACGCCAGTTTTACAATGAACCAGAGGAACGGTTCTGCAAGAACGCTCCTGGGGAAAAATTGATAGGTCCAATCGATGCGCGTGCGCTCCGCCGAGAGCGACGTAAAATGCCAGTCGCCGCGTGCGCCGGCGGCGAGCGCGCCGAACAAACCGCTAAAACCGCCAATCTCATATCCGAAATTCTCGCCGTCTGCGAAGGAAACAAGCTCCTCGCGCACCGCGGATTTATCGGTGAGGGTGTGATTGCGCACTTGCCCGACGGCGGTCCATGGTGCGTCGTTATCGGTCGCAGCAATGCCGGGCAAGACCCCGTAAGGGCGAATGAGAATGTTCGGCTCAATTGACGAGGCGCCGTCAAACACATCGCGGATATTCGCCGCTGCCTCGATCGTCGCGCTGGTTTGAACGGGCATGTTTTATGATTCTCGATGGCTTGAGGGTTGCGCCGTTTATCGGGGTTAGGGTTGCCCCGGGGCCGGAAAGACCACATCTATAGACCATGTTCGCGTCGCGCCAATTCAATTTTTCGTTTCCATGACCCAACAGCAAAAAACGCGCGCGATGTTCGCCGCCACCCTCGCAATGCTCGCGCTGACAGTCGTTATTTTGCAGCGCAATGACGCCGTCATTTTTCGTGACGACGGACGGCTCGAGACCTTGCGCCATGAGAACGACCCGGATGCGGTGGTTTTTCGCTGGCGCAGCGATGTTGATGTCCCCATGGCGCGGCGGTTTGAGGAGAAATTCGCCGAATGGGCGCCAATGACCAATCGTATTGTGATCGATCTCAATTCACCCGGCGGTTCGATTCATGAAGGCGAGCAGGTGATTCGCGAAATCGAAAAGATGAAACGCACCCACCGCGTCGATACGCGGGTTGGAGAGCGGCGCAAATGCTATTCCATGTGCGTGCCGATATTCCTGCAAGGCGAGGAGCGCTCGGCCGCGCCCAATGCGCGGTTTATGTTTCACGAGCCGTCAGCGGTGAACCAGATCACCGGCGAGATTGAAAAACAACCGCAATTTGAACGCGACTATGTCAGCCGGAAATTCTTCAACCGCTATTTCACCAATTCCGATATGGACCCGGCCTGGCGCGAGGGGTTAGCGCGCGAATGGAAGGGCAAGGACATATTCAAAGCCGCCCGGGAATTGGTGGACGAACGATCAAACATTGTGACAGTGTTGGAGTAAGGAACTCGATCTTCCTCGGCTCATCCTGGCGAAGGACGGGATCTCATGAGAATTCTGTTTAACAAGTAATTACAAAAATTCTCGGCTTTCGCCGGATTGAGCGGGAGAGCATCAATGACTGCTACTTCAACAACCCATCCTGCGCCTTCAACATCGAGCTCCAGCCGCGTTTTGTGGCGCCGCCGTCATCGGCCCATTTTTCGTCCATCTCGTTGACAATGGTCGCGGTGCAGCCGGTATCAGTCGCTTCTAGCGATAGATACACATGGCATGGGTCGGATTCATCGAACCCTTCGGTGTTCCAGGTGAAAGCAATTTTGCGTGGGCGATCGAGTTCGAGATATTCGCCCCAATGGCGATGCTCTACGCCGTCTCGTGTGTCGGAGAACAAAAACTTGCCGCCTTTTTGCGGATCGATTTGAACTTGCGCCATTTCGCCGGAAAGCCCCATGGATTTCAGCGCGATGCTCATCCATTGACGAGTCAGCGCCGGATCGAGCCAGCCGTCGAACACGGTTTCGGGTGAAACGTTGAATTGATGGGAAACTGTCTTGCGATCGAGTTTTCCCATCGGTCAATCCTCAGAGGCTGAAGCTGGTGCCGCAACCGCAGGACGCCGTCGCTTGCGGGTTGTTGATCTTGAACGCCGCGCCGATGAGTTCGTCGGAGAAATCAATCTCGGATCCCGCCATATATTCGACCGACATTTCGTCAATCAATACATCAAAGCCGTTGGCGTTCAGCACCAGATCGTCGTCCTCTCGGGAGGAAACAATATCGAATTTATATTGAAAGCCGGAACATCCGCCGCCTTCGACCGCAACGCGTAACTTTGCGCCCGTCGCTTCTTTTGAAAGAATGGCTGCGATTTTTTTGGCGGCGCGGGCCGATACGGTAACGGGTGTTGGTTCGGTCATAGCTCGACTCATATCAGATCAGCCCTTTATATAGGGTTTCCAGCGGCGAATGTGGAGGGGCGGGAAAGAGTTCTTTATTGAATGCGGATGATCTTTTACCTCTCCTCCAAGCGGGAGCGGGAGCAGTTTGTGCTTTGAGATACGCCCGGCGACCGGTCTCGGATTTCCCATGTCTATCCGATGCAGAAAACCCGTCACTAAGAACGAACTTTGCCTAGCGCTGCTCTTTTTGCCGCCAGAAAACGACGCGTCGCCTCATCCTCGGCTAGTCCGATGGCGCGGTCATAGGCGATTTTCGCCTCATTTTTGCGTTCTAGCTTATTAAGGATATGGGCCCGCACGGCCCACCACGCCTGATAGTTTTTGGTTTGTTCGGGATGCATCGCGTCCAAAACTTTGAAGCCATCTTCAAATCTGCCTGCGGCAGCGAGGGCGCCGGCATAGCCGACCGCAGCGCCGGCCGTCGGGGCGAGCGCATTCAGTTTTTCGTAAAGCAATACAATATCGACGGTGGTGTCGTGGCCTTTAAGGCGCGCCGCCACATGAGCTGACTGGATTGCCGCCTCGATCTGATAAGCGCCAACCTGTCCGCATTTCCAGGCGCGAGCTAGGGCGGCTTCGGCCTCATCAATCATCGCCTGATTCCAAAGCGCCAAGTCCTGTTCGCCGAGCGGCATATAGGCGCCGTCCTTTCGCCGCGCGTCCCGGCGAGCCTCGGCGTGAAGCATGAGCGAGAGCAGCCCCCAGGTTTCGCCCTGGTCAGGGATCAAATTTGCGGTTAGGCGCGCGAGGAATATTGCTTCACCTGTTAAGTTCGCGTTGGCGTTCGCGCTGCCGTCGATTTCATCCCAACCGGCGCCATATGCCGCATAGATTGCTTCCAGAACGGCGCCGATGCGCGGTCCCCATGCTTGCGGCTCTGGCGGTTCAAAAGGAATTGCCGCCGCTTTGATTTTGCGTTTCGCGCGGACAAGCCTTCCGCTCATAGCGGCGGGGGAAACCAGAAACGCCGACGCAATTCGCGCCGCGTCGAGGCCCAGAACAGTTTGTAACATGAGGGGCGTTCTGACGCCCGCATCAATTGCCGGGTGGGCGCAAATAAACAGGAGTTTCAATCGTTCATCCGGGAAAGGCGCCTCATCTCGCATGGCAATTTCAGCCTCTTCTGCTGCGAGAGTGAGCGCCGGAATACTATCCTTATACGTATTTTTCCGGCGCGATCCATCGATGAGCTTGCGCCTCGCTGCAGTTAATAGCCAAGCTTCCGGAGAATTCGGCGCGCCGCGCTCCGGCCAGGTTTCAAGCGCCGCGCGAAATGCGTCGGCGAGTGCGTCTTCTGCGGCTGCGACGTCGTTGGAGCGCGACGATAACCAGGCCAGGAGGCGACCGTAAGACGCGCGGGCGGTCTCTTCCGCGATGGCCCGCGCGTCGTTCATTTATCCGCCAATGTTCCAGACCGGGCGCACCTCGACATGGCCGGTGGAAGCGCATGGACAGCGCGCCGCCCACTCCAGCGCCGAATCGAGGTTGTCTACATCGATCAGAAAATAGCCCCCTAGCTGTTCCTTGGCGTCGGCAAACGGGCCGTCTTGCACACGATTTGTGCGCACGCGTTTCGACGTTGAGGAATGTTCCAGCGGGGCGCCGTCTATATGGGCGCCGGCCTCGCGCAAGGCGTCCGCATAGGAAAAATAGGCGCCCATGGTTTCGGCTTTTTCGTCCTCGGATTTTTTCTCCCAAAGGTTCTCGTCTTGATAGAGGAGCAGAAGATAGTTCATTTCAATCTCCATCAATCAATGGTTAGCGATAATCGAAACATCGACGCAGCCGTTCTTGGCGGCGGGGCATTTCGCGGCGTGCTTTGCGGCTTCGTCAATATTCTCAACATCGATCAGGAAGAAGCCGCCGAGCTGTTCTTTGGTGTCTGGATAAGGACCATCCTCAACAAAGCGCTCGCCATTGCGGACTGAAACCACCGTCGCGGTTTCCGGTTTTTCTAGCGCCGCGCTCGCGACGATATCGACATCTTCGGCGAGTTGATTACTGAAGGCGTACCATTCGCCCATATAGGCATCGAATTTTTCCTTATCGTCGCGAATTTTGAAGTCTTCCGGCGTTTCGTGGGCCAGCATCAATATTTTCATAGTGGGGCTCCTTTAATTCCGTCGAGCGCGGATGTTGCGCTTAATTAATAGACGTTCGCTGCGCCGCGATTTCGACGCCAAGTAAATTTTAATCACCAAACCGGCGCAATAAATTATTCCGGACATTGTTTAGCCGTCGCATGGTTTCCGCCGGCGCGCCCGCGGCTTTCAGGTCGGTGGTGATGCTGGCAAGTTCAAAAAGTGTTTCGCGATCACTTTCTGGCTTTACACGCGACTTGATCCAGCCGACACATGCGAGACGGGCGCCGCGCGTCACAGTTGCGACGCGATGAACGCTGTCTGAAGAATAGACAACGACGGATCCGGCGGGACCTTTCACAGCATCGTCGTGACCTGTCCGTTCAACGACCAATTCACCGCCGTCGTAGTTATCGGGCTCCGCAAGAAACAGCGTGAAGGAGATATCGCTGCGGGCGCCGTTGATATAGGGCGCATCCACATGGGCGCCGTATTCCATGCCTTCCGCGTAACGGCTAATGATCAATCGGGCGAACTGATCCGGCATTGTCGCCGCCATGAACGTTTCATTAGCCCGGAGCGCTTTTTCGATTTTTGCAAGGACGCCTTTCACAGCCGCCTGGGCCGGATCCGCCTGTTCATTATTCTTCGCGGCCCTGGCGGCGCCCGCCGCTGTTGATCCGCCGTCACGCCAAATTTCGTCATTATCAAGGGCGTCGCGAATCGCCTCGCGTTCAGGTGTGGTCAAAATATCGGCGATCATCAACATGATAGGCGGACCAATCCATTGTTATTTGCAAACAATCAGGAATGGCATATCTTGGCCGCAATACTGTCGGAGGGGAAGATGACTCGAAAAATGAAACTGCTTACGGGGCTATCCACCATTGCCGCCGGCGCCATGCTTTTATCCGCCTGTAGCGGCGAAGGTGACGGCGAAGGCGCAGAAGGCGAGAGCGATGTCACCGTTGATGCGCCGGTGGACGCTGGCGCTGAAGGAGAGGGCGCCGAGGGTGAAGGCGAGGGCGGCGAAAGTGAAGGCGTCGCAGAGCGTAGCGGTGATCCCGCTGACGACAATGTCGCCTACCTCCATCAGCTCGGCATGATGCGCGGACACCTTGAGGCATTCTCGGAGCTCTATCGATCCGGCGACCGTGAAATGGGGTTGATGCATGCGAAACATCCGGAAAGCGAATTGTATGCTGCATTAGCTCCGGCGTTTGCAGCGCGTCAGAAAGCCGGTTTTGCTGACGAACTTACCGCGCTTGTCGCCGCCGCGACTGCGGGCGGCGATATAGATGAGCCCTATAACGATTTGATCAATGCGATGAGCGCAGCAGAGCCGGACGCCAGCCCGCGTGAGACCATTCTCGCCGTATCGGAACTCGTGAAATCTGCGGCCGAGGAATTTGAACTTGGTGTCGATGATGACGGGTCGATTACAAACTTGCATGAATATCAAGATGCCTACGGCTTCGTTTCTGCATCGCGCGTGATGTTGTCACAAATTGACACGAATGACATCAATACAACCGATGCAATATCTCACGCCCACGAGCAATTGGACGTTGCATTGATCGCGTTCCCTGGCTTGGTGGCTGAATCGACGGAAGGCATGCCGTCAACGCTCTATGGCGCCGCTGCGCGGATCGAGATTGCGGCGCTTGGCTTATAGCAATATCCCCAACGTCTGGTCATTTGGCGACAACAAAATAATTTTTGGCGCGGTGGCTTTTTTGCTTTCGGCATGCGGCGGCGCCGATCAGGACCTTGCTGTTGAACGAGTGAGCGGTGAGCCGCCGCCCATGCGTGAACTTGGCGCGATCACAGAATTTTGCAGAAATAACGCCGGCATCAAGATATACAAACCAACAAATACTGATCGCCTCAATGTCGGCGGCGAGGGGTGCACAAATTCGACATGCATGCGGCTGCTTGCGACCAACCAAATCGGTTACGTTGAAGGCGAAGTCCGCGAGCGCAGTGACGAAGAGTATTACTTCCTGTCTGCGGCGCCGGGCCCTGGGAAATATCGCTTTAGCCTTGCGGATAATGGCGATCCGAATTGCGATGCGTTTGAGCGTATCCGCGACTTTAATCGCACAAACGCGAATGATCGGATGGTGCTGCCAGTTCCCAATGACAAATGCATTGCGGCAGAGCCAATAGCCAAATTTTCTTCGGGCTATGAATACCGCACAATCAACAGCAATCCCGATACCAAAAATATAAGCGGCGAAAAAATAACGTACAAAAAATCTGTTATTCAATTGGTTGATACCGCAACTGACGATATTGTTGCGGAGAGCATAGCCTATGATATTTATCTGGGAACACGATATTTGTCTTATGGCGCGGGCACAAAGGATGACGGTGTTGGGTTGTTGAAATGTCAGGGTAACGGATCAGTCGCCGCATTTCTTAATCTGGCCATTTCACCAAATTAGACAAATACCTGCCGATCACTTTTTCGCCGGTTTCGGAATGGCGGATTTTTCCGGGGTGCGAAAAGGATCAAGCACGAGATTGCCGAAAGTTTCCTCGGCGATATTTTCAGGGCCGTCGACACCGAATACTTCATCCTTCGCGAGCTCGCTTGGCGGAACAAAGGTCCCGAGCGCGCGGTCCCAAATTGTGAACGCTGAACCGAAATTTGCGTATTGGTGCTCGACCTTGGTTGAGTGATGGAGATGGTGAACATTTGGCGTCACCAGTACAATCGCTAATGTGCGATCTATTGCTGGCGAAATTGAAATATTGGCGTGTGTGAAAACATTCACAAAAACATGGACAGCATAAGTCAAGAGTATGCCTTCTGGCGGTAGCCCCAACATAAAAATTATTGGCGCTTCGGTGGCCGTGCGAAAGACCGCCTCAAAAGGGTGAAACCGCAGCGCCGTCGTTGCGTCTAGATACCGGTCCGTATGGTGAGTGCGGTGACTGCGCCATAAAAAATACCAATGGTGCAAGGCGCGGTGCTGCCCGTAGGACGCCAAATCGAGGACCACCACTGCAAACAAAAGCTGTATCCAAATTGGCGCCGCCTGGATATTCAACAGGCCAATCGATTGTTCTTGGGCGAATACTGCGCTGCCGTATCCTGCGATCATCGGTATAAAACTTAGAATAAGCGTATTGTAGAAGGTAAGCGAAGCATTTCGCAGCCAGCGCGGAAGACTAATATTCACGCCGCCCCGCCACGGAAACATCCGTTCAACGATCAATCCTAAAACCAGACAGACCAACAGATAGTAGACGCCGTTTATGCCTTGAAGAAGTTCCATGTCGTTTCATTTCCTGAACGCGATGGCCACACCCAACAGACAAGAGATGTGTAAAGACGACCGAAATTAACTTTTGCGGCCATTTGTGTTGCGATGCAAGAATAGTGAAATATATCAAACTATCCGCATCATCAGAGGGCTTTCGTGATGAATTAAGCGAAACTATCAGTTGGAAAACAATTTGCGGTTGCAATCGCTTGTTATAAAGCGGAATTGCTGCGTAATATAGAATTGAAATAGTCACAATGAATGAACATTGGAGGCGACTATGCGTTATTTTTATACGATATTCTTTGCAATGATTGCTCCGCCGGCATTGGCGTTAACACCAGTCGATGTGCCAGAGATGGAAATTGGCGCGGGCGTTGCAGCGGTTGCGCTGGTGGTAGGCGTTGTCGCGATCATTCGCGAAAAATCGAAGCGTAAATAAAGGGAGCAGACGATGAAGAAATATGTTTTGACGGCGGCAATTGCGCTCTTGTCTTCGCCCGCTTGGGCTGCTGATCCAATTGATGTGCCGGAAATGGATGCAGGCGTTGGTTTCGCGGCCATCGCATTGCTTGTTGGCGCTGCTGCGATCATTCGCGAGCGATCAAAGCGCAAATAAGTTCAAGAAGGAGAGAGAAAATGAAAAAAGTAGTTCTGTCTGCTGTTGTCGCTTTGTTGTCGTCACCGGCCTGGGCGGGCTCAGCATCGGCGGTGCCTGAGATGAGTGCTGGCGCCGGCGTTGCTGCGATAGCCTTGTTGGTCGGTGCAGCCGCGATCATTCGAGAGCGCAGAAAAAAATAATTCAATGCCGAATTGCCGGCTTTGAGAAAATTAAAACCGGCCTTCGCTGAGAGGGCCGGTTTTTTGTCGCCTGCAATTGCGAACGGCGTTAGGCAATAAGAGCTTTAAGAATGGCGTAGTGGTTGCAGGGATTTAGCGGGAAATTCGTGACGCAAACAAACACAAATATTAGGGCGCAAAAAGTAGACGCGATAGAAGAGTGGCCGCGGCTCGTGCTGTGCTGTTTGCTGGTTGCGATTGAATTGCCGTTGCTCGCCTATATTTTCGATCCACTCGCAATCAACAATACCGATGACGCCTGGTTGCTGGCGCGCAAAGTGCTACGCGAAATGGTCCCGGTCGCGATGTTCTTCGTTGCAGCGGTTGTAATCATGTTAGCGCCGCGTTTTCGGAAAATCGCAGCCGAATGGCGTAACGAAAGTTCCCGATATCAATGGCGTGGCTGGGTGATCGCTAACCTGGCGCTATTTGCCGTGCTTTTGGTTGCGACCCAGCGCTTTAATAGTATTGGCGGGCTGACGACAAGTAATCCGCCATGGCTGCTGTTTACATTATGGATCGCAGCGGTCGGCGCATTATACGTGTTTACTGGGCTCGGTTTGGCGTCCCTAAAATTTTGGCGCCGCCGACTTTCGATTGATCGGTGGACGCTTCTGGTCGCCGCTGGTGCAGCATTTCTTATTGAAGCGGCGGCAATGGCGTCGCGGCAATCGTGGAATTTCCTGTCGGAGGCCACCTTCAAATTTTCGACTGCGATTTTACAATTATACGAAAGCGAAGTTTTCGTTGACCCAGCGAACCGGATAATTGGCGTCAAAGATTTTGACGTAAATATTGCCGCTGCGTGTTCCGGTTATGAGGGTATCGGGCTCGTCACGACGTTTCTTGCAATCTATCTCTGGATATTTCGTTCTGTATTGCGGTTCCCGAATGCGTATCTCGTGATTCCGTTTGGCATCGCCGCAATCTGGATTTTAAACGGCGTCCGAATTGCGGCGCTTGTCAGTATTGGCGCACACTTTTCACCAGAGGTCGCGGTTAATGGGTTTCACTCGCAAGCGGGGTGGATGATGTTCTTGATCGTCACCATTGGCATTATGGTGCTGACCCATCGGCTTTCGTTTTTTCATGACCATGCGCAAACGCTGACTAAACAGACCGTTTCGCCGGCGTTCCGGGAGGCGCTAGCGTTGCTGACGCCATTTCTCGCGATGACGGCCGCGGGCATTCTTGCCGCAGCTTTCACAAGCGAGGGTCACTGGCTTTATTCATTGCGCGTGATTGCACTATCGGCTGCGATTGCCGCATTCATTCGAATTTACAGGAAACTCGATTGGCGGTTTGGCATTGAGCCTGTGCTGCTTGGCTTGCTTGTCGGCGCCGTCTGGATCGCAACGGATCCGGCAAACGCCAGCGACAACAATCTCGGTGGCTGGTTGAAGGGTTTGCCGCCGGCAATGGCGGTTCTTTGGCTGTTGATGCGTTTGGCCGGCACGATCGTTCTGGTGCCGATTGCCGAAGAACTTGCGTTTCGCGGCTATCTCCATCGCAAGCTTATCGCCGACCGGTTCGAAGATGTTGCTGAGGGCGCATTTGCCTGGAAGGCGTTTTTTATTTCGTCAGCGCTGTTTGGCGTCCTGCACGAGCGCTGGTTATCAGGCGCGCTTGCGGGCGCGGTTTTTGCCGTTGCTCTTTATCGATCGGGAAAGATTACAAACGCGATTATTGCGCATATGACTGCAAATGCGGTTATCGCTTTCTGGGCCATCATCTTTGGGCAATGGACGTTGTTGTAAGGGCCTAGTCCCGGCCGCGCCGCCAGAACGGTGTTTTCTTAACCTCGACCGGAACCTCTTCTTTCAGTTCTTTTGGGTTCCACGGCCCGTAAGAATACGACCGCGATCCTGGCATAGGCTCGAACCCGGTCATGGTGACGCGCGACGCATCATCAGCGTGGCTGGTTTTCTTCATCTTCATGACGCGCGCTTGTTCGGAGAAATATTTAACGCTGCGATTGCGATTTACCGTGTCCGGGAACAGCGCCATCAACTGCATGATATCAGCGGGCATTTGATTTGAGACATTCAAACCGATTTCGCGTGCTTCGCCGTAAGCGATAGGATAATCGTGGGTCCAGCGGCCAGACGACAATTGCTCCGCGATAGAGATTGCCGCATTGTCAGAAACGGTGCCAGTCAACAGTTCTCGCGCAGCGCTTTGCAATTGCGTGATCGCCATGGCGCCGACATCTGCAAGAACAAGCGTGTAGTCGTCCGTTGATTGAATGGGTTTTTCTTGCGCCACGCGGACAACGGACGCCGCTGGCAGTCCGCCGATTTGTGGGTCGATGGGCCCAAGAACAGCGTGTTCGCTCAAGATAATCTCGTCAGCTGATAGCGCAATCAGCGTACCGCCGGACATCGCATAGTGCGGAACAAACACAGTCGTACGCCCGGGGTGGGCTTTAATAGCGCGTGCAATTTGCAGTGCCGGTAAAACCAAACCGCCGGGCGTATGAAGGACGAACTCCAGTGGTTTGTTCGGCGGCGTCATACGAATTGCCTGAAGCACGTCTTCAGCGTCATTCAGGTCGATATAGCGCAGCATCGGAATGCCAAGAAGCCCCATGGGTTCCTGACGATGCACAACCGCGATCACTCGACTTTTGCGTTTGCGCTGCAATTTAGAAAATGCACCGACGAGTTCTTTATGGCGCTGTCCGGCAGCCATTTGCCGCGACAGAATAAACAACAAAATCAAAAGGATTGGCAGCGCGCCGAATAAACCTTCCATCCCCAAAACCCCTCTTACGCAAGTACTGGGGCTGAGGTTACGGAATTATTCGGCTATGGGAAAGGGCGCACCGTCGTCGCTAAAATGAGTTTCACTCAGAAGCCTCGAATGCCAATAAAAACAAGGCCTTAGCGCAAGCGGCATGCGGGGCTGCGCTGCGGCCCGCTGCACAAGAGGGCCTTAGCTGGCGTTGTTCAGCGCTGTTGCAACAGCGTCGAACAAATCCGAAACGCGATCACTGACTTGGTCGACCATCGGAATGACCGCAACCGAAGAGAGCGACGCTATCAGCGCATATTCGATACTTGACGCTCCACTTTCATCTTTGTGAAACGCTCTAAAGCTTTCCGAAACAATTTGTTTCAATTTATCCGTGTTCATAACAGACCTCTAACTAACCCTTGAGATTGCTATTGAACAGCACACGGATGAAAGAATATTAAAGTGTCAGGTGACAATTTACTTCGTATTTCCGGCGAAAAGTCCGGCAAATTTTACACGAATTGTTTAGACGCTGCGCCAATGCTCGATGAGAAGGTGCGCGAGCTCATCTGGCTTGTCATGGGGTATCCAGTGCCCCGCGCCAGCAATCTTTTTATACCGCCAGGGCGCCTCAACAAATTTGCGCGACAGTTTCATTTGTTTTTCCGCGAGATATTTATCGTCGTCGCTCCAAAGCCCAAGTGTTGGGATGCGTACGGTTTCATCCCCAAAGGCGCCTATCGGCGGCGGTCGCATCATTCGAGTAAGAGAAATATTTGCGCGATACCAGTTGAGGCCGGCGGTCAACCGGCGAGGCCGTGATAGTTGTCTGATGATATCGTTGACATCGCCGAGGCCATCCCATTGCTTGCGCAACAAAGCCCAATTGTTGAAGCGATAGGCCGTCTCGCACAGCCAGCGCATTTGATGGAATAAAATGTACCAACTCATCCGCCATTGCTCCGGTCCAGCGTTCAAATAAGCGCGCACATGCCCGACCGAAATGGCGCTGAGCGTAAAAAATCGCTCCGGGTGAAGCGCCGCCAAACGCCATGCGACCGTCGCCCCAAAATCATGACCGGCAAGGTGCGCCGTTAAAATGTTAAGGTTGTCCATGATGGCGACGACATCAGGAACAGCGCCGTCGTGCATATCGTAGTCGCGTTTGCGCGCCGCTATATCGGTATCGCCAAAACCGCGCAGGTCCGGTGCGATGACGCGAAAGCCGGCCGCAACCAACGTTGGCGTTATCTCCTCCCAGAGCGCGGAGGAATCCGGAAACCCGTGTAACAATATAGCTACCGGCGACGCTTCGTCGCCGCTGTCGCGGACAAAATGGGTCAGGCCGTTGGCGGCGAGCCGATGAATTTTCTGGCGCATCCGGCGCGGCCGCTAAACACCATCGCGCCGCGAAAGGAAAGCAAGGCGCTCAAACAGATGAACGTCCTGCTCGTTCTTTAAGAGCGCGCCGTGGAGCGGCGGGATCGCCTTGCGGGGATCGCGCTCCGACAAGATTTCTTCCGGCACGTCTTCGGACATTAACAGCTTCAACCAATCAAGAAGCTCCGACGTTGATGGTTTTTTCTTAAGGCCCGGCACATCGCGCAATTCGTAAAACATTTTCAGCGCGTCAGACACCAGCCGCTTTTTAATGTCTGGATAGTGGACATTGACAATCTCCGTCATCGTGTCGGCGTCGGGAAACATAATGTAGTGGAAAAAGCAACGGCGCAAAAATGCGTCCGGCAATTCTTTTTCGTTGTTCGATGTAATAATGACGATAGGGCGGATTTTCGCTTTCACCGTTTCGCCGGTCTCATAAACAAAAAACTCCATGCGATCGAGCTCCTGCAGGAGGTCGTTAGGGAACTCGATGTCGGCTTTGTCGATTTCGTCGATGAGCAAGATAGGGCGTTCGTCCGCCGTGAACGCATCCCATAACTTGCCGCGCTTGATATAGTTTCCTACGTCCTTGGCGCGCTCCTCGCCAAGCTGACCGTCGCGCAGACGGGCCACCGCATCATATTCGTAAAGGCCCTGTTGCGCCTTTGTGGTGGACTTGATGTGCCATTCGATCAGTGGCGCGCCCAGCGCCTTCGCGACTTCGATAGCGAGAACCGTCTTGCCGGTGCCGGGTTCACCCTTGACGAGAAGGGGACGCTCCAGCGTCGCCGCAGCGTTTACCGCAACTTTCAGATCGTCTGTTGCGATATAATCTTTGGTTCCGACAAATTTCACGGCGGATTTCCTCCATTCGGTCAAACAGTTGCCAAAACTAACGGCGCCGCCGCGCCCCGGCAACCGCCCTGTGCAGCGGCGCGGGGGTCATCGTACGCCCGCGTTGAAAACGGCCATTGATATTTGCGGGCAAGGCGTCAAACTCGTCGTCAACAAATATTCAGACAGGGATGACCAGCCATGCTTGAGCGCTTTTTCGCCATAACAGTCCTAAGCACTGCGGCCGCCTGCGGCGGTGGCAACGAGGCGCCGCCGGAAGGCGCGGAGGAGAATGATGCGCCGGCAGAAGAAGCGTCGATAGGCGAGGCGACGCCAACACCTGCTGCTACCGGGCCTTTTGGGCAGGTAAATGAAGGCGTCCTTTTTAACGTTACAACCGACGGCGATACCGGCGAGTTCATTGTGTCGTTGCCGGCGCCGGATGGTGATGGCGTCGCCTTGCGGATGATCCATGCTGCTGCTGTTACCGCCGGCCTTGGGTCTAATCCCGTTGGTCTTGACCGCGGCGCAAGCGAGCCAGGTCGCATTATCGCTTTTCGCCGCGCCGGCAAAAAACTGCTTATCGAACAGGAAAACTGGCGTTATCGCGCGAGCGCGCAAAACCCGCAGGAGAAAAGAGCGGTCGACAATTCATTTGCCCGCTCTTTGCTTTGGGCAGGCGATATCAAGGACGACAATGGCGCCAACGGTTTTACCGCCGACATTTCCGGTTTTCTGACAAGTGATGTTCTTGATCTGAAGGCCTGGTTGAAAGACGCAGGGCAGGGAAAGTTTGCGGTCGACGCCGGGCGGTCATTTGTTGATATGTCGTCTCCATTGACATTCCCGGACAATGTAGAGGTCGACGCTGTCATTACCATCGCGAGCGATGAGCCGGGCTCGGAAGTCAATGCGACGGCGGCTGAAGGCCGTGCAGTAACGTTGACGGTGCATCATTCATTCGTGCGGCTGCCGGATGAAGGATACAACGTTCGCGACTATGATCCGCGCGCTGGCGCTATCGACGTTCAGTTCTATGATTTTTCATCACCCCTCCATGAGCCCATCATGACCAAGGTGGCCCGGCGTTTTCGGCTTGAGCGCGTTGATCCGAACGCAGAATCCGGACCCGTAAAAAAACCGATCATCTTTTACGTTGATAGCGGCGCGCCGCCACAAATTCGCGACGCATTGGTTGAGGGCGCGAGCTGGTGGGCGGAAGCGTTTGAGGATGCGGGCTTCGAGGACGGCTTTCAGGTCAAGCTCTTGCCGGAAGATGCGCACCCTCTGGATATTCGCTACAATACAATTTCCTGGACCCACCGCCAGACACGCGGCTGGTCCTATGGCGGTGGCGTCGTTGATCCGCGCACCGGCGAAATGATTTCCGGCCGGGTTATTCTTGGCAGCCAGCGCGTGCGTCAGGACCGCATGATTTTCGAAGGGTTGGCGGGCGCAGACAAGACTGGCACTGGCGCTGAAGACGATCCCGTGGAGTTGGCGCTTGATCGTATTCGGCAATTGTCCGCTCACGAAGTGGGGCATCCGCTCGGGTTTGAACATAACTTTGCGGCAAGCACGACGGATCGCGCTTCGGTCATGGATTACCCGGCGCCATATGTGCGGCCCGATGGAGAGGGCGGGCTCGACCTTTCCGGCGCCTATGACAGCGGCATCGGCGAATGGGACAAATTCACGGTCAAGTGGCTCTATTCGCAATTCCCCGAAGGGGCGGATGAAGAAACCGAACTCAATCAGATTATTCGTGAGGGCTATGCCTCCGGCCTGAAATTTGTCGCGGACGTCGAAGGGCGTTCCGTTGGAACAGCCCATCCGGATGGCAGCGTTTGGGATAATGGCGCAGATCCAGTCGCGACCTTGCGCGAAGTCATGGACGTGCGCGCGATTGCGCTCAATAATTTCGGCCTGCGCAACATCATGGCTGGGCGCGATACATCCGAATTGCGCGCCGTTATCGTGCCAATCTTTCTTTATCACCGTTATCAGGTCGCCGCCGCTGCGAAACTCATTGGCGGCTATAGTTTCGACTATGCCGTGAAAGGCGACGGCCGCGCCGGCGGCGCCCCAGTCAGTGCTGATCGTCAGCGCGAAGCTTTGGCGGCGGTTGTAGCGAGCCTCGACCCGGCAGTCATGGATTTGCCGGACCGAACGCTCAATTTGTTGACGCCGCCGGTTTCCAGCTTCGCGAGCTTTAAAATCGGCGAATATTTTGACGGTGATACTGGCTCGATGTTTGATCTTCTGTCAGCAGTAGACGCCGCTGGCGCTATTACCATTGGCGCATTGCTGCACCCAAATCGCGCGGCGCGGCTGGTAGAATTATCCCGGCGCGATGCGAGCGCGTTGTCATTCGAAGATGTTTTGTCTGCGATGGAAGCGCAACTTTTCAAATCAACCAACAATCGCCAGCGACCCATACAGCAACGTTTGCAATCGCGTTATGTGTCGTCATTGATTGAACTCGCAGGCGGCGCAGAAGCAGGCGCCGAAGCGCGCGCAGCGGCAACCGGTATTTCCTTCGGCGGGTCAGCCTATGCATCACCCGCGGTGCGCGCGCGGGTTGATGCTTATCTGAAGGCTCTGCGCAATCGCATCGCGCCGGGGTTGCTTGATGGCGCTACGCCGGCACGGGCGCACCGTGAATGGTTGATCGCGCGAATTGATCGTCACTTGGAACGCGCGGCGCCGCCAATGCCGGTGACATCGAAGAAAGCTGCAGTGCCTGCAGGCAGCCCCATTGGCGCTGCAGGCTATGAGACTTGCTGGCACTGCGACACAACATTTTAGGAATCAACCAATGAGCGAATTTTACGACTTCAACATTAAAACATTAACGGGCAAAGACGCAGACCTTTCACAATATAAAGGCAACGTCGTTCTTGCCGTGAACGTCGCGTCAAAATGCGGTTTCACGCCGCAATATGAAGGGCTCGAAAAACTTTATCAGGAATACAAGGACGACGGCTTTGTGATCTTGGGATTCCCGTGCAACCAATTCGGTGCGCAGGAACCGGGCGAGGGTGACGAAATCGCGGAGTTTTGCTCCGTTAATTATGGCGTTTCATTTCCGATCATGGAAAAGATCGACGTCAACGGGCCGGACGCCCATCCGCTCTATGACTGGATGAAAAAAGAAAAGCCGGGCTTGGCCGGCACCAAGAATGTGAAGTGGAATTTCACGAAGTTTCTGATCGATGGCGACGGCAACGTTGTTTCGCGTTTTGGACCGCGCGATAAGCCGGAGTCCATCGAGAAATATGTGAAAAAGCTGGTTTAGTTAAAGTCTATCGAAGGGGGCGTTGTTCGGCGCGGTCGGTTTCGTCTTCGTCTTCCTTCTCGCCGCCCAACGGATCAAGGTAAAACACCGTGTCTGCCGCGTAAGCAATGAAACCGGCAAGAGCGACGAGCGCGACGCTGGTGCCAAAACCGAAATTCAGATCGCCAAACGTCAGTACAAGAAGCGACATAGCTACGCCGCCCCATCCCACCGTCGCCAGAATTCTCAAGAAACGGTGCATGCCTTGTCCCGATTAGAGAATTTACCTACCCCGCAAGACCTATTTCTTGGAGGCGCTGCTTTAAAAAAGCATCTGCGGTGATATCTGCATATTTTGCGCCATCGCCCTTACAGCTTTCGAGGCAAGATAAGATCGCCGCTGAATGCGGGTGCATGAAATAGGGCATGGAATAACGCGAAACATTCGGGCCTTCAGGATTAATCACGCGGTGAGTCGTCGCGGGAATAACGTCATTGGTTATACGCGCAAGCATATCGCCGGCATCGACGATCAGATTGTCCGGGTCCGTTTCAACCGGCAGCCATTTGCCGTCGCGATCGAGCAATTCCAGCCCGGCGCCGTTGGCGGCGACGAGAATGGTGATGAGATTTATATCTTCGTGCGCGGCGGCGCGAATGGCGTTCGGGTCGGCGCCGTCGGGCACGGGCGGGTAATGCAACAGCCGCAGTATAGAATTCCCGTCGGTCGCCATATCGCGGAAATAATCCTCTGGGGCGTCAAGGGACGGCGCCAACGCCTCCAGCATGACCATGCCGGCTTCTTCGAGTTCGGCGTATATTTTCAGAAATGTGTCTTTGAAGCCATCCGGTTTTTCCGGCCACAGGTTAGTAGGATAAATATCGCCAAGGGGAGAGCCGTCTTCAAAGGGTCGCCCGACATGCCAGAATTCCTTCAAGTCGCCGTGTTTTGAATTTTTCGCATGCTCGCGCCCAAAAGGTGTGTAACCGCGCTGGCCATCCTTGCGGAAGAACTCCATTTTTACGTCTTCGTCCTGGGCGAAGAACGCGGCGCTCATTTCATAGGCGCGCGCCAGGAGATCAGGCGAAATTTTGTGATCTATCAGGATAATGAATCCGTAATATTTAAAACCATCGAACAGCGCCTGGCGAAATTCTTCGCGGTCGCTAGCGTCGCCGTCTGTCCAGGCGTTCAGGGAAAGTTCGGGAACCCGATCGTATTTTTTATTCATAATGAAAAGTCTCGCCGTGAAAAGCTTCATTAACCACGTGTGGTTTACGCTTCGACAAGGACGGACGCAATGGCGCTTAAACTTGTATTAAAACCTGGTGAACGGGCGGCGATTAACGGCGCGGTCATCGTCAATGGCGACCGGCGAGCGAGCCTGATCGTTGAAAACAAGGCGCGCGTCCTGCGCGAGGGCGATATTATGCAGCCGGAAGAGGCGACAACGCCCGCACGCCTCATCTATCTGCCGATCATGATGATGTATCTCGATCCTTCCTGCCGGGAAGAATTGCAGGATGCATATGAGAAGCGATTGCTGGAATTTGTCGGTGCAATTTCAGACCAGGAAGCGCTCAACCAATGCGCAGAAATCGGCGCTCACGTCGCAAACCAGGAATATTACAAGGCACTTTGCATCTGCCGGAAACTGATGGAATTTGAAGAGGCGAGACTGGCCCATGTCGCATGAAGCCTATGCAAATACGATGAAGCAAAGTGCCGACCCCCGCGATACAGAGTATCGTGCGTTCGCTCACGCGACCAAAGGGCTAATCGAGGCCGGCGAATACGGTCATGAGAACCTTAAACTCCTGGCGGCGGCGCTACATGCGAACAAAACCCTTTGGGGAACGCTGGCGAACGATTGTGCATCTGACGCCAACTGCCTACCGGAAGAACTGCGCGCGCGGATTATTGGCCTCAGCCGCTGGGTCCAGAGCTATTCGTCCGACATTATGCGCAAACGCGAAAGCCTTGATCCATTGATTGATATCAATCGCATTATGATGGACGGGCTTGCTGGAAAATCTGTGCAACCGGAATAAATTGCCTACCCCGGCAAAAATTGCCCGGCAGTTATTGCAAGAAACCAGAAAAATCCGTTTACGGTTTATTATCCTTACCTGACGCGGCCTTGCTGTGCGCGGTGTTTGCCAGCCCAATTTAACCGCGCTTAACAAGGCGTAAATCGGCCTGTCTCTTGCTCCATTAATTACGCCTGCGCGCGTGTTGTGAGCGGGCGAGCGAAAAAATCGCTGACAGATAACCCCAGAAAAGGGCTTGGACTGATGGTCAATAATATCAATACGAATCCGGGCGCGCTCGTAGCGCTCCAAAACCTAACCCGCATTACACAGAGCCTCGAAGAAACGCAGCGCCGCGTTTCCACTGGCCTCGAAGTTTCCAGCGCCAAAGACAACCCGGCGATTTATGCGTTGGCGCAAAAGCAACGCGCCGAGCTTGGTTCAATTGAATCCGTTCAGCAGGGCTTGCGCATTGGATCCTCCACTGTTGATGTCGCACTTGCGGCGGGCGAGGGCATTTCCGATCTTCTCATTGAAATGCGCGCCCTGGCATCGCAAGCGGCCGACCCCTCAATCACTGCGGCGGACCGCACGCTCATTCAGGATCAATATGTAGAACTCGCTGAACAGATCGGACGGCTGGTCGATAGCGCCACCATCGGCGGGCGCAATTTGCTCGATGGTTCGACCGCGACCCTTTCCGTGAATGCGTCGACCGACGGTTCCTCAACCATCGATATCGACGGCTACAACCTGACATCGGCGTCAACATCGGTTCTCACAATCGATCATGACGGGTCGGATCTTGGCACCGCTGCCGGCGCCGCGACTGAAATCGGCGATATTGATACATCTATCGACAATCTTACAAATGCGCTGGCCAATCTTGGCGCCGGCGGACGGTCGCTAGATTTACAGGGCAATCTTTTGACCCGTGTTTCTGACGCGCTTGAGGTTTCTATCGGCAATCTCGTCGATGCGGACCTTGCAAAAGAGAGCTCGCGTTTGCAGGCGCTTCAAGTGCAGCAGCAATTGGCGATCCAGACATTGTCAATCGCTAATGCCGCGCCAAATGCAATATTGGCGTTATTCGCTTAATTCAAACTCCCAATCCTTTCGCGCTGATCCGTAACCGGCTCGGCGCGGGAGAGGGAGGCGGAACATGGATGCAACGATAGGACAACTAGCACAGCGCGTAACGACTGTTGATCCACAACAGCGTCAGGCGGCGCTCGCCGATGCGCGCAGGCAGGCAACGCAGACCGCTCTGCAATCCGCCGAGGCCGGGCAGGCGCGCAAAGCTAAACAGCTTGATTTTGTGCGCACGGTTCTGGAGCGCGCCGTCGGCGCCAATACGAAACTGTCGATTGAAAAGCGCGATAACCTCGCGACATTTATTTACCGCGCGATCGATCGCGACAGCGGCGAAGTCGTCAAGGAATGGCCGCCGGTGCAATTCGCGCAAATGCTGAAGGAAAATGGCGCGGCCGATCAAATGATCGCCGAAGCACTACAAGGGCTAACGGTCGACGAACAAGCCTGAGCCTGAACACAGTTCCCTCCGACTGTCCGGTGGTCTGACCCCGAAATCAGACGCCGGACTTTTTTATGCAAGTGCGAAGCGTACGCAACCATTTCGCTTGACGCATGACCGCTGAATTCGCGATATCGGTTCCATGAACGCGATAATGCCAGAAAGTGACATTGAGCATCAGCATTCGCCCGAAGCGATTGCCGAGCGGCTCGAAAAAGGGCCGTCCGCGAACTATTTGTCCGACTGGGTGCTCGGCGGCGTCGACGGCGCGGTCACGACATTTGCGATTGTCGCCGGGGTGGCCGGCGCATCGCTATCAACAAACATTATTCTTATACTTGGCGCAGCCAATCTATTGGCGGACGGTTTCTCCATGGCCGCGGGGAATTATCTCGGCGTTAAGGCGGAAAAAGACGACTACGAACGATTACGCCAAATGGAGCATCGTCACATTGCAGAAACGCCGGAAGGTGAGCGCGAAGAGATTCGCCAAATCTTCGCCGCCAAGGGGTTTGTTGGCGAAGATTTGGAGCGCGCTGTCGAAGTCATTACCGCCAGTCATGAGCGCTGGGTCACGGTGATGCTGGAGGAAGAACACGGCGCGCCCAAGGTGGCAAAGTCTGCTATCAAGGCAGGGCTTACGACGTTTGTCGCGTTCTTTCTTTGCGGAGCGATTCCTTTGCTGCCATTTTTATTCGGGTTTCCCGGCAATGCGCTTGTCGCCGCCACTGTTATGACCGGCGTCGCATTCTTCGGAATTGGATCCATGAAAGCGAAGTGGTCGACTATATCCTGGCAGCGTTCGGGCCTGGAAACCTTTGTGGTTGGGATGCTCGCCGCCGGGTTTGCGTATGCTGTGGGGATGGCGTTGAGGGGAATTGCCGGGTAGTCTTTCGGCAATGGACGGGGCAAATCCAATTCTTATAGGCGTTACGGTGCTGCTCGCCGCAGCGTCGATCGGCGCAATTATGGCGCTGCCGCCGCGGGCGCGGCCAGCGCTCGTTTTTGCGCAGCTTGTTTTGATGACCGGTATCTATATCGGCTTCGCTGTCATTGGCCTTGAGCCGATTAACACCGCGACACGCCCTGAATGGTCCGCCGTTCTGATTGAATCTCTAATTGCGATTGCGTTTATCGGAGCCGGGCTCAATTTTCTTCACGGTGAACGGGCGTGGGTTCTCGGCGCGCTCATTCTCGGCCATGGCGGCGCCGACCTGATGCACCTTTTAATGGACGTAGCGCACAGCCCGGACTGGTACGAGTTCCTCTGCACTCTGTTCGACGCCATCGTCGGTTTTGCGGCGATCTGGCTGCTTTCCCAAAAATCTTCGGAAATCCAGTCCCCATAGCCTTCACTTTAAATTTTAACGTGCTAGAGCCGGGCAAAATTAGATGTCTTCCCCGGAGTTATCGCAATGGACCACGGAAAAAATGAGTTCGCTACAAATGAAAGCCTGAAAGCCCGCCGCGATGAGGCGTGCCCGGTCGGCCTGCCGTCAAAATCCGGCATTTATGCCGCGCGCGCGCAAGGCGCTGAATTATGGGATGTGGACGGCAAACGCTACATTGATTTCATCGGCGGGATTGGCGTTCTGAACGTTGGGCACTCGCACCCGAAGGTCGTCGAAGCGATCAAGAGACAAAGCGAAAACTTTATCCATACGGCATTCGGCATCGCGCAATATGAAAGCTATGTCGAAGTCTGTGAAATCCTGAACCGCGTGACGCCGGGCGATACGCCGAAGAAAACGGCGCTGTTTAATTCCGGCGCAGAGGCGGTTGAGAATTCGGTCAAATTTGCGCGTCAGATTACCGGCCGTCCAGGCGTCATCGCCTTTTCTGGCGCGTTTCACGGGCGTACGCTTTTGGCAACGACGCTGACCGGCAAGTCGAAACCCTACAAGGTTGGTTTTGGTCCGTATGTGCCCGCGGTGTTCCATGCGGAATATCCGGACGCGTATCACGGCGTTGATACGGCGGAAGCGTTAAAGAGCGTTGATCGCCTTTTCAAGTCCACGATCAACGCCAACGAAGTCGCGGCGATGATCGTCGAGCCTGTGCAGGGCGAGGGCGGGTTTAACCCGGCGTCAAAAGAATTTCTCGAAGGGTTGCGGGCGCGCTGCGACGAACATGGCATCTTGTTGATCGCCGATGAAATCCAGTCGGGCATGGGCCGCTCGGGCAAATATTTTGCCTTTGAAAAAGTCGGCGTTGAGCCGGACTTTATCTGCATCGCGAAATCGATTGCAGCCGGCCTTCCGCTGTCAGCGCTTACGGGCAAAGCCGAACTGATGGACAAGGTCGTGGCCGGCTCCATGGGATCAACTTACGGGGGCAATCCCGTCGCCTGCGCTGCGGCGCTCGCGGTCTTTGACATTATTGAAAGCGAAGGTCTGCTCCAACGCGCAGACGAGATCGGCGCCGCCACAGAAAAACGCTGGAAAGAATTGCAGATCGACATTGGCGCGGAACTGATGGGAGATGTGCGCCGGGTCGGTGGCATGACGGCGGTGGAATTCGTCAAGGACGGCAACCCGTCAAAACCGAACGGCGATCTCGCGGCGAAAATTCTGGTTGAGGCGCGCTCGCGCGGTCTCATCATGACAACGGCCGGAGCCTACGCCCAATGCCTCCGTTCTCTCGTGCCGCTGGTCATCTCGGATGAGATGCTGGCCGAGGGCCTCGATATCTTCACTGACGCGGCAAAAGCGGCGGTGAAGGGGTAAGCTCCCTTAAAACAAAAAAACGCCCCTCGGTGAGGGGCGTTTTCTCTATTCACAAATTGAAAGTCGCGTTATGCGATTTCGAGTTGCGTCGCAGACGTTTTGCCGCGGTCTTCGGTAAGCTCGTAGTTTACCGTTTGACCGTCAGTCAGTTCACGAATGCCGGCTGCTTCAAGCGCAGTTGCATGAACAAATACGTCTTTGCCGCCTTCGCTAGGAGCGATAAAACCGTAGCCTTTTTGTGAATTGTACCATTTGACTGTACCAGTCGCCATTTTCATATCCTTTATACATGACGTTCAGAACCCGGCGTAATGCCTGATCCCATCTTGAGTGCTGCCAATGTAGAAGGAGTATAGAAAGCTTGGTGTACAGGCCTAGTAGACGGCCCTCATTCATAGGCGCGCCCCGCATATGGGCGGTTCCGGCGCAAATTGCAATGTTTTTCGGCGATTGCAGGCTACAGGCAAGTAACCATGCGGGCCGCGCCTCAAACGGAAATTGAATTGATAACGAAATCGATGACCTTTTCAGCGGGCATTTCGCAGGGTTTCAAACTATCGCCGCTCTCAAGCCGATAAAAATTGAAACTGATTATATCGCCTTCAGCGAGACCGTCGGCGAGGAGTTTGATGAGCTTGCCATCCTGCAAAGTCTGTTTCGTGACCTGATATTTCTGACCGCGCCACTGGCGCGCTGTCGCGCCGTCAGGGATGGCGGTGAGGAGGGGGAGGAAGTCTTTATTCAAATTATCCATTCGCGTCTTCCCGTGCGCGCGGCAATACGAATTATTGCTGTGCGGACACGGGATCCAGAAAATTCGTAGAAAACCCAATTTGCGATCTCGGATCAGCAGGGCAGCATTTCATGCTGCATTGCATCTGGGATGACGACGGGATCACCCCTTCTTCCAAACGCTACCTTTGCGGAGCGCATCGGCGACGGTGCCGGTGCGTTTGCCTTTGGTCGCATGGGCGTTCCAGAACGCGTCGTCAAAGGAGGGCGCGGAGGGCTCGCGATGAATAACGCCGAGCGGCATTGGAAATGAAGTCATGGGCAAGTCGATCAGCATTTGCGCCAGCGTGCGGTTGGTCTCGTCGTGAACGACGATTTCAGATTCCGGCGCGCCGCCGTCGCCGACATCAACGATTTCCAGTTTCAGGGTCTGAGTGTTCAGTTTCAAGCCTTTTGATCCGCCGGCGAACAATAGCGGCTGGCCGTGCTCGACGTGGATTTGCGTCTCGGTAGCGGTTTTCTTGGCGACAAAGCCGTCAAAGACGTCCTTGTTGTAGACAATGCAGTTTTGGAAGATTTCGACAAACGCCGCGCCTTTGAATTCGCGTGCGGCTTTCAAAACTGGCGACAGGCTCTTCGCATCAGTGTCGATCCCGCGGGCAATGAATTTGGCATTGGCGCCGAGGGCAAAGGCGCATGGGGAAACGGGCGTATCGATGGAGCCCGCCGGGGTTGAGGGCGAACGTGTGCCGACGCGGCTGGTCGGCGAATATTGGCCCTTGGTCAGCCCGTAAATCTCATTGTTGAAGAGCATGATCTGCGTGTCGACATTTCGGCGCAGGACGTGCAACAAATGGTTGCCGCCGATGGAGAGGCCGTCGCCGTCGCCGGTGACGAGCCATACGTCAAGCTCCGGGTTGGCGAGCTTGACGCCCGTGGCGAACGCTGGCGCGCGGCCATGGATCGTGTGAAAGCCATAGGCGTTCATGTAATAAGGAAAGCGCGAGGAGCAGCCGATGCCTGATACGAAAACTGTCTTGTCCGGGTCGGCGCCGACATCGGCGAGCGTCTTCTGCACGCATTTCAATATGGCGTAGTCGCCGCAGCCGGGACACCAGCGCACTTCCTGATCAGTGGCGAAATCTTTTGCGGTGAGGGGTTTGGTCATTTCAAATATCCTTGAATGGAGAGGCAGCCCCCTCCGTCCGCTGCGCGGACACCTCCCCCGTGAGCGGGGGAGGAAGCTAAGCGTCGCCAACGCAGCAATTCCCCTCTTCCCCTGCGCCGCGCTGAAGGGCGCGAATTCGAATTTGCGCGCATTCGCGCGCGGGGGGAAGCGCCCCAAATCGGCGAAGGGGGTGTCAAAAACAAAATCACTCCGCCGCCTTTACTTTGGCGCCGGCGGGGCAGTTCGCGGCGATGGCGTCGGCAATCTCAGTTATCTTGAACGGCTGGCCGGAAACTTTGGTGAGCGGCGTAACTTTTAGCTCCAGCTTGTCGCGCAGGAGCGTTGAAAGCTGTCCCATATTCATTTCCGGGACGAGCACCTTGTCGTAACTCTCCAGAAGCCGCCCGAGATTCTTCGGCAGGGGATTGATGTAGCGAATTTGGATTTGCGCAACATCGTATCCTTGCTCGCGGGCGTTAGCGACTGCGCGCCAGATCGCGCCGTGGGTTGAGCCCCAGCCGACCACAGCCAGCGGGCCTTTGGTATTCCCTTGCTCAACTTCCTGGTCGGGAATGAAGTCGGCGACCGCCTCGACTTTTCTCGCGCGCAATTCTGACATCGCCTGATGATTGTCGGCGTCATAGGAAATGTCGCCCGTCTCAATATCTTTTTCGAGACCGCCGACGCGATAGGCAAGGCCCTTCATGCCCGGCGTCACCCATGGGCGCCCGAACGAAGACGGATCGCGGTTCCAGATCGCGCGCTTGCGCTCTTCGATGTCGTCGTTCGCGGCTGGGGGCGTCCCGTGCAGGATAGGGTCATAGTCGTTCATGTTCGGCAACGCCCACGGACCGGCTGCGTTCTGGATGTATCCATCGGTGAGCAAGAATACCGGTGTCATGTGGCGCAGCGCGATACGCGTCGCCTCAATCGCTGCGTCAAAGCAATCGCCGGGTCCCGCCGCCGCGATCACGGGCAGCGGCGCATCGGCGTTTCGTCCGTAGACGGCCTGATAAAGGTCCGACTGTTCTGTCTTCGTTGGGAGGCCAGTTGAAGGCCCGCCGCGCTGTGAATTGACGATGACAAGGGGGAGTTCTGCCGCCATGGCGAGGCCAATGGCCTCAGTCTTCAATGCAATGCCGGGACCGGACGATGACGTGACGCCAATCTTGCCGCCGAAGCTGGCGCCGATGGCGGCGCAGCAGGCGGCGATTTCGTCTTCGGCCTGAAATGTCGCGACCCCGAGCTCGCCCATGCGGCTCAAGTGATGCAAAATCGCGGAGGCCGGGGTGATCGGGTAACCGGCGAATAGAATTTCCTTGTCGGCAAGCTCGCCTGCGGCGGCAAGGCCCAATGAGATCGCTTCGGCGCCGGTGATCGAACGATATTCGCCCGCCGCCATGTCCGCATCGCCGATGACAAATTGCGGGACCTCTGCAGAAAGCTCCGCTGTCTCGGCATAAGCGTGGCCAGCATCGAGAGCGGCGAGATTGCCTGCTAGAACTTCAGGAGGTTTTTTCGCGAACTTTTTCGTCGCCCAGTCTTTGATCGGATCACGCGAGCGCCCGAACATCCACAGGACCGCGCCAAGCGCCCAGAAGTTTTTCGATTGTTCCGCGTCACTCTTTGACAGGCCAAGTGGCTTAACCGCTTCCAGGACTTGCGTCGACATGTCGATTTCAATGACCTGATAATCCTCAAGCTCGCCAGTCTCGCGTGGATCGGCCGCGATGTTGGCTTTTGTAAAATTCCGTTTGTTAAATGCGTCAGTGTTCAGAACTACCAGCGCGCCTTTTTGCAGGAGCGGCAAATTCACTTTCAACGCCGCCGGGTTGAATGCGACGAGAACGTCCGGTTGATCGCCTGCGGTGGAGACGCGCCGGGCGCCAAGATTGATCTGAAACGCCGAGACGCCGAAGGTCGTTCCGACGGGCGCCCGGATCTCCGCGGGGAAATCCGGGAAGGTCGAGAAATCCGATCCGGCAAGCGCCGTTGATTCTGCAAACTGGCTGCCCAGCAGCTGCACGCCGTCGCCGGAATCCCCGGCAAAACGCACAACGATTGACTGATCTTCAGGAGTTATTTTGGCCATTGCCTTTTCGCCTACCCGCTATAACCGCTTAGCATGACAAATCCGCCAGCAAAAACAAGCGTATGCTGCGTGGTTTTCGGATATTCCTACGGCCACGAATTCTTAACTGATATTCCAATGACTGCGCGGGATATCAAGGGGTGATGAGGGCGACCTCGCGCCACAGTGATTGCCCTCGCAAATGGTCTTGCAGCATAGCGTGACCCGTGCGACTCCGGCTATCAACGCAACCGCTCAGGAAAGACAACGCGATGAAATTCTTCGTAGACACCGCCGAAATTGATGAAATCAAGGACCTTCTTCCAACGGGCCTGATTGACGGCGTCACCACCAACCCAAGCCTCATCATGAAATCGGGCCGGGACTTCAAGGAAGTTGTTAAAGAAATTTGCGGCCTCGTCGATGGTCCAGTCAGCGCGGAAGTGACCGCGGTTGAATCAGGCGCGATGATTGATGAAGGCAAGGTGCTCGCGAAAATCGCGGACAATGTTTGCGTGAAACTACCGTTGACCTTTGACGGGCTCGTCGCCTGCAAAGCCCTGACGGATGGCGGCATCAACACCAATGTGACCCTTTGTTTTTCTGCGAACCAGGCGCTGCTCGCGGCGAAGGCCGGCGCCACGTTCATTTCGCCATTCATCGGACGGCTCGACGATATCAATATTGACGGCATGGATTTGATCCGCGAGATCCGTTGCATCTATGACAATTACGATTTCCGCACCGAAATTCTAGCGGCGTCGATCCGTTCAGCAAACCATGTGAAAGATTCCGCTATCGCTGGCGCTGATGTGGCGACGGCGCCGCCGGGCGTCATAACGGGACTCGTCAAACATCCGCTGACGGATAAAGGCCTGCAGGCATTCCTTGATGACTGGGCGAAAACTGGCCAGAAAATCGTTTGATGACAACAAACCAAAACGCCGCCGGAGATTTTGATCAGGGCCCGCCTTTCGTTTTCGGGTTCACATTCAAGGACGGCGTTGGAACAGCGATGAATTGGGAAGACGCAGCGGCGGAAAATACTGGCGCGGACTTCACCTGGTTGCATCTCAACATGAATAATGACGAGACGCGCAAATGGGTCGGTGCGCAATCGTCTATTCCCTATGCTGCGAAATCCGCATTGCTTGCCGGTGAAACTCGTCCACGCGTATCGACCTTTGCCAAGGGAATTGTGGTCAACCTACGCGGCGTCAACCTCAATGAAGGCGCCGAACCGGAAGACATGGTGTCTATGCGTATCTGGATTTCGGAAAAGCGCATCGTTACGACCCGGCGGCGGCGGCTGAAAGCGGCGCAGGATTTGCGAAAAACTATCATCGACGGCGCCAAATTTGAAAACCCTGGCGCGATTGCGACTAAACTTGCGACGCTTCTGACCGATCGAATGGAACCGTTCATCAACGACATCGCCGACAAGATCGATGCGTTGGAAACAGAATTGATTGATGGCTCGGGGTCAGGTTTGCGTTCGCGACTTGCGGCATCGCGCCATGACGCCGTTATGATCCGGCGGTATATCACGCCGCAACGTGAAGCGGTTGCGCGGCTCTTTGGCGAAGATACACCGCTCTTTTCGTCGGCGTCCAAAACCGAGTTGCGTGAAACCGCCGATAAGGTGACGCGTCTTACTGAGGAAATCGATGCGGCGCGCGAACGCGCCATGGTGTTGCAGGATCAATTGACCGATCAGCGCGCCGAAGAAATGAACCGCAATATGATGATCCTTTCAGTGGTCGCGGCGATCTTCCTTCCGCTCGGGTTTTTGACAGGATTATTTGGGATCAATGTCGGCGGCATGCCGGGCGTAGAAAGTGATGCGGCATTCTGGATTGTTGTTGGAATGTGTATCGCTATTGGCGTCGCGCTTCTATTCATATTCAGGAAATTGAAATGGCTTTAGCGCTGCGCACAGTTATTCTTGGCGTCGCTGCTGTTTTGTTTTCGGCCATCACCGCCGCCGCGCAGGAAACGCGTCCCGAACGTATTGAAAATGCACGCGTTGAGCTTTCAGAAATCCGCAGTGCTATCGATAGCGGCGCCGACGTTGACTATATCGCGTTGGAGGAACGATTGCGAGCGATCCGTGACGCCAGCCGGGCGCGCCTCGGCTCAATCGAGCGCGAACGCGACAGCGTGCAAAGCCAGCTTGACCCGCTGGGCGCTGCGCCGGGAGAGAACGATCCGCCCGAAAGCGATTTTATCGCGAATCAGCGCGCTGATTTGAGTGCATCGTTGACGCGGCTGAATGGCCAATACACCGCCGCGCAGGCGAACATATTTGAAGTTGCGGATTTGTTAGGTCGGATTTCTGCAAACCGACTGTCATCATTATATGGACAGCTTTTGCAGCGCGAGCCATCGCCGCTAACACCAGGCGTTATGAGCCCTGCGGTGCGATCGTCAGGTGAAATATTCGGACGCATCGCGAAATATTTTACAGGATGGCGCCAGTCAAAGGCTGACGCGGACGAAGGCTCCCTCGCCATCGCGTTGATTGCGGGCGCGCTTGTTATCGCGGTCATCATTTTTGGACCGGTAAACCGCTGGATTGCGGCGACTTTTTCGCGCGCGATTGAGCGGCGCAAGCCGACCCATGCGCGCCGCGTCCTTGTCGCAGGGCTAAGGGTTCTTGCTCGGCTCATTCCTGGAGTTATCGGCGGCTTCATCATTCTCGAAACCTTGCGGGCGCAAGGGGTTATTCAGGAAAACGGCGAGGCCGCTGCCCATGCAGCCTGGTTCGGGTTGTTAGCGATTTTGATCGTCAATGGCTTCACCACCGGCGTCTTATCACCGCGCAATAAAAACTGGCGTATCGCCCCAGTAGAAGAAGGGAACGCCGCGCGCATTCGTTTCCTCGCATTGGGCGTCACCGTTGTTTTCAGTCTCGGGATTTTGTTATCGGCGATTGCTGATGCGGCCCTCGCAAATGACGAGCTGAGCCGCGTGATCAGTGCAAGCGCGTCACTTGTAATTGGCGTTTTTTACTATTTGCTGGCGCGGAAAAATCTTTGGCGCAATGATGACCAATCTTCTGAAGGCGCGCCCGCGCGCCGGCCAAGCACTATGTGGCGCATTATCCGGCGCACCATCCGCGGAACAGCCATTGTCATGATCATTTCCGCTCTGGCAGGCTATGGCGCCCTTGCGCATTTTCTGTCGTCGCGGATTTTCTATTTGGCGTTGTTCCTTGGCGCGGCGTGGTTCGTTCGGGCGCTGTTGATGGAGTTGTCGGGCTGGCTTTATCGCCGGGTCGATCATCGCGATTTTGAGGATCAGGACGAACGCGACAACGCATCGCAAAATTTCGCCTTCTGGTCCGGCATGATCATCAATTTTTCGTTGGCCGTGGCGCTTGCCCCGGCTGTGCTGGTGCTTGCGGGGCTGCCCAGCACCAGCGTCGGCGATATCGCCCGTCAGGCGTTTTTGGGCTTTAACATTGGCGGCGTACAGATCCCGTCGATAGCAAAACTCGTTGCGGCGATCGCGGTCTTCATCGCCGTCATGGCGTTGTCAAAGTTGTTCCAGCGCGGGCTTCAATCGGGGCCATTCGCCCATTCAGATATCGACTCGGGCGTCCAGAACTCCCTGACGACGCTCATTGGGTATGCAGGATTGGTCGTTGCGCTGTTCGCATCTGTTTCAACCATCGGTTTTGATCTCGGCAATCTTGCGCTCATCGCCGGCGCATTGTCGGTCGGCATCGGCTTTGGATTGCAATCCATCGTCAACAATTTTGTATCGGGATTAATTTTACTTTTTGAACGGCCGATTAAAGTCGGCGACTGGATCGTAACGACTTCGGGCGAGGGCACCGTTAAAAAAATCAGCGTACGATCAACCGAGATTGAAACGTTCGATCGATCCTCCATCATTGTTCCTAATTCAGAATTGATTTCGTCCTCGGTCACAAACTGGACTCACAAGGATCGAATGGGCAGAATTATCGTTCCGGTTGGGGTTTCATACGGATCCGATCCCGAACAGGTGAAAGCGATCTTGATGAAATGCG
Source organism: Hyphococcus sp. (assembly GCA_013002535.1). Taxonomy (GTDB): domain Bacteria; phylum Pseudomonadota; class Alphaproteobacteria; order Caulobacterales; family Parvularculaceae; genus Hyphococcus. The sequence continues at coordinate 37,357 of JABDJK010000002.1, forward strand.
CCGAAGAAAACGAGTTCATTGTAAGTTACCCAGAGCCGTATATTGTCTGGAAGGATTTCGGCGCCTCGTCCCTCGATTTCGAATTGCGCGCATTTCTCGGGGATGTCTCAAAATCGCTGCAGGTGCGCTCCGAATTACGGTTTGCAATATTCGCGGCGCTGGCCGAGGCGGGGGTTGAGATTCCGTTCCCGCAACAAGATGTCTATATCAAGTCTATGCCTGACGCGTTTTCCGCGGCTGCTAATAGCGACATTCAGGAAAACCCCGACGGCGATACGGTTGCAACATGAACGCACAATTGCTTATCGCGGTAGGCGGGTTGATTTTTTTGGTTCTCGGTGCGGCGCATTTGCGTCTCACCGTGCGGGACATGAAAGAGCCGCGGGCGTTTGTTCCGGCGAAGCGTGAACTCCTCGAGGAATTAAAGGCGACGCGCATAAATCTTCGTCGCGACGTTAAAGACTTCTGGACATCTTATCTCGGCTTTCACATCAGCCATTCCGCCGGCATCATCTTTTTCGGAATGGCGATAATTTATTTCGCATTGGTCCGGCCGGATATTTTTGCAGATCTTTACGTAAGACTGGCGGTCGTCATTTTTGGCGCCGCTTACGTTTTGATGGCGCGGGCCTTCTGGTTTTCTATTCCGTTTTTCGGGGCGCTTCTTGGCACATCAGCCATCGCGATCGGCCTCGCGATGTTGTATTAGGGATTAAACTCGCTTCATCTTGATGAGAAATTTTCCTTCGCCCTTCGTGACGCCCATCCAAAGATGGCTGGTCCCTCAGGGTAACGGAAAATTTCGTCACGAAGGACAAAGCGTCTCAATTTACCTTGGGTGATGGATGGATTACGAATTTGAACCGCCCGCAACACCCGCCGTTCCGGTTCATGGCGGGAGCAAGTTTCCGGTGCGGCGCATCTTTTGCGTCGGCAAGAACTACGCGGATCACATTAGGGAAATGGGCGGGGATGCAAAGAAATCATCGCCGGTATTTTTTACGAAGCCGGCCGACGCGATTGTTATGACGGGCGCAAGCATTCCTTACCCACAGGGAACAGATGATCTCCACTACGAGGGCGAACTCGTTGTTGCGATTGGGAATTCGGGACGTGACCTTACCGAACGCCACGAGGCTGGCGCGTTGATATTCGGAACCGCCTGCGGCTGTGACCTGACGCGGCGCGATTTACAAGCCGCAGCGAAGAAAGCGGGCGCGCCATGGGATGCATCGAAAGCATTTGATCATTCTGCGCCGGTGGCGCCGATTGGTCGCTGGCAAGATTTTTCGCCGGATGCATTTGACGGTGCGCGTCTCGTTACCAAAGTTAACGACGAAATCCGTCAGGACGCCCCGCTTTCAGCGATGATATGGACCGTCCCGGAAATTATTTGCGCTCTCTCGGCGCTCTTTGAATTGCGCGCGGGCGATCTTATTTATACCGGTACGCCGGCGGGCGTCGGGCCATTAAATCGGGGCGACCGCGTCGAAGTGGAGATCGGAACGTTGCCGGCGCTGGAATTTTCAATCGCGGAGTAACGCTCATGCCGAGCTTTGAAGAACATCAGCGTTTGTCGCCCGTATTAATTGGTCTCATCTATTTTATCCTGTTAGGCATTCTTGCGGCGTCGCTCATAAGCACGCCGCCGAAAACCGAACAGGAAACCATGGTCATCGTGTACGGCATGGCGCCGGCTTTTATTATCATCACGTTTATTTTTGCGACCATGCGCCAGATGACACGGGTGTCGGGCGAGGGCGTTCACATCAAATCGGTTTACTTCATCAATCGTGTCATTCCGTTCTCCGACATCGAGAGCGCTGAGCAAGTGACCTATCGGCCCTTACGCGATTATGGGGGTTGGGGCTTTCGCGTCAGCGGCAAAGGCAAAGCGTATAACATGCGCGGCGACCGCGGCGTAAAATTGACTTTGAAAGATGGCGGGCGCGTGCTTGTAGGCTCGCAGCGCGAACAGGAGTTGGCGCAAGCCATTTGTGCGGGATTAAGTCGGTGACGGAAAAAAAAGAAAAATACCAGGAAGTCGCAAAAGAAATCGCGGCCGTCCTTGAGGGCGAGACAAATCTGACAGCACGCATGGCGACGGTTTCAAACATTCTCCATCACGCGTTTGTGCATTATTTCTGGACCGGGTTTTATGTCGTTGACCCGGAAAAGCCTGACGAGCTAGTGATCGGACCATATCAGGGGTCAATGGGGTGCCTGCGCATTCCCTTAGGCAAGGGCGTTTGCGGAACTGCTGCGACGACGCGCGAGACGCAAATAGTCGATGATGTCCACGCGTTTCCGGGGCACATTGCCTGTGACGCACGGTCTGCGTCAGAGATAGTCGTGCCGGTGTTGACGGACCGAAAATTGATCGCCGTCTTCGATGTCGATTCAGACAAGCCAGCGCAGTTTGATGAGGATGATAAGGCCGGCTTGGAAAAGATCTTGGCTGCGAGTTTTTAAAGCGAGAAATTTTTGATTGTCATTGATGGGCTTGTCACGGCAATCCAGCAAATATTGAATCGTCGCCGATAACATTTACGCTTCCCGAATCGCCGGAATAATGTTCAACCGAAATTAAAAATCGTCGTCGTCTTCGTTGATGCGGCGGCGTTCACGTTGATCCAGACGCAGCGCTGATTTCGCGTTTTCGATGATCTTGCGCAGGCGGATCGGGTCATCAAGGTCGGGCAGAGTGATGACGCCAACGCCAGTGCCGCGCAGGACCAGTTGGCCGAAGCCGAGGATGCGTCCCCAGACGGATTGTTCCAGCGTAATCTCCTCGATCTTATTGAGGGAGACTTCCTGGGTGTGCCGCGAGATCAGGCCCGTTTTGTAGACAAAGCGATAGGTCGTGACGACAATCTCTGTTGTCGCCAAAATGATCAGATGATTGATCAGGATTATCGATCCGGCGACGCCGCCGATAATAGCTGACCACCAGCCGACACGCAGCTCCTCATACGGGACTTCCGCAGCAAACTGGATAAAGAAAAACATGGCGAGAGCGGCGGCGCCCGAAGCGAACCAGAACACTGGAAAGAAACTATAGGTCCAGTTGAAATTCGCCCGGTGAATAACTTCTTCACCGCCGGCAAGTGTTTTATCGACGTATCCAGACATGGCGCCCTAATCCCCGCAACATTCAAATCTACGCCATCATATAGGATATTGGCCGCCGAATAAAACGCCCGAATGCGTTGAATTACGGGCCCCGGCGCGATAAGACGCCGCGCTGTTCCCCGCATGCAACGATTCCCGCCCCTTTGGAGACCAAAAGCCCGATGGCGAAATACCAGTATATCTACTTCATGGACGACCTGACCAAGCAATATACAGGCGGCAAAAAGATACTCGAAAACATACACTTGCAGTTTTATCCCGACGCCAAAATCGGCGTTGTCGGGGTCAACGGCGCGGGTAAATCGACGCTTCTGCGCATTATGGCCGGGATCGATCAGGAATTTTCCGGCGAGGCCTATGCTGCGGACGGCGCGAAAGTCGGCTTTCTGCCGCAGGAGCCGGAACTGGATTCATCCAAGAATGTGTTCGAAAATGTTATGGAGGGCGTCGGCGAGGTCAAAGCGAAGATCGACGAATTTAACGCTGTTTCCGCCGAGCTTGGCGAAAACTACACCGATGAGTTGATGGAACAAATGTCGGCGCTTCAAGAAGAGATTGACGCCGCTGACGGCTGGGATATCGATTCCAAAATTGAAATGGCGATGGAGGCGCTTCGCTGTCCGCCAGGTGACTGGGGTGTTGAAAAATTATCGGGGGGTGAAAAGCGGAGGGTCGCGCTGGCGCGTCTCTTGTTGTCAAAGCCTGATTTGCTTTTGCTCGACGAGCCGACGAACCACCTTGATGCCGAAAGCGTTGCTTGGCTAGAGCATCACTTGCGTGAATATCCGGGCGCCGTCGTTCTCGTCACCCACGACCGCTATTTCCTAGATAATGTAACGGGCTGGATTCTGGAGCTTGATCGCGCGCGGGGCATTCCGTTTGAGGGCAATTATTCCGCATGGCTGGAATCAAAACAAAAACGCCTGGAGCAGGAACAGCGCGAGGAGGCAAACCGCCAGAAATCTCTCGGTCGCGAGGTCGATTGGATCCGGTCGAGCCCGAAGGCGCGTCAGGCAAAATCCAAAGCGCGTATCAATGCCTATGACGAATTGCTCAACAAGGCGACGAAGGCGGAGATTAATACAGCGCAGATTCAAATCCCGCCGGGACCGCGTCTTGGCGGCGTTGTGATTGAGACGGATGGTCTCAAGAAAGCGTTTGGCGACAAGTTGCTCTTTGAAGATCTGACGTTCAAGCTGCCGCCCGGCGGTATTGTCGGCGTCATCGGGCCGAACGGCGCTGGTAAAACGACGCTTTTCCGTATGCTGACCGGACAGGATGAGCCCGATGAAGGAACACTGCGCATCGGCGAGACAGTGCAGATGGGCTATATTGACCAGACCCGCGAAGACCTCGATGGCTCAAAAAATGTCTGGGAGGAAATCTCCGGCGGGTTAGACGTAATTCAGCTCGGCAAACGCGAGATCCCATCCCGCGCCTATGTCGGCTGGTTTAACTTCAAGGGCGGCGATCAGCAAAAGAAGGTCGGCGTTCTATCGGGCGGGGAGCGTAACCGAGTCCAACTGGCGAAGATGCTGACCGAAGGCGCGAACCTGCTCCTGCTTGACGAGCCGACCAACGATCTCGACGTTGATACGTTGCGTGAGCTTGAAGGCGCGCTCGAAGACTTCGCCGGCTGCGCGGTTATCATCTCCCATGATCGCTGGTTCCTCGACCGGATCGCAACGCACATTTTAGCGTTCGAAGGCGACAGCCATGTGGAATGGTTTGAAGGCAACTTCGAAGACTACATGGAAGACAAAAAGCGCCGCCTAGGCCCCGACGCGGATGTCCCGCGCCGGATCAAATATAAGCAACTGACGCGTTAGTCTTTATCCACGCTCCAGATCCCCGGGCCTTTTGCGGCAATATAGAGGAAAATAAAGCAATAAAGCGCGATGATTTCCCCGCCGTTGGCGATCGGAAAGAAATTGTTTGTTCCGTGCACCATCCAATAGCCAACGGCGGACATGCCGCTGGCGATGAACGCGACAGGCCGCGTGAAAAGCCCGATCACAATCAGCGCGCCGCCGACAAACTCGATACTGGCTGCTGCTGTCGTCATGGAATTAAGCGGATAGGGAAATTCAGTCGGGAAGTTGAAAAACTTTTGAACGCCGTGGGCCATGAACATGAGGCCCGCCATAATGCGCAACAGTGCGTAGGTTTGATTTTGAAAACCGTCGAGAAACTTCATGATATCCTCGCTAGATTGCCGGAATGCACGGTCATGTTACGCGAGAATCGGCTGGGCGCACAAACTAGGCGACTAGAGCAAAAAATCGGCGGCGAAGAATGCGAAAAGCCTGCTACTGACATAGGCGATGACGGCCGCGCCAAGAATATGGGTTCCTGAACGGCGCATGCGCATGCAAGCCTTTGCCTGAGCCGGATCGATTGGGCGGGAGGCGTTCCGCGTGAACCATTTTGCCGCCGCTGCGATAGCGAGCAGGACGCCCGCGCCGCCAAACAAAAAACCCTTATGAGCGGTCAGCCAGATGAGGCCCGGTACGTTTGCAGCTAGTCCCGCCATAACCGCGTCGGCGCCGAGCGTGATCAACAGCGCCGGAAGCGCGCAGCAGATAAGCGTTGATAGGCTCGCGAACAGCGCCAGTTTCGGCGCTTGAAACTGCAGTTTTGGTATCATGTTTCATGAAGTATACCCGATAGAGGTATACGGTATTGCCAACCGAAAACCGGTCTCGCCATTGACAGAACTGGCGCAACACAGCGAACTTTTCGGCCAATAGTCGGGAAGGAACCACGCCATGAGAACCGGATTTTGCGCGGCTGCGGCTTCGGCAGTTGCGTTAACCAGCGCCAGCGCAGAAACAATATACTTAACAGCCGACCGGATGATCGACCCGATCTCAGGCCGCGTGATTGAAGGTCCGGCATTATTGATCGAAGACGGTAAGATCACGCAACGCTCGACAAAGGCCGCGATGTCCGTTCCAGCGGACGCCAGGACAATAGATCTAACCGGCAAGACCATCATGCCTGGCTTCATCGATATGCATGTGCATTTGACTGGGTCGGCAACAAAGGGACGTGGCTGGTCTGGCGTCGGCATATCTCAGCACCGGTCATTGATCTGGGCCGTGGGTCACGCCCGCGACACGTTGCTCGCCGGATTTACGACGGTGCGCAATACAGGCTCCGACGGCTATTCGCTTGTTGATCTGCGTGACGCCATCAATGACGGCGAAGTCGTCGGTCCACGGATGTTCGTTGCGGGGCCGCCAGTAGGTATTGTCGGCGGGCATTGTTCTGACAACAATTTATTGCCGCCTGAATATGAGGCAAGCGGCAAGGGCGTCGCCACCGGCCCGTGGGAAATGCGCGCGAAAGTCCGCCAGAACATCAAATATGGCGTTGACCTCATCAAGACCTGTTCAACGGGCGGCGTGTTTTCCAAAGGCACGTCGCTTGGCGCTGCACAGGGCACTGTCGAGGAACTGACTGCAATTGTCGACGAGGCCCATGCGCGGGGCCTCAAAGTCGCGTCACACGCTCACGGAATCGTCGGCATCAAGAACGCCATTCGCGCCGGTGTTGATACTATCGAGCATTCAAGTTTTCTCGACGACGAGGCGATCCGTATGGCGAAACGCAATGGCGTCACCTTCGTGCCGGATATCTACAATACCGAGTATACGCTTTCCGAGGGCGAAAAACTCGGCGTCCGGCAGGAGGCGCTGGATAAGGAACGCGCAGTCGGCACGATCCAGCGCGAAAGTTTTACAAAAGCCGTCAAGGCCGGCGCCAGGGTCGCTTTCGGCACCGACGCAGCGCTGTTCCCCCATGGCGACAACGCCAAACAGTTCTCGCGCATGGTTGAGTTCGGCATGACGCCGATGCAAGCCATACAGGCGGCGACCAATGTTGCCGCCGACGCGCTTGGCAAAAAAGGCGAGCTTGGTTGCCTCAATGCAGAGTGCATGGCTGATATTGTCGCGGTCGACGGCAACCCGCTTGCAGACGTAACCGCGCTGGAAGATGTCTCGTTCGTGATGAAAAGCGGCGAAAAAATCCGTTGACTACGACGCAAGGCATTTTTTGGATCACCTTACTCACGGGAATTTAATCAGAAAAAATTTTGACCCGCTGGAGCGGCCGCTGCGTAACGCTTGTACTACTTAGCGCAAAACAGTTTGCGCGTTATCGCAACGGAAAGAGAAACATTACCATGTTTATGAAAACAATTATCGCAACCTGTTCTGCATTAGCGATCGTCGGCGGCGTCGCCATTGCCGGGCATCACGAGAAAAAAGCCGACCACGTCGCCATGGAAAAATCAGATATTGTGGATACAGCGGTCGCCGCGGGTTCCTTCAATACGCTGGTGACGGCGGTTCAGGCTGCTGGTCTCGAAGAAACGCTGCGCGGCGACGGCCCGTTCACTGTTTTTGCTCCGACGGATGAAGCCTTTGCAGCGCTTCCCGAAGGCACGGTCGAAAATCTCTTGAAACCGGAAAACAAAGATCAGTTAATCGCAATCCTCACCTATCACGTTCTGCCAGGCAAAACGAAATCAAAAGACCTTGTCGACAAGACATTGACCGTCGCGACAGTCAACGGCGCTGAAGTGGCTATTGATGCGACCGACGGCGTTACCGTCGGCGGCGCTAACGTCATCAAGGCCGATATATGGACTTCAAACGGCGTTATCCACGTCATTGACAGTGTAATCCTCCCGCCCGCTGAATAACTCGTAGACACCGTCAACGATTTATTCCAGCGTCCCTAGCGTCGCCGCATGCCCCTCGCGGCGACGCATTTTCTTTAAAATGCACGAAGGTCGAATTCTAATGGCCAGAGACGTCTTTAGGTATATCGCGTTACGGCTAAGGGAGTCTTCGACCATGAATTCAACAAAAATAGCAGTATTCTTACTTCTGGTTCTTGCGCCTGCCCGCTCATACGCTGACATTGGCGTCCGTTCTCTGCCTGATGGCGCTTTGTCGCCGCCGGCGAAAATCGAGCAACTCGCCTGGCTGGAAGGTCACTGGGTCGGCGAGGGGCTCGGCGGCGCGGCGGAGGAAATAATCGCGCCGGCGTCCGGCGGACAGATGATGGGCATGTTCCGGCACTCAAAAGCGGACGGCTCGCTCAACTTTTATGAGTTCTATGTGTTTGCTGAGGTCGGCGAAACAATCACGCTGAAAATCAAACACTTCACGCCGGAATTTGTCGGTTGGGAAGAAAAAGCCGACTATGATGAATTCCCGCTGATCGCGGTCGACGACAATACGGTCTATTTCGATGGGCTGACATTCGCGCTGGATGGCGTGGATGGACTGAAATCCGCCGTCCAGATCGAGGAGCGCGGCGTCGCAGGCTTCCAGTTCCGGCGCGCTGACTAACGATAACCTGCCCCTAACGCAGTTTTCTGTTTGTATTTCAGCAGCTTGCCGCAGTCAGGCGGGCAGTTCCGTTTTCGTTAATAAATTCGTAGAAACCCTGAACAAACCCCGTAAATCCGTGTTATTAACCATATCTGAGATTCTCGATTTTTCGTTGGAGGGGTGGGTATGCGCAAATTTCAAATGATGAGAACCGCTGGGTTGGCGATCTTGGGGACGGCGGCATTTGCGGCAATCACGCCGGCGGCGGCTGGCCGTTGCGGCGCCTCGCTTTCGGTGGATGCGCCGACGACCCTCGCGAAGGTTGCGCGTCAGTGCAACGTCAATCTTTCACAGCTTTATGAAGCGAACCCAGGCGTTGACCCATCAAACGTCCGTCCGGGAGAACATCTATCCATTCCGGATGAGATTGATCGGTATACGATCGGCTCTGGTCCATCGACTATTTATGGCGACGCGGATTTGCCTGATGCTGCAAATGGCGATCTTGTCGATGATCCTGATTTGTTTGGGTTGGAGCCGGATTACACCGCGACAATCGGAGATTTCGGATCGTCAATCGACGATGATTTTGGAAGAAATTCCATCGACCGCGAACGCGACGGCGCGAAGCTGACACGCGCTCGCATTCGTGTGCGCGACGCACGCCTGAGGGAACCGTCAAATTCACGCGTGTGGACGCGCAATGAACGCCGGCCAAGTGTTGCTGAAGCACGCGATCGATATGCGGCGGCGGGGGATCGCCTCAGCTATCAACAGATGTCTGCAATGCGCATTCAGACAGCGGGGCAGCCGGACAATTTCGTACGCTTTGCGTCAGCGCCCACCATACAAGCGCCGTCGCTTCAGCCGCGTAACGTATCGGCGACGACCAAGCTGATTGAATGCTCGAATTTGAAACAGGCGAATGGGTCAAAAATTCGCGCGGTTTCAAAAATAATTTCAACACCGGATACAACATTCGTCGAAATAAAAGAGACGCCAGCGGGAGACAGCTTCGATTGCCGCTTGATTGATGCGAACGAAGTTTCCGCCAACGTTAATCCTGACGGCACGGTGCCCGGGGTTCCGGCCGCGCGCTTTACCGGGCCAAAAGTTTTGGGCAGCTCGGATTACCGCTTGCCGGATTACAGTAAGATTGGTCCTGCTTCGGCGCCATCGCTTGCGCCGACCGTGAGCCGTCCTGACATGGTATCCCTCAGCGGCGACGTAATTGCGTCCGCGAATGGCTGCCTCATTTTGCAAACCAATGATAAGAAGATCTGGCGTTTGGCCGCGGCGCCGCCTTCCGGCGAATTGCTCGGCAAGCGCGTCACCGTTTGGGGCGCTGAAGCCAGTGCACAATCCTGCGGCGCAGGACCGTCGATGATCGTTAGCCACGCCGTCTACGCCGAACCCTGGAACTAAGAACCGGATCAAGGCGAGACGATAATCGCCGATAGCGATAACGAATTCAAAGAACCGTTGGGGCCTATTGGCGCGGCGGTTCTTTTTCTGTTGGGCGCTGGTCTCTTTATTTTTCTTGCGCTGACTGCGCCGGGCGGCGCCTATCTTGCCGCGGAAACAAATTATCTGGTTGAACTGCGCGGCCCCGCTAGCGAAGGCAAGCTGCTAAAATCGGACGCGCTGCGCATCTTCATGCAGTCAATCACGTTGCTCGGCGGTTGGACATTTTTAACCGGGCTCGGCGTCTTGGTGGTCGCGTTTCTACTTGTGAAGGATCGCAAGTTTGATTCAGCCGTTTTTACCGCAGCGATATTGGGTCAAACCGCGCTGTCGAACTATTTGAAAACCTTTTTCGGGCGCGAGCGGCCGGATGTTGTGCCACATCTTGTTGAGGCCCACACCATGAGCTTTCCGAGTGGGCATGCGACAAGCGCTGCCGCGGTTTATTTAATGCTGGCGTTGATTATTGCGTCGTCTACCGGTCGGGGACCGCTACGGGTCGCGGTTATTGTTGCGTTTGTTGTGCTGGCTTATTTGATTGGCGCAAGCCGCATGTTTCTCGGCGTGCACTACCCGACCGATGTGTTCGCCGGCTGGGCGCTCGGAACCGCGTGGGCGAGTTTCGTTTGGTTTTTTGCATTGAAGGTTTGTAAAAATGAGAAGGGGACGAGATGACAAACGATGAACTCTGGCGCGGTTTGGCGGCCGTGGATTTTGATGAAATTGATGTGTTGTTTCCATTCTCAAAACGCCTTGCGCGGGACAATGGCTGGTCTCACCAGTTTGCGGTGCGTGTTGTAGAAGAATATCGCCGTTTCGCCAATCAATATGATAGTACGCTGGCGTCCTATGAGGCGGCCTTCGGTGAATAGCCGCCGCGGGATATCTGGCCGTCGCCCGAAGTTCGTTTTGGCGACGCACCGTTCATGCAGCGTATTAATTTGCGGCGGCAATTAGTTCTGTCAAAAACTGTCCTCGCAAAAATTGGCGTGACCGCTGGTGCTTTTGCAACTGTTGGCGCTTTTGGATTCGCCGGCGCCATTGCCGCCGAAGACGCGGCGTCGCTCAGTATTACGCGGGAACAGGAAATTTTGATTGGCGTTATCCTGGCTGTTATAGCCTTATTAGCTTTTGGAAGCGCGTTGATGCGCGCGAGTAGCGGCAAGGCAAAGGCGCAGCGGAACCGGTTGCGACGGCTAACAACATGCGCCTGACATCGCCGCTGCGTCGTCACGTTCGGTGAATGGCGAAGCGACGCCACATCCCGGGAAGATGCCGTAGTGTGCCGACCAGTCTCCGTGAAACTCGAAGTGTGGCGCAAAGCGCGACTCTTTCAGCATTCGATAGGTGTTGCCGCAGACAGGGAAGATGCGGTCCTTTTCGATGGCGTGGTGCGCGTCGAGCATGAAAATAGTTTCAGCATTTGTGACGCCGCCTTTGTAAACGACGGCTTGGCCATAATCTTCGCATGCCGATTCCAGCCCATCGATTTTGAATAGCCGGTAAGTCGCCGAATGGAATTTGGCTGGTGCAAGGCGTTCTTTCAATTCGTCATTCTGAATTGTGAGAGGTCGGTCCGTTACCAAACGCGGATCGCGAAATCCGGCATTGCGCGCAATTTGAAGAAAATCATTCCAGTACAACGCGCCGCCCAAGCATTCGCCTTGCGCTACCGGGTCATGACGCAACTCTTCCGACAAACGGCGGTCGGCGTAAACATCGGAGAAATAAAATTCGCCGCCCGGCTTCAAAAGTTCATACGCCGCCCTGAATACGGCGGCTTTGTCCTCAACGAGATTAATGACGCAATTTGAGACAATGACATCGATGGAATTTTCCGGAATATTGAGGGCGCCCAATTTCTCTATATCGCCTTCGATGAAATCTACGTTGGCGAACCCGAATTTTTCCGAGTGCCAGCCTTTATATTCATTAGCAATGCGCAACTGTTCGGCCGTCATATCGACGCCAATGACGCAGCCCGGCGCGCCGACAAGTTGCGCCAGTGCATAAACATCCTGTCCGGCGCCAGACCCTAAGTCGAGCACGGTTGCGCCGTCGAGGCCCAGCGGCGCAATCAAACCGCAACCATAATAACGCGAAGACACTTCAGGGTGCACATTCGCGAGAACCGGCTTTAAATAATTTGGGATGCTATCGATGGTGCAGCACGCATCGGTTTGCAGGTCGGCGGAGCTTTTCAGTACTTCGCCATAGTAAGTCTTCACATTGTCTTGAATGTTCATATCGCCTCGCGCCAAAATTACGGACCCGCCTGAGTGAACCTGTCGCGCAAGTCTAATTTCGGCGCAATGGCGGCGCGCGTTTTGTGCCGCGAATGTGATCTATCTTGAAGAAAACGCCGATCGGTCAAATTTTCGGCGCGATCCTCACAAAAACTAAATCCCCTCGGCTGAAAGCCGTGCTACACTTTGAGGCGGGAGAGGGTTTGTTTTGAGTATTTTCGGCTTGCGCAATCAGATACGTGGCCATATCCGCGGACGCATTGATGATGCGGCGCACGATTTTCTCTATCGCGGCCAGGCGAAGCCCATTGACTTCGCAGCGCCTGTGGGTGAGCCAGCGTTAATTGCGCCGGACTCAGTTTCCTGGCGCGTATTCAAAAATCCTGTTTCGCTTTTTATCGGCGGCGTTACGGCTGTCATCCTCGAGTTCGCCGAGCCGCGCGTGCGCTCCGGCGTTTGGGATTTCTCGACCTTTAAAGTCGATCCCGGCAAACGCCTGCGCCGCACCGGGCTCGCCGCCATGGTGACAGTCTATGGCGCGAAATTTCTCGCAGAACGCATGATCGAGGGTGTCCGCCGCATGCACGATCAGGTTGAAGGCGAAACGCCGGACGGCGTAGCTTATCGCGCCAACGATGTTGAACTCCTGAACTGGGTGCAGGCGACGGCGACCTTCGGGTTTGTTGAGGCGTTCCATCGTTATGTCTATCCGCTGACGGACGCAGAGCGCGATCGCGCTTTTTGCGAAAGCAAACCCGCCGCGACGCTTTACGGCGCGGTCTCCTCGCCGAAATCGGCGCCCGAACAGGAAATGTTGTTTGCCGCTATGGCGCCGAAGCTCGAAGCCTCGCCAATTTTATTTGAATTTTTGAAAATCATGCGAACCGCGCCGGCTTTCCCGCAACCGATCCGTTTGGCGCAGCCGACGCTGGTGCGCGCCGCCGTCGATCTGATCCCGGCTCCAATCCGCGAGATCGTGGGGCTCGGCCCGGAATTCGGACTGCGGCCCCTGGAGGAGCGTATCGTTCGCCGCGCCGCCCGCCGCGCAGACAGAATCATCTTGCCGTCGAGCCCGGCGGTGAAGGCGTGTTTAAGGCTCGGCCTGGCGGAGGATTATCTCTTTAATACGCCGGCAAAGGATCAGTTTGCACCGGGCGGCGGCGGCGTTTAATCAGGCGCCATGATCGAATGCATCACTTATCGGTGGTCGCCTGCGATAGGTGATCCGACGATTTTCGGCTGGCTGACGGTGGCGCTTTACCTCGCTGCCGCCGGGCTTTGTTTCTTGCGCGCGAAGGACGGGTTCTCCAGCGAGGTCGCGGCGCTCGGGCCCCAGCGGTTTTTCTGGATATCGCTGTCGCTGTTGCTGTCCCTGCTGGCGATCAACAAACAATTTGATGTCCAGTCACTATTCACGACCATTGGCCGATGCGCCGCGCAAGCCGGCGGATGGTATGAGACCCGCAGCGACGTTCAGCGAACATTTGTCGTCATCGTCGCTTTGGCGGCATTGGCCGTAGGAACAACAGCGCTCTGGTTGATGCGCGGGTTCATCAGGGAAATCCCATTCGCCGCAGCGGGCTTTTTTATCCTGATTATTTTTGTGGTGTTGCGCGCGGCGAGCTTCCATCACATCGACAACTTCATTAACACGGGCCTCATGGGCCTGCGCCTCAACTGGTTGGTGGAGATGGGCGCCCTCGGATTGATCATTTACGGCGCGATTGCTGCGCGCAACGATGCGACAACGATTGGTCGCAAGGAATAGAATTGTAGAACGAATGACTGAAATCACGTCTGAAATCGTCGCCGAGCACGGCCTCAATGAAGAAGAATATGAGCGCATTAAGACCCATATGGGGCGCGAGCCCAATCTGGTGGAGCTTGGCGTTTTCTCAGTCATGTGGTCGGAGCATTGCTCTTACAAATCCTCGCGCCGTCATCTGAAGAAATTGCCAACGTCAGCGCCTTGGGTGATCTGCGGGCCGGGGGAAAACGCCGGCGTCATTGATATCGGCGAAGGGCTCGCCGCAATCTTCAAAATGGAGAGCCACAACCACCCGTCTTTCATTGAGCCTTATCAGGGCGCGGCGACCGGCGTCGGCGGCATCATGCGCGATGTCTTCACCATGGGCGCCCGGCCGGTGGCGAATATGAACGCGTTGCGCTTTGGCGAATGGGATCACAAGAAAACGCGTCACCTTGTTTCCGGCGTCGTCGCGGGCATCGGCGGCTATGGCAATTGCATGGGCGTGCCGACGGTCGGCGGCGAGACGAATTTCGACGCCGGTTACAATGGCAACATCCTTGTGAACGCCATGACCGTCGGGATTGCCGACAAGACCAAGATTTTCTATTCCGCCGCGCGGGGCGCCGGGAACCCGGTCGTTTATGTCGGGTCGAAAACCGGTCGCGACGGTATTCACGGCGCGACCATGGCGTCGGCGGAATTTGATGACGCGTCAGAGGAAAAGCGCCCGACGGTGCAGGTTGGTGATCCGTTTACGGAGAAACTACTGCTTGAGGCGTGCTTGGAACTAATGGCGTCTGACGCCATCGTTGCGATCCAGGATATGGGTGCGGCGGGTCTGACTTCGTCGTCGGTTGAAATGGCGGCGAAGGGCGGCGGTGGGTTTGATCTGAACCTTGATCACGTGCCGCAGCGCGAAGAAAACATGACCGCCTATGAGATGATGCTTTCTGAAAGTCAGGAACGCATGCTCATGGTATTGAAGCCGGGGCGCGAGGACGCCGCCCGGGAAATATTCGCAAAATGGGGCGTTGATTTCGCCGTCATCGGCGTCACTACAGACACGGGCCGCCTTGTCATCAACCATCTTGGCGAGACCGTCGCCGATATGCCGGTGCCGCCGCTTGCCGATGATGCGCCGAACTATGATCGGCCGCATGAGCCGACGCTCGCGCCGGCGCCACTCGACGATCCGACGCTGCAAACGGAAGAAAAAGTCTTGACCCTCAAAGCTGAGGGCAAGACGTCCGAAGAAATGACGTCTATCGCCCATACGCTGATCGAGGATAAGCTCGGCGACGCCGCGGCGGTCGATGCTGTTGGTCTTTCCGTCGTCGATGGCGAGGCGAAGATTTATATCTCGCAACTGGGCGCGGCGCGCGACATCGAAAATGTCGTTGAGGCGGCTAACAATCTCGCGTCGTCCGGTCTTGTAACCTCAGTTATGACAGATACGGAGGAAACAACATTTTCCCTCGCGGAAACACCGGCTGGCGACACCATGCTGACGGCGATGGCGAAGCTGATGGCGACGCCGGATCTCTGTTCGCGCCGCTGGATCTGGGAGCAATATGACCATACCGTCATGGGCGACACGATTATCGCGCCGGGCGGCGACGCCGCCATGGTGCGCGTGCACGGCACGAACCGCGCGCTGGCGATCTCGACTGACGTGACGCCGCGTTACGTCAAGGCCAACCCCCATGAGGGCGGAAAACAGGCCGTGGCGGAAACCTATCGCAATATTTGCGCGACCGGCGCCGCGCCGCTCGCCATCACGAATTGCCTCAATTTCGGCAACCCGGAGCGTCCGGAAATCATGGGCCAGTTTGTCGGCGCCGTCGAAGGTATCGCCAAAGCCTGCGAGACGCTTGGATATCCGGTGATCTCCGGCAATGTCTCACTCTATAATGAGACCAATGGCGAGGCGATCCCGCCGACCCCGGCGATTGGCGGCGTTGGCGTTCTGGAAGATGCAACAAAAGCCGTCACCGTCGGCGGCGCAGAAATGGGCGAGGAATTGATCGCCGTCGGCATCACCCGCGGGCATCTTGGCCAGTCGATCTATCTGCGCGATCTCTTCGGCATAGTTGACGGCGCGCCGCCTGCCGTCGATCTCGACGGCGAGCGTAAAACCGGCGAGCTAATCCGTAAGCTGATTGATGAGGGGCTTGTCACCGCCTGCCATGACGTTTCCGACGGCGGGCTTCTCGTTGCGGCGGCGGAAATGGCGCTCGCGGCGGGGCGGGGCCTAAACCTCCATACGCCAGTGAAAGCGCGAAAAGCCGCCTTCTGGTTTGGCGAGGACCAGGGGCGTTACCTTATCGCCGCAACGCCGTCGGGTGCGGACACAGTCTTGCTCAAGGCCGCCATGGCCGGTG
>JABDJK010000018.1 GCA_013002535.1 Hyphococcus sp.
CCTGTTTGCAAAGAAACTGACCGACCGTGAAATTCGGCGAAATCCGCGTGTCCGCCAATTCCGGCGTCACTTCGATAAAGCCGAGCGGCGCAGCGTAGATCCGATTATTGCGTAAGGGTTTTGTAGGGTATTGGCCAATGCGATAGCCATTGAGCTTTCCGTCAACTATGTTCGTTGCTGGCTCCAACACGAAAGTATTTATGGTGATTTGTTCACCACTATCGTTGTCGAAAATCTTGATTGTATAGAGGTCGGCTTCATCTGGCGCCTTCCAGGAGAGCTTCATTCGATCGACGAGCATTCCGTCGGCAAGATCTGTGTCGAAAGTGATATCAGCGTCGTCCGGGCGACCAATTACCTGGATATTCAAGATTTCGCCCGGCAGAACGGTGGCGAAAAATACTGGGTAGTCGATGATCAGACCCTGCACTTCGACTTGCAATTTCTCCAGCGGAGAACCTACAGGTTCGCTCGCAGGGTCTGCGCTCTCATTAACAGCGTTTTCCGCGAGCATTATGGCGGCGTTTTTTATACGATCATGCGCCGCATCTCCCGCCAGCGGCGGCGATTGAATAACGCGCGCTGCAGCACCGTCGCTATCGCGCAAATCGTCGTCAATCCGGTTGTCTGTGACGACGTTCGCTAGCGTGAATAGGAAGTAAAATATAGAAATAAAAAACACGGATACTGAATTCGGAAAGAGCTGAAGCCGGCGAAAAATCGTCGTAAGTCCTAGTGATTGACGCCGACTTCAGTAATCCGCCCCGGAATACCAGCCTACGCCGTGGTCGACGACGAACCGCGGGTCACGATAATGTAAACCGCGTGAATGATGCCAGGAATGTATCCGAGCAGTGTCAGAATTACATTAACCCAGAATTGCGCCGTCAAGCCGACCTGCATGAAGACGCCAATCGGGGGCAATAAAATTGAGAGGATAAGGCGGAGGATGTCCATTGATAACTCCTTTGGAAAAGACATGGAGTTAACACAAGGGCGGTGCGAAAAGTTCCCGCTCGATATATGCGAATACCGGAAATACAAGGGAAAATCAGTCTATCTTGCCGTTTTCGATTAGCTCTGCTGCTTCGTTCTCGTGGCGCGACCAATATTCCATTCCAAGAAAGATCAATTGCCGGATGGCCGCGGCCCGGCTTGCGGCACGGTTAGTGAAGCGCCAATCGTCGATTTCCTCAATTTCGGAGTCGGCCACCATAATCTGCAGTTTTTGAATGCGCTTTTCGCGATGTTCTTTGGCTTCAGTCATTGTCGAACCCCAGGTCTTTCCACAGATAAACAATGGCTCACCGCCGCCGCAATTCCTTCATGAGAATACGGTTTCCCAATCACAACATCCGGTTCGATATCCTTGCCTTCGAGCACGGTTTCAGGAAATCCGGTCACGAAAATGACTGGGCAATCGTGTACGTCCCTGCTTTCGGCGACGACGTCGACGCCGGTTTTCTCGCCGATGAGATTGTAGTCGGCCAATACCAGGTCAGGTTTGTGTTTCTTTATAAGCGATACAGCTTTTTCAGCCTTCGCCGCAACACCGGCAACATACCCGCCGAGACGCTCTACAATTGAACGCAAATCCGACGCGATCACTGGCTCATCTTCGATTATTATAACAACGCCATCCGCCCGGCTGGCATGCATGACGCGTCCCGAAACAATTAATTCCGTTACTGAATTTGAAGCGGGCGCGATGATTTCGGCTATTTCTTTGTCCCCTAATCCGAGAACATCGTGCAACAGTAGCGACATTTGAATTTTCGAAGGCGGCTCGCCGAGGCTTTGCATGAGCGCTGCGTTCGTGAATGGAGGAGCATAATCGTCTAATTCATGCGCCTCGCGCCACATTTCGTTGAGCGTCCGGAATGCCGTCACATTGTCGTTCGGTTTGATTTCGTTGCCAAATGTCGCGGCACGGTGAAAGACAATTTCCACGACTTCGTCGCCAACTAGGCGATCCGCAAACAGAAGGCGAAGGAACTGCCGCAAGGATTGTTTGGCCGTCAACACTCTCCTTACTCCTTTACTTGTCTAACCACATTTCGCTACAAACACCTCAATTTACAGTATGTTCCCGGTCGTTTGACCAAATATCGCCGGTTTGCACAATGCGCCGTTTTATGGTGCCGTATTATCGCGCATTGACTGATCCAGTCCATCCCGTAGCCGCTCGAGGGGCGCCCGCAGGCAGCAACGCAGCCCCGTCGACTCATAGAAAAACTCAACAGAACCGTCGAGCGCCGCCTCAATACTGGAAGAAATAAGCGTCGTCCCAAAACCGAACCGGGTCGGCTTGCTGACTTTCGGCCCATTGATTTCCGACCAGTTAAACACGAATGTCGGCCCCTCCCCGACGTCGTGAATTCCCCAACTAACATCAAGACCTCCCTCGGCCTCACTGAACGCACCGTATTTCGCTGCATTTGTCGCGAGTTCATGAAGGGACATTGCAAAAGAGAGCGTTGCGCGCGGGCCCAGCTCAATATCAGGTCCTTTGAATGTCACTCTGTTGGAGCCGTAAACATCGGAAATTTCAGCGGCGAGCAAGTCTTTTAGCTCCGCTGCGCGCCAATCGGATTGCGTGAGGATTCGATGCGTGTTGGCGAGCGACGATATGCGGCTGGATAGCACATTAATTGTTTCTTCCGCTGGTCGATCAGAATGTTCAGCTTGCCGCACTAGCGCTAGAACGTTCGCAAGCATGTTCTTTACGCGATGCTGCAACTCTCGCATGACGCGTTCGAGCTCTGCCTCCGTAATACGTTGTCCAGTTACGTCCCGCAGTATCAGACCGACCGCGTCAACGCGATCTTCCTTGCGGACTGGATAGCAATCAACAAAGACGACTCGGGTCTTTTCCCCATCTCCGCTTTCCCGAAATTCTACTTCACGATTCGATATCGCACTTTCGGACTCAAATACGCTGTTAACAATTCCCTCAATCTCAGAACCTCCCCTCGAGACGACATCTGACAATTTCATGTTGGTCACGCTATCCAGTAAGAGTGCAAACATTCTCGCGAATGCGTCGTTTGCTTTAGAAATTGTCCGGTCCTGACGGACCCTTGCCATCCCTTGCGGCACACTGGCGTAAATTTCGTCAAGTTCCTGAAATTGTTGCACCAATTTTGCATTGGCGTCCTCAAGCGCACGTTCAGAATTTTTCACGCCTGTGATTTCGACAAGAGATATGACAACGCCGAATTCTTCATCGTCCTGATCGATATAAGGAGCGGCCAGTATCAAGAAAAAGCGATCCCCGTTTGTTTCCTGCAATTCAATCGAGATTTCATCATTGTTTTCATTCGCCCACACGGCGATATCCTTGACGCGTTCCACATCCACGACGGCGCCAATGTCAGTCAACGCCCGCCCCTTATCGCTTTCAATTAAATGAAATATGTCTTGCGACGCTGGCGTAAACTCCCGTATCTGGAATTCATCATCAAGGAAGACCACAGCAATATTAGTGCTGCTTAGATAATTCGCGAGATCGGCGTTTAAGACGGCAAGTTCCTGGATTTTCTGCTGAAGTTCGTCATTGATAGTCGTCAATTCCTCATTTGCCGATTGAAGCTCCTCATTCATCGACATCATTTCTTCGTTGGAACATTTTAACTCCTCATTTGCAGTTTCGAGTTCCTCAATCGTCGTGCGCAAATCTGCCCGAGCGGTCGATAAATCGCTTTCGAGGTTACGAATTAATTCAGCGTCATCATGATCGATAACTTGACGGTCATCGTCTTGCAAAATTGGTGCAGAATCGAGGCCCACAGATTTATCTTTAAATATTATCAGAATATTTTCGTCGCTAATACGTTCAGCATATATATCGACGCGTTGCGCCTCGTCGCGCCCATTTCCCACTTGCGCAAACCGCCGGCCCGACTGACCCGGGTCACTGATATTGTTAATCAGAATTCTTATTTGACGCTGTAGATCCTGTCGCGCCAGGTTCTCGATATTCAAGCTCGGCACGCCGGGCTTGAATTCCAAATATGCGCCGGTGCGTTCGGACGCATAGAGAATTTCGCCGCGTTTGCTGATGACAATGTGTGGCGGTGCAAAATTGCCGATCACCTTGTCGCGAACGCTTTGTTCCAATATCCGCGTTGAACCGGCAGAATTGCGTTGATCGGAGGTCAACGACCGCTCATTGAATTGCGCCGGCATCGGCAGATCGCGCGGCGGCGCCTTGCCCTCAAGGCGCTCAAATAGTTTTGCCTTCTTATCGATGATGCGGAAATACTTTTCGATATTCGTCAGAATTTCTGCCGTTCCCAAAAACAGATATCCGTGCGGGCGCAATGCATAGTGAAACGTTTTCAGCATTCGGCTCTGCAGATCAGCATCAAAATAAATCAAAAGATTGCGGCAGACCAACAAATCGATGTCTGAGTATGGCGGGTCTTGAATTACATTGTGGGCTGAAAAATGGACGAGATCTCTTACGTCTTTACAAATTCGGTAGCCGTTTTGATGGCCAACGAAATATTCATTTAGGATGTTTTCCGGCATTGCGCTGGCAATCTTCGCCGAATAGACGCCATTTCGGGCGACTTCAATCATTTTTCGATCGATGTCTGTCGAAAAGATTCGGATTTTAGGAATGACATCTTTCGATTTTAAATGTTCTAAAAGAAGAATCGCAATGGAATATGCTTCCTCGCCGCTAGAAGCCCCCGGCGCCCAGATACGCACCTTGTCGCCGGCGCCTTTGCCGTCCAGGATTTTCGGGATGACATTTTCATCCAGAAATCTGAAGGCTTCCGGATCGCGGAAAAATTCCGTGACATTTATAAGGAAATCTTCATGCAACTTTTCGACTTCATCAGAGGTTGAGACAAGCAACCTCAAATAGGATTCTTCGGTTTTCGAATTCGTAATCAGCATTCGACGTGCTATGCGCCGCAATAGCGTTCCACGCTTATAATTGGAAAAATCGAGGCCAGTCCGATACCGCACAGTTTTGACAATCTGTTCCAGGAAATCTCCATGCGATTCAGCTTCAATTTGTTCTTCCAGCGACCCTCGTCCAAAATAGCGACCGAGAAGCGGCGCCATTTTTTCCGCCGGCAGAACGAGATCCACAAAACCTGAATCGACGGCGCTTTGCGGCATGCCAGCGTATTTCGCTTGGTCCGGTTGCTGCGCGAGGGTCAGCCCGCCTTCAGCCTTTATGGCGCGCAATCCTTCGCGACCATCGGCGCCAGTTCCGGAAAGAACAACGCAGGCGGCATTACGACCCTGGTCTTCCGCGAGCGAAGTAAAAAAGTAGTCGATCGGACGTCGGCGCCCGCGCGGCTCGGCAAACGGTTCAAGTTGGAGTGAGCCTTCGCGAATGCGAATTTGCGCATTAGGCGGCGTTAAATACACGGTCGCCGGTTCGACCTTCTCGCCGCCGGCGATTGTCACGACCTTGATTTCAGTGCGCCGACTTAGAAGTTCGCCTAATAAGCTTTCATGGGTTGGATCAAGATGTTGGATGAAGACATAGGCGAGCTTTTGCTCACGAGTGACGCTGGAAAGGAATTGCTGATAGGCTTCCAGACCGCCCGCTGAAGCGCCGACGCCGATTATTGGACAATTCGAAGCGAAAGTCGGTTTGTGGACCGGCGACGGTTCAGGCGAGGTCATTATAGCTCCGCAATAAGTGCTGGCGAGAACGGTAATCTTTTACAGGCAACACAGTAAATACCCTTTCATGCCGCACCATTTTTGATTTTTGTCGTGCCCGCAGCACTACCTTTCGATCGGAACACATTAATGCAGCCACTTTGCGCACGGGAGCAACATCGACGCTGAACGTGAACTCCGCCGGATAGGCGCTTCTAATAATCAATCTCGGAACCCGTAGCCGCGTTCGCGTGTTGGCAATCTTGTTAGACGTAATAGGAGAACTTCAATGAGTAACCAGACAATTGATGCGCTGAATGATGTCACGAAAACGTTAATCGACAGCCAAAAGGGCTACGAATTTGCGTGTGAACAGTGCGATGACAGCTATCGGCTGCGCGCCCGATTTCATCAATACGCTAATGACAGAAAAGAATTGGCGGCTGATTTTCAGAACGAAGTCCGCAAGCTTGGCGGCGAGCCAGTGACGTCAGGCGGGACGACCGGCGCGATTCACCGCGTTCTGACGGAATTTTCATCATTGTTTCGTGATGATGAGAAAGCCGCGCTGGCGGCGATCGATGACGGCGAAGATCACTTGCGAAGCGAAATTGAAAGCAAGCTCGAGCGTGATCAACTCACGCAGCAAGCGCGCGAATTGTTGCAGCGCGCCCACGCGTCTGCCACAGAAGGTGAACGGTTCGCCGACTGCATGGAAGACGCAGACGCATAAGCTACGCCTTCCCGCCTGACTTGCGAACCTTTCAGGCGTTGGCGAGCCGCAATTTTGCGGTCGTTCTTACTGTCGTTACGGGTCTGTGCCGCGCGACTCCAAGCAGCGCGCGCGGCGCGGGCCGTTCAATTTCGCGGAAAACGTGTCTCACTGGCGTAGCTGGTGACTTAGGCGATTCGGTCATAACTGATTGTTATTCTTGCGTCTGGGGATATATATTTCCCCAAGGAATAGGCGTTGGGACAATTAGTCAAAGATATCATGATCGGTTCGGACGCGAAAAACAGCCAGGCAGTGATGGATGCGTTACCGGACGCGGCCGCCATTATTTCCGCAGATGGCGTCATCCGACATGTCAATCGCGCTTGGTGCAATTTCAGCCGTGAAAATAATGGCGATCAGTCGACATATTACTT
>JABDJK010000051.1 GCA_013002535.1 Hyphococcus sp.
CAGCCGGTTTTCCGGATCAATGACGACGCATGAACCGCCAAATCCGGCATGACCGAACGCATTTTCATTCGGCCCAAAATGGGCGTTGATATTGCGCATCAGACCGGCCGACCATGAAAGATTGAACCGCAGAACAAGATCGTCGCCGCGAATACGCTCTCGGAATACATCCCGCAAAACGTCTTCGCGGATTATCTGTTCGCCGCCCATCACAGCGCCGCCATTCGCCAGCGGGAAAACAATCTCCGCCAGTGCGCGCGCGTTGGCGTGCATGTTTGAGGCCGGCAATTCAGCCGCCATCCAGTCCTCGATCGCAACACGGCCCGGCGCTGACCAGCGCTTGAGAAAAGCAATCTGCTTATATTCATTCAACGCGCCAAGGTCCGGCGCCGCAGGCGGTTTTCGCATGTATGATGCGCGCGATGCGACGTCCCCAGACACGCCGCAATAAACGTCGATATCATAATCTCGGATCAAAGCGCCAACAGTTTTCCCGGTAACGCGCCGCAAGACCTCGCCAATAACAAAGCCGCTAAGTTGCGGGCTGTAGCCGTTCTTCGAACCCGGCGGCCAGAGCGGCGCCATGGCCGCGATGCGCGCAGTTATCGCATCCCAGTCAAGCCAGGTCTGCGGCTCCATCTCATCACGCAATCCGGCGAGACCGGCCTGGTGTGAAACAACTTCCGCCAATGTGATTTCGCTTTTTCCATTCGCTGCAAACTCAGGCCATACCGATGAAACCGGCGCATCATACTCCAGAAGACCATCGCTCACCGCGCGCGCAACCAGCAGCGTCAGGACAGACTTACCGGTCGAATAGATACACGTGATCGTATCATCCGACCACGGCGTTTCCTTTTTTCTGTCAGTGTAGCCGCCGCAAATATTAGCAATCAGCTTGCCGTCGAGAATGACCGCGAAGTTGGCGCCAAGTTCTAACTCATCTTCGAAATTCTGAGCGAAAGCATCAGCAACACTGTAAAAACTTTCTGCGAGTTCTCCGCGCGCGTTCGGCACGCGCGCGTCCGTCCATTCACTCATTGCGAAGAATTACCCGTATCAACCGAAGGCGCAGGCGAGGCCGGCGCGACCGATCGCAGTTGCGGCGCGAGGATTGTCAATTTCCAATAGGGCGTCGAGAGCGCCGCCAGCTGACGAAGCATCGTTAATTCCTTCAAGGAAGTATGCGACGTCCGCCATATCGTTGCGATCAAGCCGGTCATCGAGCTCATTGGCGATACATTCAGCGCGCTCCTCAGACAGCCCAAAATCGATAAGACCGTTTTCGACCTTCCCGCGCGACCCCCCAGTTGCGCAGGCCGCAATGAATAGAAAGGCCCCTAAAGCAATCGTCACTCGCATAATAATACTCCGTCAATTTTGCGCGCCATCTCGTTATAGGGCGCCCTCGGCCTACCGTCCATGCGAGGGCGAGGCGCGCGGCATCGCTTTGACCAGCGACGCCGCCCGTGGCAAGAACTCCGGCGGATAACCTTTACGAAGGGTTTATCCGCCATTCTAACGGCGCAGAAATTCAGGACGACATTCATGAAAGGCATTGTTCTCGCTGGCGGATCCGGTACGCGGCTGCACCCGATTACCCGAGGCGTCTCAAAACAATTGCTGCCGGTTTTTGACAAGCCGATGATCTATTATCCGCTCAGTGTTTTGATGCTGGCCGGCATTCGCGACATTCTGATCATTACGACACCAGAAGATAGGGCCGGATTTGAGCGCCTTCTTGGCGACGGCGCGGAACTCGGTATGAATTTCGAATATGGCGAACAGCCAAAGCCGGAAGGCCTCGCTCAAGCTTTCATCATTGGCGAGAAATTTATCGATGGCGACAAATGCGCGCTCGTGCTTGGCGATAATTTATTTTACGGACACGGTTTGGCGGACATGCTCGAAAAAGCCGCCGCGTTGAAAAGCGGCGCCGAAATATTCGGCTATCAAGTCGCTGATCCGGAGCGCTACGGCGTCATCGAATTCGATGAAAACGGCAACGTCATCAGTATTGAAGAAAAGCCTTCAAAACCGAAATCGAATTTTGCTGCAACAGGATTGTATTTCTACGACGAGACAGTCTGCGAACGCGCCCATCAAGTAAGTCCGTCGCCGCGGGGCGAATTAGAGATAACAACGCTCAATGAAATGTATATGCGCGACGGCGCGCTGCGCGCCCATGTCATGGGCCGTGGTTTTGCATGGCTGGATACAGGAACCCATGCGTCATTGCTTGAGGCGGCGCATTTCGTCCAGACGATTGAAGCGCGGCAGGGGCTAAAGATTGCCTGCCTTGAAGAGATCGCGTTTCGCCGCGGTTATATTGACGCAAAAGCGCTCGCAGGCCTTGCGGAGCCGCTCTCGAAAACAGCCTATGGCGAATATCTTTTTCGGCTTGCCGACACTGCTGGCTAGGATTTCGCGAGACCCAACTTATCAAGCCGCCATTGTAACGCATCCAGACGGTCCTGCCCGAAAAACGGCTCACCATCGAGCAACATAAGCGGCACGCCCCAATGGTGTTTTAGCTGCTCGGCTTCATTTTCTGCAATGATTTCGGCGATCGTCGCGCGAGAAACGTCAACCCATTCTTGCATGCTTTTTAGCGTGAGCCCGGCCCGGCGCAGGGTTTCGTCCAATATTTCATCTTCATGCCAGTTTTCGGCGCCGCCCCAAATTGAGCGACCTACACATCGTGCGAATTCGAGCCCCTTGCCAATTTTTATCGCCGCGATCGCAAGCCCCATGACTTTATCCATATGGGGTTGCTCAGGCGCCACCACGCCGGACGTCATATCCATAGTGATCGGATCAGGATTGGGAAGCCCGAATGGGACGCCCCACCGTTCCGCCTCCCGCGGCGCGTCCTTGAAAAGGTAGGGCAAAAATTGGGGCCGCCCGCGTTCGAAAAAATCCGGCTCGCGCATCGCCAACGGCCGCACCGGCCGAAACCGCGTATCAATGTCATAGGCGTGGTCGATTGCAATCAAGCGATCAATGGCGAGGTAGGAGTACGGGCTGCGGAAGGAATAAAAAATTTCCAGCGTCGTCATGCCAATGCCTCCGATCAGTCGCCGGCCCGCTTTTTTGCAAGGCGCGCTGCGTCGTCCGGTTCGAGCGCCCAGGCCGCTTCATCAATATCGAGATCGGCGTAATCAGCCGGATCAAACACAGGTTCGACGCCAGATTTGCTTTGGGCGTCGAAGTCGCGGAGCACCCGCATGCCGATAGGAAACAACAGCGCCAGCGCAAACAAATTTACGAGCGCCAAAAAGCCCATGGTCACATTGGCAAACCCGAACGCACTGGCAAGATCGAGCGTTGCGCCCAAGATGATAAACCCAAGCGTCACCGCACGGAAAATATTGAACACCAGCTTGTTGTCATTGGCGAAGAAGTCGAGGGCGTTTTCACCCAAGAAATAATTGTACATGATCGAACTGAAGACGAAGAGCACAAGCGCTACTGCGACAAAGTCATCGGCCCATGCGCCGACATGTTCGGCAAGCGCGGTCTGCGTTAAAATCACGCCGTCTTGTGCGCCCAACTCGACCCCGGAAAGAAGAATAATCGAAGCGGTGCAAGTGCAAATCAGGATG
>JABDJK010000058.1 GCA_013002535.1 Hyphococcus sp.
AGCTGGACGCCGCATTCACACCTGCAAAAATTGGCCTAGCAAAAACGCAAGCTCTTGCTGGTGAGAGAGGCGAGGCCGCGGCGGGCTCTATTGGTATGTGCTCGCACAAGCAGAGGCTGATCGCGGCAACCGCGAAAAGGCGTTTGAACATCTTGAAAATGGTGTTCGCGACACGCCTCAGGGCGGTGTGCCGACGCGATTTCTGCATTTGAGGGGCGTGTTAAAAGCGAATGCAGGCGAACCGGTCGATGCCGAAACAACCGAACTCGCGCAATATCGCCTGCCCGACGACAATCCGGATCGTACCGAAGACAAGGCGATTGCGCATCTGAACGGACTCTATGCTCTTAAACAAGGTAATGTGAAAAACGCGATTACTGAACTACGAAACGCCGTTGATCAGTATGGATATGAATATGGCGTTTATTCGATCGACCTCGCCCGCGCATTATTCGCCAACGGCAAGCGCAACGATGCGGTGGCCATGATAGAAAAGGCGCGCTCCTCGAATGAAAGCTTGTTATCCGGCGAAGTTCGCCTCGATTTGTTATGGCACCGCCACCGCGCCGGGCACGTTCAAGCGGAATTTTTGGAAAGCATGGGGCGCGACCGGCAGGCAAAAGAAATTCTTGATTCTATACATTAGTTTATTTTTTTAAATAATCCGGCGCCAAATTGTTTTCAATATACTTATCATTTCGCTTTGACATTTGATTGAATATCTGTGTTTCAACGCACCACGCGGAATGAACCGCAGGAAAGAGATTGCGATGAAACCGGCTGTAACGATAGCCCAAGTCAAGATGAAGCGCGAGCGCCAGCATGATATGCAGGCGTTCTATTTACGTGCGCGCGGCCTCGATAATGAGCGTGAAACAAAGGGTTCCCCCCTTATCCGGTAAGGATTTTCGAATATCATTCCGCTAACGGACGATGAGCCCTTTGAAGGTCGCTTCAAAGAGTTTTTTTGCATTTAAAACTAAGCATTTACGCTGCCGACAACAGGACCAAAAAAGGCGGATATTATTAAAGAAATTGTTGTATTGACGGAAACCGGCGGCGCGCTGGTGAAAGCCTGGATAAAAGGTGCTCCAATCGAGCATTCCGCACGCCGTCAGATTACCGATGTTGCGCAGCTGCCGATTGTGCACAGCCACATAGCTGCGATGCCCGACGTTCACTTCGGGCGCGGCGCAATGGTCGGCTCTGTGATCGCAACGAAAGACGCGATTATGCCCGCCGCTGTCGGCGTTGATATCGGTTACGGCATGATAGCGATGCGATTGAGCGTTACGGCTGATCTATTGCCGGACGATCTGGCGATCAACATCGAGCGAACAGCGCCCCATAGCGGCATAAAATGTGTAAGGACATTTTCAAAGTGATTGTTGAGTGAACGCGTGCCGGTTGGCGTTAACCGGCGTTAGCGCTTATCAATCACCATGGCGCGCACGCAATACGTCAACAATATCTGATGTCGAAACGCCCTTCGCGCGCAGCAAAACCGTCAAGTGAAACAAAAGATCTGCAGCTTCGTCACGCAGTTCGGTCTCGTTATCGAGCGCGGCGGCGAGCGCTGTTTCCACCGCTTCCTCGCCGACTTTTTGCGCCATGCGGGGAATACCTGCGTCCATGAGGTTACGCACGTAGCTCCCCTCACCGCCCTCTACTGCGCGTTGATCGATTATCTTTTCAAGCTGCGCAATCCAACCAACGCCCGGCGCGACATCGCTCATGAAACAGCTGACATCGCCGAGATGACACGCCGGTCCCACCGGGTCCGCGAATACTAGGAGCGTGTCATTATCACAATCGGCGTAGACTACTGGCCGTCCAAGCCTTGCGCCGGATGTCTCACCCTTGCGCCAGAGCTCCTGCCGCGAGCGGCTGTAAAATACCGTGCGGCCCGATGACAGCGTTTCGCGCAGCGCTTCTTCATTCATATAGGCGAGCATCAGGACCTGTTGCGTTGACCGGTCCTGAACGATCGCCGGTAAAAGGCCGTTCAATTTCGCCCAGTCGAGGCCGGCGATGTCGCTTTCAGTTAAAGGCGTATTTCGATTTTGCATTGGTCTAGATATCTCTTGAGATCCGGGATTGGAATTTCACCGGAATGAAAAATGCTCGCCGCGAGGGCGCCGCTGACGTCAACTTTCTCGAATACATCGGCGAAATGTTCCTTCGCGCCTGCCCCGCCAGACGCAATCAAAGGCAGCGTACAAACCTCTCGCGCGGCGGCAAGTTGTTCGATGTCGTAGCCCTCGCGGACGCCGTCGGAATTCATACAGTTCAAAACGATTTCGCCAGCGCCGCGATCCTGTACTTCTCTCACCCACTCAATCATTGAGCGGCCGGTCGAACGGCTTTTGTCAGGGTTGCCGGTATATTGATGGGTAACGAAGTCGGCGCCGTCGTTTCGGCTGTCGATGCCAACGACAATGCATTGCGAGCCAAACCGCGCTGCCAGTTCATCGATTAGGCCCGGCCGTTCCAACGCCGGGGAATTAATTGAAATTTTATCGGCGCCGAATTCAAGCCGCCGCGCCGCCTGTTCAACAGAACGAATGCCGCCGGCGACCGCAAACGGAATATCGAGCACCCGCGCGACCCTCGAAATCCACGAAACATCGACTCCGCGATCCTCCGTACTGGCCGTGATATCATAAAGAACAATTTCATCGGCGCCCTCATCGCGATAACGCTCCGCCAACTCAACGATATCACCGACAACGCGGTGATTGCGAAACTTAACGCCCTTGACGACGACACCGTCGCGCACGTCAAGACACGGAATAATCCTACGCGCCGGCATTGATCGCCTCGCCAAGGTCAATTTTCTTTTCGTAAAGCGCGCGGCCGATGATTGCGCCGGCAGCGCCGGCTGTTGCGAGAGCTATCACATCGTTTACATCGCGCACCCCGCCTGACGCCTGCAAAGCAAGATCAGGACGGGCCGACAATACGGCTTTGTAGAGTGAAACGTCCGGTCCGTTTAACTCACCATCGCGGTGAATGTTTGTTATCAAGATGTGGCGCAGCATTCCCGGCGGAAATTCATCGAGTAAATCAAATAGTGTTTTGTTCGACGTATCTTTCCAGCCGCGTGTCGCCGCCAAGGGACTGCCATCCACCATTCGGATATCAAAAGCGAGCGTAATTTTCTCCGGCCCGAATTCTTCCAGCCACTCGCGCACCTCGTTCGGGGCATCAACGGCGCGGCTGCCGACCACGACCCGCGCAGCGCCCGCCGTAAGCAATTTTGCAATGTCGTCGCGCATTCGAATACCGCCTGCGACCTGCACGTTGATTTCGGCGTCATTCGCCAGCCTGCCGAGCAATTCATGCTGGCGCGGGGCGCCGGCCTTAGCGCCATCAAGATCAACCAGATGCGCCCACTTGGCGCCGGCTTCCCAATACGACGCGAGCGTTTCTGCTAGCGGCACATCGTAATACGTCGCCTCATCGAAGCGGCCTTGCGAAAGGCGCACACAGCGGCCGTCAATCACATCAATAGCGGGATAAATCAGCATGGAACTTCCAGAAAATTTTTCAGGATTTTCGCACCCATGGCGCTCGAACGCTCGGGGTGAAACTGGCAACCAAAGACATTGTCTTTTTCAACTGCCGCGGCGAAGCGCGCTCCGTATTCTGCCTCACCGACTGTCGCGTCATCAATCGGGCAACAAAACCCATGCACAAAATAGGCGTAGGCGCCATCGTCGATGCCCGACAATAAGCGGCTGTCATTACGGGTTTGGCGCAACCTCGACCAGCCCATATGCGGCCAGGTTTCAACCGCGGATACTTCCAGGCGCGTGACCATTCCCGACAATAGTCCCAGACAAATTGCGTCGCCCTCCTCCGACGTTTCATACAAAAGCTGCATGCCGAGACAAACGCCCAAAATTGGCTGCGTCGCTTTCACGAGCACCGCACGAAGTTCGCGCGAGTCGAGTTGACGTGCGGAAAAACTCGCTGACCCGACGCCGGGGAGAATGATACGGTCTGCGGCCGAAATTTCCGACGCGTCGCGTGAAATCTTGAAGGGGACGCCCAGACGCTCCAGAGCGTACCCGACCGATGCAAGGTTTGCACAACCGAGATCAACAATGACGGTCACTAGAGTACGCCTTTCGTACTCGGAATAATGTTACTTTCTATCCGCGTCGCCTGACGCAGGGCGCGGCCAAGCGCTTTGAAGCAGCTTTCAGTTTTGTGGTGATCATTCCCGCCATCGACGCTCACATGAATCGAAGCGCGCAATGCTTCGGAAAGCGAGCGAAACGCATGGCTTGTCATTTCTGTCGGGTATTCGCCAAGCAGCGGCGCATGGAAGTCGCCGGAGAATTTCGAGAATGGCCGCCCGCTGAGGTCAACCAGAACTTCTGCGCGCGCTTCGTCCATGGGTAAAGCCGCGCCAAACCGGGCCATGCCGCGGCCATCACCGAGCGCATCGCGCAAGGCGGCGCCGAACGCCAACATGCAATCTTCAATAGTGTGATGCGTATCGACTTCCAGATCGCCGTCGCAAGTCAACAACAGCGAAAAACCGCCATGGCGCGCGACCTGTTCCAGCATATGATCGAAATAGCCGATGCCGGTGTTAATCGCGGTGGGGTCAGCGCTTTCGAGATCAATAGCGACGGATATATTTGTCTCTTTGGTTTCACGAAAACATTCCCCGATGCGCGACCGCCCCCGCTCGCTGGCAACGCCAAAGGCCGCGAGCGCCAGATCGTTCTCGTCTGGCGCACCTATTGTTAATCGGATCGCATCGCCTTGTCGGCTCTTTAACCACCGTACGCGAATCGCTGATTCGTCCAGTCGTTTTTTCAACAATGGCGCATCATTTGTTTCGATGAACAGGAAATTTGTTTCGCTCGGTAGAATACGCGCCACAAAATGCGAACCATTCAGCGCTTTGGCGACGCGCTCGCGCTCTTCAACGACCTTTCGAATGTTGCGATCAACAATCAGTTTATTAACCGGAGAAAGCGCGCGCATGGCTATGTCAATGCTAGTCGTTGTCATCGGATAGGGCGCGATGGTTTTTTGGAGCACCGCGATTATATCCGGCGATGCGAGAACCGCGCCGCATCTGGCGCCAGCGAGGCCATAAGCTTTGGACAGTGTGCGGAGAATAACTAGGTTTTCTAATTTGGACAGCTTATCCGCCATGCTTTCGAGCGCAGAGAATTCTATATAGGCTTCGTCAATGGCAACAATTATCTCCGACAATTGTTCGCACATTGACGCCAACTCATCTTTTGAGATCGCGCCGCCGGTCGGGCTCATGGGTGAGCAGATAAAAGCGATTTTTAGATCTTTTTCTGCCTTTACAGCCACCACGAAAGCTTTCGTGTCGAAGGTGTAATCGCTTGTGAGCGGCGCTTCAATGATGCGTGCGCATTGCAGTCTTGCCGCCGTCGCGTAGGAACCAAATGTCGGTGGCGCAATCGCGATGGCGTCTTGATTGGGCCGGCAGAAAGCGCGCACCAACAGATCAATTGCTTCATCGGCGCCGCGCGAAACGAGAACATTGTTTGCACCGACGCCGTAGATTTCCGAGAGCCGCGCGATCAACTTTTCAGGCTGCGATGGCGGATAGCGATTGAAATCACCAAAGCCGTCGCCACCGACACGCCATGGATTTTCATTCGCGTTAAGGCGAATGCCGTTTTCCAGCGCTGCGTCGTCATAACCGCTGCTATAAGGCGTCAGTTCCAGAATTTCCGGCCGCGCCATTTTTTCCGCGAAACTTGTCATGCCGCCCCGACCGTTTCGCGGGCGCGCGCCACCGCCGCTCTTGCATGGGCTTCCAGCCCTTCGAGCCGGGCGATCGCGGCGGCCGGCGCTGCGAACTGACTCGCGCCGGCCGCGCTAATTTCTTGAATCGAAATCGCGCGCATAAAGGCGTCTGTCGAAACGCCATTCCACGCCCTACCGGCGCCATCCGTCGGCAAAACATGGCTAGGCCCACATACATAATCGCCGAAACTTTCCGCCGATGAAGCACCGGCAAATATCGCGCCCGAAGATGTAATACGTTTGGCAAATTCGCCTGCGTTTTCAGATATTATTGAAAGATGTTCCGGCGCATAAGCGTTGGCGATTGCAATGGCGTAATCAAAGTCGCTGACCAGAATGCACCGCGCATTCGCGAGCGACGCTTCAGCGATTGAACGCCTTGGTAATGACTGTATTTCGTCCTTTATGGCGTCGGCTACTCTTTCGATAAGGCTAACGTTTGTGGCAACGAGCATCACTTGCGCATCGGCGTCGTGTTCCGCCTGGCTGAGGAGATCAAGCGCGATCAGCCGCGCATCGCAGTCATCGTCGTCCGCAATAACCATCAACTCCGACGGGCCAGCGGGCAGATCCATGGCCGGGCCGCCGGGCAAACTCGCCGCATACGATTTGGCGGCGGCAACGTATGCATTGCCAGGTCCGAATATCTTGTCGACTTTTGGAATATCGCCGGCGCCAAAGGTCATCGCCGCTACCGCTTGCGCCCCGCCAACAAAGTATAGCTTATCAAGCCCGCAAAGCTGCGCCGCAAAAACCATCAAGTCGCGATTGGCAGAATTTTCCGGCGGCGGCGTCACTGCAACGATATTCGGCACGCCAGCGACAACGGCCGGGATTGCCGTCATCAGCAAACTCGAAACCAGCATTGCCGTGCCGCCCGGTACATATATTCCGACGGTATCAATCGGCTGATAGACGCGCCGGCACGTGACGCCGGGCGCAATTTCTACGGTAAGGTCGCGCGGTTTGATCGCTTCGTGATATTTACGGATGTTTGCTGCCGCGAATTCCAGCGCCTCGACATTTCCAACGCTGAGATCCCGGCGACATCGACGCGCTTCATCGACGGTGATCGTTAGGCTGGAAACCGGTGCGCCATCGAAATCACGCGCGAATTTGTCAACCGCCGCCGCTCCTTCTTCGCTAACAGCTTCAAAAATTTCACGCACTATCGCAGCAACGTTTTCGTCTTGTCGCTTTTGCGGGCGGCGCAATATCTCCTCGCGCTCGTGCGCAGACAAATCATTCCAGATGGTGGTTTTCATCGGCTGCGCCTAAAGCATCATTTTTTCGATAGGGAGAACCAGGATCGCCGACGCGCCGGCGGCCTTCAGATCTTCCAGGGTTTTCCAGAATACCGATTCCTGGCAAACGGCGTGAATTGCGACCGCGTCTCTGCCGGAGAGCGGCATGATGGTCGGCGCCTCCGCACCGGGAAGCAGTTTTTGAATTTCCGGAGCCGCATCGCGCGGCGCGTTGAGCATGATGTATTTCGTACCGGTAGTCGCAACCACGCTGTCGATCCGACGTTTCAGCAAATCGACAATGCCGGCCAGTTCTTCGCTGATCGGCGAAGCAGATTGAATGAGCACTGCCTCGCTATCGAACACTGTTTCAACAGCGCGCAAACCATTGGCCTCCAGCGTCGCACCCGTCGATACGAGATCGCAAACGGCGCTCGCGATTTGCAGGCGCGGCGCAACCTCGACCGAGCCGTGCATCTCGGCAACCGCGGCGTCGACGTTTTTTGCGCATAGAAACCGCCGCAAAAGCCGCGGGTGCGACGTCGCGATGCGCTTGCCGGACAACGACGATGCGCCAGCATAATCTATTGCTTCCGGCACCGCAATTTTGAGCGAACATCTGGCAAAACCGAGGGGGGTTATCGATGCGAAATTATCGCTCTCATCAAGGCCGCTTTCGGCCAATGAATTCTGGCCAACGAACCCGAAATCGCATACGCCCTCCGCAACGAAACTGGCAATGTCATCATCGCGAACGCGCAATATATCGATGGGGAGATTTTTTACGCGCTGCAATAGCTCATCTCGCCCGCCATTTCTAATCTCGAACCCAGCGCGCTCCAGCAATGAGACGCTGCCAGTCGCCAGACGCCCCTTCGATTGAACCGCGATACGCAACCGTTCTTTCGTCATGATTTTTTCTTTCGTAACCGCCCGAGGGCAAGGCGATATCCGCCGTAATCTTCTTCGTTCAAAAACCGCGCAACCCGGACAACCGTCGCTGTGCTGACGCCGGTCTCCGCATTTATTTCGCGATAGGAGAGTTCACCCTCATTAAGGAGTCGCGCCACGTGCCAGCGCTCAGCCAGTGCGCGCACCTCCCCCGGCGTGCACAGATCGGCGAGAAAACTCGCCGCTTCGTCCGCAGACTTCAGGCTGACAATCGCCTGATACAGCGCTTGCGCCTCATCGGTCGGCTTTTTAGGTTTTTTCGCGGCGACGGCCATGGCGATCGACGTTCCCTTGCGTTATCGTTTTAACATGCTAAAACACTAAATCAATTGAGTTGTCAACCGCGCTGGCTATCGCCTTTATTCTAACTTTCAAGCTGGACCAATAAATGAACCCCG
Source organism: Hyphococcus sp. (assembly GCA_013002535.1). Taxonomy (GTDB): domain Bacteria; phylum Pseudomonadota; class Alphaproteobacteria; order Caulobacterales; family Parvularculaceae; genus Hyphococcus. The sequence continues at coordinate 8,402 of JABDJK010000058.1, forward strand.
GTCAATGGCGCTCAGCTTTAAGGCCGCTATTGATGACCCAATCCGCTTCAAATCCTCCCGCAATATTGGCGCACACTTCAGGCTTACGCCGCGACGCTTTCAGTCTGGCGAGATGGTTAATCACGGCCCGATATCGCGTGCAGGCGATGCAAGCGTTTGGGCGAACCTCTATTCGGCCGCCAACTCACTGCTAATGCGTTCACGAAACCCATCAAAACTCAAATCCTGGGCGATGAAACTGATGCACATAAAAGGCCGGCGCCGGGCAACTGTCGCACTCGCCCGAAAACTTGCCGTCATCCAGCATCGCATGTGGATTGATGGAACAGAGTTTCGATGGAACGAACCGGAGGTAACAGCACAATCTAAAACCTCTATTGTTCCATCGGGATCATCCTGACTTGGACGAGGTTCGGGGATGAAGCTGATTGGATCTGCTGCGCCCTTAATATGCGCGGCTCAAAGCGAGGCTCTCCACAACCGATCCGGCACATGCGTGCAGCCGCTTCTCTATCAAGAGGCGAACAGACTGCGAAGAGAAGCGTGACCGAAATGAATACGAAAACGGTATCAAACTAAAATAGGAGCTTGACTGAACCACCCGATTGAAGAAGCGGACATTTATGACCCAATGTTTTGTAGTCGCTTTTGAAGCAACAAAAATACAAATGTCTCAAATAGAAATTACTCGGTTATGCGTTCCAAATCACACTTGGCGCGGCGATGCTGACAGCTGCCAGAAGTAGGTTGCAGCCAATGAATCCTATCAAGATTAATTCCACCATTTTCCCGTCTCCTGGCTTGTTCGTTGCTGTTGAACCGAACCTAGCTATTGCGGGAAATTTCATGTGTGACTGCACGCACAGGCGGCAGCGCATATTGCGCTTTCGATCGCAATATTTGGCAAAACCGCTATTTGACTGAACTGCAGCCCTATCCGGTAGAGCGCTTATAGATTTCTCGCGTCGGGAAAGTCTCTTTCAGGAAGAAGAAATCGTGAGAAACGGATTGTTCTGTTTCTGGCGCATCCGCCCCTGCTTCACGAAGCGCTGCGAGGCGTTCTTTTGTTTTTGGATGGCCGGCAAATAAAGACGTCGTTCCCTTTTGATGCTCCGGGATCAGATCGAGGAGTGTCTGATAGAAACTGGCGCCGCGTATTATATTGTAGCCGGTATTCGCAAACACGTTAACGATGTGCATATCCGCTTCCGTTTCCAGCTCGCGCGAATAACCAGAAGTAACAAGGCGCAGCATTGGGCCTTCAAGACTCTTCATCCCGACTGACGCACCGGCGCGTCCTTCGGTGCTATCGATTGCAGAGACCGCTGCCGCCTGGCTCGCTTGCGACAGACCAGCGTAGAACGCTTTTCGTTTCATTTCCTTTGCTGCGTGGCTCAATTCGGCGTGGCCCATCTCGTGAGCAATGACAGCAGCTAATTCGTCTTCGCTCTCGACGTAGCGTAACAATCCTTTGTTCACGCCGACCTTGCCGCCTGGCAGCGCCCATGCGTTGACTTCGTTATTGTCGATCACCGCAACGTCCCATGCAAACGCTTCACGCGCAGACGTTTCAAATAATTTCACCGCGATATTTTTTAGCGAAGATTGGGTCGATGAATTGCGATAAAGGCCGCCCATTCCGTCAACTAGCGCGCCAAAGAGCATTTCACCGATTTCTATCTCATCTTCTTCTTTAAGATTGAGGCCCTTCAGCATACGGCCAATATCGCCAATCTTTCCAAGATCGAGGCTGAATTGGGCGTTTGCGGCTGCCCCGGCGCCAAACGTAAATCCGGCCCCGGCCGCGATAGCGGCCCTTCTCGATAGCGCGTTTTCATTCGGCATTTTCACGACCTCTCCCGGATCGAATCGAACGCCAAGATTGCCAAAAATAGTTGTGCGCGGCAAATCACGGCGCGTCCTGGCGCAATTCATAGAGTTTAGTGGTTTTTTTCTGTCCTCTAAGCGCTGTTTCTTCGATAAATTTCGTCAATATTTCAGAATTTAGATGCGCCGCTATAGAATGATCGACAAGGATTCTTGTGCCAACTCGCTTGTTTTCCTGTTCTAACCGCGCCGCGCGATTTACGGCATCTCCAATCACAGTGTAATTGAAGCGGTCTTTAGATCCAAGATTGCCTGCGATCACCTCGCCGGCGCTGACACCAAACCGAATATTGATTGGTTGTGCGTTGTCGTCCGCTTGTTCCGCGTTCCAAGCGTCGATAGCGGCAGCGCATGCCAGCGCCGCTTCCGCAGCCTTTTGTTCGACATTCTCGACGGCGACCGGCGCGCCCCAAATGCCCATCACCGCATCGCCTATAAATTTGTCGATATACCCATCGTGCATTTCAATTTTTTGCGCCATAATTTCAAAGAACTGATTTAGATGGCTCACGAGTTCCTCAGGCCGGTCCGACAATTTTTCACTGGTCGATGTGAAGCCGGCGAGGTCAGCGAAAAGAACAGCGACCCGCCGGCGCTCGCCGCCAAGTTTCAAACTGTCTGGTTCCTGCGCCAATTTAGAAACGAGCGTGGGACTCAAATAGTGCCGAAATGCGTGCGTGACCCATCGCTTCGACTGATCTTCAAGGATGACGCGATAGCTATAGATTGCAACGAATGAAACTGCGGCGGCAAGCAACCATGGCAAAACAGGCAATAACACACCGGCGCCATAAACGGTTTGCGATAAACTGATGGCGCCCAAAGCCCAAAGCGCTCCGCTAGCAAGCGAAACCCCAATAGCGCCCGGAAGCGGTCCCACACGCAGAAATAGAAATGCAAGGCCTGCCAAAAAAACCAATCCAGATACGAACATCAAAATGCGGTCTGGAATCTTTGGCCCCGTATCGCGGTAGAAGGTGTAAAGAGCGCGCGCTTCAACAAAAACACCCGATGTCGATGCGCGATAGATGCTAGTTTCTGTATCCGACGTAGCAACCCCGCACGGTGACTGCAGGTTCGAAAAGTCTTTATCGCGCTGAAATCTATTCGCGGCGACATGGCGATCTTCGATATCGAGGGCTGTGCCGATCAATACTGCTTTACCTTCAAATATTTTCATATCCTCGGCTTTCCCGGCTGCGATACAGTCATAAATATCTGAAAATCGAAATGCGAAAAACTGCGATCGGGGCGTAACAAAATCGATCAGGATATCGTTAGTTGGCGCGACGCCGAGGCGTGCGCTTATTTCCCCGGCAAACGAGTGCACACGCTCGCCATTTTCTAGCGATAGAAACGCCGGGTGGCGGCGCACAACATTGTCGGCGTCAGGCGTCAAATGTACGGGGCGGATGTTGTCGGCGCCGCCAACCGCAATTTCCTGTCCGCGATAGGGACGGATCGGTGTTTCAGAAAGACGCGTTTCGCTGAGGACCAATTTGCCGTTGCGGCCTGCAGCGGCAAGCGATTGTAAAAACTCACGGTCAAACCCCGGCGCCAAACCCCGTCCCGCAATCGTTTTCGGATAAATAATATCGAGACCGATGACGGCTGCATTGGCTTCGTGGAGCGCGTTGATGACATTGCCGAGATATGGTGTCCAGGCGACTTCCGGCGTCTCATCAAATGGTGGCGAATTATGGGTCGCCTCATCGATTACAATCACAGCAATGGGCCATGAACTAGCGATCGGTTCATCGCCGACGATCTTTGCGGCCAAGGGCGTTAGAAAATCGCCGCCAACGCGCGTCCAAAAGTCTGCGATCGGCGATGCTGTCAGGAACGCCAACACAAAGCTTAATCCGAATGCGAAAGTGTAGCGATGGCGCCGGGCGTCAAACCGTCTTACCGGCAAGGCCATGGATTAAAGACCAAGTGGAACGGTGGTCGTCAACGGACTGTCGGGCAGTTCCAATCCATAATCGATTGAGAACACGCCAGCAACATGCGGTTTTCCATTATAGCTAACAATAATTTCGTACGGCATGCCGGGTTTTAATGACGGCGCGTCATCAGGGTAAACGACCTGATTACTGTTAGTCTTGGATTGCCAAGTCAAATCAGCGGGCTCGGCGTCAAGATAATAAATTTCGATCGACGCGCTACTGTCGTTATCAGTCCGTGGCCAAACGAAACGCGGCGTTGCGGTCGCGACCGTGATTTCTTTCCACTCTTCCTCCGGGAAAGGCGTAACGCGCTTGACTGCAACGCCGGCCTCACGTGCTTTCGCATCCAGCGATAGTGACGCCGTCTGACAGGGGCGATCGTCTAGCTTTCCGGCGCCACCTTTACTGATTTTGGCGCGATCGTCCTTCAATTTAACGAGCCCGCCAGTGATGGTGAGAACTTTACAATTGTCGAAATAGGCAATGCGCAATTCACCGCCAGGGCGCAGATCAATCTTGTCGCCTTCATATACATAATCAAACGCCAGAACGCCGGCGTCGGGCGCGCCGCTGATATGCTCGACGAGCGCCAGTGGTCGATCTTCGGCAACGGCAAGGGTCGGCGACAAGGCCGCGACAGCTGCTGCAATCAGCCTAATTATCCGCGTCATTTTCCCAATGTCCCCGCAGCGCAAGGCGCGTTTTTCTCTCTCAATATTAACTATAGCCGTCCTTTGCAGGCCCGTCACGCCTAGAAGCCCGCATAAAATAACGGATTTTAACCAATCGGATTAACCCTGTGCGCCGACGCACAGCCGAAAAGCGCCCCGACCCATACCTTCAACTTCGTCATCAACGGCGTCCCCCGGCGCCGCAGCCAACGGAGAGAAGAAAATGACCAAGACGGCAAGCACAGCAAACCAATTCCTGAAGACCGCTTCAATCGCGGCCATCGCCGCGGTGTCAGCCGCGTTTATAACCGCGCCGGCATTCGCTAACGATTACACATCCGGCGCAAGTGTTGAAGAAAGCTACGGCGAGGCTCGCATGGGACCGAAAAAATCGGTTGCCGTTGTCGATTTCGGTGCAACAGGTTCTTTCCTGTATCAATACGGCCAGTGGGAAGCTGGTGGCGGTCTGGCCGCAATGCTCGAAACCGAGCTGGCGCAAACGAACCAGTTCCGCCTTGCCCAACGCAGCCATCTTGATGCGGCGCTTTATGAGCAGCAACTTTCTGAAAGTGGTTTAACCGCAGCGCCGACAGCCCGGTCCGGACAACTTGTCGGCGCACAATATCTCGTTCGCGCCAATGTCACCGATTTCACACTTTCTGAAAAAGGCGGCGGACTTTCAATTGGCGGGAACATCGGCGGCGTCCTCGGCGGCATTAGTCCACAGACGCGAAAAGGCCGGATCTCGATTGACTTTCAGATCTTTGACTCAACCAGCGGCGAAATCGTCGACAGCTTCTCGGTAACGGAAAAAGTGAAAAGCAAGTCGATCGCTGTCTCCGCATCGAAAAGCGGTCTCAATGTTGGCGGCAATACCTTTAAAAATACGCCGCTCGGCCAAGCCGCCCGTAACGCCATTACCGAAGCCGCTGATCGCATCTCTGATGCGCTGCGAAATAAATCCTGGTCAGCCCACGTCGCGCAAGCAAGCGCCAGCACATTGTTCGTCAATGTCGGTGCGGATGCTGGCTTAAACCCTGGCGACACATTGAAAATCTATCGCATCGTTGAGCAAATCAACGATCCGATCACTGGCGCTATCCTTGGCGTTGAGAAAGCCGAAATTGGCAGCGCAACAGTTTCAAGCGTTGCTGAGCAATACGCAAAAGCGAGCTTCAGCGCGGTCACGATGCCCGAAGCTGGCGACATATTGACCTTCACCAACACGCAGCTTGCCCAGTTTGGGGGAGCCGGCCGGACCGAGTAACGGCCCGGAGGCCGCCCGGCGAGCGTCATTCGTCGGGCGGCTGTTCAAATCCAATAGCGAGGAGAATTTTTCATGACCTTTTCAGCCACACAATCAATTCAGCCCAACCGTTCAGTCCAACCAGGAAGTTGCAAAATGTTTTCCCTGCCCCGAAATATCAAAACCATTCTCTTGTCGGTCCTCGCGCTTACGGCGGCGGCAACGCCGGCATTTGCAGACTCAGCCGCTGAAAAAGCGAAAGCGCGGCTCGCAGAAATGCAAGCGCACCAAACACGGCTTGCACAACTCACGACGCAAATAAATAACTTCCCGATCAAGGATGTGTATTGCAACCCAACCCACCCGAAAGACAAAAGCTCCGATCGTACGCGATTAAATACGCTGATAGATCAGGCAACTGCCGAAATGCGCGCCCTATCAAACATTCGCCGCATATTGATTCGCACCGTCACCCGAAGCGGACCGGCGCGAAACACGCTCGATCATGTCATTCCCGGCGGATCCAGCGCCATCGTTGACGGCAGTCTCTTCAAAGATTTCAACCGCCTGCGAAACGACGCCAACTCCGCCAAACGTACGAAAACTGCCGCACTAAATTCTGCAAGAACACGCAATTGCGGCAAAGCCGGCGCACCAGTGCGCCCAGCGTTCGTTGTCGATCATCCGCTGACGGATATCGTTATGACGACCGAATATAAGCCGGTCAGCATTCCTACAACGCCAGTGAAATTCTGTCACGAAGACGAAAAATATCAACTGCTGCGAACACTGCGCGATCAGCGATATATCGCCCACATGAACGGCGTCGCTGCAGATCGGCTTGGCGATCGTTTAAGAAAAATGAAGCCGGAAATTGAAGCCAAGAAAAACACAGCGTTCAATGCTGCGGACGAGGCGATCAAAGGCGGCGACAATGCGACCTTTAAAGAACAACAATCACAACATGATGCATACAAAACGGCGCTGAAAAACCTGCAAGCTAAAATCAATCAGGCTCAAGCCGATGAAGACCGGTGGAATGGCATCGTCGACGATATTGATGCGCAGATCGCGAGCGTTGACGCTATGCCCATCACGGATTGTACACCGGCAAATTTGACGCCAGCTGGCGCCCTGAACGAAACAAAATTTGGCGTCCTAACGCCGGAAATCGCCGCGCCGCGACTGCGCGAGGTTGATATTCCGTCATCCCCAAAGAAAGTCTGTGTCGCGGCTGTAAAATCTGAACTCGAGACGAATTCGTATGCCGCCTTGAACAATGCGCGTCACAACCTCAGCCAGTGGAACGCCCGCATGGACAAAATCAATGCGGCCTTAAAAACCACTGAAGGCGGCGCACGGGCATTATTGTCAGGCGCACTCGATGAAGCCCGCGGTGAAAGCTCAAAATGGATTAAAATCGTAGGCCAAGCGGAAGCGGCGAACAAAGCGGCCCTTGCCATCATCGTTGAAGACTGCTCCGGCGAAGGCGGCCTCCTTGAGACTGGAAAATACGGCACAGCAATGCCCGGCGTGCATGCAGGCGTCCCTGACGTCGACATGCTTTCTTACGACCTGCCGGAAGTTCCTGGATATGCTTGCAGCTGGGAAGAAAAACAGGCGTTAATCGAACGCGCCGCGAAGGCCCGCGAAGCAGCGAGCCACAATCACGGCGAATGGGCGCCGCGCGCTGCGGCGCTTGGTAAGCTTCTTTACGGCGAGACCGCTGTGGGCGGCGACCGTACTGAACTGCTGAATGCCCACGCCGAAGCGCGCGCGCAATCCGACTATTGGGCGGACCAAATGCTCGACGTCGCCCATAAAGTATACTGGGACTTGCGCGAGCTTGAAATTCGCGAGTGTGGAGAATCGAAGACGAAAACGTCGATGGGCGACTATCGTTCTGGCGGTAAACGTGAAGTTGCGGCTGGCGGTCCACGCTCTGGCGCACTTCTGGATGCGATGAACAGCAAGCCGGTCTTTAATGGCGGCATCAGCAGCGGTTACGGCGGATTGACGGAGCGCGATTGCATCATTCGAGAAGGCGGATGCTTCTATCCTGACCCCCGTCTTGATGGGATTTACGATCCTTCACATGGCGAAGGCGGCTTCGACGGCAGTGAAGCAGAAGCCGCTCTTGAACACACGCTACGTGGTGTGAAAACGTCGAAACGGAGATATTCCGGTGATCGCGGCCGCTCATACGGCGAAGACCGATCGGACAGCGGCCATGTTCACACGCCGGACTGCGATCACGGGGCTTCAACTGGCCGCGAATATGACGAGATCGCAAAACCGAAAGCAGAAGCTTCGGCGCCAAGACCAACGCCCTCAACCGATACGCCTTTAGAAACTGAGCGAAGCGAACCAACAAGCGCGCCAGCGCCAGTTGGTAAATATTCCGAAGTTGAAACTGGTCGGACTTCTGGCGCCGTTGAACCAAAACCATGCATCACCGGCGTAGACCGTACATGCGGCACAAGTACGGTTCTATACGGCCTCCCAAAGAAGGAGATTTTCGCAGATCCAAAATCTCTCGGATCCTCGCGCGAGGCGCCGTCGCTAGAGACGCCAATGAAGGACTTTTACGAAACGGGCTCTGGTGAGACAACATCCACAGGAACGGCGTCCAGCGAAACGAGTATCGGCGGATCCTGGGTTCAGGTGAAACCGCCAGTTCTGATCATTGACGCCAGAACCGGCAAGTCGATCACCACAAAAGCCGCGACACGCGAAGAAGAGGAGAAGGAGGAAAGAACGTCAGGCGAATAAAATCAGAAACAGAAAAAGGTAAGGGCCCGGCGCGTGTCAACACCGGGCCCTTTTCTATGCGCCGAGCTCACAAATCACACTTCGTAAACCATATAAACCTGTGATCCTGCGCACTGTCTCACCCGCAAAAGCCGGCGATTTTAACCTTGTTCTTATTGCGCTTACCGCGCATCAAACACGGAGAGAAACAATGTCCCGTCCATCGAATTTCCTAAACTTGATCATAGCTGTAATGATCGTTTCAGTCACAATCGCTGACGATGCATTCGCCAACGAAACCAACAAAATTCGAGGCCATCTCAACACTGCGCTTGAAGCTAAGGCCACAATGCAGCAAGCCCTCGCCAACATTGAAAATTTCGATTTCAATAAAATCTATTGCATCGGTGCTGATGACGAGGAAAGGGAATCGCACCGAAAATCCTTGGGCACACTTAAGGCTGCCGGCAATACCGCGTATAAGAATGCTACAAGCGTTAAAAATACACTCACCGGATTTGCGGGCAAAGGTAACGGCAGAGTTCGCAAACTCAACTCGTTGAGTAACGGCGCCGAAGCCGGTACGGCGATAGCGAACAAATCCTTTTATCGCGGATTAGACACGCTAAACCAGAAGATCGAAAATGCCTACGATGATGCGCTTTCAAAAATAAAAGAAAAAACAAAATACTGCGATGCAACAGAAGATAAAGCGGCAGACGCATCTTCACCGGCGGCGCCCTCTTCGCCCGGCAAATCGAGACCTGCGCCCGTGTCAGATGACGTCGCCGACAAAGCTGTAGAATATTTGGCGGAGATTGAGCTGACCGGAGAATATCAGGAATTTGATCTCCCAAAACAGCCTGACATTCTTTGTTCTGAAGTAGAGAAAAATGCTCTTAGCCGAGAATTTTTTCGCCTGGAGAAATTAGCAATCGCAAATCACCGCATCGCGCGAAAACTGCGGCTCAGCATTTTCGAAAAGATGGACGAATATAAAATCGCCCAGCGCGCAACGATCGAAGGCTCTACGGAATTTCAAGCATTCGAAGTAGTATTGACGAAGCTTGGCGCCGCTTTTGATAATGCGGTCCAAGAAGTCGAACGCCGAACACAAGCGCTTGACGATGTTCGAGCTAAACAACGCAAGCTTTGGGATACGCCGGTCGTCGATTGTTCTAAAAAAGACGATCGCGCGGATACTGAAGTAGGCGTTATCGACCGCTTGAAGTCCGCGCGCCGCGCCGCGCCGGACTACAAAGGCGCAAGCGAATCCCGATTTGGCTTTCCGGATTTCGGCAAAATCGACCGCCGCCGCCTTGCTACCGGCGGAACCGGTTTTGACGGCAGTGAAGCCGAGAAAGCCGTTCGAGATGCCGCCAAAAAAGTCGATATGAGCCCACGCGTTTATATTGTTGAAGAACCGGCTATATTCGCCGACCCAATGACTTCTCGAAGCGCTCCAGCACGAATCGTCTCACCGGCAATCGACACGGCGCCGACGAAAGTCGCTTCGCCTTTACACGAGCTCGAACCAACACCCGGGATGGCAAGTGCGAGTTCATCGGTTCTCCCGTCCGAAACGCGTGATGCGCGGTCATTCAAATCTATCGATGTCTCGGTTGATCATTCGAAAGAAGTGACTATTGCGAAACCTGCGCCAACACCGACTACAACAACAGCGAGGTCGGCGCCGAAAACGACGCCGGTTACCGAAAAAAAACCACTTGTCTTTAATGGAACTTACGCCCCGCACCCCGGCGCACCGACCAGCGAAAGCGGCACAATGACCGCTGTCGAGACGCCGCCCTTGGTCATCCTCGATTATCTTGGCAATCCGGTTGGAACTAAAATTACCGACGATGAGAAAACAAAGTCATCGCCGCCAAAAGGAGAGTAAAATCCAAAACGGTCTTAAATGCGGCCCGGAAGTTCAATTTCCGGGCCGTTTTCGTTTGCGCGCTATTCATGTCATATTGTAGTGAAACGCGATGAGATTTTGATGAGCGATCTAACGGACAGTCTAAAGTGGGAATTGAAAAAGAACCCGCTATTTCAAGACCTCGACGACGAAACGTTTGACCGGCTCCTACAATCCGCTTCCCCCAAAATTCACAAAGCCCGGTCGACGGTCTTTCATCAGGGCGACGCGGGCGGATCAATGCAACTCATTCTCTCGGGCCAAATCAAAATCAGCACTGTAAATGCAACCGGAAAAGAATGCGTACTCGCCTTTATGGGACCGGGCGATGTCATTGGTGAAATGAGCATGCTGGACGGCGGGCCGCGTACAGCCAGCGCTGTTGTTATGGAGCAATCGCGCGTTCTGGAATTGACCCGACTGTCGTTTAACCGCGTGCTAGAAAACAACCCTTCGACGGGCGTGAAGATCATTGAAATTTTGTGCAAACGGCTGCGCGCCACTTCAGCGATGGTGGAGGATGCAACCTTAATCACCGCAGCCCCGCGTCTGTCACGGACGCTTTTGCGGCTTGCTGAACAAAACGGTGTAGAAGCCGACGGCGGCACAATGATTGATCTGAACCTGTCGCAATCAACATTGGGCGCTTACGCTGGTCTTTTGCGTGAGAGCGTAAATCGACAATTGCGCGCATGGGAAGCTGAAAACATTGTCGCCAAGCACGACAATAAAATCGTGATTTTAGATAAAGCAGCACTCGCAGAAATCAGCGAAAGCGCAATTTGAGCGATGCCTATTCGCTACCGGCTCAAATCAGAAACAAAGCCGGATTGAAAATATGGACTTTTTTAAAATTACGAAACATTTTTTTCCTGCAGTCTTTGGTCCGAATATGCGAAAGACTTCACAGTTTGCGCTGGACTTACGACAGAATTCCTCAAATCGGACTTAAGGCTTCGAATATGAATCTCGGGATAGCCACGCAGCATTAATCAAGAACAATTTATTTTTGCGCAACCGAAGATGTCGTTGTTCAATTTTTATCGGCGAACCGAATTCACGGCACGATCATTACCTAAATAATTAGTTGACACCGACGCCACTGCAATTGTAATGTCAACTAATTCTTTAGGAGATAATGTGGCAAGGAAAGCGTCCAAAACTTTGACCGAAGCCGAACAGCGCATCATGAAAATTTTGTGGCGGCTGAAGGAAGCAAGCGTACGCGACGTTGCAAATGAGCTTTCGAAAGATAAAGCCACCGCCTACAATACTGTCCTGACAATCCTAGGCATTCTTCATCGCAAAAAATATGTGAAATTCCGCCGCAACGGGCGGGCCCATGTCTATCGCCCCGCTGTCAGTCAAGCGAGCGCACAACACGAAGCGTTTGATCATCTCATCACGCGGTTTTTCGGCGGATCAAAAAACGCCTTCGCGCAATATCTCATCGATGAGGAAAAGATCGACGCTAACGAATTAAATCGCCTCAAGGCCCTTGCACAAAAAGCAAAAGGAATAAAACCATGATTGCTTCCGCAGTCTACGTTTTTTTTCTGACGGCGCTGTGGCAAGGCGCAATCATCACCGCCGCCACTTTCGCTGCGGTCCGGATCTTTCGTATTGCCGACGCATCATCGCGCGCGAATATTTGGTCGATGGCGTTTTTCGCATCCGTAGTTTTACCATTCTCCATTTTCCTCCCCGGCGCCGGCATTGAAATCTCGCCTCCAGGCGACGCACAAGAGAAAGAGTTTGTAACGCTAGCGGCGCCAGCCGCATATGAATTTTTCCATACTTCAACCAGCGGGCCGCGGCGGGTAATCGGTTATCATGATCTTATAGCGCCAGTGTTCCTGTTGTTCTGGATCGCCGGCGCGCTTTGGCGCACGACCGGTTTGGCCCTTGACGCCGCAGCCATGGAAAAAATGCGGCGAGAAAGCGTGCGGCTTTCCGGCGCGAAGTTCGGCCTGCCGGAAAACACTGACATCCGGCTCCACGCCAGCCTCAGTAGTCCCATTGCCGCAGGTCTTTTCCGGCCGTCCATTATTTTGCCGGCCGCTATATTCGAGGAAAGTTGTGATGCGCTGCGCGGCGCGGTCGCCCATGAGTTCGCCCATGTGAAGCGAGGCGATCTTGTTTCAAATTGCGCTGAGGCCGCCGTGCTCTGTCTTTTCTGGTGGAACCCGTCATTGTATTTCATCCGAAACGCCATCGCCGAAAATCGTGAAATGGCTTGCGACGATCATGCGGTCATGCAGACAAAGAATACTGGCGAGTACGCGTCCGCGCTCGTTTCTTGCGCAGAACGCGCGATGACACCCGGTTTAACGACGCATGCGCTGGCCACCTCACTCGGCGTCGCAGGTGGTCCGTCCGGACTCGGCCGCCGCCTCGCTCGTCTGGCCGACGGCAACTACACGCCTCAGAAACGGACGGCCAGGTCACGGCTGTTGCTTGCCGGCGCCGCGATCGCTGCGGTAACAACTTGCGCTGCTGCCGCGGCGCCGCGCGTTGACGTTAAATCCTTCGCTGCTGCGTCGCCTTTTGCACGGGCGGCGCCGCGTTCGCATTCCGAGCGGCTTGGACGCGAGCTTGTCGAAGCAGTTATCGACGACGATATAGCCCGCGCAGAAAATCTGCTCGCGAACGGCGCCGACATCGACGCGGTGCTTGAAGGCGATGGCACGCCGCTAATTGCGGCTGTCAATAACGACTGTTTTGGTTTTGCGAGTTGGCTGATCGCTAACGGCGCCAATGTCGACGCTTATGCGCGCTATGACGAAACTGCGCTGATATCCGCCGTGCGCAACAGCGACGCTGTCATGGTGCGCTTGCTTATTACCGCTGGCGCCAATGTAAATCTTACTGCAAAGACTGAAACGGGCAAATTGCGTTCGCCGTTGGGCGAAGCGCGACGGCAGGGGCGCCGTGAAATAGCGCAACTTTTGATCAGCCGCGGCGCCGTTCAATAAAAATCAGGAGAAAACCAGTGTTTAAATCCATTGCGACTCTCTTATTGTGTTTTCTTCTCACATCCTTCGCAGCCCGCGCTCAGACAAGAGAACTTACAGACAGCCAATGGCGGGAAGATATTGCTGCGGCGGTTGAGGCCGTCCGTAAAGATCACCCGGACCCGTTTCGAGGGCTTTCATCTGAAGAATTTGACGCCAAAGTCGCGGCGCTGATTGTGGATTTACCGTCGCTACCCACAGATAACGACATTGCGTTGCGTCTCGCAGCGCTCTTCGCGCTTATTGAAGACGGTCACACCAGGCTGTCGCTGCCGCGATCCATTCCAGAACTTGGGTTCAATCCGGCGCACTCAAATGATGAGCCGGCCCATAAATCTATGACGTTCTCAAGTTTGCCGTTCCGATTCTACCTGTTCGAGGAAGGGCTCTACATCGTCGAAACCATAAATGGATTTAAGGGATATATCGGCGCAAAAGTAATTAAATTCGGCAACACGGCGGTTGAAGATGCCGTGACGGCGGTCCGCCCAATTCTTTATGCGGAAAACGACTACACTGCAAAGACTTATGCTGCAGACCGGCTCGCGCTGACCGACATTCTCAAGCATTTCGGATTAATCGACAACGTAGATGCCGTTTCCCTAACGCTTGAGCGCAACGGCGAAACCGAAATGCTTTCCATCGCGCCCCCCGCCGGCGGCGAATACGAAATTGTGAAGGCCGAATTCGATACGCCGCCGCTCGCCAAACAAAACAACGGCAAAAAGCGATGGTTTGCGCGTATTCCGGGGGAGCGCGCTTTATATATCAGGATGGACAAAATCGAGATGTTTCCGGAAACGCCTACCGCCGATTTCATGGCGGAGGCGCTACGCGAAGCGAAACGCATAAGAGCAAGGAAAATTCTTCTCGATCTGCGTGATAATACGGGCGGGTCAGCGTCTTTCAACGCAGCCATCGTCAACGCGTTCGCGCAAAGCGAATACAATGAATATGGACGATTGTTCGTACTGACAGGCCGGACGACATTTTCCGCAGCGAGCATGCTGATGGTTGCATTTGAGGAGTACGTAAATGCGATCTTTGTCGGCGAGCCATCTGGTGCGAGACCAACAACCTATGGCGATCCGAGAAAAGTACAATTGCCAAACAGCGGCCTGACTCTTCGCGTTTCCACGCTGACCTGGCCGTCGTCTTTTGCAGGAGACTTTCGGCCCTTCATCGAAACGCACATTGATGCACCGCCAACTGCCGCAGATTTCTTTGCAGGCGAGGATTCCGCCATTACAGCCGCATTAACCTATGTGCCGCCGGACGGTCCCGCCGCACAGATGGCTGAACTCTTCGAAAAAGAAAAACTTCAGTCAGGACTTATTCGTTTCTTCACTTGGCTTCGCTCGCCGATAGACGGGACGCATGAAGACGCCGCAGACGATCTGATCGCCTACGGCCACGATTATCTCGATAAAGTGGAGCTTCAAAAAGGACGTTTTATGATGGCAATGGCGCGAGACTATTTTCCGACGAACGCCGACGCGCGCGCCGGGCTAGGCCGCGCAATGGAACTTAATGACGATCCTGAAAGCGCCCGTGAACGGTATAAAGAAGCGCTTGAACTCGATCCCGACCATGAAGGCGCGAAAGAAGGTCTCGCGCGCCTCGCCGCGCAAGATTAGGGCGCGAGACATGTTTCACCGGGCGCGAAAAAATCAAAAGACGCAGTTTTTACCTAGGCGCCGGCATTGCTGAAGAAATTGCAGTGAAAACAATTGTATAAAGTGGGAGGTTTTATGTTTTTATTTTCGAGATGTACCGCAGCTGGAATTGTAGCCTTGGTAACAACGGCGTGCGCACAAGACGCGATAAATGCTGAAAAGAAAATATCGTATGCGACGTCTTTCGATCCGGGCGGCTGTTTGGTGGAGCATATCGCTGTCGACACTAGTCGGGGCCAGTTTCACTTTGACGGATTGTCGCCTGACGGCAGCAAGTTGGCGGTGGGTTGGGATCGCAATGGCGAACAAAGCGGTCTTTACCTTCTTGATCTTTATTCCGGCGCGCGGACAGATATTGCGAATCTCAACAACGGAGCGGTGTTTTCGCCGGACGGAAATAAACTACTCAATATTTTTCCTACGGAGAACGGAAGGACAGATATTGTCGAGTACGATCTTGCAACCGGCGAAATGACAACTATAGCGCCGCACGATAATTGGGAGTGGCTTGCCAGTTACTCTTCCGATGGCGAGCTTATCTTGTTTAATTCTTATCGAACTGGCGCATCAGATATCTATACTTATCGGCAATCCGATGGGGCGCTGAAACGATGGACTGATTTTGAAGGTTATGAAGCACACGCGCAATTTTCTCCCAACGATTCAAAAATACTGTTCAATCGTCAGGATGACGGCGAAGACTACAATTTATATGTTATTGATACGGAAACCGGCAATATTTCGCAATTGACCGACGAAGCTACAGAAGAGGGTTACGCGAGTTGGTCGCCAGACGGCGACACCGTCGTTTTCGCATCGGATCACCTGCAGGCCACCGGCGAAACCGATCTTTATCTAATAAATTCCGACGGCGAAAATGTTCGTCGGATAACGGATCATCCGGCGAAAGACGAGTACCCGTTCTTTTCGCCGGATGGGAGATACATATACTTCAATTCCTACCGCAGCGATCCGAAAGGGCTTTACCGAATTGAATTGGACAGCGACTTGAACTGCGTGAAATCCGCATCGTAAGCGTTGACAATAATTCAGAATAGATCAGTGACCTTAATGTCGGCGCCCCAAAGTAAGTCGAATAGCATCACGCTAGTTCGTTCGCCTCGCTTGATCGCTTTAAAGATCAATCCCTGCACTCACCAGCGGCACGGACTTCCGAAAAATCCTCAAACCGGTAATTAGGCACGGATGCAGCGAACGCGAAAATCTCGCCCAAAGGCGGTCATTGACCGCTGTGATTTCGATGACTGCAACGGATACTTTCAAAGTTTTACATCACATCAATGAATACTGAGGGTGAACAGTCGGGGCTTCAGCCATCAGGGCATGATCCAATCGGGATCGGGATCGGCAAGTTGCGCCTCAATCAAGGCGCGATGACGGTCGGCGTTTTCTTCGCGCTTCGCCATCAACGCCTGAAATTCCGGTGCTTCGCGTAGCGGGTCGAGCGCGGGATCGAAATCTATATCACGCCAAATATGGCCGCGATCAATGAGTTCTTCCAACCACAAAAGCGCACCGTTGACGTCATTGTTGATCATCCGCCATTTGGCGCCGGCATAAAGAGAATCCGGCGCCTCAAAGTCCGCCGGCGCGCGACCCTTAAATTGAGCAGCTAATCGCTTTTTAAAAATCTCGGCATAAGGATCATTACGAGCGCTCAGGATTTCTGAATAATAGGCGGCGACATATTGCGTTGAGGGACTTAACGTCACCTCATCAGACAATAGATCACGTTTTTCTATATCGGTTTTTACGAACTCATATGCCCGATCAATATTTCCAGCCCACAGCAACAATATCGGCTGAAAAGAGCGGGCCGCGCGCGCAGCCTCCGCCTTGTCGCCTTTGCGCAATGCTATTACGGTTTGAATTTCAGCGTTGGCGCGCGGCGCGGCTAGTTCCGGAAGACCAATTTCATCATAGGTATACGCTAAGTTTCTTCGGGCGCGACCGCTAATGGCTTCGGCACCTTTCCAAATCTCATGCGCCCCGGCAAAATCTGCTTCATACCACAACGCATCCGCAACACCGGCGCGCACGACCACGTCATCTGGGCGCAGGCGCGCCGCGTTACGAGCGTTTATCCCCGCTGCCCCCAACTCTCCCTGGTTCGAAAGGGCTATAGACCAATTAGCCAACACGATCGGGGACAGCGGATCGAGCTGATAGGCTTTTTCGAACGCGTCTTTCGCCTTGTCAAACCGGTCAAGGGTCCGAAACGTCAACCCCAGCCGGCGCCAAGTTTCCGCGTCATTAGGATTGGCGGCGATCGCGCGCTCGAAATAATCGATGGCGCCGCGGTAATTTTCAGACTCTTCGAGCAGCCAGCCATAAGCGGCAAGGCTTTCTGCGGCGTCCGGCGCCAGCGCCAAAGCACGGTCCGCGTGAGGGGCCGCGCGCGCAATCGTTTGCTCATTCGGCATGTTCGCATAGGTATTCGCCAAGATATAGGCCTCCACCAAAGCCGCCTGCGCCAACGCGAAATCCGGATCGAGGGTTGCGGCGCGATTGAGTGCCGCAAGCCCTTCGTCGATCGTCTCGGAGGTACGTTGGGCGATTAGGCCGCGACCGCGCAAATACGCGTCGTAAGCTTCGGTCGAAATAGTTCTCTCCGCCGGCGCAGTGGATGGAAGCGCTAAATGGCCCCTCAATTCTGTGACAATGGCTCGCGCAATTTCATCTTGAATAGCGAAGATGCTTTCCGCCGTAAGGGCCCGGTCGTAAGTTCCAGACCAAAGATGCTCGTCCGTAGACACATCAATCAACTGCGCTGTTATCCTCAGCGTATCGCCAGCTTTTCGGACACTACCTTCTAGTACATGGCCCACATTCAGCGCCGTCGCGATTTCGCCAACGGTCGCCTCGCGTGTCTTGAATGAAAAGGCAGATGTTCGCGAAACAACGCGCAGTCCGTCCACACCGGCGAGAACATTTAATAGCTCTTCCGCGATGCCATCGCCAAAATACTCCTGATCGCCAGCAGCGCTCATGTCTGTGAAAGGTAGAACGGCGATCGAATGTTCATCGGCAACCAAGGGCGCATCAGGCCGCGAAACTTCAATCGCCTTTCCCCCGCCTCCTTCACCACCGCCTTGCAAGACAAAAAATCCGATGGTGAAAATCGCGAGCCCTGTGGCAAGCGCCAAACCTGAAAATCTCAGACCGGCTGAGGAAACGCCACGTCCCTCCACACTTGCAGCCGCCGCGACAGGAGCATCCTCGCCCGTGACTTTCGCTTTCGCGCTGCGCGCCATCTCTGCAAAGACGGTTTCTTTGGCGTTGCCTTTCCAACTCGACAAATCGATGCAGTGATATTGGCGATAGCCGATCGGCGGGTCAGCTCCGTCTATGCTCACGGCAATCATCTTCCCGGCGTCCGCCGCGATCGACGCTTCGTCTTTTACCCATTTCGATTTAGAGCCGGAATCGGACCAGCCAACGATAACAGCCTTCGCGGCATTTAACTCGCGTTCAATATCCGTTGAAAACTCATCCCCGCCGACAATTTGGCGGTCCCACCACACCGAATAGCCCTCCGCCTCCAAAGCTGCGGCGAGTTTTTCAATCTTGTTACGATCAGCGCGCGCGTATGAAATGAAAATATCGGCCAACTGCGAATCCCGCTATTCGAACTTTGGAAGATAGCAGATGTTGCCCGACAGCAAAGCCTGGTTCGAACGGCTTGATTGGCCAAGAAATGCCCTGTTAGGCTGACTTTTAGTCCGGCTCTTCATCGCCCAAAAACGGATAGCCGACAGTCGCTGAGTAAAAGACCGAAAGATCCTCAAAAAAGACGTTAGTATTCGATTCGGCGATGGATGGATCTATCGCCGAAAAGCAAACATCAACCTGAAAATTGCGAAATGACACAATAGTTCGATGCTTTCGGCAAGCGACAATGCGTCCTCAACTTCAACACCAAGATATCGAATGGTGCTATTAATTTTAGTATGCCCCAATAGCAACTGAACAGCCCGGAGGTTGCATGTTTTTCTATAGATGGCGTCGCTTTGGTCCGTCTCATCGAATGGGTTGCATAAAATGAGCGAGCCAGTTTGATCGACATTATCCTACTATCGACCAAACGCGCGTATTGTCTCGTTGTCAGATTTTGGTTTCGATTTTTCCGGCTCGGGAATCGCCAATCATTCAGCTCGAGGATGTTTTTGCAATGAGTCCGTTCTAGCGATTTCGCGATGGCGCCCCCGGAACAATAAAACAACTAATTTTCGCAAATTTGCGCCCAAATGAATTACGCAAGGCGTTCCAGCAGTGATTTTTCGATGTCGAGAACTTCTCGGGCTTTATGCGTATCGACTTCTTTTGCGAAAAGATCGTTAAAACGGTCAATAATAGTTCGCCATGCTTCGGGCTTGATCGATGCGCAAGCGCGCGGGAAAAAGGACTCTTCTTCGTGCTGCATATGCCGGCGTAGCGTTAAAATATATTTTGATCCGTAAAGCGATAGCTCATCTCGGGGAAGCTGCTGGCCCGCAAGCACCTGGACAATACCTTTTCGAAAAATTGCGGCGTCCGCAGAAATCACATCATGATCGGTCCTTATGTCGTGGAGGCGCGCATTCCCTTGTGACGGACTGCTTGATAAGTGGTCTTCAGTCGATGCCAGAAAATCGTAAATGATATCTTCTTTCTTGTGATGCAGCTCGTCCGGGAACAGTGAAAAATAATGAGCAAGGTCGCGGAGAAGCCGGTAATTCGGCTCGCCCCCGATACGCAAAGCGTCAAGGTGGGTCTCGTAATGCGTTAGCAAAAAACGGAACCGTTTATGATCGTCTATCAGATCTGTGATGATGGCGTTCATAGGCGCCTCCTTCCATCACCTTATTTGTTTATGTGATTGCAGCGCAATTGCAGCATTGTCCCATGCTTTGCGTTTGACAAATTTGGCGGGTGATATTGATAAAGTTCAATTCACCGAACTGCGACGCTGGCGCATATGGTATTGCTGGAAACATGACGCATTGTCCGGCTGGTTAAAAAGACATGGAGAAGCGTGTGCCATCTAAAATGTCGCAATTGCGCGCTTTTCAAGGACTGGCGTTTTTTAGTTTTGGGTTTCGCCCGTTTTTTCTTTGCGGCTCGGTCGTCGCAACAATACTGCCGATTGTGACCGGGCTCTCACTGGTCGGCTTAAATCCATTTAGTCATCCGGTCGGCGCTATTGGCTGGCATGCCCACGAGATGTTGTTTGGATATCTCGCTGCAGTGATCGCGGGTTTTGTTTTAACCGCTGTGCCAAACTGGACGGGCCGGTTGCCGATAATAGGTTGGCGACTGGCCCTGTTGTTTATGCTCTGGGCGTCCGGCCGTGCGATAATGCTGTCGGCGTTGGGCGGCGCGGTTAGCGCCATTGTTGACGTCAGCTTTTTGTTGTTGATCGACATTGTCTTGTGGCGCGAAGTCATTGCAGGAAAAAACTGGCGCAATGTTCCCGTTTGCGTCCTTATAGGATTGTTCGCAATCGGGAATCTTCTTTGGCATATCGATATAATCGAGGGCGGATCCGGTTCGTTTGGACTGCGTTTTGGACTCGCAGTCATTGCCGTGCTTTTGGCGCTAATCGGCGGGCGCGTGACGCCAAGCTTCACCCGCAACTGGTTCGCGAAAAACAATCTACCTTTAATCGATGCGTCGTTTCTGACCGTCGATATAGCCGCCATTGGCTGTCTCATTTTCGCAGTCGCAGCCTGGCTCTTAGCACCGGGGCGCATTTTGACGGGAATAGCTTTGATTTTAGCATCCCTGCTCCACATCATCAGACTGTTTCGCTGGAAAGGGTGGCGCACGAAGGGTGAGCCGCTTTTGACCATTTTGCATATTGGGTATTTTTGGTTTGGTTTAGCGCTATTTCTAATGGGCGTTTCGGCTCTAGCGCCATCGCTTGTATCACAGTCGACCGGTATTCACGTGCTCACTGCCGGGGCCACCGGCGTCATGACGCTCGCGGTGATGACGCGCGCAACCCTCGGACACACTGGCCGCGAACTGACGGCAGACACCGCTACTGTGATGATCTATACGCTGGTTAATCTCGGCGCAGGGATTCGGCTCGCGGCGCCTTATGCATCTGAATATTACACGATCACTGTTGCCGCCGCAGGCGCAGTATGGGGCGGCGCATTCTTCCTGTTTACGGTCGTTTACGGGCGCTATCTCGTTGCCCCAAGGCTTGAAAGCCCATAGCGCTAATTTGTGTCCGTGATATCCGTAATCCAACTCAACGCCGCCATCGCGCGCGGAAACCCGATCGTTGGGATCGCCAACAGTGCTGTATGTTTTATCTCGTCTGCCGAAAAACCGTCTTGAAGCGCGCGTCGCACATGGGAATGAACGGCGCCTTCCGAACCGATGGCAATTGCAAGCCCCAGCTTCACCAATCGCTTTTCACGATCGCCAAGAGGCCCCGAAGATGACGCGGTTTTCCCAAGTGCTTTATACGCTGACCACAATTTTGAATGGCTACTAGCGATATCACTTGCGGCGGCGGGAAGTTTATCCTTCAATTTTATTCCTATCGTTTGGGCTTTTTCGCATGCGTGCTGTCAGGAAAATTATCGATTAGCGGCGCGTGACGAGCCGTCTCCTTCAAATCATCAATCGAACCAATCGTTATGGTTGGCCCGTCGACCGTGACGCCGGAGTGTCGCAGCACAGAAAAACTTCGTGATAAATTTTCCGGCGTCATGCCCAACATGCTGGCCAAAGTTTTCTTATCAATTGGCAGTTGAATTTTCTCTCCGCCGCCCTGGCGAAATTGTTGGTGGGCGAGAAAACTCGCCAGCCGTTCAACACCGGTGCGCAGTTTCAGGTTTTTTTGATTACGAACGACGCCGCGATAACAATTGGCCAGTTCCCCGACGATTGAACGGGCGAACGCAGGATCTTCCGCCATGGCGTTTCGCACATTTTGAGCCGGTATCATTAATACGCTCGCCCGCGTGCGCGTCCGCGCCGACATGAGATAAACGGCGTCCTTCAGAACCGCCGCCAGTATGAAAGTTGAAACCGGCGTCAACATGGTCATGGTGCTTTCGCGGTCATCGAGTGCTGCAAATAGTTCAACTGTGCCGTCGATAACGATGTGTAAGAAATCAGCCGGTTCGCCTTCCTTTATCAATTCTACGCGTTCGGGAAACCGCTGAAAAAAAGCGGCATTTAACAGGCCGTCAAATCGGTCTTTGTCCATGTCGCGAAATAATTCGAGATCGCGCACAAGGCGTTTATCGTCTGGGCGCAAATGTAGCTCCTGAAAATCTCGATTAATCGGAATTGATAAACTTTTGGCAGGGCCTTGATGAATGTCAAGATTAAAAAGAAGCTTTTTCAGTCGGCTAACGAACCCTATCAACTGACTTTTCCGGTCTGTCAATTTCCCGAATTGGCGGGTGCAAACGGCCAATCCGTGACGAGACGCCGGATTTAATATGAGTGCGTTTCATCGCAAGTAACGCTCAATTCAATCAGTCGCCCAGCAAAAGAGGTGGTGGCATGCATGAGTTGAAAGGCGTATCATCCGTAGACCAACAACGCGCACTATGGGCAAGCACTGTTGCTTTCACCGGATGCTTCGCGGTCTGGACGATCTTCTCGATCATTGGTGTACAGATTAAAAATGATCTTGGCTTGAGCGAAACGCAATTCGGTTTGCTCGTTGCAACGCCGATACTGACCGGTTCGATCAGCCGAATCTTTTTGGGAATTTGGACCGATCAGTTCGGTGGGCGAAAAGTTTTCGCGATCGTCATGCTGCTTGCAGCTATTGCAGTTTGGCTTTTGTCGACAGTCAGCACTTACCCGATGTTTCTCCTGGCGGCGCTTGGCGTTGGTCTTGCGGGCGGATCATTTGCCGTTGGCATTGCCTACACTTCCAAATGGTTTGACGCCGATCGCCAGGGCACAGCGCTGGGCATCTTCGGGATGGGCAATGTCGGCGCCGCAATAACAAACTTTGCTGCGCCATTCATTCTTGTCGCGGTCGGTTGGGAGAAAACGGCCCAAATTTACGCCATGATCCTCGCATCAATGGCTGTCGTCTATTTCCTGGTCACCAAAGAAGATCCTGCAATTGTCGCGCGACGGGCGCGAGGAGAAAAACCGCGCAGCGCGCTTATGGAGCTTGAGCCGCTGCGAAACCTCCAGGTCTGGCGGTTCGCGCTATACTATTTCTTCGTTTTCGGCGCCTTTGTGGCGCTGGCGTTGTGGCTGCCGCGATACCTGATTGGCGTTTATGGCCTCGATATAAAAACCGCAGGCATGCTCGCCGCCGCTTATGCCGTACCGGCCAGCTTGTTTCGCGCCTATGGCGGATATCTCTCCGATAAGATTGGCGCACGCAAGGTTATGTACTGGACATTCATCGTCTCAATCATTGCCTGTTTCATGCTTTCCTATCCGCATACCGACTATATTATTCACGGTATTGAAGGGCCGATCAGTTTTTCAACGCAAATGGGCCTCGTGCCGTTCGTTGTCCTGATTTTTATTCTCGGCTTCTTCATGTCGCTCGGCAAAGCCGCCGTCTACAAACATATCCCGGTTTATTATCCAGGCCATGTTGGCGCCGTCGGCGGCCTCGTCGGCATGATTGGCGGCCTCGGCGGCTTCATCCTGCCGATCAGCTTTGGCGTGATGAATGATCTCACCGGCGTGTGGACAAGTTGCTTCATGCTGTTATTCGCGATTGTCGCCATATCGCTTGGTTGGATGCATTTCGCAATTCGTCGCATGGAAGAAAAAGCACTCGGCGGGCAGCTCGAACAACTCCCGCAATTCCCGGAAATGCAGGAAATTCATACGAAAGAACGCGGCGAGAAGGTCAGCCCAGTGCTTGAAGACTGGCGACCGGACGACGAAACCTTTTGGAGCGAGAAAGGAAAGCGAATTGCAAACCGCAATTTGTGGATTTCGATCCCCGCGCTGCTGCTCGCTTTCTCCGTATGGATGGTCTGGTCCGTCGTTGTCGCAAAGCTGCCGTCGATCGGCTTCGAATACACAACTGACCAGCTTTTTTGGCTCGCGGCTCTGCCGGGATTATCCGGCGCGACGCTTCGAATTTTCTATTCCTTTATGGTTCCAATCTTCGGCGGACGCCTTTGGACGACGTTATCTACGGCCTCGCTCCTTATCCCTGCATTTGGCATCGGCTATGCCGTGCAAAATCCCGATACGCCCTACCTCCTGTTCCTTGTTCTCGCGCTCCTATGCGGTCTGGGCGGCGGAAATTTTGCGTCGTCAATGGCGAACATCTCGTTTTTCTTTCCGAAGAAAGAAAAAGGGAATGCGCTGGCCTTGAACGCCGGCCTCGGAAACCTTGGCGTTTCGGTAATGCAATTCCTCGTGCCGATAGTAATTACCGCCGGCGTGTTTGGCGCCCTTGGCGGTGAAGCGCAAGGCGCCGCCGATGGACAACAGCTGTGGCTGCAGAATGCAGGGTTCGTGTGGGTGCCGTTCCTGATAGCAGCAACCATTCTAGCGTGGTTTGGCATGAATGACATCGCTTCTGCGAAAGCGTCCTTTGCCGAGCAAGCGATTATTTTTCAACGCAAACACAACTGGATCATGTGCTGGCTTTATACCGGCACATTCGGATCTTTCATTGGATATGCGGCAGGGTTCCCGCTCTTGATGAAAACACAGTTCCCTGAAGTGAATGCGCTGCAGTTCGCATTTCTTGGCCCCCTCGTCGGCGCCCTTTCGCGTTCAATGACCGGTTGGGTTTCAGACAAGTGGGGCGGCGCTCGCGTCACCTACTGGGTCTTCATTTTGATGATATTCGCGGTCGCAGGCGTTCTCTACTTCCTCGGTATAAAAGACCAACCCGGCGCATTTTGGGGTTTCTTCGCGATGTTCATGATCCTGTTCTTTGCAACAGGCGTCGGCAACGCGTCCACATTCCAGATGATCCCGATCATTATGCGCGAAGAGATGCCGCGGGTAATGCCGCAATTGCAGGGCGCCGAACGCATTCGTCAGGCGGAAAAAGAATCCGCCGCGATTATCGGGTTTACCTCGGCAATCGCCGCCTATGGCGCATTTTTCATTCCGAAATCTTACGGCACATCGATCTCTATGACCGGCGGTCCGGAAGGCGCGCTCTGGGCGTTCATGGTGTTCTACGCAACCTGCGCGGTGCTCACCTGGCTTATCTATTCGCGTAAGGGCGGGATGCTCCACGCAATTGAACGTGGCCGCGCGCCCATGCAGCAACAAAACATGCTTCAAGGAGAGCCCGCATGAGCCATGTTCTCGATCGGCTGACCTATTTCAAAAACCGCGTCGGCGATTATTCCGACGGTCATGGAGTACTCACAAAGGAAGACCGTACGTGGGAAGACGCCTATCGCAAGCGCTGGCAGCACGATAAAATCGTGCGTTCAACGCATGGCGTAAATTGTACGGGTTCATGCAGTTGGAAAATCTATGTCAAGGGCGGCATCGTAACTTGGGAAACGCAACAGACGGATTATCCGCGCACGCGGCCAGACCTTCCCAATCATGAGCCTCGCGGTTGTTCCCGCGGCGCCAGCTATAGCTGGTACCTTTACAGCGGCAATCGCCTGAAACACCCGCTGGTCCGATCTCGACTTTTGAAAGTCTGGCGTCACGCTCGCGCGACATTGTCCCCCGTTGCCGCGTGGGCGTCTATCGTCGAGGATCCCGCGAAGCGCGCGTCTTACGTGCGCCAACGGGGCCTCGGCGGTTTCGTTCGAGCCGACTGGAACGAGGTGAATGAGATTATTGCTGCGGCAAACGCCTACACCGCAAAAAAACATGGCCCCGATCGCGTCATCGGTTTCTCGCCGATCCCTGCAATGTCCATGGTCTCTTACGCCGCCGGCTCTCGATACTTATCGTTGCTCGGCGGCACATGCATGAGTTTTTACGACTGGTATTGCGACTTACCGCCGGCGTCGCCAATGACATGGGGCGAACAAACCGACGTTCCGGAAAGCGCCGATTGGTACAATTCCGGTTTTCTGATTCTATGGGGCTCTAACGTGCCGCAAACGCGTACGCCGGATGCGCACTTTTATACGGAGGTTCGATACAAAGGCGCCAAAAGTGTTGTCGTTTCACCTGACTATTCCGAAGCGTCAAAATTCGGTGACATTTGGCTCTCACCGAAACAGGGCACCGACGCCGCGCTCGCCATGGCGTTTGGTCATGTCATATTAAAAGAATATTATCTCAGCCGTCAGGCGGACTATTTTCAGGAATACGCTCGCAAATATACCGACATGCCGATGCTGGTTCGGCTCGCCAAAAAGGACGGCCGCCTGGTTCCTGATCGCCTTGTGCGCGCCTCTGACATTGATGGTTCGCTAAATGAAGACAACAATAGCGAATGGAAAACCGTAGCATTTGACAAAAATGCCGCCGGCGTCGTTTGCCCGCGCGGCTCAATCGGCTTTCGTTGGGGCGAGCAAGGAAAATGGAATCTTGAAGAGAAAACCGGCGCCGGAGAAGAAACAGACCTTGCAATCTCGCTAATCGATAATCACGACGAGGCAATCGATGTTGCATTCCCATATTTTGGCAATCGCGACCATGATCATTTTCACGGCACCGACCACCCCGACATCATCGAACGGCGTGTCCCGGTAAAACGCCTTCAGTTACGCGAAGGCGAGACCCTTGTAGCGACAGTTTTCGATTTGATGGTTGCAAACTATGGGCTTGATCGCGGCCTCGGCGGAGAATGGACTGCAACTTCTTACGATGACGACACGCCATACACTCCCGCTTGGCAGGAAAAAATTACCGGCGTTTCGCGCGACAAAGTGATTGCCGTCGCCCGCGGGTTCGCGGACAACGCAGAAAAGACACGCGGAAAATCCATGGTCATCCTCGGCGCCGGTCTGAACCACTGGTACCACATGGATATGAATTACCGCGGCATCATCAATATGCTGGTGATGTGCGGATGCGTCGGACAATCCGGCGGCGGCTGGTCGCATTATGTCGGCCAGGAAAAATTGAGACCGCAGACGGGGTGGCTTCCTCTGGCGTTCGGTCTCGACTGGAATCGCCCGCCGCGACATATGAATTCAACATCATTTTTCTATTCGCATACCGACCAATGGCGGTATGAAACGCTTGGTATTAACGAAATTCTGTCGCCGCTTGCGCCCGAAGGCAATTGGAGCGGCAGTCTGATTGACTTCAATGCGCGCGCTGAGCGTATGGGGTGGCTTCCCTCTGCACCCCAATTGCAGCGCAATCCATTGGAGGTGTCAAAAGACGCGAGCGCGGCAGGGTTGGATGCAAAGGACTATGTCGCGCGCGAACTGAAATCCGGCGCCCTCAAAATGTCCTGCGAGGATCCCGATGATCCCGCGAACTGGCCGCGAAATCTCTTTGTTTGGCGGTCAAACTTGCTTGGCTCCTCTGGCAAGGGTCATGAATATTTTCTCAAACACCTCCTCGGAACTAATCACGGTGTTCAAGGTAAAGACCTCGGCGAAACAGGCGGTCAAAAGCCGGAGGAAGTCGCCTGGCATGAAGACGCGCCGGAAGGAAAACTGGATCTTCTCGTATCAATCGATTTCCGCATGTCGACCACGTGCGTTTACTCCGACATCGCCCTGCCGACAGCGACCTGGTACGAAAAAGACGATCTAAATACCTCTGACATGCATCCTTTCATTCACCCGCTGACAAGCGCCGTGGATCCGCTGTGGGAATGCAAAAGCGACTGGGAGATCTTCAAAGGGATTGCGGAGTCATTTTCCAAGGTGGCCCCAGAGGTCTTGGGCGTTGAGCAAGATGTCGTTCTGACGCCGACACTGCACGACACGCCCGGTGAACTCGCGCAAGCGATCGACGTCAAAGACTGGAAGCGCGGCGAATGCGAACCGGTTCCGGGCAAAACCATGCCGGCGGTGACGGTCGTAGAGCGCGACTATCCCAATCTCTACAAGCGATTCACGGCGCTCGGTCCGCTCATGAGCAACATCGGCAATGGCGGCAAGGGTATCGCCTGGAACACAGAGCACGAAATCGACCAGTTGAAGGCGCTGAATGGCGAAGTAACAGAAGACGGTCCCACGAAAGGTCTTCCGCGTATAGAAAGCGCCATTGATGCGGCGGAAGTCGTTCTAATGCTTGCGCCGGAAACAAATGGCGAAGTTGCCGTGAAGGCCTGGGATGCGCTTAGCAAGGCAACCGGACGTGAGCACGCACACCTTGCCAAACCTAAAGAAGATGAGAAAATCCGGTTCCGCGATGTCGTCGCACAACCGCGCAAAATCATTTCATCGCCAACATGGTCCGGAATTGAATCCGAAAAGGTCTGTTACAACGCCGGCTACACGAATGTGCACGAACTGATCCCATGGCGGACCCTCACCGGGCGCCAACAACTTTATCAGGACCATTTATGGATGCGCGCTTTCGGCGAAACGCTCTGCGTCTATCGCCCGCCAGTGGATATGAAAGCAACTTCGCCGATGGCCGGCAAAAACAACAACGGCAATAAGGAAATCATCTTAAATTTCATAACCCCGCACCAGAAATGGGGCATACACTCAACTTATACAGATAACCTCCTGATGCTGACGTTATCCCGAGGCGGGCCGATTGTCTGGCTATCGGAAGATGACGCCAAAGAAGCCGGCATTGAAGATAATGACTGGATCGAGGCGTATAATTCCAACGGCGCGTTAACAGCGCGAGCAGTTGTCTCCCAACGCGTCAAGCCGGGTATGGTTATGATGTATCACGCCCAGGAAAAAATCGTAAACGTTCCCGGTTCCGAAATTACCGGCCAGCGCGGCGGCATCCATAATTCTGTTACGCGCGCAGTATTGAAACCTACCCACATGATCGGCGGCTATGCGCAGCAGTCCTACGGGTTCAATTATTACGGCACCGTCGGTTCCAACCGCGACGAATTCGTCATTGTTCGCAAAATGAACAAAGTCGACTGGATGGACGAGCCTGCAGCAGCACAATTGGAGGCCGCCCGATGAAAATCCGTGCACAAATGTCGATGATCCTGAACCTGGACAAATGCATCGGTTGCCATACATGCTCTGTCACTTGCAAAAATGTCTGGACCAACCGCGAAGGCGTTGAATACGCTTGGTTCAATAATGTCGAGACCAAGCCTGGCATTGGCTACCCGGACGATTGGGAAGATCAGGCGAAGTGGAACGGCGGCTGGAAACGTAAATCAAACGGCAAGATCGAGCCCAAAATGGGCGGCAAGCTGGGGGTTTTGTCAAAAATTTTCGCCAATCCCGATCTGCCTGAAATCGACGACTACTACGAGCCGTTTACCTTCGATTACGAACATCTTCAAAGAGCGCCGGAAATGAAAACTGCGCCGACGGCGCGCCCGCGCTCGCTCATCTCGGGCGAACGCATGGAGAAAATCAACAAGGGTCCGAACTGGGAAGAAATTCTCGGTGGTGAATTTTCCAAGCGCTCGAAGGACTACAATTTCGCAGATGTCGAAAAAGAAATCCACGGCCAGTTTGAAAATACCTTTATGATGTACCTGCCGAGGTTGTGCGAACACTGCCTCAACCCGGCCTGTGTTGCGGTGTGTCCATCCGGCGCCATCTACAAGCGTGAGGATGACGGCGTTGTTCTGATCGACCAGAACAAATGCCGCGGTTGGCGCATGTGCGTTTCCGGCTGCCCCTACAAGAAAATCTATTACAACTGGAACACTGGCAAGTCTGAAAAATGCACGCTGTGTTATCCGCGCCTTGAAGCCGGTCAGCCAACTGTCTGCTCTGAAACATGCGTCGGGCGCATCCGCTATCTTGGCGTCGTTCTCTACGACGCCGACCGGATCGAAGAGGCTGCAAGCGTCGAAAAGGAAACCGACCTTTACCAGAGCCATCTCGACATCTTCCTCGATCCAAATGATCCGGAAGTACAAAAACAGGCCCGGGCAGACGGCGTGCCGGAAGCATGGCTGGACGCAGCAAAAAAATCACCCATCTGGAAAATGGCGATGGAATGGAAGATCGCATTTCCCCTACATCCGGAATATCGAACGCTGCCGATGGTTTGGTATGTGCCGCCATTGTCGCCGATCCAGTCGATGGCGCAAGCCGGCGCTTTTGGTGAGAAGGGCTCAATGCCAAATGTACGCGATTTGCGGATTCCAATGAAATACCTCGCCAATTTGTTGACGGCCGGCGACGAAGAGCCGGTCGCGAAAGCGCTTGAAAAGCTCATCGCAATGCGCGCTTATATGCGGTCGAAATCCTATGAAGGCGCTGTCGATGAGTCGCTCCCCAGCAAGGTGGGCATGACGGGCGGCGACATTGAGGAAATGTATCGTCTCATGGCGATCGCAAATTACGAAGACAGATTTGTCATTCCGACATCACACAGAGAGTACGCCGAGGACGCTTACGATTTACGTGGCGAATGCGGCTTCTCCTTTGGAGAGGGCTGCGGCGAGCCAAGAAAGGCCGTCGAATGGACCGGACTCTTCGCAAAAAACGCCGCTACGGAAAAAGCTTAAGGGAAACCGATCATGTCGAACGTATTCAAAGCCTTTAGCGCATTGCTATCTTATCCCACCCCCGCGTTAAAGGCGGCGGCAGCCGATATACGCGCAGTTGTGCATGCGGATGCGCCTGGCCCGATTTGGGCGATTGATAAAATCGACGGGCTTCTTGATGAGCTTGAAACGCAGGATATTTTTGAATTGCAGGAACGATACGTTTTCCTGTTTGATCGCACCCGTTCGCTTTCATTGCATTTGTTCGAACATGTTCATGGCGAGTCGCGCGATCGCGGTCAGGCGATGGTCGACCTGAAAGAACTCTATGGGCGCGGCGGGCTCGATATTGATGCAAACGAATTGCCGGATTTTTTGCCGCTGTTCCTCGAATATTTATCAACAAGGCCTGCGGATGAAGCGCGGCGGCTTCTTGCTGAACCGATCGCCGTCATAGTTGCGCTGAAGGAACGGCTATCCAAGCGCAAATCGCCTTATGCCGCAATCCTTGCAGTGCTTGAAGCAATGGCGAAGGCGGCCCCGTTGGAAAGCGACATCGAGGAATTACGCCGTGCGCCTGATGATGATCCGACCGACCTCGAAGCGCTCGACAAGGCCTGGGAGGACGCGCCAGTCATTTTCGGGCCTGGCGATGCAAGCGGCGACTGTCCAAAAGTCTCGCTGATGCTTGACCGCATGAACATGGGCGAAAAGCCCGGCGACGTCGCCCGAACAGCAAGGAGCTGAGGCTATGCTGAACTATTTGAACCAGTTCTTCTTCGGCATCTACCCATATATTTGCCTTACCGTTTTCATCGTCGGCTGCATCCTGCGCTTCGACCACGGTCAATATTCCTGGCGATCCGGTTCAAGCCAGCTCTTGCGGCGGAAACAGCTGATGGTCGGCAGCGTCCTTTTCCACGTCGGCATTCTGATCATTTTTTTCGGGCATTTAGTCGGGCTGCTGACCCCAATCTGGGTATTTGATACGATTGGAATTTCTCACGGCGCGAAACAATTGCTCGCGATTATCGTTGGCGGCGCGGCGGGCGTTATGTGCCTTATCGGCATGTTGCTTCTTATACACCGCCGATTGTTTGATGCGCGAATTCGCGCCACATCGAGTTTTGGCGATACGTCAATTCTTCTAATTCTCTTTGCACAATTGTTGCTCGGCCTCTCAACGATATTCGTATCGCTGCAACATCTCGACGGCCATGAGATGGTAAAGTTTATGGAATGGGCGCAACGAATTCTAACGTTTAGAGGCGGCGTCTCAGAACTCGTTGCCGACGCTCATCCAATCTTCAAGGCGCACCTTTTCCTTGGATTGACGATATTCCTTGTTTTCCCCTTTACCCGCTTGGTTCATATGCTTTCCGCGCCGGTCTGGTATCTCAATCGACGTGGCTATCAGATTGTGAGAACGCGGAAACAATCGGCGACACGACAACCGGCTGAATAAAGGTTCTTTGTATTGATTGGAGCAAGTCGATGTTTCGTAAATACATGATAGCGACAATCGCCACAACCGCATTGTTTACAACGGCTTCTGCGGAGGAGAACAATACACCTCCGCCCGAACGCGATAACGAAATCATTGCGCCGATTACGAACGGCAAACCGATTATCGATATACGCTACCGCTTTGAATTTAAAGGTCAGGAAAGCTTTGTTGAGAACGCCTACGCAAACACTGTGCGGACGCGTTTGGGGTTTGAAACCGGCGAAGTCTATAATTTGAAGGCCCTCGTCGAATTTGAAAATGTATTCAACATCGGAGGCGATCACTTCAACTCGACAACCAATGGCTTGACGCAATTTCCTGTGATCGCCGACCCCGACGCAACGGAAATCAATCGCGCTCAGGTCACCTTCACCGGCATTGAGAAAACACCGATTACGATCGGCCGTCAGCGCTATAACTTAAACAATCACCGCTTTGTCGGCGCAGTAGATTGGCGTCAAAACCAACAGACATTTGACGCCGCACGAATTGCGTCATCTCTCATTGACAATGTAGCGCTTGATTACGTTTATATCAGCCGCGTCCACCGGATTTTCGGCGATGATCACCCGCTCGGCGAGTTTGACAGCGACAGCCATCTTGTATCAGCCGCAATAAACGGCGGCGAATTGGGAATGCTCAAAGGCTACGGTGTGCTCCTTGACCTGATGGATGCGCCCGCGCTGTCATCGAATAGCTGGGGGGTGCGGTACGAGAAAACATTTCCAATCGACGAAAAAGATAATGTGGCGCTTAGCGTAGTTGGCGAATATGCATCGCAGTCTGACGCCGCCTCGAACCCTGTTGCATATCGCGAATCCTATATTCACGGCGAAGGTGGAATCGCTATTGGCGCTTTTGCGGGCAAAATTGGCTATGAAAAACTCGGCGGCGACGGAATTTCCTCATTCAAAACCCCGCTTGCAACGCTGCATAAATTTCAGGGGTTTGCAGACGCATTTCTTGTCACGCCACCGGAAGGAATACAGGATATTTACGGCACGCTTTTCTATCACTGGAAAAAGGCTCCGTACGGCACGAGTGCAAAGCTGCTTGCGACATTTCACAAATTCAAAAGCGATGTTGGCGGTTTGGATTTCGGCAATGAATTTGATGCCAGCCTGGCAATCTCGTTTCGCGAAAACTGGACCGCACAACTAAAGGGCGCCGTTTTTAACGGCGGCGCATTCGGCCCAGCTGATCGTTATCTTTTTTGGGCTTCATTGAGGTTTCAGTATTGAGAAGGAATTGAGATATGATGGCGGCACAAGAGATCTCAAATAACATACCCTCCCGGTCCTCTGGCGACGGCGATTTAGATATCGACGCGACGATGTGGCGTATCGAATCGACACCGAAGGGGTTGATTGATGAACCGCTCGATTTTCTTTTTGCCGAACACCATCGACAACGACAGGCAGCGTTGATCCTCACTTTCGTAGCGGACGGTCAGTTCGATGAGGCGGGCGTTCAGGAGTTGATCGAATTTCTCCAGAACGATTTTGCACTTCATGTTCAAGATGAAGAGCTCGGCTTCTTTCCAATTCTGAAATCGTGTTGCCCACCCGAGGATAATATCGATTCAATCGTTGCCCGGTTGGTTGAAGAACATAAAAAAGATGAATTGATCGGTGAAGATATTTTGAAAATATTGAAAACGAGCGTCCTTACTAGGGCGATTACGCAGGAAGAATCACGCGAACTTCGAGCGTTCGCCGAGCATATCCGCCAGCATCTGGCATTTGAAAATGCCGTTCTCTTGCCGATCGCACGAGCCCGAATGGACGAAGCGGCGCTTGCCCACTTATCTGCGGACATGAAAGGTCGTAGGTCTTCTGCCTGACAACTGTGCGGAACGCAGTCACTAGGTGCATCACGTTTTCTCCACTTTGTCAGCAAGACCACGGTTCACGCTAAAGTTATCCGCGACAACTTTTTTACATAATTAAATCAGGCAACTATGAAATATAATGGCGGACAGAGAGGGATTCGAACCCTCGGAACGCTCTCACGCTCACACGCTTTCCAAGCGTGCGCCTTAAGCCACTCGGCCACCTGTCCGGCGGGATGGGTTATAGCCCCGCCGCCCGCGCGCGCAAGACCGGCAAATGCAAGGATTTCGGCGCAAATCCTGCGTTCTTTACCATAATTCAAACAGGAATTGCCGCGCGGGCGCGACCGCGTTATTCTGGCAGTAGGAACACGTGGCGTTTTTAAGAATGTGAGGGGGCCTTGGATGGCGGCGTTTCGATTTATTGCTTGGGTTATGGTTGCGCTCGCAGTGGCGCTGTTGGGCGCTGACGGTGTGACATCGCTGGAAACTGGCGAGCCGGTGATGCGGACGACTTCGGACGTTCTGGCGCTGATGGGTGTTAATGGCGACGCAGTTGCTGAAAATTCGCCGGGCGGTCTTAGTGGCGCACTTTCAACGGTGTTGAAATTGCCGTTATGGGGCGTTATCGGCGTTATCGGTGTTGTACTGACGCTGATCTTCCGCCCGATCGACTAGGACTATCTTATGTTGAAAAAATTGCGGCTGCGCTCCGCGGGCCTCGCGGGCGCGCTAATGCTTTGCGCCTGCGCATCCGTTGACGATCCGGGCAACGATTATGCCGGCGACCGCGATTTTGGCGTTGCGCGCGAACTGGCGATTAGCGCCCGCGAGCAATCGCAGGCGCCGGCGCTGTCGGTCGCGGTCTTGAAAGGCGATGAAATTATCTGGTCAGAGGCTTTCGGGAAAGCGGACCTCGAAAACAATGTTGATGCGACGTCCCGAACGAAATTTCGTCTCGCCAGCATATCGAAGGTGTTGACTGCATCCCTCGCCGCGCGTCTCGTTGACGACGCGATCATCGATCTTGATGCTGATATTCGCGACACCCTGCCAAATTTTCCGGATAAAGGCGCGAAAATCACTTTGCGTCACCTCTTTGCTCATCTCGGCGGCATTCGCCATTATCAGGCGAAAGATTTCGATTTTGATCAGCCGGGCGGAATGATCGACACTCGGCCGTATTTCGATCATGCATCCATTCTCGCGATATTTGCTGATGATCCGTTGATCGCCGCGCCGGGCGAGAAATTTCAATACACGACCTTCGGTTTCACCCTGATCGGACTTGTACTCGAGAAAGCGACCGGGAAAGACTATATCAAGCTGCTCGACGAGTATGTTTTGACGCCCGCGGGCGCAGAGACAATTTTGATCGACGATATATTTTCAATCATTCCTGACCGCGCTGCGCCATACGACCCAATTGAAAATTTCGATGGGATGTTGCCCCCTGAAATGGGTCCAATCGTCAATTCGTTTTTCCTGAATAGCGCTTACAAGCGCGCTGGCGGCGGCATGATCGGCACGCCGGAAGATCTTGTGCGCTATGCCGCATTGCATTTCGAGCCGGGTTTCCTCTCCGCGGACATCTACGAGCAGATGTTTACGTCCCAGAAAAACAAAGCGGGCGAAGACATTGGCTACGGTCTTGGCTGGCGGATCGACGAAACCCGCGACGGCCGCGTCTATTATCACCATCGCGGCACGCAGGCCGGCGCCCGATCATATTTGATCGCTTATCCAGAAGCCCGCGTCGCCGTCGCGATTATGTCTAACCTTAACGGTAAGCCGGAAGACATTGACGACCTTGGCCGCGCCATTGCGATGCAGTTTCTGGATTAGGCGGTCGCATCTGCCGTCCAACCAGTTTGTCAGTCAGTATTGTGAAGCGGAAGCCCTCATCCTGAGATGCGAAGTCGTTGA
The DNA here is from genome assembly GCA_013002535.1 of Hyphococcus sp. Classification (GTDB taxonomy): domain Bacteria; phylum Pseudomonadota; class Alphaproteobacteria; order Caulobacterales; family Parvularculaceae; genus Hyphococcus. The sequence continues at coordinate 44,283 of JABDJK010000058.1, forward strand.
TTTGCGAATAGCAAATGAACGTCGAGCCTCGAAGGATGGTCGCAAGCTTTGATCCTTATTCTCCGTCCTTTGAGGCTGTTTCCGCATTCTGTGGAACGCGAAAACATGCGCCTCTGGATGAGGATCGCATCTGTTTGCAGACGCATCCTTAAGCGTGATGCTCGCCATGCTCGGCCTTGCGCAACGTTTCCAGCTTGTTGCGGTATTTCGTCTGCACGACTGATACGATCACCATGACGAATATGACGAAATAGAAGCTCGCCTTCGACATCGCTTCAACTTTGAAATTGAACAGCTCCATATGGGCTAGATGTCCACCTTCAGTAATCAACAAAATTCCGACAATAAAGAGGATAAAGAGACCGATTACTTCGAACATGCGGTTCTTCTTAAGGAATACCGACACCTGATCAGCGAGCGCAATCATCATTATGCCGGAGATTAAGATCGCTGTCGCGATAACCCAGACGACCTGGGTCAGTGCAATCGCCGACAAGAGTGAGTCGAAGGAAAAGATCAAGTTCATGAAAACGATGAGCGCAATGGCGCCGGAAACGGACTTTTTGGTCTGGTTTTCGGTGCTCTCAATATGCTCGACCGCAAGCAGGTGCATAATCTCCTTTGTGGCGGTGTACATGATGAAGCCGCCGCCGAGGATTGAGACGAGAGCGTGAAACGTAAAAGACGCTTCAAAAAAGCCGTTCAATTGGATGCCAAAAATCGGTTGTTTGAAGGAATTGATCAGGCCCAGCACCACGAACATCAATATCAGTCGGAAAGCGATGGCGAGACCTATCCCCATACGC
>JABDJK010000075.1 GCA_013002535.1 Hyphococcus sp.
GGATAGACATCAGCACCTTTAAAGGCTCGAAAGTCGCCACAAATCTGACAAAAGAAATGGCACTTCGCCGTTTCCATGTGAAAGACAAGACCGGACAGCTTATTAGCGGGGCTAAAGCATTTTCGAAGCTGTGGCAGGAACTACCACGTTTTAGGTTATTTGGTCGTTTTGCCGGAGTTACCCCGATAGCTGAAATACTAGAGGCGGCATACAGGGCTTTTCTTCTTTTCCGTCCCACGCTTCAAGGAATTTTACCGCGCAATGAGCGTTGCGACCAAAACCACGGGTGCAAAGCTTAAGTCCTTGCCTACCCAATCAAAGAAAAGCAATAAAGGCAATCGTCAGTGCGCTGATGACAATAGCGGTGAGAATATTTCGTAATCGCTGATACCTCGAAGAGATTTTGTATAGATATCGCTCCACCAACCAAAACGCTAGGAAACAGAACGCAAGATGGACGAATGCCGCTTCGAATGGCATCAAGAAAACAGCCCACGCTGCCAATGATGGTAAAATAGCGAACGTGAACCGATTGCTCACACCATCGTCTGACCCTACTAATGCTACGCCCCAGTGTACGCCGCCAAGAAATGATAAAATAATGACGCTGTAAAAGACGAGCGCATTGGCGGTAGCCGAGGGGAAAAACCCTAGCATCAGCGCTGTAGCCGCTGCTACAAACGGCGTTGCGCCTGCGTATCCCAAATATTCATATTTCATGAAATACTAGTCGCCGTTGAGGGCGCACGCCCGTGACAATGAACGATTTTTTCAGCAACGCAGAGGCCGCTGCGAAAAGCGTTATCTACATAAGGGCCCAGGCACCAGTCGCCAGCGCAATAGAGCGACTGCGTTTCATCTTCCAGAAAAGGCGTCTGCACTGCTTCTTCGGTGCGCGCATAGCGCCACCGATGCGCCGACGTATAGTCAAAATCTTCGGCCGATAGGCCCAGAATGCGCGCTAGCACTGCGATTCCATGTTGCACAATTTCGTTTCGTTCCGCTTCAAGATTCGAAAATGACCAGTCTTTCCCGAAATGCAATGTCCAACAATTTAACGCGCACGAACGGCCTGGTTTCGCGCTGGTGTTGGTGACGAGCGCAATTTCACTGGTTGGCCAGGCGGCAGCGTCGAATGCGGGCGCTTGTGGTCTCTTTGCTTGACGGGCGAGTACTGTCCAGCACGGTGACATCTTCACGCGCTCTAATGTAGTCGCAAAATCGGCTCTAGAGCCGACAAGGCGATTTGCCTGGGGGGCCGGCGCCGTGCAAACGATGACGTCAAGCTGAGCGGCGACATCGTCGACACACTGCAATATCCACTGTTCGCCCGAACGCGAAATGCTCGCAACCTCTGTTTGAAAATGCGTTTCAATGCCGTTGAGTTGATGTTTCAAAATTGCATTCATTGTCGGTATCCCGACAAACAGCTCTCCCTCGCGTGCATCACCGCCGCGCCACCAGGGAGCCCAGATAGCCGCATGGCTTTCAGATATTGCGCGCTCAACAAATCTACTGAAAATATCTGACTTTCCCGAAATGTATGGCGCGCCGTGATCGAACATCTCGCCACTTCCCAACCTTCGCGTCGCTAGGCGGCCGCCGACGCCTCGCGATTTTTCAAAAATCACCGGCGTATAGCCTGCCGATTGCAGAATAGCTGCGCAAGTAACACCCGCGGCGCCGGCGCCGATAATGCCAACTCTAGGGAGTTTCATCTGCAGGCTCTCTTTAATTGCTGCGGCGTACAAACACGCTCAACAAGATGCATAGTTCGCTCCGCTGCCCACTTTTTTTCGCGTCTATAACAAGTCTTCGAATTACACTCTATCTTCGCGTTGATCCAGGAAAGACTAAGCAACGTATTTAATTGTGAGGTGTTGAACATAGTATTGAGGCACGCGTTTAATCTTTTCCCCACAACCTTCAACGCTGCTACGTGGCCGGCAACGTGACAGACGGGTCTGTTAGACAGCGTTTATTCAATCTCTGGCTGCCGATTATTGGCGGCGTGCTGGCCGTAAAAGCGATTGGCGTATCCGACGCATATTTTATCGGCCGGCTTGGGGAACAGGACCTCGCGGCGATCAGCTTCACATTCCCGATTGTGATGACGCTGATTAGCCTGGCCATATTGGCTTCTACGCGTCGAAAAATTATGGTGAAACCTTGGCTAAGTCCCGCAAGTCCTGCAACATGTCAGCATTATATTTTTCCAGATTTTCGATCGCCGTCTCCAAATCCGCGAATCGGAGTTGGAGAGCTGGGAGAAAGTCCGGTTGTGCACGCAATAGCGCTGCGGCGGCTTCAATCTTATTGATCGGTAAATCGAGCACGCAGTCATAATTTATTGAGCCGACTATACTTACGTAATCGCCCGGTTCGACCGCCAAGTCACCGCACTTAGTAAGCAATGTATGTTGGATTTCGATTGGGACTGTTTGTCTGAATATCTTGCGAAAATCTGAGTCTCTCGCTCTTTCGTTGACCGAGCCGGTCGTTGTCTGATTGAATACGGAAATCGCAGTTTCCCGGAGAAAATTGTCTTCGATCAATCCGATCTCGCCCGTTGCGATCAATTCATTATAGGAAGCCCGGCGCGGTGCGGTAGTTACCCATTGGGTGGCGCGATAGGCGCTGATCAGCAGTTGCTCATCTGACATCTCTTTGTCGCCTGTCAGCGCATTCGCAGCACGCTCGGCATTAACACGCACGTCCTTGTAGTAATCTATCGAGTATTGATAGGCCCAAGCTTCATAACGAACATCGTCAAGTAGTCGTGAGCTGAATATTTTTGCTCTTGCGCCGGTTTCCCGCCCTTCATTCCAGCTGGTGACTTGAAAACCAATAAAAACACCGAAGACGACGATGATGAAATCAAGCCCTACCGCAAACCAGTTCTGCGCTTTGACGTGTTCGGTGATGCGGCGGAGAATCATAATTCGGGCGCCTCACTGTTTCCGCATTCGGCCCCGTTTGTTTCCAATATAACGAGCAAATCTTCCGCCAGTTTGTGCAAGCTCTCCAGCACATTAATTTGAAAATAGGAAAAAACCCGATAGCTCGCCATGGTTGCCGCGAGCGCCTCGTTTGATTTGATCTTTTCGATAATTTCCAGTTCCGTGAGATTGCCAGCGATCGAAACGCCTGCATCGTGCTGGGCGCGAACAAAATCTGTACGAAAAAGCAGAAGTCTGTCTTCAAATTTTCTAGTTTCGTCATGAGCTGCATAATAGGCCAGGACACATTGAAATGAAGGTATCTTGTCGAGCAGATTAGCATTGCCGGCGCTGACAAGCGAGGAATAGGCTGGCCGATCGCTATCTAGAAACCTTGTATAATAGGCGGCGCTGATCAGCGCCGCCCCGTGAGCGCTTTCGAATGTCGCGGCTGGCAATAAAATTTTCCTCTCCGGATTGGCTATACTGTCAGGCTGCGGCAAGCCCGCATTTTCCAGCAGCGTCGACAATGCGGCGTAGCGCCACTCTGATGTCCTTATGCCCGTTTCTATATCGTTGATATCCGAACGGATATCGTCTGCCAATTGCATCACATAGCGATCGGCGAGATCATGGTCGGCACGCGCGGCGTTCCAGTTTGCGACCTGAATACCGATGAAGACACCGATAACGACAATGCAAAAGTCGAGGAAAACCGCAAACCAGTTCTGCGCTTTGACGTGTTCTGTGATGCGGCGGAGGATCATTTTTGGATGCCTTCCAAATATTCATCAAGTTGAGCCACCCGTCCGAGCATAAGATTTAAGCCGATCAGTTTTCCGTCGATATCAGAAATCCGTTCGGTAAGGTCCACACCAAAATTTCGCGCTAGAATGGCGGACACGCCTTTCGATATTTCTGCTTCGGGTAAGCCGGGTTCGCAATGCGTCGGAAGCGTAATCGTTGGTTTCCCCGCTGCACTGGTCTCGACAATGTCGCCGCAGGCGCTTCGGATCGCCTGATTAACCGCGTAGGGTAGATGGCGACGGACTTCGGCCCGGTACGGTGTGGTTTGTTCAAGAGTTGTCAGCTGCGCTTGAATACTGCCATAGAAATTGGCTAACCGCTTTCGAACTACAACGTCAGAAATTGCATCATTTGCGCCAACGGATAGAATTTCATCATAGACATCGCTCGCAAACTTGCGGGGGAGAATTTGGCTTGCCTGATATATGTCGATGAGGAATGTTTCGCCGAGCGTCTCTCGTGATTGCTCAAGTGAGATTAATGCGTTGATTCCATGGTCCCGCACCTGTGTAAAGTAAGCGATTCTTTGCGTTAGATCGTCATGGTTGCTTGCAAGGTCATCGCGGAGACGTTCGATATATCTTTGCTCGGTGTATTCGCGGGCCCGGTCCTCATTCCAATTGGTGATCTGAAACGCGATTAAAATACCAGCGACGACAATCGTAAAATCAAGAAAAACCGCAAACCAGTTCTGCGCTTTAACGTGTTCGGTAATGCGGCGGTGGATCATTTACGCGCTACCAACAACGCTTTTGTAGCGTCCAGCTCATTTCGAATTTGCCGGGACAATATCGGAACATTATCCTGCCAAGATTCCCATGTATAAAATGACTTGATGAGTTGATCATTGCGACACGCCTCGTTTACCGAAGCGTTTAAAAATATTTGGCGCTTGGGCTGTGAAAAATCCACATCGTAATACGCGCCGGTAAATTCTTCTAATCCTCCAACACCGATGATTGGATTGTTTTGAAAACGATCCTCTAATGGATGATCTTCACCAAAAACAGCATTGACCAGTACGAGGTCAAAATAGAATGCCATATCCTTGAAGCGCTTTCGCTCCGTATCAGTCTGCAACGACAACAAACGCGGATTCGATATTAGTTCATCTAACGCATGCCGGCGTAAATGAATACCGTATGTGCCGCGAATTTCCTCCAAACCCGCATTAATACTTTGCTTGTTTTCTTCGCTCTCAGTACATGACTGCAAGGCATCAACGGCTTGTCGCACAACGCGTAGTGATTGTTGAATATCCGTGTCGATACTGTCAATTACAACAAAATTCTCGTTCACCTCGGTATCCATGCGGTCAAGCGCCTTGATATACTCCGCTTTGTCGGCGCGGGTCGCATTCCAATTTGAAACCTGAAGACCGACAAAGACACCGACAACAACAATCAGAAAATCGAGCCCTACCGCAAACCAGTTCTGCGCTTTGACGTGCTCTGTGATGCGGCGTAGGAGCATTAATTGACCTCTTCCTCGATCAGCGCCAAAGCCTTTTCGAGCACATCTCGCAATTCCTGTTGTTCAATCAGGATCAATCTTTCATACTCGGTGCGATTGACGATCTCATTTTGAAATATCATGGTCGAGGCCAGCTCTTTGAACGCTGGGACAGAAACAGGGTCATAATCGCCCGCTTCTTTAAAGTACGGTTCCCATTCTGTATCCATATAGGACAATGCCCAAAGCGGGCCGACCGGCAATTTCTGACTGATAAAAGGGATCCAGTGTGTATCGAGGCGCTGGATGACAATTAGTTCGTCTTCCATCGCATCCAGATATTCCGCCGGCAAACCCGAAATAAACGGACGGAGCTCTTCGCTTTGCAGGCTTTGAAATGTCTGCTGGTCCAATACTGCAGAGAGCGCGCTGGTTGAATAATCGGTCGTGAACCCGTTGACAAAAACCTTGGCGAGCAATTCCGTAGGCACAAAGTCCAAAGCTGGGTCGCGAACAAGTTTATGCAAGGTCCGCCCGGCCGTCATGATGTCGGTGTGACGTTTCGAATATTTATCAATAACAACAATATTTGCCTGGATTTCGTCATGCAGGCGTTCGAGCGCGGCGTTCAAGGAGCGCTTATCCGCCCGACGGTCCGACCAGGCATTGACTTGAAACGCGATCAAGATACCCGCGACGACGATAAAAAAATCGAGAATTACCGCAAACCAGTTCTGGGCTTTGACGTGTTCGGTAATGCGGCGAAGAAGCACAAATCCCCCAGGGTTGTTAATGTGCTTATAAGATTGTTCGATTGGCTTTGATAGAGCCGATAAACGCTATCCATTACGGACGCTTCGACGCGTCGAAAAATTATGGTGAATCCTTTTCTATGTCCTGCAAGTCTTGCAACATGTCTGCACGATACGTTTCCAGATTCCCGATCGCCGTCGCCAATTCCGCGGAGCGAAGTTGCTGAGCCGGCAGCAAGTCTGCTAATTCGCGCAGAGGAGCATTAGTCGGCCATCTCTAGGCATTCGGCTCTGAACTTGCCGTTGCGCGTTTGGCGTTTATCGCCCATCCCTCTCTTAGGAGCATCACATGATTGCGCCTGTAGCCATAACGCACGCGTGTTTCAGCGATTTCCTTGATCCGTTTCTTGAGATCGGCCTGCTCATCGCAACGAGGCTTATACTGTTGCGTTGAGCGCGGCGCTGTGAGTACTTTTCACGCCCGTCGCTCGCTGACTTTCCAGATATTGATCAGCTCATGCACACGGGCCCGGCGACGAGCAAGCCTCAGAGCTTTCGTTTGATGACGTCCTGCAACATTGCTTTGTCGAGCGTGAGATCCGCGACAATCTTCTTCAGCTTGCCATTCTCTTCTTCCAGCTGCTTCAAGCGCTTCATCTCAGACGGCATCAGCCCGCCATACTTTTTTCGCCAATTATAAAAGGTCGCCTCGGCGATTCCCGCCTTCCGGCAGACTTCCAAAACAGGCGTTCCTTCCTCCGCCTGACGCAGACCAAAAGCGATTTGCGCATCCGTAAATTTGGATCCCTTAATCGAATTTTCCTTTTCCCATCGTCGGGATCATGATTGGAAAATTCCAGCTCGAAATGGTCCAAATTTGGGGCGGCACGTCGACGGGGCAAGCATCTTAATGCGGGCGAAAGATGTATTTCGCCTCGATGCAAAACCTGATGCAAACTTTTCAATTCCGGCGATCTGCTGGTTTAATTTTTGGTAACAGCCAAGGTTCGCTCTGCACTAAAATTGCTGCGTCTACCCTGTGCTCCACACTGAGTTTTCGAAGTATTGACG
>JABDJK010000087.1 GCA_013002535.1 Hyphococcus sp.
CCGCTATACGGCCTCTTCAAGCCATGAGAATTACTATCCACCAATTTGTTACACGGACGTATCGAGACGGCGCCCAAACGGCGCAAACAAACAAGGCTCGCGATGGTGCGTTTCTTCTGAGAGGCGACAGCTGAGATGAAGTTTCGTGTCTTGGTTGAGTAGTGTTGCGTTACACGCAACATCTCACGAAATATTTCTGAAATTGTGCGCCATTTTCATGAGATCCCAGCCTTCGCCGGGATGAGCAGACAGAGATCGTTTGAATCCCTTTTGGTTAATTCAACCGAAACCAAGCGTCATCGTCGGGCTTGCCCCGACGATCTCTGGAAGCAATTTGCCGCGTTACGCCGACTGCCAGCGATGCTCGGAACAAGTCCGAGCATGACGATCAGGAAAGATTCCAACAAGGCAATTAGCAACCGTTGGTCGCCGCGACCCTAGCCTTCCGACTTCATTTCTCGCTGCACTTCGGCAATTACCGCGTCGAGATCAAGGTCACCGCGGAGGCGCCCTTTAATCCGTTCACGAATTTTTGAGGGCGAAAGCGAGGGATCGTCCGGACCCACTGCGCGGATGGTGTCGCGGATCAATGCTTTCAGCGTTTCCTCGTCATATTCGGGTGTCCAGTCGGATTTTTTATTTGTCATTTCAATCCTGCTTAGCGAACTTCCGAAGTTCCGCTCATTCGCGCGAAGGCGGGAATAAGCGAAAAATAGATTAGCCTACGTCCGTTCAACTCCAAACCTAGTTCAGCAACGCGCCGGCCGGCGGCGGCGATGCGCCGTCGGCGCCAAGTGTAAAGTGATCGCGCGCCGTTACCGCCTCGCCATTGATGGTAAGCCGGCCATTTTCGGCGGAAATCGCCAGCGCTGCGCCATCTGCAATCTTGCCAGCAAGCAGCAATTCCGCCAGCGGGTCCTGCAGCTTTTTCTGAATGACACGCTTTAACGGCCGTGCGCCATAGACCGGATCAAAACCCTGATCGCCAAGCCATTCGCGTGCCTTGTCGTCCAACTCCAATGTAATCTTTCGATCAATCAGAAGCTTTTGCAGGCGCGCAATCTGAATATCGACGATGGTATCCATGTGACCGCGCGACAAGCGATGAAATTGAATAATTTCATCAAGACGGTTCAGGAACTCCGGCCGGAATTTCGCGCGCACGGCGTCCATCACTTGCGGGCGCACGGCATCAGAGTCCTGGCCTTCCGGTTGGTTCGCGAGGAATTCAGCGCCGAGGTTTGACGTCATGATGATGAGCGTGTTCTTGAAATCCACTGTATGGCCCTGCCCGTCGGTGAGGCGGCCGTCATCGAGCACCTGCAAAAGCACATTGAAGACATCTGGATGCGCCTTTTCGACTTCGTCAAAAAGCACAACTTGATACGGGCGGCGCCGGACGCGTTCGGTTAAAACGCCACCCTCTTCATAGCCGACATAGCCCGGCGGCGCGCCGATCAGCCGCGCAACGGAATGTTTCTCCATGAACTCCGACATATCGATGCGTGCGATTGCGGTTTCGTCATCGAAAAGATATTCGGCGAGCGCTTTCGTCAATTCGGTTTTTCCGACGCCCGTCGGTCCCAAAAACAAAAACGAACCCATGGGTCGGTTCGGATCTTTCAGCCCCGCGCGGGCGCGGCGCACCGCGCTGGAAACGGCGGTGACCGCTTCGCCCTGCCCGACGACGCGCGCCGCCAGAACGTTCTCCATTTTGAGGAGTTTTTCGCGCTCGCCCTCAAGCATTTTTTCCACCGGCACACCGGTCCAACGCGCAACAATAGCGGCAACGTTCTCCGTATCGACAACTTCCTTGACGAGAGATTTGCGCGCGGTTTCATCCTGCATCGCTTCGGCTTCGGAAAGCTGCTTTTCCAGCGCGGGAATTTCACCGTATTTCAATTCTGACGCGCGGCCGAGATCGCCGCGACGTTCTGCGTCCGCCAGTTGCTGGCGCGCCTGATCGAGTTTCTCCTTAATCTTGGTTGCTGACGCGAGGCTTTCTTTTTCCGCGCGCCAAGTCGCCGTTAGCGACGCCGACTTCTGTTCCAGATCGGAGAGTTCTATTTCAAGTTTTTCGAGGCGATCTTTTGACCCGTCATCGTCCTCTTTCTTGAGCGCTTCGCGTTCGATCTTCATCTGTATGATACGGCGGTCGAGTTCGTCCAGCTCTTCCGGCTTGGAATCGACTTCCATGCGCAAGCGCGACGCCGCCTCGTCGATTAGGTCGATGGCTTTGTCCGGCAGGAACCGGTCTGTGATGTAGCGGTGCGAAAGCGTCGCCGCCGAGACAATAGCGCCGTCGGAAATGCGAATGCCGTGGTGGAGTTCGTATTTTTCCTTCAGGCCGCGCAAGATCGAGACCGTGTCTTCAACCGTCGGTTCATCGACGAAGATGGATTGAAAACGCCGCGCGAGCGCCGCATCTTTTTCAACATATTTGCGATATTCATCGAGGGTCGTAGCGCCGACACAGTGAAGTTCACCGCGCGCCAGCGCCGGTTTTAACAGGTTCGATGCATCCATGGCGCCGTCGGTTTTACCGGCGCCGACAAGCGTGTGCATCTCATCAATGAATAGGATAATTTCGCCGCCGGCGTCGGTCACTTCCTGCAGAACCGCCTTCAGGCGTTCTTCAAATTCGCCGCGATATTTTGCGCCGGCGATAAGCGCGCCCATGTCGAGCGCGAGAAGCGCTTTGTCTTTAAGACTTTCCGGCACGTCGCCATTGACGATGCGCAGGGCAAGCCCTTCGGCGATGGCGGTTTTACCGACACCCGGCTCACCGATGAGAACCGGGTTATTCTTTGTACGGCGGGATAACACCTGCATCGTTCGGCGGATTTCTTCGTCGCGGCCGATAACGGGGTCTAGCTTGCCGTCGCGCGCTGCTTCTGTGAGGTCGCGAGCGTATCGTTTTAATGCGTCATAAGCCTGTTCAGCTGACGCAGTGTCTGCTGTGCGGCCTTTGCGCAGATCGTTGATGGCTTCGTTGAGTTTGACAGCGGTGACGCCGGCCTGTTTCAGGATCGCCGCGGTTCCGGCTTGCGCCTCTACCGCCAGCGCCGTCAACAGGCGTTCGGCGGAAACAAATTTGTCTCCGGCTTTTTTACCAATCTCTTCGGCTTGCCCAAATACTTTAGCCATCGGCGCGGCCATATAGATCTGGCCATTACCGCCCTCGACCTGCGGCAATTTCGATAAGGCTTCTTCAGTGAGTTGAAGCGCCACTTCCGGCTTTCCGCCGGCGGCGCGGATCAAATTCGCGGCGAGACCTTCTTGGTCGTCGAGCAGCGCTTTCAATAAATGCTCCGGCGTGAATTGCTGGTGATTGTCTCGCAGCGCAATTGTTTGCGCAGACTGGATGAGACCGCGGGCGCGGTCCGTATAGTTTTCAAAATTCATCACCGACCTCATTGAGCGTCAAAATAATCCGGGCGTCCCTAAGCGGCAACGCCCTGTTCCTTGCCTAGATGGGCGCAATTTGGCATATTTCAATGGCCGTTTCCGACGTTTAGAACCAAAAAAACCGGCGAAGCACAAAGGCCTCGCCGGTTTGAAATTTCGCAATAAGCAGCGAGATTATTCGCCGTCTTTTTTGCCTTCTTTCATCGCTTTATGCTTGGCTTTTTTCGCTTCCATCTTGGCTTTGTTGTACGCCATAACTTCTTCGAGGGACGCTTCGCCATCGTCGCCGAGATAGTCAGCGCCGTCGGCCCATTCCGCTTCAGCTTCCGCCATGCGAGCCGCCATAAATTCATCTTTTGAAACAGTGCCGGAGCCGTCCGTGTCGGCAGCGGCGAATTTTTCAGCCATTTTGGCTTCCATTTTCGCCATATGTTCAGCGTGTTTTGCGGCTTTGTCGCCGTCCATTTTTTCGCCTTCATGATGGCCCGCAAACGCGCTGGCAGCCAGTGCAACGGCGCCAGCGCCGATAACGAGAAGTGACTTTTTCATGGGAGAGTTTCCTTTGGTTGCTTTCCTAGAATTCAATGCGCCGTCCCGAATCAAACCGGGCGACGTAGCGGGTGATTACCATAGGAATACCGTTCGCGTTGATTTACGGTTCGGTTAACAGGCGTTAACTATTGGTAAGACGGAGAGGAGCGGCGCAGCAAGATTTTTAAATCAGCCCCGCCAGCGGGCTGGACGGATCGGCGTAGCGTTTCTTTGGCATGCGGCCGGCGAGATAGGCTTCGCGACCGGCGATCACCGCGTGTTTCATCGCCGACGCCATTTTGATCGGGTCTTTGGCTTCGGCGATTGCCGTGTTCATCAATACGCCATCGCAACCAAGCTCCATCGCTGATGTTGCGTCAGACGCCGTGCCGACGCCAGCGTCAACAATGACGGGTACGGAGGATTGTTCGACGATCAGGCGAATATTGACCGGGTTCATGATGCCGAGCCCAGATCCGATGAGCGAGCCAAGCGGCATGATCGCGCAGCATCCGGCGTCTTCCAGTTTACGCGCATAGACCGGATCGTCCGAGCAATAAACCATGACGTCGAAGCCGTCCTCAATCAGGAGCTTCGCTGCGCGCAAGGTCTCTTCCATATCCGGGTAGAGCGTCTTCTGGTCGGCCAGCACTTCCAGCTTGACGAGGTTCCAGTCGCCGGCCTCGCGCGCCAGACGCAACGTCCGGATCGCATCGTCCGCTGTAAAACACCCGGCGGTGTTCGGCAGGTAGATGTATTTCTTGGGGTCGAGATAATCGACCAGCATGGGCTTGTCTTTGTCGGTGAGATTCACTCGACGCACCGCAACCGTCACCATCTCTGCACCAGCGGCTTCGGCGGCTTGCGCATTTTGCTCATAGGTCTCGTATTTACCGGTCCCGATAATGAGGCGCGATGACAATTCCCGGCCGGCAACTTTTAGTGCTTCACCCAAAACTTATCCTCCGCCGACAAACTGAACGATCTCGATGCGGTCGCCGTCGGCCAGCGCCGTTGCATCATATTGCGATTTGGGAACAATCTCGCGATTACGCTCAACGGCGATCTTGCGCGGCTCCAGTTCCAGCGCCGCCAGAAGCGCCGCCACGCTCAAGCCCGCGACAAATCGTTTTTCTTCGCCGTTTACGACAATTTCCATGCGAAATCAGTCGGTTCCTAACTTGCGGACGCCATCCGGCGCCGCTTATACCTTGCAGTCCTATATGGGCGCCAAAATTCCTGTGCAACCGGCGTGAGGGCGAAAAACATGGGCGATAAGCCGATTTACATGCTGAATGGGCCGAATTTAAACCTTCTTGGTTCGCGCGAGCCGGAAATCTATGGATCAGATACCCTCGCCGATATTGAAAAATCCTGCGCTGGCGCCGCAAAAGAAATCGGCGTCTCCATCGAGTTTCGCCAGTCGAACCACGAAGGCGAACTTGTCGATTGGGTGCAGGAGGCGGACAATAAGGCCGCTGGGCTGATCATCAATCCAGGCGGTTATACGCACACTTCGGTGGCGTTGCTGGACGCGCTGACAGCGGCGAGCCTTCCAATAATCGAGTTGCATCTTTCAAATATTCATGCGCGCGAGGCGTTCCGGAAGCAATCTATAACGGCAAATGCGGCAGATGGCGTTATTATGGGCCTCGGGCCTAACGGTTATCTCTTGGCGTTGGCGGCCCTAAAGCGCATAATGGATGCGCGCTCAGGCGGTTAGCGGCATTATTTGGAGTATCGTGCGGGGAATTTTTGGCGGCGTATTTTTAGGCGGGAATAGAATGGCAAAAAACAACGAAAAAACCCGTGAGTTGGAATCGGCTTGGATTCGCGAACTCGCAGGCATTCTCGAAGAGACGGGCCTTACAGAAATAGAGATCGAAAGAGATGAAATGCGGTTGCGCGTTTCACGACAAGGCGGCGGCATTGTCCAAGCCGCCGCGCCGGCGCCAGCCCTTGCGCCTACTGCCGCACCAGCAGCCCCCGCGCCCGCTGTGACCAACGGCGCCGGCGGCGACCACCCAGGCGCGGTGAAGTCGCCGATGGTCGGCACCGCATATTTATCGCCCTCGCCCGGCGCCGCGCCATTTATATCTGAGGGCGCAAGCGTCACCGAGGGTCAGACCGTGATGATTGTTGAGGCGATGAAAACCATGAACCCGATTACCGCGCCGCGGTCGGGATCGGTTTCGAAAATTCTCGTCAGCGACGCCCAGCCTGTCGAATTTGATGAGCCGCTTATTATAATCGAGTAACGCCCGCGCCTCGCCTTTCATGACGACATTCAACGGATAAAAGATGTTTGAAAAAGTCCTGATCGCTAATCGTGGGGAAATCGCCCTTCGCATCCACCGCGCCTGTAAGGAGATGGGGATCGCGACGGTCGCGGTGCATTCCACCGCCGACGCAGACGCCATGCATGTTCGTCTTGCTGATGAAAGCGTTTGCGTCGGACCGCCTGCGCCAAAGGACAGTTATCTCAATATCCCGGCAATCATTTCTGCGGCTGAGATTACCGGCGCTGACGCCATTCACCCCGGTTACGGATTTTTGTCGGAGAACGCGCGTTTCGCCGAGATCGTCAGCGCTCATGACATCACGTTCATCGGTCCGACTGCGGAGCATATTCGCGTCATGGGCGACAAGATCGCCGCCAAAGATGCGGTCGGGAAAGCCGGCATTCCGCTAGTGCCGGGTTCAGACGGTGAAATCCGCGATATGGACGAAGCGCGCAAATGGGCGAATGAAATCGGTTTTCCAGTCCTTGTGAAAGCTGCGTCCGGCGGCGGCGGGCGCGGTATGAAACTCGCGAAAACAGCGGCCGATCTCGAAGAGGCGGTCAGCACCGCGAAATCAGAATCCAAAGCCGCCTTTGGCGACGATGCGGTTTATCTTGAAAAATATCTAACCATCCCGCGCCATATTGAGATACAAGTGATCGCCGACAGCCACGGCAATGTCGTGCAGCTTGGCGAACGCGATTGCTCGCTTCAACGCCGCCACCAGAAAGTGTTGGAAGAAGCGCTCTCTCCGGCCCTCGACAGTGAAGCGCGCGCGAATATCGGCGAGACCGTTCGCAGCGCCGTCGAAAAGCTCGGCTATCTCGGCGCGGGCACAGTCGAATTTCTTTATGAAAACAATGAGTTTTATTTCATAGAAATGAACACCCGCCTGCAGGTCGAACACCCGATTACCGAACAGGTGACCGACATCGATTTGGTGCGCGAACAAATTCGTGTCGCAGCCGGCATAGAACTCAGCGTTAAACAGGAAGACGTCACCTTCAAAGGTCACGCCATTGAGTGCCGCGTCAACGCAGAAGACCCGCGAACCTTTACGCCTTCCCCCGGCAAAATTCTGGATTTCCACGCGCCAGGCGGGCCGGGCGTGCGTTTCGACAGTGCTGTTTACACCGGATACACTATCCCGCCTTATTACGACTCAATGATTGGCAAACTGATTGTTTTTGCGGACAACCGCGAGCTTTGCATCTCACGCCTGAAACGCAGCCTCGAAGAATTCGCCATGACCGGCGTCAAAACCACCGTGCCCTTGTTCCAGGAACTCGTCGAGAACGAAGATTTCCTCGCCGGTGATTACAACATCCACTGGCTGGAGAATTGGCTGGCTGAGTAGCGAAAGCAAGAACGACCCACGCGCGTCATTTTGGCTAACCGCAGATTGGCGCTCATTTTCTCAGCGTATATTTCAGAATTTCGACCACCTGATCTGGCGACTTCGCCCAGCCCACTGCTGCGGCGTCCACCTCTTTTAAAGCATGGACGATACTTGCATCATGCAGCGTAATGTACGGTTTTTGCAAAGCAGCGCATTGACCCGCATCAAACGCCGCATTCCATTGTTTGTATTTTTCACCAAACCGAATGACTGCGATATCGCAATTTTTGATGAGGGTTCTGGTGCGGATTGAATTTATCTTGGCCGATTGGTGATCACGCCAGAAATCATCATCGGGGCGACCAAGAACATCACCGGCGGCATCGCTACTTTCATGATGAATATTTGCTGAGGTGAATTCAATGTCGAGATCATTCCCTACCGCGCCGGTTACAATCTGGTCGCGCCAATCCGTATGAATTTCACCTGAGAGATATACGCGCCATCGCATATAGAGCATTCCTTCATTTCTAAAACCGGGCAGCGCGTATTAGTCGAACAAATAGCAAACAACAATACGCAAAAAATATGCAGAATTTTTACAAAAGGCTGTTTTGCCCTCGCTTATTCAGCCTCCAACATCACCGGCGCGCCATAGCCAAGTTCGGATAGCCGTGCAGCTTGTGTCTCGGCGTCGCCAACGACAATCCAGTCCATCGCGTCCGGGCGGATATATTTTTCTGCGAGCCTTTTAAACTCGTCAAGTGTCATCGCTTCAATGCGGTTGGCGTTCTGCGCCAGGAAATCATTCGGATATCCATAGTCCGCGATGGATGAAAGAACACCGAGCTTTTCGCTGAGCGTTTCCGTTTGCAGCGCCTGATTGCGCAGGCGCGCGCTCTTCATGATCGCGAGGTCTTCTTCGGTAAAGTTCTGCCCGTAGTTGCGCATGATATCGCGAATGGTCTCCATCGATTCTTTCGTCACGTTTGAGCGAACGCTGGTGCGCACAGAGTAGATGCCGCGATCTTGCGCTGACGAAAAGCCTGAACGGATGGAATAGGTGTAACCCTTGTTGACGCGCAACTCCGTCATTAATTGCGATGTATATATACCGCCAAGTAGGAAATTCATCGCTTCCGCCATTGGCAGATCCGGATCAACCGCTGACAGCGACGGGCGTTGCACGCGGAGCACAGATTGTTTGGCGCCGGGCACATCGTAGAAATAGACGGCGGCGTTTTCGATTGGGCGCGCTTGCCCGACTGTTACCGGAGCCGGCGTCGGTGTTGTCCAGTTTTCTTCTATTCCTTCAAAGGCGCGCTTAACGTCCGCTTCGACGGCCGCGCCAACAACCCGCAGCGTGGCGTTCCCGGGCGCAAAATTTTCCGCGTAAAACGCCTTCAGGTCATCAATGGTGACGCCTTCCAGCTTTTCCTTCGAGCCATAAGCCAGGTAGCTGAAAATGTTATCTTCCCGATAGAGCCGTTTTGCCGCCTCGCGGCTAGCGATGGCGTTTGGATCGCCTGCAGCCTGGTCGATGTCGTTGTTGGTTGCGATCATCAGCAGTTCGAACTCATCTTCGTCCCAGCGCGGCTCAAGCAACATTTCCTGGGCAAGCGCGACAGTCTCGTCAAAGTTGCGCGCCAGCGTCGATCCGCTGACATAGGCGCCGAATTGCCCCGAAGAAATCGAGATATTTGAACCGAGCGACCGAATGGCGTCTTCGAGTTCAGCCGTTGTTTTGTTGGCTGTGCCTTTTTCCAGCATGTCCGCTGTCAGGGCGGCCACGGCTGGCTTGTCAATCGACCCGCGGTCACGTCCGGCGTCGATGCGCATGGAGAAATAGACCAGCGGCGTTTCGTTGCTTTCAATGCCGTAAATCTCAACGCCGTTGTCAAGCGATGCGCGCCAGACATCCTGCGTCGGCAAAGTATAAGGCTCACCGAAATCAGGCTCGACCGTGCGGTCGAATGATGACGGCGTCGGCTCAAAAGTACGCGCCGTCGGGTCGAACAAGACTTCAGTTTCGGCGCCCTGAACGATCGGCTCCTCGACAATTTCTGCTTTCGTCGCGCCCTCAAGCGTCAAATCAATCTGACCTTTTGGCACAAAACTCGTCGCCAAATAATTCTTGCCTTTGATATATTTATTATAGACCCGCATGACGTCATCGGTGGTGACGGCCTGCATGTTCTCGATGTCTTTGGTGAGATAGCCGGGATCGCCAGTGAATAAATTATATTCACCGAGCTGAATGGCTTTTCCCAGAGCACTTTGAAGGTCGCCGTATACGCCGACTTCGAGGCCCGCTTTAATGCGATTGAGATCATCCTGGCTGATGCCGTTTTCCTCAAATCGCGTGAGCCCCTCGTCGATCGCTGTCTTGATATTGTCAAGGTCTTCGCCGGCGTTCGCTGTGGCGAAAATATAAAACTCGCCAGCCAGTTCCTTGCCGTATTGAAACGCCGCGACACTCGACGACAATTTCTTCTCGTCAACCAGCACTTCGTTTAATGGCGCACGCTTACCGCTTGTCAAATAGTCGGCGAGAATACCAAGTGCGTTTGCATCTTCGTGGTATTCCTCGACCGACGGCCAAATCATCGTCAGTTGCGGCACTGTCGCGAAATTGTCTTCATGGTAAAGCGATTTGCTCTCATCAAGAACGCCGGGGCGTGGTTCACGGCGCTGAACCTCCGGACCACGCGGTATCTCGCCAAAATACTTCTCAACAAGTCGCTTTGCTTCGTGCGTATCGAAGTCTCCTGTAATCGTAACCGTTACGTTGTTCGGCACATACCAACGGCGATAAAAGTCTTTCACGTCCTGCAGCGTTGCAGCGTCAAGATCAGCAAGCGAACCGATCACTTGCCAGTTATACGGGTGGTCCTCGGGATAAATCGCTTTGTTGATGATGTAGAAATTGTGCCCAAAGGGCTGGTTATCGACGCGTTGGCGTTTTTCGTTTTTGACGACCTGCTTCTCATTGTCGACGACTTCCTGGGTCACCGTATTGATGAAAAACCCAAGCTTGTCCGCTTCCGCCCAGATAACTTTCTCTAGCGCGTCCGCCGGAACCGCCTGAAAATATTGGGTCATGTCGTGGGTCGTGAACCCGTTGGTGCCGTCGCCGCCTATGCGGGTGTTCATCTCATCAAGGCCGCCATAGCCGAGATTTTCTGAATCTAGAAAAAGGAGGTGTTCGAACAAATGCGCAAAGCCTGTGCGGCCTTCGGTTTCGCGCGCCGATCCGACATGAGCCGCAAGATCGATAGCAACGACGGGATCGGATCGATCAACATGCAAAATGACATCAAGCCCATTGTCGAGTTCGTATTTTTCGAAACTGACCGAAATGGCGCCGCCGGCGTCGTCAGACGCATCAACCGACGCGGTATTTTCTGTTTCATTTTGATTGGAACACGCCGCCAATAGCGCAACAACGGCGATCGCCGTCAGCCCCCGCATGAATTTCATTATATTCTCCAGAATCAACTCACGGTTTTTTTCGCAGCATGGTGAAATCGCTCTAATTTGTCCATTCGGCCTATCTTGCAGAGTAAACGGACCAGCGCGCATGGATTTGCATAAGCTTTGGAAATCACGCGATACTTAGAAATGCCGCGCGATTCGCACGAACCCATCACGCCCGACGAGATCATCCGCGCCTATTCGCTTGGCTATTTTCCCATGGCAAGAGCGCGTGACGACGCAGAGGTCGTCTGGGTTTTGCCGGACGAACGCGGCGTTATTTTCCCGGCAGACGCGAAAATGCCAAAGCGTCTCGCCCGCACTGTTCGCCAGGAAATTTTTGAGATCAGGGTGAACACCGCTTTCGGCAAAGTCTTAGAGGCATGTGCCGAGCAGCAAAAATCGCGGCCGGACACATGGATCAATGACGCCATCATCGAGGTTTATAGCGAGTTGCATTACATGGGGCTCGCCCACAGCGTTGAATGCTGGCGCGGCGGAAAACTCGCGGGCGGTCTTTATGGCGTCGCGCTTGGCGGCGTCTTTTGCGGCGAAAGCATGTTTTCGCGCGAACGTGACGCCAGCAAAGTCGCGATGGCGCACTTGATGGCGCGGATCAAAGCCGGCGGCTTTAAGATGATCGATGCGCAATTCTACAACGAGCATTTGGTGCAATTCGGCCTGATCGGGTTGCCTAATGAAGACTACCAAGCGCGTCTACAAGCAGCGCTATTAGAATCGCCGCTAGACGTTTTCGGACCTGATTATCAATCGGATACAACTTCGGTCTTACAGTCGATCACCCAAACATCGTAAACCGGATGTTCCAATGCGTTGAGCGCCGGCGAAGATGCGAACATCCATCCGCGAAAGATGTTGATGCCTTCGGCTTTCGGGCCTTCCAAAACGACTTCAGGAATTTCGCCCTCGGGCACGGACGGCAAGTCGCTCGTCGGCTCAACAGGAAGTTCGCCAATCTCAATTGACGCGATTTCGTCTTCGATCACTTCTTCTTCCTGAGGTTTCAAATCGCTTTCGCGATTGCCGTAATCGAGATCGAATATTTCCAGAAACGCCGTTGTCTCCGGGAATTCTTCCGGCGGGCGCGTATCGCAGAACCGCGGCTGTATCTCCAGCGAGCCGAACCGCGCGATCTGGTTCATCTCAATTTCAATATCGGTATAGCGCGCGGTTATTTTGTCCAAAGCACGCAAGGTCACCGATACCGGTTCGCGTTCTTCGCGGTCAAGAACACCAGCAAAAGGATCATCGGCGCCGCGCGATAGAATATCCAGCTCACTCAATCCCTCATCTTGTGCGAGGGCGGCGCTGAATATGAGGGAGATGAGAGACGCCGTAAGCAACAGGATACGCATTTAAAAATCTCCGAGGGGATCGAGTTCTTTCTTCTCGTCATTTCCACCGCCGCGCGGGGCCGTGAACGCCTGAACGGCGAGCCCGACAAAATCGACGGACCCTTGCGTGATCGTAATGCGATCACCGTCAGCGAGATATTCTTCAGATGCGCCAGGCTCAATCGCCACATAAGCGCCGCCCAAAAGCCCGTCGGCAGAAATTTTGGCGACCGAATCGTCCGGTATCGGAATATCGGCGTCGATGAGTAGATTAAGATCAGCTTCATAGGTTTGCGTGTTCAAGCCTTCGCCTGCGACCGAACCAATTTTTACGCCGGCTATCCGCACTTCAGAGCCAACAGAAATGCCGTCAACCTTGCCGAAGTTTGCACCAAGGCGGATTTGACCTTTGCCCACGGCCGCGTCGCTGACGCCATATGCGTAAAACATGAATGCCGCCGCAACCGCGACAACTATCAGTCCAACGATGGTCTCAAAAATTCCTGAGCGGTTCATGAGGCTATTCCGATCAACTTAAGTATCTGGCGTCCAGGCTTCATAATCCTGTCCAACAGAGGCGTCTGGTCCGCCGGGTCGCGCAAGGCTCCCTTTGGGGTGATAAGCCAGCGCGGTGCCTGTCATATTGGGCAGGTGATCTTTTTCCCAGGCGCGCGTCGCAAAAGGGGCCTCAGTTGGCGGTTCATCGAAAGTATGATGCAACCAGCCATGCCAGTCCGGCGGCACTCGCGAGGCCTCTGAAACTCCATGATAGATAACCCAACGTCGCTTACGGTCTGAAGCGCCCGGCAGGCTTGGCTCTTTTTCTTCGAAGTAACGATTGCCCTGCTCATCTTCACCGACAAGACGCGCCCCGCGCCGCCAAAGCGTAAATGACGTCCCAAAAGTGGTGGAGTTCCACCAGGTGAAAAGCTGCGCGAACATTCACAGGTCCCTTAACAAATTCCGGCGCCGCAATCATCCCGGCGTTTCTAGGCGCGAATATGGCGCCGCCCGGCAAACCCCGCAATAGGCTCAAACCCGCCGAAAATTAAGGATTTGTTCGCCGAATCTGGTGGAGCCAGGCCCCTGGAAGTACTATATCTATGGACCGCGCGGAAATTCGCCAAATAAGGCCGATTTCCGGGAAATGAGAGTTTTTGATGCAGATCGATCCGCGATTTTCAGAAAAGAAGAGCGCGCCCTATGGGCCCGGCGCGTTCCGACGCGCGGATTCTGAAATTCGCTCCATCACTGGCGATATCATTTTTGAGATGCGCGATATCGAGGTTCCCAAGGATTGGAGCCAGACGGCGATTGATATTCTGGCGCAAAAATATCTGCGTAAAGCCGGCGTGCCGGCGGCGACAAAAAAAGTGCGCGAAAAAGGCGTCCCGGATTTCATCCAGCGCTCCATGCCCGACATCGCAGCGCTCGCGAAAATGCCAAAAGACGATCGCTATGGCGCCGAGACATCCGCGCAACAAGCCTTTGATCGCATGGCCGGCGCCTGGACATATTGGGGATGGAAAGGCGGATATTTTTCCAGCGAAGGCGACGCCAAAATTTACTTCAATGAAATGCGCGCAATGCTGGCGAAACAAATCGCCGCGCCAAACTCGCCTCAATGGTTCAACACTGGACTCTACTGGGCTTATGGTATCGACAGCGTCAGCCAGGGGCACTTCTACGTCGATGACGCAGGCGCATTGACTGAATCCACAAGCGCCTATGAGCGCCCGCAACCCCACGCGTGTTTCATTCAATCGGTGGATGACAATCTAGCGGGCGACAATGGCGTCATGGATCTATGGCGGCGCGAAGCGCTGCTCTTTAAATACGGCTCCGGCACCGGCACCAATTTTTCCAATATTCGCGGCAACGGCGAACCACTATCGAGCGGCGGCAAAAGTTCAGGCCTGATGAGTTTCCTGAAGGTCGGCGACGCGGCTGCCGGCGCCGTCAAATCCGGCGGCACAACGCGGCGCGCCGCAAAGATGGTGATCGTCGATATTGATCACCCGGATGTTGAAGAATTTATTCGCTGGAAAGCAACCGAGGAAGACAAGGTCGCCGCCCTTGTCGCCGGATCTCGCGCCCTTGCAAAACATTTACCGCGGGTTCTTGACGCCTGTTGGGCGCTCGATGATGACGAGTTGCGCATTGATCCGAAGAAAAACAATGACCTGAAGCAAGCGATCAAAGACGCGAAAGCAGCATTTATCCCCGACGCCTCAATAAAACGGATTATTGAATATGCGCGCGAAGGCGTGCGTGCTGTCGAGGTCGATCAATACAATCTCGATTGGGACTCAGAAGCCTATCGCACTGTCGCAGGTCAAAATTCCAATAACTCCGTTCGGGTGACGGATGAATTTCTTCGCGCCGTCGCTGACGACACTGAATGGCGGTTAACACCGCGCATTGATAAGGCGGCGCCGAAGACCGTAAAGGCGCGCGATTTATGGCGCGAAATTTGTTCGACCGCCTGGGCCTGCGCTGATCCGGGCGTTCAGTTTCACGACACAATTAACGCATGGCACACTTGCCCCGAAGGCGGCGACATCCGCGCTTCAAACCCATGTTCGGAATACATGTTCCTCGACGATACGGCCTGCAATCTTGCATCGCTCAATCTCGCCGCGTTTACAACGCCAAAAGGGTTTGACGTAGACGGATTTGAGCATGCCTGCCGGTTATGGACGCTCACCCTCGAGATTTCTGTAATGATGGCGCAATACCCGTCAGCCGAAATTGCCCGCCGCTCGCATGACTATCGGACACTGGGTTTAGGCTTTGCCAATCTCGGCGGACTGTTGATGTCGTCGGGCTTTCCCTATGACAGCGCCGAAGCGCGCGCCGCCGGCGCTGCAATCACTGCGCTGATGACGGGCGCCGCCTATCGCGCGTCAGCCGAGATAGCTTCAGCGGTCGGGCCCTTCAAAACATTTATGGAAAATCGCGACGCTATGCTGCGCGTTTTACGCAATCACCGCCGGGCGATTGTCGGCACCGCGCAAGGCGGCGACTTTGAAGGGCTAAATGCTGCACCGACCATTTTCGAAGAAAAAGATTGTCCGTGGAAAGCGCTTGGCCAGCGGGCGCAGACCGTATGGAACGAAGCCTATGAACTTGGCGCCATAAACGGATATCGTAACGCGCAAGTCTCGGTAATTGCGCCGACGGGCACCATCGGTCTCGTCATGGATTGCGACACAACCGGCATTGAGCCGGATTTCGCCCTCGTCAAGTTCAAAAAACTTGCCGGCGGCGGCAATCTGAAGATCATAAACCAGTCTGTGCCGGCAGCGCTGAAAGCGTTGAAATACAAACAGAACGAGATCGACGACATAACTGCCTACGCCCTTGGGCGCGGCACGCTGGAAGATGCGCCGGGGGTCAACCTTGTCGCCTTGCGGGAAGAAGGCTTTGAAGACCGTCATATCAAGGCGCTTGAAGAACGCGTTAAGACCGCGTTCGATCTTACTTATGCGTTCACGCCCGCTGCTCTCGGTGAAGACTTTGTACTCAATGTCCTTGGGCTTCCGGAATCGATGTTGAGCGCTACCGGCTACGAAATTCTGCGCGATATCGGATTTACAGACGAAGAGATTCATCAGGCAAATCTTTATTGTTGCGGGGCGATGACGGTCGAGGGCGCGCCACATTTGGCGGAAGAACACTACAACGTCTTCGATTGCGCGACGCCTTGCGGTCGGATTGGCGAGCGGTCGCTTAGCCTTGAAGCGCATTTGTTGATGATGGCGTCGTGTCAGCCATTTATTTCCGGTGCGATATCAAAAACCGTAAACCTGCCCACACAAGCGAAAATCGGTGATTGCGCTCATGCCTATATGCTTGCGTGGCAGTTGGGATTGAAATCGATCGCGCTATATCGCGACGGATCGAAATTATCGCAACCGCTCGCGGCTAGTCTTCTTGCAAGCGAGGACGACGACGCCGATGACATCGCCGAGGAAATGGCGGCTGCGCCAAACAACATCCAGAAGTCCAAAATCGTAGCAGAACGCATAGTCGAACGCGTTATTGAACGCACGCCCGGACGCCGTCGCCTACCCGATCGACGCAAAGGGTACATTCAAAAAGCGATTGTCGGCGGCCACAAAGTTTATCTTCACACTGGCGAGTTTGACGACGGCGAACTCGGCGAAGTCTTTATCGATATGCACAAAGAAGGCGCCGCCTTCCGAAGTTTGATGAACAATTTCGCCATCGCAGTTTCGCTCGGCCTTCAATATGGCGTGCCGCTGGATGAATTCGTCGACGCCTATGTATTTACGCGGTTCGATCCATCCGGGCCCGTGCAAGGCAACGACCAGATAAAAAACGCGACGTCTATCCTTGACTATATTTTCCGCGAACTCGCGATATCCTATCTCGGCCGCGGCGATCTCGCCCATGTCCAGCCAGAAGAATCCGCCGTTGATGCAATTGGCCGCGGCGTTGATGAAGAAAAAACCCAAGCCGACGCGACAAAACTAATTTCCAAAGGCTTTAGTCGCTCAACCGTTACTGACAATCTGGTGATCTTGCGCGGCGGCGATTTCGACCGGTTGCGCGATAACGCTAATGAAGACAATGCGAGCGATGCAACTGACGGCGACGTCGAAGAGATTGAAGTTGAAATCGAAAACGATGCACGCGCTGAAAGCCCGCCCGAAATCGAAGCGCAAATTGCAAAACTTGCAGACGCCGTCAATCAAAAGGCGCCGCGCGGCGTACTCGCAACGCCAAACGCATCGGCTCGCCGCGACGCCAGGATCAAAGGCTATGAAGGCGACGCCTGTCCCGATTGTGGACAGTTCACACTCGTTCGAAACGGCGCCTGTTTAAAGTGCGAAAGCTGCGGCGCTTCAACGGGCTGCTCTTAACAGGCAGTTAAGTTTATACTGCGGGACGCTGCATCGACGTTCCCGGTTGTGCGCAATTTCGCCAACAGACTTAATCAATCCTTGACTAGGCCTGAGTGAAGATAATCCACGTTTAAGTGGAGCCCGCTCGGCAGTGAAAATTGTAGCGCTCATTGTTTTATTCATGATCATGGCGTTCTCGCTGGTGACAGCGATCGTGCCCGGCTCTCAAAGCCGCGGCAACAATCCGGTGCAGGGTATCCAGAAAGAAATCTCGCGATCACTGAACAGCGTTGACGATGGGCTTGGCAGTGCGTTCGATCGCGTCGAAGCAAACCTGCCACTGCCAGGCAAAAAAAACAAAGCGGGCGAAGTGCGGTTGCTGATGGATCACACTGGCGTCGATTTCAATGATCAGGATCTGCCGAAATCGAATTTCGCCAGTTCAATTATCTCCGACGCTCAGTTTGAACGCGCGCTTCTGGATGAAGCCATCCTTGAAGGCGCCGTGGGTGAAGAAACGCATTTCACCCGCGCACGTATGGCTGGAGCGAATTTGACGGCCGGCGCATTCGCGAAGAGCGATTTCACCGGCGCTGAATTACGTGAGGCGGTTGCACGAGCAACAGACTTCGAAAAGGCTGTCTTCACGGATGGCGACATATCGTTTGCAGCACTATCAGGATCAAACTTTGACGGCGCAAAGATGAACGGCGCTTATGGCATTGGCGCGATCTTCGTTGATGCGACGCTGACCAATGTAGATTTTCGCGGCGGTGATTTCACTGGCGCACGCTTTGAGATGGCAAAGCTTAGGGGCGCCGTATTCGAAGGCGCCGACTTGACCAAGGCAGTATTTGACGGAGCCAATATTTATGGAACGGATTTTCGGGGCGCTTTAAATCTCACCAGCGAACAGTTGTTGACGGCTTGCGCTAATACCGAAACCAAATTGCCAGAAGGTGTCGCAGCCGTTCGCTGCTAATCGCGCTCTCTGGCGCGGCTGGCGAGACGTGTCGGATCAAGCGCCTGCAATACACTCAATGCAATCGCAGAAAGATTAGAGGCCGGCGCCGGAGAAGCAAGTGCTGGCGCCAGCGACGAGCGCGATCTATCGTTTCGTATATTTTGTTCTGTATACGTATTATGATCTACGCGCACAGACTGTTCCGAAATTACCGAAGACTGCACACTCGCAATCGCAGGCAATGCCGTGTGCGTCGCAACTGGGGCGTTTCCATTTGTTGGGGCCGCTCCCATGGACTTCGCAATCGACGCCATCACTTCGCCGACGGTTTTTGCGCGGGCGCCGTCATAAAAGACATGACGATTTGCTTTGGCGGCGGCCGGCAACAGATCGGCGGCCTTGGTTGAGGCGCCGGCCTTCAGCATTTTTGCCGCCCCTGCCGGTCCCAGGAAGTGGGCAAGATATAGATCAGCGCTGGAGGCGGCGCGGCCTATGCGCGATTTCAAAATCGCTGCGTTTTCATTGGCAAGCTCGCCCGCCAGCGCGGCCGACTTGTCGGCGTCAAAGCGCAAATTCAAAATTTCATCACGGCGCGCAGCACTCGCCACGGTAAAGCCGCCACCCGGTTTGGCGACAATATCATTGGCGAACTCACCGAGCCCATGGCGCTCGCCATAGGCCTTCACCGCACTCAACCAGGTTTGCTCAATAAACTGGAACAATCCGGCGGCGCTGGAAGTTTTCGCCTTCGCGGCCGGGTTCATGCTCGACTCGCGCATCGCCATTTTCGCCAAAAAATCGAAATTGGCGCCTGTCGTTACGCTCGCCTTTTTAAGAGCGTTCGCGACGACGTTTGCGCCATTAGCGGATGCGGCGATTTCGGTCGGCATGACAATTCCTTTTCGTTGCCGATTTTCGCCAGTAACAGTCAAAAAAGACCTAACCATGAACCGTTTGATCCTGATTTCGTCCAAATCTATCCGGCCGGAACGGCGAAATCTCGCCGCTCGTCGCCGCGTTTTGTTCGATGAGCGCGGCGATCAGGTCCGCCGTTTTCGGGGCCAGCAGAATGCCATTGCGATAGTGTCCCAAAGCGAGAATGATATCGTCGGGGCCGCGTATATCTGCTCCCAAAATGGGGGCGCCGTCGGGCGTTCCGGGCCGCAGACCCGCCCATCGCTCAAGCTCCCGATAGCCGGACACCCCGGGAGCGAATGACGCGGCATTTTTTCGCAACGCGTCGATGGCGACATCATCAACGCCTAGATCGTCGCGGCCCGAGATCTCTGTAGCGCCGATTATCATGCGATCGCCGGCCTTTGGGCAAATGTAAGCGCCGGGACCGCGCACAACATGTTGGAACGCGCCGCGCGTCATTTTTACCGAAAGCGCCTCGCCTTTTACCGGCTGGATTGGCGGCGCCGGCGAACCAGCCGGAAGCATCGCGGCGGCGGCGCCGCTGGCGAGGATCACTTTGTCGGCAAAAATTTTCTTGCCGCTCTTGAAGATTATCTCTCTTGGGCAAAAACTTTCTCCAAGCTCTTCAACGGTTTCACGCAAAAGTGGTCCGACATTTTTGGCGACGACTTTTTCGAGTGCGGCTTTCAGCTTTTGCGCATCGACCTGAGCGTCGTTGGCCGCAAACATTGCCGCATCAATCGTCTCTGATAAGCCGGGTTCAAGGGATCGCGCGGCGGCCCCGTCAAGCATCTCCACCTTGGCGCCCGCCATAGCGAGCCGGTCGTGAACCCCCTTCAATGCTGCCGATTGCGCATCGCTCAACGCAACACCGAGAATGCCATCATCGCGATAGTCAATGTCGTCGCCCGATTGCGCCTCAACTTCACTGGCGAATGACGGCCAGAGCGCCAGCGAAGCCGCGCTCAACTGGTATAATTCCTCGCCGCCTTTTTCAAATGACGGCGCCAGCATCCCTGCTGCCGCATCGCTCGCGCCGGGCTGCGCTTGGCCGGCGTCGATGACGCATATCCGCGCGCGCGTATCCGCCAAACGCAGCGCAATCGACAAGCCGATGACGCCGCCGCCAATGATCGCGATATCATATCCACGCGCCGTCACTGATATTTTGCCTTTCGTTCAACGCTGCGTGGACCATGGCGCCCGCACCGATAAAATCAACCGCGAAGCAATTCTTCCAACCGCACGTCTTTGTCTCGTTCATGGCGCGGTGTCATCGCCATGATCCGCTTTTTTCTTTCGAGCCGGACGACGAGCCAAAGATGGTATTGACAACCGCCGCCGACATTGTTGCAAGAGCGCCGAGCATAATGGAAAACTCTGTCTCCGCGGCAACCGGCAATTTGCGCGCCACCATAAATCCGAGAACGCCGAAGAACCCCAGGATAATGAGCGAGCCGAGCGCCGCCGGCGTCCAATCCTCCATAGCGATTTGTCGGGCTTGCGAATTGGCGCGACCTCCAGCGCCGATGCGTTTTTCTTCAACGTCCGCCTTGCGCAGGGCCAGCGCAAATTCCTGTTCAGCTTTTTTGAGCGCGATCAAATGTTCCGGCGAGGCAACCGCCAATGTTTCTGCGAGTTCGTCTTCATCGGCGTCCGGCGCGCCAAAAATCGCTTTTAAAATCTGCGCAACGGCGGCGCCGGCAAGCGGTCCGGCAAGAGCTGAGCGAGCATCAACTCGATGAAAATTTTTAAAAAAAATGCACCGCATGTTACGCGGAAATTCTTTGATGAGGATAAGTTGCAGAAATTCGAAAATATTTTTTCGCGCAGAAAGCTAATCCAAAAGCAACGAAATTTCTTTTTTAAGGCGCGTCAACGCGCGCAGGCGATTGTGGTCGAGGTCTAAATTGGGCCCGGGAATCAACTTGCGGGCGAGCAATGTTGCGTCGCACGTTAGGAATGAGAATAGAATTCGCGCGATTAAAAGAATCAAAATACAAGGGGTTAATTGAGATAGACCGCATGCGGTCGAATACTTAAACAAAATTCAATTTGCATTTGTAGGCGGATCAATCCAGATTCGCAGATTAATGATTCGCCGCCCAGGAATAGGGCGGAAACGCAACGGCGGTCTGAAATTTATGACACTTGCGATCACGGCGGTAATTCTCGCCGCCTTTTTTTGGATTCTGACCAAGGCAAAGGCGCTCTCTGCGCCGTCGCGTACGCCCGCCATCCTTATCGCCCTCGGCGCCGTGGCCGCGATTATCTATCGCGCAACCGGAAACCCCTATTTGCCGTCTGAATGGGTTGCAGCCGGCGCCGATGTTCTTCTTGCCGCCCTCGCCTTTGGCGCCGCCAGCCAGTTCAAAATCTCTGAACTTGCAAAAGTCTGCCCGGCCTCCTTCCGGCTCACTATCGGCGGCGCCCCGGCATTTCTTGTCATTTGTGGTCTCGGCGCCTTTATATTGGTGCCGCAACTGCCCCTTGGCGCGGCATTTCTTGTCGCCGGCGCTCTTATGTTGAATGGCGCGGCGTTTGACCGTCGCGCCGTCGCCTCGGCGCCGGCGCCGTCCGTTATTAAGGCAGCCGTACGGCTTGAAAGCGCGGCGATCCTAGCCATCGGCGTACCCGTCGCCGTATTACTGGAAGCCGCCGCCACAGCAGCGCCAACGGCACTGCCCGCAATCACACCGATTTTTGAGGCCGCGCGGTCATTGTTCCTTGCCTTTGCGGTTGGCGGCGGGTTAGGACTCACCGCAGCTTTTCTTGATAAACGCTTGAAAAGCAGCAGATATCGCGCGGCGCCTGTAGCGTTGTCTGCGATTGTTGCCGCGGGGTTAGCGGGGTTTTTCGGATTCCATCCGGTAGTCGCGGCCGCCGCCGCCGGTCTTCTCTGGGGCGAGGATACGACTGTCCCTATCACAACCCGCGTTCGCTTGCGCCGGCGGATTGAGCGCCCGGTTGCGCCCATCGCCTATTTCGCTTTCGGAGCGCTTTTGGGCCCGCGCCTGTTCCAAGCGGATTTGCTTCTGGTCATTTTCGCCATCGCCGCCGTCACCATCATGCGCGCCCTGCCGCGTCTTCACGCATTGCGAAAATCGACGCTGCCAAAAGAGAGCCAGATGTTTCTCGCCTGGTTCGGCGGCGCGCCGGGCGCAGCCTCAGCCCTTTTCCTGATTTCACTTTTCGACGCCCCGTCGATTGTCGCGCAGGACGCGGTCCTGACTGTTGGCGCTGTCGCCGTCATCTTCGGCGTTGTGGCGGCGCGGGCGACGTCAAAACCACTCCTCAACGCCTTCCTCAAGCAGATCGTTGTGGCAAGGAAACGCAGGTTGTTTGCGGGGTAGGCCCAGCGAAAATTACCAAGCCCTCACCGTGAGGTGCGAGCGCGCAGCGCGAGCCTCGAAGGGTCATTTGGATGGGAACCGGTCAAAGACAGACCGCTTCCCTGCCTGCTCCATCCGCAACGTATCTTTCAAATAGCTGGTTGTTGTAGAGATCGTCGCCAATTTTGTTCGGATAAACGTCTTGGATCACTGCTATCGGCTTTTTGCCGGCGAGCATCACCTCCAATTCATTGATAATCTGAATGACTTTCTTTGGCATCATTCCCAATCAAATGTCTCCAAATGCGCGCGCAGGTGAAACACTGTCGGGTAATTCGCGAGAACGAGGTCTGAACGATTGCCGAGACAGATGTCTTTGATCGCCTGCGGCTGTTTTTTGTAGTGCGCCTGCCCGCCAGTAATGTCGTAGAGGAGCCGCACAATTGACAACACGTCTGCGCGGCGTTCCTCAGCGCTGGACCGGCCCCAATCATGGAAATCGATGGTGCGCAGGGAAAAGAATACGCCGCGCCGGACTACAAAAATATTCCCGGAGTGAAGGTCGCCGTGAAATTCTTTTCGGGCGTGAATTTCTTCAATTCCGCTAGTCAAATCATAGATAAGGTGCAGCGCCTCAAACGCCGGCATACGCCCGCCGCGATAGGTCTTGAGAAAGTCTTCAAGGATTGCGCCCTCAAAATATTCAGAAATCAGGCAGAACACATATTCATCGCCGATCCAGACTTCCTCGGCGTGTAGATATTTAACGACGATGTCGCAATCGCGCAGCGCATCAAGCTTGCGGGCGTAGCGGGCGAAACGTTTGGCGTTGGCGTTTTTTGATTTGTAATAGAGCTTCGCGGCCCGCGTGAGCCCCGTCGTCGTCTCGCGAATTTTGTAGACCTCGCCTTCCGTCCCGGCGCCGACCTGTTCAATGACCTCATATTTCCAGGTCAGGTTATCGCCGGGCTTCAGACCGAATGATTTGCGCGGCTTCGCCAATGCTTAACCCGTCTTCTCGAATAATTCCCGGCCAATCAGCATACGGCGAATTTCCGAGGTGCCGGCGCCGATCTCATAGAGTTTTGCGTCACGCAGCAGACGCCCCGTTGGGTATTCGTTGATATAGCCGTTGCCGCCGAGGAGTTGGATGGCGTCGAGGGCGACCTGTGTTGCTTTTTCACCGGCGTAAAGAATGCAGCCAGCCGCATCCTGGCGCGTCGTCTCACCACGGTCGCAGGCCTTCGCCACTTGGTAGACATAGGATTTGCAAGCGTTGGTCGTCGTGTACATGTCGGCGATCTTGCCCTGCACCAGCTGAAATAGCCCAATGGGCTTGTTGAACTGCGTGCGCTCATGAACGTATGGCAACACTACATCCATACAAGCTTGCATGATGCCAAGCGGGCCGCCAGCGAGCACCGCACGCTCATAATCAAGGCCCGACATCAGAACGCGGGTTCCTTCATTCAGACGGCCCAGAATATTTTCTTTCGGCACTTCGCAGTTTTCAAAGACAAGCTCGCAGGTGTCGGACCCGCGCATCCCCAGCTTGTCGAGTTTTTGCGCCGTTGAAAATCCATTAAAGTTCTTCTCAATTAGAAACGCCGTGATGCCGTGGGAGCCGGCGGTCGCGTCGGTCTTTGCATAGACAACCAGCGTATCTGCCTCCGGCCCGTTGGTGATCCACATCTTGTTGCCGTTGAGGAGATAATGATCGCCCTTGTCTTCCGCTTTCAGTTTCATCGAGACAACATCAGAGCCGGAACCCGGTTCCGACATGGCAAGCGCGCCGACATGTTCGCCGGAAACGAGTTTCGGCAAATATTTCTCTTTTTGTGCTTTGTTGCCATTCAGGTTGATCTGATTAACGCAAAGATTTGAATGTGCGCCATATGACAAACCAATGGCGCCGGACCCGCGCGAGATTTCCTCCATGGCGACAACATGGGCGGCATAGCCGAGGCCCGATCCGCCGTATTCTTCGTCGGCGGTGATGCCGAGCAGTCCCAGTTCGCCCAGTTCCGGCCATAGCTCGCGCGGAAATTTATTGGTCTCATCAATTTCGGCGGCGCGGGGGCTGAGCTTATCGGCGACCCAGCGCGAGACCATATCGCGCATCTCCTCAATCATCGGATCGAGATCGAATTTCATAAAGGCGTGTGAATTGGACCGCATAACGGTTGCCCCATCTAACTACTGTTTTCGCTTATCGGGGACATGATTTACGCGCCGCGACGCGCGCCCGCAAGGGTTAGCCGAGACCAGAAAAAATTGCCGCCAAAGCAGCGGATAACATTGCTGCAATCCCGGCCGCTATGATTTCAGCAAAAATCCAGTTAGCGCTGGCGACACCATAAATAAGCGCGTATCCCCATTGCGTCCTGGCGGCAGCGTCGCCAGCGGCAATTACTGCGGCGACCAAAGCGAGCCGGAAAGCAAATTGTGGCGCATTGGGTAAGGCAAGGCAAAGATGAGCCATGTAATCGCGGCCGCCGCCAGCCGACGAAATGTCGGCGGCTCGTCGCGAAATTCACGCAATATTCTTGCCGCGATTTCTTCTTTTCGTCTTACATTATTTGTCCGGCAGCCGTTTTGAAAGCTTCGTGATTTCGGCCCGTATCGCCGCCAATTCCCCTTCGACAGATTTCTGGCTTTCCGCCACGCCGTCGAGGATTTCATTGCTGTCTTCCTCAACCACGCGAACGACAATGGCGACAAAGAGATTGAGCACGGTGAATGTCGCGATCAGAACGAACGTCATGAAGAATACCCAGGAGTTCGGATGCGTCGCCCTGACCTCAGCCGCGATGTCCGGCCAGCCTTCCAGTGTCATCACCTGAAACAGCGTGTACATGGACGCGAAGACGTCGCGGAACAGTTCAGGATGTTCCGGGCCGTACAATGTCGCCGCAATCACCGCAAAGACGTAAATGATGAGCGCCAGCACGACGCCGACGGACGCAATACCGGGAATGGAGTCCAACAGCGCCGAGACGACCACCCGCATGCGCGGTATAACGGTGATCAACCGCAGGACCCGCAGCACCCGAAAGGCGCGCAAGGCGGCAAACCCGCTGGTCGCCGCCAACAGCGAAACCATGACGATGGTAAAGTCGAAGACGTTCCAGCCTTTTTTGAAATAGTTTTCGCGTTCGGCGAAAATCCGCAAACCGATTTCAAAGAGGAAGGCGTAAATGATCAATCGGTCAATCGTGCTGATGAATTCGCCGTAATCAGCTTTGATCTTGGGGAAAGTTTCCGCGCCCAGCAAAATCGCATTCAATATGATCAGAATGAGAACGCCGCCCTGGAATCCGCGGCTTTCGATCAAATTTTCTGTTTTTTCGCGTGCAGACGCCATGAACGGGGAAAACTTTCGGCTATTCGTTAACGCTTGTAGCCATAAGCGGATTCTGGTTCCGGAAAAAAGGCGCTCCCCGCTCGTTTCTCGTTGGCCTAATCAATTGGCCTTCCGGCGAAAATCCGCTATTGCCATTCCGGTTGGCGGTTCCGTTTTGCGGGCTCGTTGGGCGAACAGGGAAAGACGTGAGCAAACAACCCGACGAAATAGCGCTGGATTCCAGCGATATTGACGATAGGCATGCCGAGGCGGACAACGCCGGCGCCGTTGATGGCGACGGACAAAAGCCGCGCATGCGCTTCAAGGGTATTGTGGAGGCTGGCGCACACGAACCAACAACATCGACTGATTTTGGCATTCTGAAGATTGAGCCAAGCTCGCGGCGCTGGAATTCTTTAAGCCGGCAGGTCTGGCTCGCTGCACGTCTTGTAGCAATTCTGGTTTGCGTTTCGGTGTTGCTCGGCGTTCCGCTTGGCAATTACTGGGCCTATTACGAAATTAACGGCACTGGCGCCGGCTGGAATATCTTCGAAGCCTACGACTTTAATGTCCTGACGAGCGCCGTCATTATTCCGCTATCATTCCTTCTATTGGGCTACCTCCTCTCTCGTATGGCGACGATGTTACAGGCCGCTGAATCCATTGCCGTTGCGGCGCAACAAATGACAACGCCAGATGTTACCGCCGCGCGCAACGCCGAACGCGTCGGCGATGTCATGCGCGGGCAAATGACAGCGTTGAACCAGGGTCTTGATGGCGCGCTGACGCGCCTCGCCTCGGTTGAATCTATTATTCGCCAGCATGTAGAAGCGATCGAGATCGCTGGCGACGCCATTGAGCACAAGGCCACTGGCGCGGTCGCGCGCGTCGCCGATGAACGTTCCCGATTGATGGAATTGACCGAGAGCCTCAACGCTCATGCGGACTCATTCGCAGCGGCGATCGCCGAGCGCGCCCAGGCGAGCATCGTTGCTCTCGAAAACGCAGAAAAAGCGCCGGCAAAATACGAACTGGAATTTGATGAGCGGCTGCAAAAACTTGAGGGCGCAGCGACGCGCGCCGTGACGAGTTTTGAGTCTCTTCGTGACGCCTTACGCAGTACTGACGAAAGCATGCGCGGCGCATCCCTGCTGATCGATCAGGCGGCCGAACACACCCTGAAGGCTTCCGAACGCGCGACCGCCGCATCCAACGCCGCCGCGGAGTCCGCTGCGATTAACGCAGCAAACGTCGCGGCGTCGGCAAACCGCGCAGCAGACGCCGCAAAAGAAGCTGCGGACAAAGCCATCGCCACTGTTCGCGATGAAACCGAACAGGTCGCGCAAGCCGCTATCGACGCTGCCGCCGAACGATCGGAGCAGGTCAAAAGCGCAGCAGTAAAAGCCGTCGGTGAAATGTCGAAAACGACGACAGATACGGTTGAAAAAGCGCGTAAGGACGCCTCCGAAGCCATGAAAGCAGCGGCGGAAGTTTCTGAAGCTGCGAAGGTTTCAAGCGACGCGGCAAAAGAAGCGTCGGCAAACGTCACGAAGGCGAGCGAAGACGCCCGTAAGAGTTCTGATGACGCATTGAAATATACCGAGACCGCGGCCGCACGTATTGAAGAACGCAACAGGGCATTGTCTGAGGCGCGGGCTGCCCTTGAGAAGGAAAACGAACGCCTCGAGAACCTCATCGAGGAGCAACGCAAACGTGCTGACCGCCTCGCCGACGCGATCGCTTCGCAAACCCAGCGCCTGACCGCGCTCGCGGAAGCGCAACTGCGCGAACAGGAAGCTGTCGCCAGCCTAGCTGTCCAAACCGCTGCGGAAGCTAAAAAAGCCGAAGAACAAAAGGCGCGCATAGCAGCCGAACAAAAAGCTAAGGCGGAACGTCTGGAGGCAGAACGCAAAAAAGCGGAGCGCTTGCAGAAAGAACAAGCCGTCAACGAGAAAAAGGCCGCCGAAGAAGCCGCGCGGAAAGAAGCAGCTGAAAAGGAAAATGCCGCCAGAAAGGCCGCGAAATTAGAAGATTCAGGCAAAGCACAAAACACAAGCGCCGCGCGGCTGAACGAGCTTGCTGAAACCATGGCGTCACGCGGCTCGCGCAAACAAAACCGCAAGCGCACGGAACCGCCTGTCGAAGCAAAGTCCGGCGCGCATGGCGACAAAAAATTAAAAGGCGATGTTTCCTGGAAAGAAATCCTCGATGCAACAGACGTTGCAGAACCATTAGATCTCGGCCGGACCGATAAAAAAACGCCGGCGGCCGCCCGCGACGAAGCAGAAGACGCGATCCGCATTATCTCAAACCTTCAGCATTTCACTTACGATTTGGAAACGCGGCTCTATGGCGACCCGCCCCCGGCGCTGCAGGAACGTTTTGAACGCGGCGACCGGAACGTTTTCGCCAATCGGCTTTTGCGCCTGAATGAGTCAGACGTCAAACGCCGTATACGAACGGAATCGGCGCGCGACCGAAAGTTTGAAACTAGCGTTCACGACTTCCTGCAAAGCTTCGAAAAGCTTCTTGAAGATGCAACGACGTCAGACACCGCCGATGAGGAACTGGAGGAATATCTTTCTTCCCCGCTCGGCCGCGTTTATCTGCTGATTGGCGCAACGGTTGGCTATTTCGCCTAAATTTTCGCAACTCGGCCACTTTGGATGCGATCAGCCGCCACGTTGTCTGACGCGATGCCAGGGCCCAGCTTAGACGAATGTTAGTCACCGCCGCCATACTCATAGCTCTTGTTTCAGCAACGCACTCATTGATCGGCGGCAAGCGCCTCATCCGCCCGATTTTAAAAACGGATGGCTTGCCGATAATTCTGGGTAGTCTGCAAAATACCAAATTGACCCTGTCGATCGGTTGGCGCATGCTTTCATTATGTTGGATCGGCGTGGCGGCGGCGCTTGTATCACTGCAAATTCATCAAAACATTTCTGGAACGAGGTTGTTTTGGATTGTGACTTTTCTTTTCGGCGTTAGCGCTGCACTTGCATTGATTGTCTCAAAAGGCGCCTATAAATCGTGGGTGTTTTTCCGCCAACAAGTGTCTTGACCGGTTATTCTGCAAACACGCATTGAACCACGCGATTTACTTCCCGCTTGAATCTGCAAAAAATTTCCACGCGAGTGCTGCGCCGTTGGCGTCGCGGCAAGCAGGGCCTAGAAACTTTTTCAGGAACCGCCGTTGCCGCTTCGGATGAGACCGTGACGGAACAACATGCCCGCCGCCTTCCATAGTGACGATGACAACGTCGGCGCCGTCATCGGCGCCCGCATGCCGGGCGATTGAAATTCGGCAATCGTCGCCCTTATCGCGATCCGGAACCACCCGAACATTTGTCGGCTCGGCGTATGCATTGTTATGATCCAGCCACCATTTCCGCGTCGCATCAACGGAATAGACGACATCCTGTTGATCGCGGGCGCCGACCATGCCGCCGTCCCAGCGCATTAATGGATCGTCGGTTCCATTGATGAGCATCACGGGCGTTGGGACCGCCGCGACGGGCGTCGGCGTTTTATGCGGCAGGTTGGCGATGAACGATGCGCCGGCGGCGAAAATCTCAGGCGCCTCTATCAACAATCGAAACGTCATCATGCCGCCATTCGATCCGCCGGCAACATAAACGCGGTCGCGATCAATCTTGTGGTTCACAGCAGCCCACTCAATAACGTCGCGAATGAAGGCAACATCATCCAGTTTGGATGATTGCGCACCAGCCGGTTCACGATGATCATTCCAATGCAGACGACGCCCTTTCGTAGCGCCAGTCGATGTGTTCGAGCCGTTGGGTGCGATTAACAAAAACCCTTCGTCTTTAGCCAGGCGCAGCCAGTCTTTGCCGGCAGGCTGCGACAGAGTCTTTTGCATATTTTGCGTACCGCCATGAAGGAGCACAACAAGCGGTGAATTTTCAGCCAAACCCTCCGGGCGCTCAACAAGGAACCAACGCTCGACGCCATCAACCTCGATGGTACGCTGTTCATCCGCCTTCGCAGCGCCAAGATTAAAAAAAGCCGTCAAAGACGCAATTAAACAAACGCCGGTTTTTGAATGCCGCATAAAAACGCCTCGCCGCTTTCCCTCAGATACTGCCGGATACGAAAATTATACGGGCAAAACAGAAAAATCTGTCGGCGTTTCGATATTTTTATGATTGGCTGCGCAAAGCCGTCTCGCCGGCTTCGAGGGTCCATGTCGACAAATCGCCAATGACGGCGTCAAAGGCCTCATTGAAAGCGGTCAGCACATTGTCAGCGGAATCGCTCGCTGCGGTGCGTGTGACAGAAAATTTTCTGGCATCGAAAATTCTACCCTTGCCATTGGTAAGGCGCACATAAGCAATGACATTGACGTCACGGGCGCCGTTGGCGGCGTTGAATTCCAGTTTGCGCAAATCGATTTGCAGGGTGGCGTCGGCTAGCGGCAAAGCGTTCGGATCGCCAACTGAAAGAATGCGGCCAGAGTCTTCAAACGTTTGTACGACCGCCGTCTGAAACAATCGCGGCGCACGATCCGCCCATTCGGCGCCGGCGTAATATTCAACCTTACCCGGCCCTGTTGCTACGGCAATTCGAATAGAGTCGTATACGCGCGTAGAACGCGGATCGTCGACAATTAGCGACCACTCTACTGGCGCGCCTGATGACGACAATTCAACGGCTTCGATATGATATCGCGGCTTCGGCGGCGCCGTTTCCGGTAGGAGCGATACACAGCCCACGCAGAAAAATGCGAGCCCGAAAATAATAGATTGCAACGCGAGTTTTATCATTCTTCATCCGCCTCATATTCTGGCGCGTTTTCACCCAGGAAATACGCCTGGGGGTCGCGATCAATTTCACGCAGCATATAATCAAGGGTCTTCATGAGGCGCCGCAATTCTGCGAGCGCTGGCGCCACTTGCCCCAGCCCCCGGTCAGCAAATACATTGATCGACTCTCGATTATCACCGACGACACCGCGTAAATCGACCAGCAGCCCTTCAAGTTCAGCAACAGCGTCCGACGCATCGCCATTGACGATACGTTCAAGACCTTCCGAGGCGCGTTCGAGACGTTCTGTAAGTGCAGCCAGATCTTCGGTCGCCTTGCTGGCGTTTTTCAGGATTGCAGCGATTTCCGCTTCGTTTTCGGCGACAGCGCCGGTCACGATCTCCACATTCGAAATGATGTTCTGGAAATTCTGAATATTTTCATCAGACAGCAATTGACTGGCGCGTGCGATAACGTCGCCTGACCCCTCGAAGAGTGCGCCAAAGCTCGACATATCGGCCGTGATCACAGGGATGCGTTGGTCACTCGCGTCATTTAAATATTCAGCGCTCGCGCTGCCGCCAACCAGCTGGATGATGGTTAATCCTGTAAAGCCAACGGGCTCAAGTTCCGCGCGGGTATCAGTTTTCACAGGCGTGTCTTTATCGACACGAATGCGCGCCACGACAATCTGTGGGTTGTCCGGATCGATTTTTAGCGTTTCGACTTCACCCTTTTGAATGCCGTTAAATCGCACCTGTGCGCCTACGGATAAACCCGAGACCCGTTCGGTAAAGATAATATCGTATTCGTCAAATTCGGTTTGCTGACGGCTGAGCGTCAACACCGCAAGAAAGCCCGCCGCAGCGACGATCATCACGAATGCGCCAATCAGGATATAATGGCCGCGTGTTTCCATCGAACGCTACTACCCCTTAACTCGCCTTTGCGACCAACGCCGCACGCCCCCGCGGGCCCGAGAAATATTCGTTGATCCAGGGATGGTCCGCCCGCCGAACCTCTTCCAATGGACCGCATTCAATCACATGCTTTTCCGCGAGCACGGCAACCCGGTCGCACGCCGCATGCAGCGTATCAAGATCGTGGGTTACCATAAACACTGTTAACCCTAAGGATTCCTTGAGATTTATGATCAGCTCATCGAATTTCGCGGCGCCAATGGGGTCCAGCCCCGCCGTTGGTTCATCCAGGAATACGAGTTCCGGGTCCAGCGCCAGCGCCCGCGCAAGGCCGGCGCGCTTCTTCATGCCGCCGGAAAGCTCCGACGGATATTTCGCGCCCGCATCCGGCGGCAGCCCCACCATGGAGATTTTCAAGGCGGCCATATCCTGCGCCAGCTCGCCCTCAACGTGGAGATGCTCGCGGATCGGGGCCATGACATTTTGCGCAACGGTTAACGAAGAGAAAAGAGCGCCGCCCTGAAACAGAACGCCCCAGCGCCGCTCTATGGAAAGCCGCGTTTTCTCATCCGCTTCATAAAACTCGTCGCCAAAGACCCGAACCGTTCCGTTCGACGGTCGTTTCAGGCCGATAATGGCGCGCATCAAGACCGACTTGCCGGTGCCTGAACCTCCAACAACACCCATGATCTCGCCTGAATGAACATCGAGATCGAGATCGTTGTGAACGACAACATCGTCGAACTGCGTACGCAGATCGCGGACTTCGATCACGTTCGGTTTTGCTGATTTGTCCATTCTAGAAATCGATCTCCAGATAGAACATCGCAAAGAACGCATCGATGACGATGACCAGGAACAATGATTGAACCACGGAAAGCGTCGTACGCTGACCAAGAGACTCTGAGCTCCCCTCGACTTCCATGCCCTGAAAGCAGCCGATAACACCGATCACGAAGGCGAAGAATGGCGCCTTGATCAATCCCGCCCAAAAATGATTGATGATAATCGTTTCTTGAAAACGCGCCGCAAACAATGCGAGCGATATATCCATGGCTCCGGCGGCAACCAGCGCACCGCCGGTAACGCCCAAAACCGCTGCAATAAAAGCGATCGCTGGCAGCATAATAACCAATGCAACAACCCGTGGGAGAACCAGCGCCTCCATCGGATCAATGCCGAGAACGCGCATGGCGTCGATCTCTTCGCGGATTTTCATGGAGCCTATCTGCGCGGTAAAGGCGCTGCCCGAACGGCCTGCAATCAAAATTGCCGTCAGCAAAACACCGAATTCACGCAAGACGGCGATACCGACAAGTTCGACGGTAAAAATATCGGCATTAAACAACCGCAGAATCTTCGCGCCCATGAACGCAACGACTGCGCCAATCAAAAACGACATTAGGCCAATAATCGGAATCGCGTTGAGCCCCGCCTCTTCCATGTGATGGACCGTCGAGGTCCAGCGGAAGTGCGACGGCCTCGTAAGAACGCGCCACGCTGTAAATAATGTTTGACCGATGAAGCTCATCAATTCGAGCATGGCGTTGATCGCGTCCATGGTGCCGACGCCGAGACGGCGAAGCATTTCCATGAAGGCGTTCGGATGCACTGGCGAGACGTGACACGGCGCCAAATGATTTTCGACTTGCGCCAACAGCGCGCCATGGGCGTCATTAGCGCCGATAATTCGTGAATTTTCTGTACGCTGCGTGCAGGCGAAGAACGTTCGCTGGAGAACCATGGCGCCCGCCGTATCGAGGCGTTCCACGCCGGATACGTCGATCACCAGATCGCGCCCAACCGAATCATCGGCGAAGTCGCGCAGACGATTGTCGATTTGCTTCAAAAAACGCGCGCGCCAGTCCCCTGACGCGACCAGTTTAAGGACGCCGCCATCCACATCGATATCGAAATGAGCCGCAGATTCAGCCATGGTTAACGCCTTCTTAACAAAGGACGCGCATCGGCGCGACGCTTGCAGTGTCATCATGGCGTACAGGATGTTAAAATGGTCCTGAAATCACCGAGAATCCTGCCAAATTGGGTGCTCGCGGGCGATTTTTTGAGTGTGGTGTGTCATTTTGGGAGCGGCTTTCGTGGCCAACAAGTTGTTTTCGGGTCAATTTGAGTGGTTGAAGGCGCTGCCGCTTTTGGTGGTGACCGGCGCATTAGTCGTGATCGCCCTTGGCGCGTTGGCGGGCGCGCAATCTCCGGACGCCCGATCGCGTGAGGCGCTTTTCAGCTTCTTCCAGCGTCTGTCGCCTGCGGACTACGACGTCTCCGAAAATTTTCAGATCGTGCTGATTGACCGAGAGAGCGTTGAACAGGTCGGTCCGTGGCCGTGGCCTCGTACAGTCCTCGCCGACATTGTCGAGAATGCGGGCGCCGCGGGCGCCAAAGCCGTCATCCTCGTTGAACCCATGGACGCGCCCGATCCACTATCGCCGGAAACCATCGGTGAGTTCTGGCTCGAAGGCGCCAGCGACGATGATCTCGCGACCCAGCTTGCGCGCTTACCGAAAACTGATGAGGTCCTCGCTAATGCTTTTACGCGGCTTCGCGGCGCAGTTGGCGTTGCTGCATCTTCGAGCGCAGCAACGAGTTCGCAAAATCAGTTTCAGCGCGCTGACGCAAGGCGGGCGCAGTGGCTGAATCTTGAAGAAGGCGGCGCAGAATTTCTCGCATTGCCCGGCGCACGATATTTTTATGGACTGAATTCGAACCTTGGACGCGCCGCGACGCCGGCCGTCGCCGCGCTTGTTCCCGATAGCGACGGCGTTGTTCGACGCACGCCATTATTGTGGACGCTTGATGAAACGCCAACGCCGTCAATTGCTTTGGAAGCCGCACGCCTTGCCGGCGCTGCCGATGACGCCTCGTCGATTAATGCGCGCGCTGACGCGTCGTCTGCAAACGCCGCTGGAAGGTTTGTGAGAGAAATTTCTGTCAATGGCGCGAACCTGCCGATCAACAGATCAACGACCATGCGTTTGCATTTGCCGAAGCGCCTTGACGCACCGAAGACGTCCGCATCGCGCCTGTTGGGCAATCGCGCCAACGAACAGCTTGACGGCGCCGTCGTTTTTATTGGTCTCGATACTGACCTCGGATCGTCGGTAGCGACGCCGCGCGGGTCCATGGCGCCAGTCGAGCTCCACGCCCTCACCGCGGCGCAAATTTCCAGCGGGCACGCGCCGGCGCGGCCCGGCTGGCTCGGCTACATCGAAGCGCTGGGCGTCATGATCTTTGGCGCCGCAGCGGTGATGACGGCGCAGCGCATGCAATTTTGGCAGGCGATTGGTTTTGCCGCCGCAGTGTCCGCCGCCTTGTTGCTCGGCGCCTTCATGACGTTCGCCTTCTCCAACATGCTTGTCAATCCACTGCCGCCAGCGACCGCGATGTTCATCGGCGCGCTTTCCGTCGCCGGCGGGCGATCCATCGGCGGCGTCATGCGCGATGATAATTTCCGCGGATCGTTCCATGACACATTGCCCGAGCCGGCGATGAAAATGCTGCGCGAAGAAAACAGCGCCGATATTCTGCAGGGCGCGCGTCGCGATATTTCAGTGCTCGCCTGCGAGTTGCGTATCCTCGAAGAAGATTTGCGCACGATGCAAAACCTTCCCGACGACGTCACCAAACTGATGGCAGCG
Source organism: Hyphococcus sp. (assembly GCA_013002535.1). GTDB lineage: Bacteria > Pseudomonadota > Alphaproteobacteria > Caulobacterales > Parvularculaceae > Hyphococcus. The sequence goes on from JABDJK010000087.1 coordinate 35,161, forward strand.
GCGTCGCTCGATTTGCGCCAGACGATCATTGATACGGGCGGCGTCGCCGATCAGGCCGAGGGCGGGCGGCTGTTCGCCTATTACAACGCGCCTATCGAGGCAGCGGACCATCAACAGGCGGCCTGCGCCGCAGCGCTGCGCCTCGTTGAGAGCATGGACAAGATAAACGAGGATTTGGAAGCGTCGAGCCGCACGCGGAACCTGCAAATCCATCTAGGCATCGGCATTGCGACGGGCGAATGTTTCATCGGCCCCATGGGGCATGGCCGTAACAATCGCTATTCCGCCATTGGCCCGGCAGTTGATCGCGCCGCGTTCCTTCGTCAGCAATCGGAATTTTACGGACCGGCTATGATTGTTGACGAGTCTATTCACCGGCAGACGCACCATCACTTTGCCTATCTTGAACTCGACAAACTGAAGACTCGCGAAACCGCGCGGCCGTTTTCGATCTACGCCCTTATCGGCAATCCGTTTATCAAATCGTCAAAAGGCTTCCGCGAGCTTGACGAACATCACCGCGGACTTCTCACCGCTTATCGCGCCGGCGACGCCGCAGCGGCCCGCGAAATGCTCGCCCGCGCCAAACAATCCCCCGGCGCCAAGATCGCGTTATTTGATATCTATGAAGAACGCATTCGCACCCTCGCTGAACGCGGCGCGCCAGAAAACTGGGACGGCGCACATACGGTCGGGGTTTGAGGGGTAGGCTTTCACAAAATTTGAACCATGCTTAGAATGCAACCTGCCACGACATTCATTGGCTCTGAATGGACGGATTGAATTTCAGCCCATCAGGCAATTCATGGCCCTTAGCTGCCTGGTGGGCCTCCCACAATTATTGGCTCTATAAAAGCCGTTCGAACATTCCTATAAACTTGAAATCGAAAATATTGCGGGAAACTCGTGCTTCTTCGTCGCATTACAGAACATGTCAAAGCGCAAAATTGGACTGCCGTCGCGCTCGATTTTGTTATCGTCGTTGTTGGCGTCTTTATTGGTATTCAGGTTTCGAATTGGAACGACTCACGGGCTGAGAGTGCTCTGGCAGATAGTTACCTCACGCGTCTTCAGGAAGATATTTCTACGGATGTGTCAGCAATAAATAAACGTGTAACTTTCTGGCAGGAAGTGATTGATCATGGAGCTAATGCGATAAAGTTCATTGAAAGTGGCGATAAAGGTCAAAAATCTGACTGGGACGTAATCATTGACTTTTACCAAGCAAGCCAGATTTGGAAGTACGAACCCTCCGACCCAACCTATGGCGAGTTAAAAAGCGCGGGTCAGTTGGGGCTCATTAAAGATGGAGCACTGCGGGCTGACCTTGCGGGATATTACGAGAATCTTGATAGGCGCGCAGCTGATTTATATTCTTTGAACCCAGAATATCGCCGTCTAATCCGCGCCAAAACGCCTTATACTATTCAAACCCACATATGGGAAAACTGCCATGCCGGAGATGGCGTCGATCAGGAGCTTCTCGATTGCCCAGTTCCTGACGCAGAACTCGATTTCGAGAGCCTTCTCGAAGGATTTGCTGAAGATCCGCGAGTTATTGAGTCACTTCGATTTTGGATTGTAAATCTTTCTATTGCTACGGATCAGGGAATTATAGAGATCGAACGTTTGAAAACGCTTGCTGAGAAAGTACAGCAAAAAAAGTGATCCGCTGTCGTATTACAGCAGGCGCCAAGGCTCAGAACAGGACAGCCGGATCGGTACATAAAGCCGACATTCATTTCTGACAGTATTGTGACCGTTCCTGGCGATGAATAGTCAGATTGAAAAACAGCCTGACAGGCGCGTAGTGGCCCTAAATTGCCGGTCGCAGAGACTCCGATGAACGTCTTTGATCGCGCAAAACGCGACTTAGTTTTCATCCTGTGAACGACTGCCTATTGGTTAGGAGCAAACCTAATCCCTAAGAACTCTTGCGCGATTATTGCACGCCGACCATAGTTGCGAAAAAAAGAGGGATAGCGGCCACGGTGCTATTACGGCGAATCACTAAACACGTGCGTGACCAAAACTGGTTCGCGGTATTCCTCGACTTCATTATCGTCGTGGTTGGCGTCTTCATCGGTATTCAGGTCGCGAACTGGAATGACGGACGGCAGTTGCGTCAAACCACGCTGACATATTATGAGCGACTGATTGACGATCTTGAAGCGGAACGCACCACCCAACGGGAACTCACTGCCTATTACCGTCAGGTCAAACAGCATGGGCTGGCGACTTTAGGGCGCCTTCAGTCAGGTAAAGCTGCGCCGACAGAGCGATATTTCATCGATGCCTATCAGGCGTCGCAGGTGCGCACCTATACGCCCCAGAATGCGACCTATAACGAACTGCTCAGTGCAGGAATAGCTAGCGCGATACCAGACGCTGATTTGCGCGGCCGGCTTGCGAATTATTATCTAACCCTCAAGAATTCCGAACGAGTGCAAGCGGAAACAACGCCGTATCGGTCCAATCTGCGCACCTATATGCCCTATGATCTTCAGGCGCTAATTCGCGAACGCTGTAAGGAAGAGTTTTACGTGCAGGATGACGGAATGTTCTCCGTCGATCTGAGCGACGACTGCTCGCTGGACGCTGACTCAGAGTTGTTGGAACGGTCGCTTGCGGCGTTGGAAACCTATGATGCGATGGAATTAGAGCTTGGTCGTCATCTTAGCGATATAGATTTAAAGCTGACGTCGCTGGCTATTTATGAGCGTGCGACGGTGAAAACGCTTAAGGCGTTAATCGAGGAATTAGACTGATGCTCCTTCGCCGCATTACCGAGCACGTTAAAGCGCAGAACTGGACCGCTATCGCGCTAGATTTTTTCATCGTTATTGCTGGAATACTGATCGCCTTTCAAATTACCGCCTGGAATGAGGCGCGCGCCAACCGCGCCGCAGCTGACCGATATATCGCCAGCCTTGCGCAGGATTTGCGCGCAGACATAGACGACCTCGAAGCCGTTCGCCAGAACAAAGCGTTCAACGCGGCGGTAATGGAAATCACACTTGTCGGTAGCGGCGCCGCCGATCCGGCAAAGCTTTTGCCCGGACCGCCGGTTGACCGGTCTACCATCCCCGCATTTGACTCGCCAGCATGGGCCGCCTTCGCTGCTAAGGTGTTCAATACGCTTACGTTCGATCCCAGCACCCAGACTTTCGATATGCTGGTGGCGACCGGCGACGTTGCACTGATCGAAAATTATGAATTGGTGCAGACGCTGATGGCGTATCGGCAGGCTGTTGTTGTGATGGAGGATTTTGAGGCCAATTCCGGTGCGTTGCAGATTTCAATGGTGCCGAATTTTATCGCCGCTGGAATCGCCGTTGGCTATCCTATTGAAACAGAAAAATATCGCGCGGCGATGGAAGACAATGAGGCTTTGAAGGCGACGTACATCTCTTTACGCACGCTCACACTTGCGAGCTATGCCCGCGCCAAGCGAACGCAGGCGTTGGCGAAGGAAACATTAGCGGCGCTAGAGGCGGCGCAACAATGATCCTGCGCCGCATCACAGAACACGTCAAAGCGCAGAACTGGACCGCGGTTGGGCTCGACTTTGTTATCGTCGTTGTTGGTGTGTTCCTTGGTATTCAGGTTGCCAACTGGAATGCAACCCAGGCGAATAAAAGGACAGCTCAAAAAGCTGTTGAGAGTGTTCAGGCAGAACTGTCGAGCAATCAAGAGATGCTACGAATCTGGATTGACGCTTATGGGACGTATAGAGCACACGCATTGGCCACACTTGATGGGCTGGAGCGCCCGGTGGAGGAGTGGGGCGAACAGTTTTTGGTCGATGCATATCAGGCCAGTGGTTACGTGCCCATCACACTCCCTCGCGACGCCTATGATGATTTCCTGGCGCTGGGGCCGTCGAAGGTGCTCATCGATGAGGATATCCGGCAAAGTCTGGCAAGATATTACTTTTTTCTGGAAAGCCAGGAAATAAATCTGATACAAGTGCCTGCTTATCGCAGCCACCTGCGGAGCGTCATGCCTCATGATGTTGAAAACCGTATACGCACCAAATGCCCGGTACATGTAAACATCCTTGAGAATTCTGTCTCGCGGACGGATACCTGTCAGCCAGATTTAACAGCGGACCAGATAGAGCGAGCCGTGGCGGAATTGTCTGCCGCGGATCTCAAACCTGATTTCAATTTGGCTCTCTCTGACATGTATTTGAAAATCGGCATTTCCCGCTTATTCCTGAATACGACACAGGAGCTGGATGATTTTATTGAAGACGCCACCTAAACCTGAGCAAGCTATTTCGATACGCATCTTCAGCTGTGTCTCCCCT
>JABDJK010000100.1 GCA_013002535.1 Hyphococcus sp.
GGACCCGTATGAACGAAACAAATCTGATGAGGCGTTCACTGCCGAACTGGAGGAACGCTATAAGCGGCTATCCCTCTTAACGCTTGACCTCGCCGAAGACGCCGGTGAGGCAGCGCGCAATATGGCGGACGCTGACAAGGGCGATAAACCGACCTGGTTTGACCGCCGCATCTCGGCAGCAAACCCTTTACGCGGCGCGAGACGTTCGTAGAGATGAACCAGTGTTGCGCAAAGATGTGCCAAGACCGGGGAATTGCCGCCGGAAAACGCACGGTATTGACGGGCGGACCTAACGGCCCCGCCAAGCCTCGCGCCGAAAGCGCCTGAGAATAACAATCTTTGTATGGAAGAAAAAGCGTCGCAACGCTATGACGATATCGACAGGCAATTCGAGGATGAGTTCGGCGAAGAAAAAATCGACGCCGCTGACGAGAAGGCTCTGCACGAAGAAAAAGATTGGCGCTGGCGGTGGGCGCAAGAGACGGGGCGGTGATTCAGGTAAACGGTCCGAAAACCCGTCGGATAAAACTCCTTATGAAGGACCGGCGCCTGACCTGAGGGCGCCGCCTTAGCGGTAAGCCTTTCATCCCCCGTTTACGGGGGATGTGTCGAGGTCATTAACCGAGACAAAGGGGGTTGGTTGCAACGTTAGCAAAAAACCCCATTCGTTTGCTGCGCGCGCGGCGCCGGGAAGACGGTGTCGTTATGAGTGCGCCTGAACCGTGCGCCAACCAAAATTTCTATTTATCACTGCCTGACTCAAGTGTGCGGCGCTTCATGCGGTGGCGCGCCAGCACTTGCATGTCTTCGACGGTGTCGAGTTCGTCGGTGATTTCGAGACCCACCAGCGTTTCGATAATGTCTTCGAGCGTAACAAGACCCTGAAGGTCGCCATATTCATTGACGACCAACGCAGCGTGAGCGCTGTCGCGGACAAGTTGTTCAAACGCGCGGAATACGGTGACGACGTCGGGAATGACGGGAAACGGCCGGGCGAATTCTTCCAGCCGGCGCTCATGTTCATCCTTTGCCTGCGCGGCGAAGATTTCCGCTTTCAAGACATAGGCGTCAACGTCGTCCGGGTTGTCGCGATAGATCGCGATACGGGAAAACGGTTCTTCGGCATGAGCTTCGAAATATGCTGCGACAGTCATCGTCCGCGGCGCCGAAAATAAAACCGACCGCGGCGTCATGATGGTGCGTATGGAGATGTTATCGAGGCTCATGAGATTGGCGACGATTTCGCGCTCGCGCTCCTCGAGGACGCCTTCTTCGGCGCCGATATCCGCCATCGCTTCCATCTCGTCGCGGCTGAAAGTGAAGGCGCTGGCCCCGCCCCGCGACAATCGCCGCGTCAACCATTCGCTCATGGTGATGATCGGGTGCATGACTTTGGTGATCCACATCAGCGTCACGCCAGTCACGGGCGCCAGTGATTTCCAATAAGTCGCGCCAAGGGTTTTCGGAATGATCTCAGAGAAAACAAGGATCAGCAACGTCAACACTGCAGAGACAACGCCGAGATACTGGTTGCCGAAAACAATGGCGGCCTGCGCACCGACGCCAGCGGCGCCGACCGTGTGCGAGATCGTATTGAGGGTCAAGATCGCGGCGAGCGGACGGTCCAGATTAGCGCGAAGGTTCGAAAGGGCGCTTGCGCCGGGTGCGCCACTGCGTTCGAGCGCCGTCACATAAGCCGGCCGCACCGAAAGGAGGACCGCTTCAGCAATGGAACACAAAAATGAAACAACGATTGCGAGCGCCAGATATGCAAATAGCAAAAGCATGAGAATGCTGTGTCAACAATTGTTCAGAAAAAATCGGCGCCGGTGCGTCGCCAGAAGGTAAGTCATGATTTCAAGAATTAAGAATGCCGCTGAAGAAAATCAAGAAAATGCGGGCGCGGCGTCACTCTTTCGCGGGCGGTTTTCTTACAAATGCGTCCTGGACCAGCCCCCAAGCGGATTTTGGCGCAGCGGCGACTTTGCCCGCGACCGCGCCGGCGGCGCGCCCTGCCGACGAGAGTACGCCGCTGGTCATTTTGACGAGCTCGCCGGTGAGGTTGGTCGATTCGCGTTTGACCTGTTCGAAGACGTCGGCGGCGGCCTGTCGCGCGGAGGCTTTCGACCAGACGTCGAAACTGCGGCATCGGCGTTTGGCGAGATAGCCGAGCTTCAGTGTCATCAGCGCGTTGACCGATCCATCCATCAGCGGGCCGATGACTACGCCGCCAAGACGCGAGACAACGCGGCCAATGGCGTCGCCCGCCGCGTCCGTGACATCGTCGAGAGCGCGGCTCAAGAGAACTGCGACCATGACGTCGCGCAGGATCATCAGGCTGAGGCGCATGCTCGGCCGTCCGTAGTAAAGCCGCGAGATGCGAGAGATCATGTTGATGTTGCGCCACAGAACAATAAAGGCGTCGATGGAGCCGTTCATGGAAACCGCCGTCGCCGAACCAACCGCGAGGGCTTCTTTGTGGATGTAGTCGTCGATCTGTTTGTCGAGATCAGTGAGCAGCGGCGCGATGCGCTCGCGCTCAAAATCGGCAAGCGCCGGGGCGAACGATCCGCCGGCGGCGACCATGGCGTCAAGCGCCGCCGCCGCCGAAACGGCTGCATCGCGACGCGCGCTGAGCGCCGGATTGTCGATGATGGTTTTGAGGTAAGCGCGGTCGAACTCGACGCGCTCTTTAAGGTCCGCGGCATTTACAGAAGGCGACGACAAATCGACATCCGGCGGGTGCGCGATGGTCGGCATGTGAAAGAATTTGAAGAGCGGCCAGGCGACGAGCCACGCGAAAAGCGCGGTGACCAGCGCGACAAAGCCCCAGCCGAGCATCGGGTGAATGTCGGTAAAAAGCTGATGAAAAAGATAAATCTGCCCGACGACGAGGAGCGCCGCGAAAGCGATCAATCCGCCGGCGGTCCACTTCAACCCGCGCCACAAAACCCGCCATTGATAAGCGAGCTCCCAGCGTTCCGTCGAAGCGTGGTCGGCATCCGATGTCACAACCGGCGCTGGATCAGGCGGCGGCGTCGTGGTTTGAGAATCGGGCGTTTTAGCGTCCATTATTTTTATGTAGGCTTTTTTCGGTCGATTGCCAGACTACCCCAACAATACCCAGCAGACGCTAGAGACAATCACCGCGACAATGATGTTGAGGAAGACGCCTTCGCGGGCCATCTCGGCAATTGAGACATGGCCTGTGCCATAGACGATCGCATTGGGCGCCGTCGCGACGGGCAGCATAAAGGCGCAGGAGCACGAGATAACGGCCGGGATCATCAAGAGCTCCGGCGCGATCCCGGCGCCCGTGGCGACCGCGGCGAGGATCGGCATCAACAAGTTGGCCGTCGCCGTGTTCGATGTCATCTCGGTCAGGAACGTCACTGACAGACAAAGCCCGAGCATCATCAAAAAGACCGGCATATTGGCGAGGCCGGCGAGATTGGCGCCGATCAATTGATCAAGCCCCGATGCGCGAAAACCCGACGCGATGCAGATGCCGCCGGCAAAAAGCAACAGCATCCCCCAGGGAATGTCGCCGGCGGACTTCCAGTCAAGGAGGGCGCCGCCTTTCCCGTCCGGCACCAGGAACATGAGGATCACGGCGAAGACTGCTACAGTGGAATCGCCGGCGCCGGTCATGCCCAGGGCTCCGGACCAACCGCCGAACGGTTCGGCCCGCGTCACCCAGAGCGCGATGGCGATGGCAAAAACCATCAGTGTACGGCGCTCGTCGACGCGCCACGGGCCGGGGTCGCGCAACTCCGGCGCGGTGACGCCGCCCATGGATCGCGTCAGCCACAGCCCCATAATCGGTACGCCAATGATGACGATGGGCAAGCCAATCTTCATCCATTGCGAAAAGGAAAATTCGTCTCCCGTTGCTTGCAGATAATTCTCAGCGAAGATCAAATTCGGCGGTGTGCCGATCAGCGTCGCCGTGCCGCCGAGAGACGCCGCGAAGGCGATGCCGAGGAGGAGCGGAACCGCAAGCTTCGGGTTGTCGGTTCGGGCGATAATAGCAAGCGCCATGGTCGCCAGCATGAGCGTCGTCGCGGTGTTCGAAATCCACATTGAAAGGAGCGCGGCGGCGAGCATGAAACCGATCACAAGCCTGCGCCCGGACGTGCCCACAAGATTGATCATGTAAAGGGCGAGGCGCTCATGGGCGCCGGATTTCTCAAGCGCTTTGGAGAGCATGAAAGACGCCATCAGCAGGATGATCACATAGGAGCCGAGCGCCGCCGCGGCCTGTCGCTGATCCAGAACACCGGCCAGCGGGAAAAGCGCAAATGGAACAAGCGACGTCGCCGGGATTGGCAACGCCTCCGACACCCACCAGAACGCAGTGAGCGCGGTGATGGCAATGGTAGCGGTGATTTTTTCTGGAAGGCCAAGGATATGCGCAAGCGCGCCGCAGGCGGCGGCGAAGGCGAGGCCGAGAACAATCCGGATCGGTTTCATCGGCGGGAGTATTCCGGGATTTCGCGGGCGCTGTCCAGTTTCGGCGCCTGTCCGGTTTGTGAGATGCGAACCCGACTGCGTTCCAGTATAGGCATTCGATGATGCGTTTGATTTATTCCTTTGTGTTTTTCATTGCCGTTCAGTTTTCGCTTGTCCATGCCGAGCCGGACAGCGGCGCGCTCGATAAGTTTTTTGTTGGCGACTATGAACAGTCGGCCGCGCTTGCAGAAGGAGTTGGCGGGGCAAAAAACTTCGCTTTGGCGGCGCGAGCGCTGAATGCATCCGCCTATCTCGAAAACGATGATAAAACCGCGAGAAAGATCGCTAAACGCGCGCGCGAATTTGCGAAGCTGGCGATTGAGGCGGACGAGGCTCTCGTTGAAGGGCATTTGCAATATGCGATCGCAATTGCTCAGCGGGCATCGCGCATGTCGGGTTTTCGCGCCTTCCTTTCCGGTTCCGCTGGCAAGGCTCGCGACGCACTCGACGCAGCGTTAGTGCTTGAGCCGGATAACGCCTGGGCGCTCTCCAGTTCTGCCGCGTGGCATCTGGGAGTTGCGCGGCTTGCTGGCGATGGCCGGTTTGGATCGGATGCGGAGCTCGGTCATCAACAATTCTTGGCGGCGCAGCGCCTAGATCCGGAAAATATTTCGATCGCCTATGAAGCGGCGCTACGCCTGATAGCTTACGGTCGCGAAGACTGGCGTGAGGCGGGAATTGCAGCGCTCGCGGCGACGTTAGAGATGCAACCTGCGACGCATTTTGATCGCGCGCTGCAGGAACGCGCAGCAGCATTCGACGCCGCTATTGACGAAAGCGCCGATGCTGAGCGCGCCTTTATCGAAGGGTGGAGTTAGGCGTGAAAACTTTTTTACCAAAGCGCTGGACCGGCGCGCCGCGCGCCGCTACGCGGTAAGTCATGGCGCATAAAACTGGCGATTATTTTATATACCGATTGGCGACCCGGACCGAATGGTTCGCTGCTGAGGAAACTGGCGTTGTGCCAACTCGCGACATCGATCGGCGCGACGGGTACATTCACTTATCGACGCGCGCGCAGGTTCTGAAAACGGCGGCGTTACACTTTGCACGAAGCGATGACCTTGTTGCGTTAGAAATCAATGCGGAAACACTGGGGGACGAATTGAAATTTGAACTGGCGCCGAAACGCGGAGAAAAGTTCCCGCATTATTACGGCGCTCTGCGGAAAGACCATATCACCCGCGCTATCGCGTTGACGCGAGATGGCGCTGAATTCAGTTTCGGACAAGTCATTTGATCCGCCCGCCGATATTCATAGCTGATTTCGGCGCGACGGCGTTGACGGCGCTCGATCCGGAAAAGGCTCATCGCGTGACGGTGAAAATGCTGCGCTCTGGGTTGGGCCCCAAAGTCCGTATGGCGACGCCGCGTCTTGCAACGACTGTCGCCGAGATTGAGTTTGCCAATCCTCTAGGGCTCGCCGCCGGGTTCGATAAAAACGCCGAAGTCCCTAATGCAGCGCTCGATCTCGGCTTCGGTTTCGTCGAGGTCGGCGGCGTCACGCCGCGCCCGCAGCTGGGGAACGCGCGTCCGCGGGTCTTTCGCCTGCGCGAAGACAGAGCCGTTATCAATCGATACGGGTTTAACAACGATGGGGAGAAAATCATTGCGCGACGATTAAAGCGTCGGCGCAAACGCGGTGTTGTGGGCGTTAATCTCGGCGCCAATAAGTCCAGCGAATACAAGGTTGCCGATTTCGTTTCCGGCGTCGCGGCGCTCGGCGGCCATGCGGACTTTCTCACCGTGAATGTCTCTTCGCCCAATACGCCGGGTCTGCGTGCATTGCAGGATAAGGCCGCGCTCGATGAATTGCTCGAACAAGTGATGACTGAGCGTGATGCGTTGGATGCGCCTGTTCCGATTTTCCTGAAGATTGCTCCCGACCTGACAGAAGAAGACAAGACCGATATTCTGGAAAGCGCCATTGCGGCGAATATCGACGCCATGATTGTCTCGAACACGACGATTGCACGGCCGGATAGTTTGCGCAGCGATCGCGCATCCGAGACCGGCGGCCTTTCCGGGCGGCCGTTATTTGCGCCATCGACGGCATTGTTGCGCGAACTCTACAAATCGGCGAACGGCGCTATGCCTTTCATCGGTGTTGGCGGTGTCTCATCAGCTCGTGATGCTTATGAAAAAATTCTCGCTGGCGCGTCGCTTGTTCAGCTCTATACCGCGCTTATCTATGAGGGGCCGGGGTTGCCCGCGCGTATCCTGCGAGAGCTGCCGGATTTTCTTGATGCGGATGGCTTTGAGAATATTGGCGATGCGGTCGGGCAGGGTTGAGACGTTTACGCCGCGAATGCCCGGCCAAGACGCGGCATATATAAAAGCAGTGTAGCAGCCCGAAGGAGGAAATAAACGGAGAATGCAGCCCATAGCCCATGATTGCCAAAGGCGCCCGCCGCCCAGATAGATAGCGCAATAAAAATCGGCGCAGAGACAATCATGGAGTTGCGCATTTCCCGGGCGCGGGTTGCGCCGATGAAAATGCCGTCGAGCTGGAAGCCGATGACGACAATCAGTGGGCTGATAATAATCCAGGGCATAAATGTCGTTGTCGCGTCACGGATTTCTCCGGGCGGCGTTAAGAGCGCAATGACGGTGTCGCCTGCAAGCCAATAGAATACGGAAAAGAATACTGCGGCGACGCCTGCCAAGACAAATGTTCGCCGGACCGCGGAATGATAACGCAACCGCCCGCGTTCCGGGTTTTTCGATCCCATGGATTGACCAACCAGGGTTTCCGCTGCGATGGCGGTGCCGTCGAGGGCGAGCCCCGTAAAGAGAAAGAGCTGCAGTAATATCTGGTTTGCCGCCAGCACGACGTCTCCAAAGGCGCCGGAGCGCTGCACGAACCATGCAAACGAAAATGCGAGCAGCACAGTGCGGACGAAAATGTCGAAGTTTACCGAGACAGTGCGAGCAATTTTGTCTCTTGCAAAGAAATCCGCCGGGCGCCAATTCGCACGCACTCCGCCGGAGCGGCGCAGGACCATGCCAACAAAAACAAGGCATGCAAAAAAACCTGAGACCTCAGCGATCAGGGTGCCCGCGGCGACTCCCGCTGCGCCCCAGCCAAACTCAACAACGAATATATAGTCGAGCACAATATTAAGCGTAGTAATAAATATCGAAATGATCATCAAATAATCGGTGCGCTCGCGCGCCGTCAGCCAGCCAAAGGCGGCGTAAGACGCGAGCGCGAACGGCGCGCCCCAAATCCTGATATCGTAATATTGTCGGGCGGCGTCAAAGGTCGCGGCGCTTGCCTCTGACCCAATTCCGAGCGCTTTAAATGAAAGGATGCCGATCGGCCATTGCAGAATTAGAAGTGCAAGTCCGATGCCGCCGCCAATCACCGCTCCGCGAACGAGCGCCGCGCGCGCTTCCGGTTCGTCCTCAGCGCCGGCGGCCTGTGCCGTCAATCCGGCAACGCTCATCCGGATAAAACCGAAGCTCCAATAGGCGAGCGAGAAAATGACCGACGCAAGTCCGACTGCAGCGATATCCAGCGGCCGGCTCGATTGCGCCAGCGCCCAAACATCCACCGCGCCGAGCAGCGGCGTTACAGAGGCCGCGACCGAGGCTGGCCAGGCGAGGGCGAAAATCCGCCGGTAAGAATATTCCGTTTCCTGCGCCATCACCGGTGTTCGTCTTTCAATAAATTATGCCCTTAGCGCGGCGCGCAGCGCCTGTCACGCTGCGACGCTCACCCTTGCGTTATGATCGCAAACGGGACGAGACTATTTGGACATGGCCCAAGATTGGAAAAAATGGAAAACGCCTGAGGGCGGCACCGGCAACGAGTTTGACAACGCCGCGGTCGGCGCTCTTGCTCACCTTTACCGCGGTGAAGTCTATCGCTCGACCATCTGGCGCACCCGCCTTGATACGACGACAAACTGGGCGGTTGTTACTCTCGGCATCGCCTTATCGATCAGTTTTTCGGACCCCGATGCGTCGCCATTGCCGCTATTGCTTGTCGGCGTATTGATCGCAATGTTTTTGATTTTGGAAGCGCGACGCTATCGCTATTTCAATGTCTGGCGGGCGCGAGCGCGGTGGATTGAGATGCATTTCTATGCGCCGCTGTTGTTTCAATCAAAGCAACCGCCGCCAGGCGACTGGCAGGATATTCTCGCGCATGATTATTTGACGCCGCAATATCACATCGGTTTTTGGCGAGCCATGGGACGGCGGGTCCGGCGCAATTACATGTGGGTCTTGAGTTTTCAGGCAATCGCGTATTACGGCAAAATCATTATTCATCCAACGGCGGTCGGCAGTCTCGACGAGTTATTTGATCGGATGTCGGTCGGGCCGTTCTCCGGAGAATTATTATTTACAATTGGAATTTTGTTTCATGGCGCCTGGATAACGTTGGCGCTTTTGACGCGCAAAAAAGACCGTGACGCGCATGAGGGCGTCGACGGCATTAGCGGCATGGGCTGATGCGGTTGATCGAAGCGGTCGTACCGTCGCGCAAATTTGATGAAGTAAAAGCGGCCGTCGAAGAATTTAAGCCCACTCATTTCCGCTTTTCGTCAACCGAAGAAAACGAAACTTGTGTCTTGCGGGCATTCTTTGTTGAGGATGGCGCTCAGGCGTTGCTCGATCGTCTTCAAGAAATTTGCGACGGCGATAAAGATGATTGGCGCATACTCGTTTTGCCAGTTGAAGCGACGGCGCCGCAGCCTGAAGACAACGAAAACGATGTCGGCAGCGACGAAGAGATCAAACGAAAACGCAAGCTGGCGTTGCGGGAAGAAATTTTTAACGACGTATCGGAAGGCGCGGAGCTTCACTCAGACTTTTATGTGCTGACACTTGCCTCGACTATTGTCGCGGCGATTGGGTTAAACGCCGACAATGTTGCGGCGGTGATAGGCGCCATGGTTATCGCGCCATTGTTGGGGCCAATACTCGCGGTGTCATTCGCCGCCGCCCTTGGCGATTTTAAATTGCTGGCTCGTGCAGGCCGCAACGCGGTCACAGGTCTTGCACTCGGCATGTTTGTCGCCGCACTCATGGGCTTGTGGCTCGATATAAATTTTGAGAGCACAGAGCTGATGAGCCGAACCGTGGCCGGGCTAGACTCTGTGGCGCTCGGCCTCGCAGCGGGCGCCGCTGCAGCGTTATCAATCGTTACCGGCGTTTCTGCAGCGCTGGTGGGGGTGATGGTCGCGGTCGCATTGCTGCCGCCAGCCGCTGCTGCTGGGCTCTTTCTGGGCGCGGGCGAAATCGATTTATTCTGGCGAGCGATGTTGCTCCTGTCTGTCAACATTGTCTGCATCATGCTTTCGGCGCAAGGCGTCTATTTCTACAAGGGCGTCCGCCCGCGGACCTGGCTTGAAAAGAAAAAGGCCGGCAATGCGACAAAGATCAATCTCGTAATCTTGATCGCAATGCTGGCGGCGCTCGTCGCAATTATCGTGTTTTCGCCTGCTGGCACGATGCCGGACGTGCCCGGCAGCGGCGATTAGTGAGGCGCCCAAAACGCCCTTGAAACTGTCCGTGATCGTCAACATCTATTCGCCAACGGAACTCCATAAATTTTGATAGAAAGGCGGTGCGCGATGATCACCATCCGCAAAAGCGTTGATCGCGGCCATGCCAATCATGGCTGGCTCGATGCGCGACATACTTTTTCGTTTGCGAACTATTACCACCCGGATCACATGGGTTATCGATCTCTACGGGTGATGAACGAAGACCGCATAAATCCCGGCGCCGGATTTCCGACCCACGGTCATCGCGACATGGAAATCATAACTTACGTTTTGGAAGGGGCCTTGCAGCATAAAGATTCAACCGGCGGCGGCGGGGTGATTGCGCCGGGCATGGTGCAATACATGGCGGCGGGAACGGGCGTTGAGCATTCCGAATTCAACGCATCGCAAACCGATCCTGTGCATCTTTATCAGATCTGGATTGAGCCGGACGGGACTGGCCATGCGCCAGCGTATGCTGAAAGAGAGATTGGAGATGCAAATGAAGGCGTCCTGGCGCTCATCGCCTCGCGCGACGGGCGGGAGGATTCCTTCAAGATCAACCAGGACGCCGATCTCTATGCGGCCCGATTAAAGGCCGGCGACGGATTGAGCCATCGCTTCGCAGCAGGCCGCGCTGGTTGGTTGCAGGTCGCCAAAGGCGGCGTTGAACTGCCTGAAGGCTCGATCATGCAGGCCGGCGATGGCGCAAAAATAGAGGATGTTGAAGCCCTTTCGCTGAAAGCATTAGACGACAGCGAAGTTCTTCTGTTTGATTTGGCGTAAAAGTCCGGCCACAAAGGCGCCATGATCAGTGACCTTTATTCTGGCGGCATTCTCGGCGCGGCGGCGGATATTCCGGCGTCGCGCCGGCTCGACGCGCCCGATGCGACAGCCACCAAAGTCAGCCGCATTTGCGGTTCGGAAGTGACGGTAGACATTAAGGTTGAAAGCGACCGCATTGAAGATTTCGCTATGATTGCAAAAGCGTGCGCACTCGGGCAAGCGGCGGCGTCTATTGTCGCGCGCAATATTGTTGGCGCAAGGCTCACAGAGTTCTTCGAGTTGCGCGATCAAATGCGCGCCATGCTGAAAGATGGCGGTCCGCCGCCGACGGGCGAGCGCTGGAAGGACCTCGCTGTTCTTGAAACTGTGCGTGATTACCCGCAGCGGCATACGTCAACGTTGTTGGTGTTCGAGGCGGTTTGCGATTGCCTCGATCAGATCAACGGGCGTTGAGATTGCACGATAACCTGATCGTGATCTCATCAAGGCCCACCGTGACAAATTGGTAAACTGACCGGTCTTGTTTTGTGCAAGCGCACAATTATTTAATCGGTTGAAGGCGGCTTTATCTCTCCCCCTAAGCCGCTTCTCGAACGCTCGCGCCTGCTCTCCCCCAGTGGCGCGGGCGTTCTTTTTTAGTCGGTGGTTTCAAGCCGCCGCTTCTTGCGCCGTCGTCGCGTTGTGTGTCGCTGCGGCTTCCGCCATCAACCAAGCGGAAAAGGCCTTCACGGTTTTTGACGACGATTTTGAAGGCGGGTGGACGATATAATACGAAAAGTCCGTGGGGGTCGTAAGATCAAATGGAATGACCAGCCGTCCCGCTTCGAGATCAGCAAGCGCCAGCGCCGCTTTTGCGAGGGCAACGCCTTTGCCCGCAACAGCCGCTTCGATTACAAGGCTCGACTGGTTGAACTTAAGACCGCGTTCTCCCTGTTTGTGGCAAACGCCAGCTGCTTTGAGCCACATTGGCCAAGTCGGGCAGCTTTCATCTTTATCGACGCCGCTATCGTGCAAGAGCGTGTGATGAATGAGGTCGGCCGGCGCTTTCAGTGGATTGTCGCTCGTCAATAGCGACGGTGCGCAGACCGGAATAATCTTCTCGTCAAGGAGATGCTGCGAGACGAGGCCCTCATAATTCCCAGTGCCGTAGCGGATCGCGATATCGACATCGTTTGCGGCGAAATCGACGACGTTCATGTCAGCAGAAACCCAGACATCGACATCGGGGTTTGCTTCCTGAAATTCATCAAGGCGCGGCACCAGCCATTTCGAGGCGAAGGACGGCGCAACAGACACCGTGAGACGACACGAATCCGCCCGCGCCGACAACAGCTCGCCTGCTGCAGCAAGCTTGTCGAACCCATCGCGAAGAACCGGCAAGCTGGCTTGAGCTTCATCGGTCAGGAGCAGTGAGCGCTTTTCACGGCGAAAAACCGGCGTTTGCAGAAAATCTTCAAGGGATTTGATCTGCTGGCTTACTGCGCCGGGCGTTACGTGGAGTTCTTCAGCTGCTTTAGTAAAGCTTAAGTGCCTGGCTGCGGCCTCGAAAACGCGCAGAGCATTAAGTGGCGGTAATCGTTTCATTTTCAGTCTCTCCTGCGGCTTTGCTCTATGAAAATTTTGTAGCCAAGCTAACTCTACTCATAACTCAGTCCAATCACGTTGATGAGAGATTTTTTTAGCTCAACTATTTTGTTGTTGTTTAATGCGGATTTTAGGCCGGAAATCAGAATTCCTATAATTGCAGCTATTTTAATTCGATTGAGCGGAATTCGTACAGAGACTAGGATTTGATATTCGCTCATAAACGGACCGAATTCCTAAATTTATCATTAGAAAAACTATCATGAATCAGTTTCCTGCCTTTTTTAACTTTCGAGACCGCGAAATTCTGATCATTGGCGGGCTTGAACAAGCAGCTGCAAAGGCGCGGCTCGCGGCGAGCGCCGGCGCCAAGCTCACATTCATATGGTCGGCGTTTGATCCTGCGTTGCGACGTGAATTCGCCAGTCGCGCGCAGTTCAAGCATCGATTGCCGGAAATTGCAGATTTCAACGATGCCGCGGCGGCCTTCATTGCATGCGACGAGCGCTCAGCGACAAAATTCGCGAGGATCGCCAAGCTTCAAAAAACGCCAGTGAATGTCGTCGATCTGCCAGCCCTTTGTGATTTTACAACACCATCGATTATCGAACGCGAACAGATCACGATCGCAATTTCGACTGGCGGTGCTGCGCCGGTATTGGCGCGGCGTTTGCGCGCAACAATTGAACGGCTTGTCCCGGCCCGGATTGGCGCCCTTGCGGCATTCGCAAACCGTTATCGCGATACCGTAAAGTCAATTATTCCGCCTAATGAGCGCCGTAATTTTTGGGAGCGGTTTTTTGACGGTCCTGTTTCGGCGCAAATCCTCGCGGGAAATGATGATGGCGCCGACGAGGCCATGTTGGCGGCGCTGAATCGGTCCAATAAAACTGATACCGGTGTCGTCCATATTGTTGGCGCAGGGCCGGGTGACCCAGAACTTCTAACGCGGCGAGCGCATCGTCTTTTGCAAGACGCTGACGTTATCGTTCATGACCGATTGGTGAGCGGCGAAATACTGTCACTCGCGCGCCGTGATGCGACCCGTATATTCGTTGGAAAGAAAAAAGCGGATCATGCGGTTCCGCAGTCCGATATTGAAAAGCTACTCATTGATGAAGCGCGAAAGGGCAAGACGGTCATTCGGCTAAAGGGCGGCGATCCTTTTATTTTCGGTCGCGGCGGCGAAGAAGTGGATGCCTTGCGGGCCGCAAACATTCCAGTTTTTGTAACGCCCGGCATAACGGCGGCTATCGGATGCGCTGCGGCGACATCGCTTCCACTTACTCACCGTGATTTTGCGCAAGCCGTAACTTTTGTAACAGGGCACGCCAAAGGAGACGAAGATCCTGATCTCGACTGGGCGGCGTTGGCGGCGCTGAAGAATACACTTGTCATCTATATGGGTGTTTCAAAAGCCGGCGCGATCGCAAAACGTTTGATTAAAAATGGTCGCGACGCGAATACGCCCGTCGCCGTTGTCGAGAACGGGTCTCGCAACAATCAGGTCGCCGTCAAGGGCCGCTTGGGCAATCTTGAAATGCTTGTCAGCGCAGCTTCGATCCAAGGCCCAGCGATCCTTGTCATTGGCGACGTGGCGGCGCTCGCCGACGCAACTGAAATTCTAACCAACGTACAACGCGAACAAAGGGAAGCGGCATGAAAGCGATCACTGGAAACCGTCTTGATGACGGAGCTGTCGTTTATCTCAACGACGAAGATGAGTGGACAACCCATTTTTGCGCGTCGGCCAAGTTTGCAGACGAAGATGCCGAAAACGTATTTCAGGCGGTTCAAAAGCGAACCGATGAAATCGCGGAATTTTTTCTGATTGACGTCGATGAAGACGGCGTGCTCGCAGGACGCAAAATAATTCGCGAAACCATCCGTAGTGTTGGGCCCACCGTGCGCCCTGATCTTGGACGTGAGGGTGCGATATGAGTGAAGAACTGAAGCTTTATGGCGATCCGATTAGCGGCAATTGCCTCAAGACAAAATGGACGGCCGATTATCTCGGTCTCAATTATGAATGGATTCCGCTCGAAATTTTAACGGGCGCAACGCGTACGGATGAATTCCTAAAAATCAATCCGTTTGGGCAAGTCCCAACTGCAGTGCTGCCGGACGGCAGCGTATTGACCCAATCGAACGCCATCGCCGTTAATCTTGCCGAAGCTTCGGGTGGAGAATTATTTGGCGCCGACGACTATGAGCGTGCGCAAGTGTTTCAATGGCTGTTCTGGGAGCAAAACTCCCACGAGCCGTATATCGCCGGGCGGCGCTTTCGGCTTGCTTACAAAAAACAACCCGAAACGGAGATTGACGTAGAATGGCTGCCGCGCGGACACGCCGCGCTGGAGCGCATGGAGGGCGTATTAACAGAAAACGATTTCCTCGTGGGCAACGGGCTGACCCTCGCTGACATATCACTTGTCGCCTATACGCGCGTCGCGGGTGAGGGCGGTTTTGACTTAGGAAAATACCCCGCCATTCGCGCGTGGATAGGCCGGGTCGAAAAGACGTTAGACCTTCAGCCGATTGGTGACGCCTGATGTATCGATATGATGAATTCGATGCGACCATGGTCGCCGAGCGCAATGCGCAATTTCGTGGTCAGATTGCGCGTCGCCTTTCCGGTGAATTGACAGAAGAGCAATTCAAGCCGCTGCGCTTGATGAATGGGCTCTATCTGCAGCTCCATGCTTATATGTTGCGCGTCGCGATTCCATACGGCACGCTGTCTTCGCGCCAGATGCGTCGCCTCGCCTATGTTGCGCGCAAATATGACAAGGGCTACGGCCATTTTACGACGCGCCAGAATATTCAGTATAACTGGCCGGCGCTGGTAGATGTTCCGGATATTTTTGACGATCTTGCTCAAGATGAACTGCACGCAATTCAGACGTCGGGCAATTGCATTCGCAATGTCACTGCGGATCAATATGCCGGGGCTGCGGCGGACGAAGTTGAGGATCCGCGCCCGTATGCAGAAATGATCCGGCAATGGTCGACGCTGCATCCCGAGTTTTCCTGGCTGCCGCGAAAGTTCAAGATCGCTGTTACAGGTGCCGAAAATGATCGATCGGCGATCCGCGTTCATGATATCGGATTACGGCTTCATAAGAACGACGAAGGCGATTTCGGTTTTGAAGTCATCGTTGGCGGTGGAATGGGGCGGACGCCGTTTATTGGCCATACGATTCGCGAATTCCTGCCGCGTGAGTACCTACTCTCATATCTTGAGGCGATATTACGGGTCTACAATCTGCAAGGCCGCCGCGACAATCTTTACAAGGCGCGTATCAAGATTTTGGTCAACGCCAAAGGCGCTGAGGAATTCCGCGATCTTGTCGAGGCGGAATGGCGGGCGATCAAGAAATCGGAAATTGATCTGCCGGTCGAAGAGCGGGCGCGCATCAAGGCGTATTTTGCGCCGCCGGAATTCGAAGACTTACATGACGAGAGTGTAGCGCTAAATGAGCGCCTTGCATCGAGTAGTGAATTTGCCCGCTGGCGCCGAACCAATTGCGCAAATCATAAAATTCCGGGTTATGCGATCGCAAACATTTCGCTGAAGCCTATTGGCGGAATTCCGGGCGATGCAAGCGACGCTCAAATGGACGCCATTGCTGATCTCGCCGAGAAATATTCTTTTGATGAAATTCGCGTCAGCCATGAACAGAACCTTGTCCTGCCGCATGTAAAAAAAGACGATTTATTTGCGGTTTGGACTGCTCTTGTAAAACATGAATTGGCCACGCCCAATATTGGTCTGGCAAGTGATATAATCGCTTGCCCGGGCCTCGATTATTGCAAACTCGCGAACACGCGCTCCATTCCGATTGCACAGAAAATCTCGGAACGATTCGCCGATTTCGACGATCAGGAATCCCTTGGCGAACTAAAGATCAAAATATCCGGATGCATTAACGCGTGCGGTCATCATCATGTTGGCCACATCGGTATTCTTGGCGTCGATAAACGAGGCGAAGAATTTTACCAAATTACCCTGGGCGGCTCCGGCGCTGAAGACGCAGCGCTCGGTGAAATTGTCGGGCGAGGTTTATCCGCGGACAATGTCGTTGATGCAGTGGCGAAACTTATTGAGCACTATCGCCAGGCTCGTCAGGACAAAGAGCGATTTCTCGATACTTATCGCCGCCTCGGAGCGGACAATTTTAAGGAGGCGCTCAATGACGCTGCTTAAATATTCCAGTGGTCAGTTTTTTCCTTCGATTGCCGAAGGACAAGTAGAGGTCGCGCTTCACGAATGGCGCGAGAACCCGCAAGTTCATGCCGACGCCACGGCGCTTGTGATATCTAACGATGAAAATCTCGCAGACCTAGTTTGCGATATCTCAGGATTTGACACGGTCGTTCTTGAATACCCATCGTTTCTTGATGGCCGCGCGTTTTCGCAAGCACGGATATTGCGTGAACGCTTGCATTACTCCGGCGAAATACGCGCCCGCGGCGATGTGTTGCGCGATCAAATTGCATTCATGGTACGATGCGGCATCAATGGATTTGAATTCGCAGATGGTGCGGCAAGCGCCACAGAGGCCGTCGCAGAATTCACGAATGCCTACCAAGCAGGGGTCGATGAAGCAGCGCCAATTTGGCGCCAGCGCCACCGCCGTGCGCGCGCGGCTTAGCGGGCAATTATGACGGAACTAGCTTTAGAAAAAATCGCCGCGCCGATTGACAGTGACCGCGTTGCTTATGCGCGGCGTTTATCAATGAAATATTCCAGCGCCGATGCCGTTGATATTCTGGCGGTGGCCGTTCGCAACGAATTCAAAGCCCGCATTGCGTTGGTTTCGTCTTTTGGCGCCGAATCCGCAGTGTTGTTGCACATAGCCGCGCAAGTCGATCGAACTATTCCGGTTATATTTTTGGAGACCGGTAAGCATTTTGTTCAAACCCTGAGTTATCAGAAGAAACTTACGGCACGGCTTGGGCTTGTGAATGTCCTCAACATAGCGCCAAACGCGGATGCGCTTTCCGCGCGTGATAGCGAAGGCGATCTTTGGCGGCGTGATGCCGACGCTTGTTGCAAGCTTCGGAAGGTTGACCCGTTATCGGGTGCCCTTGCGCCGTACGATGCATGGATTACGGGTCGTAAGCAGTTTCACGGCGGTGGCCGTGATGCGCTGCCGGCGTTCGAAGCGAATAATACCCATGTCAAAGTAAATCCGCTATTGCGCTGGACGCCGGAAGATATTGATAAATATCTAAGGGCATACGACTTGCCGCGACATCCGCTCGTTGCGCAAGGCTATCCGTCAATCGGATGCTGGCCATGCACCCACCCGGTCGCTGAAGGCGCGGATATTCGTTCTGGCCGCTGGCGCGGATCAGCGAAATCAGAATGCGGAATTCATAGCGTTGGCGGTTAACCGATCTTCGCAAAAAATCGCTCCAACGCCGCCCAAGCGACGGGCTCGGTCATAAATGGCGCGTGACCAATACGCGGCACACGGATATATTCAATGTCAGGGCAAGCGGCGCGCATTTTCTGAACGATTTCGTCGTTCAAAAGATCGCTCAGTTCACCATGCATCAAAAGCGTTGGCGTATCCATTAATGTTGAAAAGGCTGGCCAGAGGTCGGGGGCCGGGCCATTCGC
>JABDJK010000113.1 GCA_013002535.1 Hyphococcus sp.
AGCCGGAAGAGACAACGGCAGCGCTATTTGCTCATTGCGGTCGAGACCGGCCCGATGACTGGGCGGCATTTTACGAAAGCGACAATCCCGTGGCGACAGCCAGCCTTGCCCAAGTGCGCGCACCGTTAAACACGAAAGCTGTCGGCTCCTGGCGGCGTTATGAAAAATTCCTGGCGCCGATTTATGACCAACACTTCAACTGATACCGCAGAGACAGCTGAATCGCGGATACGCGACGGTCTTATCTTTGGTGTTGTCGCGTACACGCTCTGGGGTCTGTTTCCGCTATTTTTGAAACTACTGTCGAGCGTCGGCGCGGTTGAAATTTTGACCCACCGTATTTTGTGGTCCGTCCCATTTGCGGCGCTATTGTTGCTTGTGCGCAGTCAGTGGAGCGAGGTTAAAACTGCGATCAGCGATAAACGGGTGCTCGGCGCCCTCGCTCTGGCGGCGATCGCAATTTCTGCAAATTGGTTGATTTATGTTTGGTCAGTAATCAACGACCAGATTTTACAGGCAAGCCTCGGATACTACATCAACCCGCTAATGTATGTCGCCGCCGGCGTCATCGTTCTCGGTGAAAAACTACGCCGCGCGCAAATCGCCGCCGTTTCATTAGCGACCATTGGCGTTGTCGTTTTGACCGTCGGCGCCGGGGTATTCCCATGGATCGCGCTTTCCCTTGCGGTGTTGTTCACCGCCTATGGTTACATCCGCAAAATGGCGAATGTCGGCGCCCTGCCCGGTTTGTTTCTTGAAGTCTGCATGTTATCGCCGCTAGCGCTTTTATACCTCTTGTGGCTCATGAATGCCGGCGAGGCGATGTTTCTATCCGGCGACGCCGGCCTTGATGCGCTACTGATATTCGCGGGGCCCGTTACCGTAATTCCGCTTGTCTGCTTTGCGCTCGCCGCCCGCCGGCTCAAATTATCAACGCTCGGGTTTTTACAATATATCGGGCCGACTTTTCAGTTTGCCCTCGGCATCTATTTCGGCGAGGCGTTCACCCCGGCTCACGCAGTGGCGTTCGGCCTGATCTGGATCGCCCTTGCGATTTTCAGTTTTGACGCCGCGCGCGCAAATCGAAAAGTTATGCCCGCGAAAGGCGTTTGATAGATCCGGAGAAGCTGAGAATCGGCGTATCTTCCGCCTCGACCATACCCCTCACAAAAATTATTGATTTGCCCGCGCGGGTAATTTCGCCGCCCGCTTCGATGAATTTTCCAATCGGTCCCGGATTGAGAAAATCAGCATTAAGCGAAAGCGTGACTGCTGGGAACTCCCCATACTCGCGGAAACAGATGTCAAAAAGCGCCATATCAGCGAGGGTCATCAGTGCGCCGCCGTGAATAACATTGCCGAGATTGCCGTGGTGAGGCTCGGAATAAAATCCAACGCCGGGCTTGCCTTTGACGGCGTCACCGCGCTCACGGAAATACATGGGGCCGGCGTGAAACGCGAAAGTCTGTGGGTATTTCCCAAGCTTCCAACCGTCCGGCGCGGGCCGCACATTCTTCAGTTTATCGTCATCGTTCATGATGGTCGCTGTATCCGAATGACGCCAGAATGAAAACTGTGTTGCGCAGCACGACGATGATGGCCAATCTGGCGCTATGTTGAAAGACTTCCCAGACCGCAGATTTATTAATGCAAACGGCGTCCGGTTTGCCGCGCACGAAGTGAACGGCGATCCCGACGGTAAAAATCCGCCTGTCATGCTCGTCCATGGCTGGCCGGAAATCGCCTATTCCTGGAAAAACCAGATCAAGGCCATCGCTGACGCCGGATACCGCGTTGTTGCATTCGATCTTAAAGGTTTCGGTTGGTCCGACAAGCCAAGGGAGAAAGAGCGTTACGATGTCGAACATCTCACCGCTGATTTCGCCGCTTTGCTGGATGCGCTTGACATCAACCGCGCGGTTTTTTGCGGCCATGATTGGGGCGGCTCGCTGGTCTGGAGTATGGGACAACTTCACCCCGAACGGGTGGCGGGCGTCATCGGTGTGTGCACGCCATTAAAGCCCCGGGCGCCGGCGCCGCCTGTCGCAATTTTGAAGAAACGGTTTACTGACAAACATTATTTCGTTCAGTTTCAGGAACCGGATCGCGTCGAAAAGCTGTTCGCAACCGACGTAAATCGTTTTGTGCGAATGATGTTCCAGAAACCGGCGCCGCGCGAGCGTTGGGCGTCATTAGTACCGTGGATATTCGATTTGCCCGGACGCTTTGCAGAGGGCAAACCCGTTCCGGATGATAAGCTGATCGTCAGCAATGATGTTATCGACGCCTACCGCGCAGGCTTCGAGCAAAGCGGTTTTCATGGCGGCGTCAATCTTTATCGAAATATCGATCGCAACTGGAAATATATGGAAGGGCGCAACGAAATCGTACGCGCGCCATCGCTTTGGATTGGCGCTGAACTGGATCTGTTTTTGCCGCCCGAATCTGCAGACGGAATGGAAGCGCTCGTTCCAAACCTTGAGCGTCGCATTATCGAGGGCGCAGGCCATTGGCTCACCTGGGAAAAACCCAACGAAATGAATGCGCTCATCATCGATTGGCTTAACGACAAATTTTCCGAATAATTTGCTGAACAATTTTATCGAAAATTCCCGCCGGTTTTGAGGTTAAATTCTGCAGGCAACATAAAAATTCAGTCACCTCTTTCGCGAATAGTCCAAGGGCGAAAGGACAGGGGTGTTCTTGATGTTGATACGAAAGCTGGCGCTTGCCGGCGCCTTTTTTACTTATGGTATGCCAGCGCTGGCGCAATCTGATTTTTCTGAGTTTCGGGCAAAGCCGCGGCCGATTACGACCCTCGCGGTACAAAAACAAAAAGTTGAGGTCTACGCCGTCACCGCGCGGGCGCGAGCCGACACCGCGATGCGCAAAGACTATCACCGGGAATGCAAATCAATGGCAAAGGTCGCGCCCGGTTATCCGCAACCGGCATTTGTCAGTCTCGATCTGCGGATCAGGTTTTGACGGCTGGCGCGAAGCCCCGGCATTTTCTCAGCGCGCCGCCCTATTCGACGCTGCGCGGCGGCGCGAAATGGTCCAGTTCGCCTGATGCCGTGCCGCCGGTTAATACCAGCATATAGTCAAAGCCGTGGATGATCCGGGCGAGGTCTACATGCGCGTCAGCGAGCTGCGGCCGCATATGGGGTCGCAGCGCACGCAAATCGATGAGTGTGAAACCGTCGTCGAAGGCCGCGTCCATCACTGCGCCGAGATCTTTCGCATAGCTGTCCTTGCCCGGCGCCTCGATGTAAGTCCAATTGGTCGGGTTCAGGACAGCAGTCATCGAGCCGGGGCCCGGAACAACGAAAAGGCTGACCGTGCGCTTATCGGCCATTGCGGCTATTTCCGGCAACAACGCGCCGAGATCAAAAGTTTCCACCATGTTCCGCCCACGGACCAGATGGCTCGCCCCCAGTTTCAGCATCATTTTCGGGCCGTCGCCGCGGCGCGAAGCGTGATCGCGCCAGTGGCGCAGGAAATTCGATCGCAACAGCGCCGCGCGCCGCGCGTTGGATTGCCATCCCTCGCCACTGACCCAGCGCCGATTGATCTCCAGCGTTTCCTCAATCGTGTCCAATATCCACGCGGCTTCCTCGTCCCGTTTCTGCCACGCGGCCTCAACGGCGCGCACCAGTTCCGGGTCGCCGGAAAAGCTGAAGATATACTGCGGCCCGCTTGTCTTGAAATATTTCGCCCAGGCGGCATCCGACGCCGCGACCAGCGTGTCCATCGCCGCCGATGCGGCTTTTGGTTTGCGCTTTTCTTGCAGACGTCGAAGCAAAACCGGATCGCTCGCCACCTCATAATCAACGCCAAGCAGGACAGGCGATTTGGCGTTTGATGTCGCCCGCGCCGCCGCCAGCAATTCGGCTTCTTCCTCCATACCAAAAAAGGCGGGCTCACCACCGCGCTGCGCATAAAGCGCGCGCAGGCCATCGAGGCCATCCTCACGCAAAGCCTCATCGAGGATCGACGCCATCGCCGGCGAGGTTTCAATCACCAGATGTTCATAACCGTCGTCGGCAAGGCGTGTGAACAATTGCGC
>JABDJK010000036.1 GCA_013002535.1 Hyphococcus sp.
AGTTCGCTCGACAGCCATGCGGAAGCGATGATGATTGCGCGCCTTGCGCGGGTTACGCGCGGACGCACGCTAATGGTTGTGACGCATCGCTTGTCTATGGTGCGTCTTGTCGATCGGGTGATTGTTCTTGATCAGGGACGCGTCATTGTGGACGGCGCCCGCGATGAAGTGATGCGCGCCATGACTGCGAGTGCGCGCCAAGCTAGTCAAAAACAACTATCCGGCCCCAAAGTCGTTGCGACGGAGGCCGCGTAGACCATGCCAAATTCGCGAAGTCTCACAGTTATCGATTATAACTACAATGACGACCTCGATGCCGCGGCGCCTATCGCGCCGGCTAAAGCAGCGCAGTATTTATTCTACGCAATCGCATCATTGTTCTTTCTGGCGCTTTTCTGGGCGGCGGTTGCGAAGCTGGACCGCGTTACCCGCGGCCAGGGCCGCGTCGTCACGTCCAATCAACTGCAGGAAGTGCAATATTTTGAAGGGGGCATTGTTGAGGAAATTCTGGTTTCGGCTGGACAGCACGTTACTGCGGATCAATTGCTTGTAAAACTTGACCCGACACAAATGAATGTCGAGTTCGCGCAAGGACAGGACGGTTTTAATCGCCTTGCCGCGCGCGTCGCACGCCTTGAATCCGAGGCGGCGCTTGAACCCGTTGTATTCCCGGCGGCGCTTGTCAGCGCGGCGCCCACAATCGTCGCCGGAGAACGCGCCCTTTATGAAGCGAAGCAGGCGGAGTTTCGCGCGGCAGTAGGGGTTGCAAACAACAAACTCGATCAGCGCCGGCAGGCCCTCGAAGACGCAAAAGTTTCACTGGAGACGGCGATCGAAGCCCAGACTTTTGCAGCGCAAGAACTCCGAATGATGGAGCAACTTGTGGCGAAGGGGATTGAGCCCCGCGTAGAACTCCTGCGCGCGCGCCAGCGCGAAGCAACGGCGCGCGGTGAGATGCAACGCGCAAAAATTGCGGTTGAAAGGACGCAGTTCGAAGTTACCGAGGCTGAAGGTGAGATCGACCGCGTTCGAAAGACATTCGCAGCTTCGAGCGCGGACGAGTTAGCGAAAACCAATGCTGAACTTGAAGATTTGCGCGGTGAGTTGCCTGCGTTGCAAGACAAAGTTGCGCGAACCGAAGTGCGCGCGCCCATCGCCGGCGTCGTCAATCGCGTCATGGTTTCCACTATTGGCGGCGTCGTTGCGCCCGGTGAAACCATTGTTGAAATCGTCCCGAGCGAAGACACGCTCATCGTTGAAGCGAAGATTAAACCTGCAGATATCGGTTTCTTGCGTCGCGGCCAGGAAGCGCGCGTGTCGATCACGGCCTATGATTCAAGCGTTTATGGTTCGCTGGATGGCGTCATAGAAACGATCAGCCCGGATGCAATTGAAGAAGAAAAAACCGGCGAGCGGTTTTACAATATTACGGTTCGAACCCAGGCCGATGCGATTTCGGGTAAATATGGCGATTTGCAAATCCTGCCTGGTATGGCGGCTGAAGTCGCGGTGTTGAACGGCAAGCGGACAGTGCTCGCTTATCTTATGAAACCGCTCGCTGATGTTGGCCAAAAAGCGCTGCAGGATAAATAATCACACCACTTGCCGCCTTGCTCGCGGTTCCGGTTCGCTTGTATGACCTAGAATACGGGTAGGACCCAAGCATGAGGGGCATTGCGTCATATAATGACGGTTTTCGATCGCATAAATGACTGGATGTTCAATGATGCGCTGCCGTTCTGGGCGGAACGCGGCGTTGATCATCGCGGCGGCGTCGTCGAGGAGTTGACGCTTGGCGGCGAGGATGCCGCTCACGACTACAAACGCACCCGCGTTGCTTGCCGTCAGGCTTATGTTTACGCCCACGCAAAAATGCTGGGGTGCGAGAATGCGGATCGCGTAATCGATCATTGCTTGAAATTCCTGCGCGAGCGCGCCTGGTCTGACGCGGCTGGCGGTTTTATCAAAACAACAGATCGCGACGGCGCGGCGCTGGACCAGACGCTCGATCTTTATGATCACGCCTTTGCTTTGTATGCGTTTTCATGGGGCTATCGCGCGACCGGGAATGAAACCCACCGTCAATGGATGGAAAGAACGCAGGACGCTATCGAAACGCATCTTGCGCATCCGAGCGGTTTGGGGTTCTGCAATGACAGTACGAAGAAAGGCTGGCGGCGGCAAAACCCGCACATGCATCTGCTTGAGGCATCGCTTGCCGCCATTGAGGCCGGCGGCGGCGCGCGGTTTGAAACACTGGCGCGCAGCCTTTGCGCGTTGTTCGATGAGCATCTTTTCGACGCGGAGCGCGGCGTTCTTCCGGAAATCTTTGACGATAGTTTCCAGCCCGCGGACTGCGAAGAGGCCCTGATCGTTGAGCCCGGCCATCATTTCGAGTGGACGTGGATTATCGCGAATTGTCAGCGGCTTTTGGATGTTTACCTCTGGGATAAGGCGCGGGCGCTTTCTGATTTCGGCGAAGGCTACGGCATCGATCGAAATAGCGGCGCCGTCTTCAATTCAGTTACTGACAAAGGCGCGCCGGTTGATGGCGGCTCGCGAACCTGGCCAAATACAGAGCGCATCAAAGCAGCGATCGCGCGTTTTGAAATCGACGGCGACGATCCGAGCGCCGTTATTGATGAGAGCGCCGGGCTATTGCTGGATCGCTATTTGAATATTGAGCCGCGCGGGCTTTGGATTGATAGCTTCGATCGCCTCGGTGCGCCGCTCGCCCAAACCGCGCCAACGTCAACTTTTTATCATGTGTTTTTAGCGTTCGCAGAAATTTTGCGCGTCAAAGACAAGTTCGTTTAACGCGCGCCATTAAAGCCGCGAATAGCATCGACAATTTTGTCTTGCGTTTCTTCGTCAAGATAGGCGTGCATTGGCAAACTGATGACGGCGCCGGCTTTTTCTTCAGATATGGGAAGCCCGCCGGGTCCTTGCGGATAGTGGCGATAGGGCTCTTGCCGATGCAGCGGCACCGGATAATAAATTGCCGACGGTATCCCGTGTGTCTTTAGATGGGCCGCCAGGTCATCGCGCTCGCGGGTTTCAATCGTATATTGCGCCCAAACGGAGACGCCGTCGTCAATGGTCCGCGGTGTTTGCGTCACAAGATCTTTGAGTGTGCGGTTGTAACGCTCGGCGATGCGAACACGGTCTTTGATCTCGCCCGGAAATATTTTTAGCTTTTCTATGAGGACTGCAGCTTGAATTGAATCAAGTCGGCTATTCATTCCGATGCGATAATTCAAATATTTTGGATCATGGTCTGTTTCGGCGCCGTTTAAATCTTTTTTCGTGGCCTGCCCATGATTGCGGAGCGATAGTAAAACCTCCGCAGTCTCCGCATCATTTGTCTGAATGGCGCCGCCATCGCCGTAGCACCCAAGCGGTTTAGCCGGGAAGAAACTTGTTGTCAGAATGTCAGCCCATTCCAGCGGCATTTTTCCCGAAAGCGTCGCGCCAAAACTCTGGGCGCTGTCTGCGATCATCGTCAGGCCGTTGTCCTTTGAAATACGCGACAGGGCCGGATAATCGGCCATTTGGCCGAACAGATCGACAATGATTACCGCGGCCGGGTTATACTCGCCCTCGTCGCGGATTTTCTTAATGCTTGCTGAAAGATGATCAGGGTCAAGATTATAGGTATCAGGGCGAATATCGACGAATACCGGCGTTGCGCCGATCAATGCAACGACTTCAGCGGTTGCTGTAAATGTAAAGCTCGGACAGAAGACTGCGTCGCCGGGTTTCACGCCATAAGCTTTTAACGCAAGGATAAGGGCGTCTGTCCCATTGGCGCAGGAAATCGTATGGGCGGCGCTGGAAAATTCCGATAGCGCCGCTTCCAACGCCTTCACCGGCGGTCCCATAATATAGGCGCCGCTATCGACAACCTCGGCGACGGCGGCATGGATTTCGGTTTTTATGCGCTCGCGTTGCGCGCCCAAATCAATAAATGGAATACTCAAAACAAGGGGTCCCCAACGTGAAAAGCCACTTGAATATTAACGATGCGTTGCCTGCCCCCGGACCTAGACCATTCCATGCGGCTAGGCTAGCGGCAGGCGGTAACAGTTTATTCCCAAATGCTCCCTAAAATTAATCCTTGCGCCGGTCTATGTTTGGCCCAATTCACTGGATATTCGGCGCTGAGTGGGGATTGAAGGGCGGACAAGCGGCTGATAAGCCGCAAACGACAAACGGATTGACAATCTGGGCGCGAATTTGGAGCGATTGAGCAAAGACCATGTGCGGTATTATCGGAATTTTGGGAAAATCAGACGTCGCGCCTTCCATCGTTGAGGGGCTAAAGCGTTTGGAATACCGGGGTTACGATTCGGCTGGTGTTGCGACGCTTGAAAATGGCGCAATCGACCGCCGCCGGGCCGCAGGAAAACTATCTGCGCTGACTGCGCTGCTTGAAAAATCACCCCTCGCTGGTTTTGCCGGCATTGGGCACACAAGATGGGCGACCCACGGCGCCCCAACCGATGAGAACGCTCACCCGCACCAGACATCGCGCATTGCGCTAGTACATAATGGCATTATCGAGAATTTTGCGGAACTGCGCGCAGAGCTGATCGATCTGGGTTACGAATTTCAGTCTGAAACAGACACGGAAGTCTGCGCCCAATTGATTACGCGCTACATGGAGCGCGAAAACCTATCGCCGAAAGACGCTTTTGAAAAAGCGTTGTCGCGGTTGCGCGGCGCCTTTGCGCTGGCGGCGATTGTGTCAGGTGAAGATGATCTTTTGTTAGCGGCGCGCCTTGGC
>JABDJK010000049.1 GCA_013002535.1 Hyphococcus sp.
CGAGTCCGCCAACGCAAATCATCGCGATGAGGAGGAACAGGCCATAAGCCGTGAGCGCGCCATCTTCGCGACGGGCGAATCGGTTGAAGCGAGAATATTTGTTCATAATGCACCTTCGCAGAGGCAAAAAATCACCCCTGACCAGAGCAGTGGATCACGACAAGCAATGGACCCAAATGCGGCAAAGCCGGGGTAAATTGTAAACTGCACAGAGCTAATTCGATATCTCTGACCTGCATTGTATGCGTCGAAGTCTCAAAGCGGGGCTAAATACGGGAGACCAGGATGAATATTGGATGATCGAGAAATGATTGATATCCAATTTTGCCGTCTCGAAGACTTTTCCCTTTGTGACACCTGGAAGAACGAGGCATACAATTTTACGCCATTGCTTGCCGAAAATATCGACCATCTCTCCGAGGCCATCGGCATCCCGCTGGAGCTTTAATAGGCACCGTTGTCGCAGTAGATCGCTACTCTGTCGATATATTGGCGCGAAACACACGCAACGGCACTACTTTTATTATAACTCGGAATTTCCGACCGACATCACCTCGGGAGAATCTTGGCTGACGTTGCTGGGGTCGAGACGGATATTGTCGTGTGGATCGCTCCGCGGTTTCTTTGCAGTCCGACTGCTCGAACTCATGGAAAGCCGCTTGGCTGATGGCTGACACCTCGGGCATCGAAAGCGAGGCGGCCGGCAGCTGCGGCTCGAAGCGTTCAACCGAGCAGTTCTTGCCAGTCCGCGAGCTGGCAAGTCTCATTAAAAATTCACGCAGCCAGCAAGTCCTGCTCCAACTTCTCGAACAGTGAAACATCCTCGCCCGCATTCTCAAACAGATGCCCGTAGACATCCATCGTCATGGTGATCGAGGCATGGCCCAAGATTGTCTGGATCTTCTTCGGGTTCCATCCTTGCTCGATGAACAACGACGCAGCCGCGTGGCGCAGCTCATGAATGCCGAACTTGGCATCGCCCTCGGCATCGACAACGCCGTGCTCCACTAGCATCGGCTTGAACACGCGATTATAGATATTGGCGTAGTTCTGAACTTTACCGACCGAATTAGGAAACACGAGACCAGCTTCGCTCGACGGCACCGCCATCTTCCATGCAACCAATGCCTGATGGACCGACGGCGCCATCGGGATATTTCTCGTCCCTGCCCTGCTCTTTGGCAGCCCGATCTGTCCAAACTCGTCCGCGCGTTGCGTGACGCGAATGATCCGATGGTCGAAATCGACGGACGGCCAAGTCAATCCTCGCAGCTCCGAAATCCGCATGCCGGTGAAGATCGCGGTCACGAACATTGCCCGATGCGACTCCGGTGCCCTTTCGAGGATGATCCGGATTTCATCTTTTGTCGGAATGACCCGCACGTCTGCGTTCGTGCGTGAACGACGCTTGGTCTTAACCTCGGCGGCCACGTTGTGCGCGA
>JABDJK010000086.1 GCA_013002535.1 Hyphococcus sp.
GAACGGCAGCGCGGAGTTCACGCGGGCGTTTGCAAATTCCCAGGAATCGGAGGCGCCAAATACGCGACCACCGCTACTTACTCCAGAAGCAGAATTGTCGATTTCGTAGAGATTTGGAACCGTGGACGGCCGGGCCGTGTTATGACGACGTTAAGTTGCATACCCTTCTTGCCAAGCCGATTTTCTCTCCCCAAAAAGCTTGGCAGGCAGGCGGGCGGTCTCCCAGGAGACTGCCTGCCTGCACATATTATCTGACCCCCGACTTTAAGCGATATGACCGGCGCTGAATTTCGACGGAATTACAGAATTTTTCTGAACATGTGCGTCCACTATGTTGTGAACACCATTCTTTTCCAATGGCGCAAGAATATGTGGAAGATACGTAAGTTAGATAAAACACGCGGCTTCCGCATACGAAATTGTCCCTTTATTCGAAGCTGCAATGAACCATTTCCCGTTTATCGATGTTTTCTCCAGCAGTGGAGAAAAAATATGAAATTGAAAACAACTCTTACAGCCGCCATTTTTATTATCGGCGCCGTGACGTCAAATGCCTTAGCGAGCGATCCCATACAATTGATCCCGGCGGGTCTGACGCCGATCAAGTCAGACGCAACAGTAACGTACCTCGACAGCATTTTTGTTAAACGCGTAGAATTTAAATCTGCCACGACACAAACTGTCGCGGTGGCGAAACGTAAAAATAATTACGATGCACTATTCTTTAATGCGTCATATAATGACCCAACTGACAAGCCTATCTTTGCCGGTTGTGTTCCAGCTGGTTTTCTTCCCATCGTTCGCTTTCCGTTAACACCGCTGCCGTGTAATCAAATTGAACTATTTGAAACCAGAGATGGCGTTATAACAAAAGACCCGACAACCATTACGGGCAGTGCTGATGTAGATACGTCGGATCCCGAGATTTGATTTCGAACGCTAGCAAGACGTCGACTACCATTAATAGTTTGCAGACAGATCGTGATGCCATTTGACGCGCTTACGTGTGCGGACTGATATATGGCGATCTGTTAGTAATTCTCGGTATTGATTTGCCTAGGCGCCAATTATCGCAAAATTCTTCAAATAGGATGTGGAAGGTTCGCGCAAACGAATGACCGGCCGGGTCAAGTAGAATTCAACGTGCGGAGATTCCGCTTGCGCGGCCGAAATGTGTCGGCGTCGCCGATCAAAAGGCCGACAGGTTTTAAGGATTCGAAATTGTCGCATACGGTTTTGAATATCACGAGCACCGGGATTGAAATGATCGCGCCGGCCGGGCCCCACAGCCATGTCCAGAAGCTGACATTCAAGATCACGGCGAGGGGACTGATCGTGAGGCGGACACCGATCAATGTCGGCGTCACGAAATTGGATTCAATGAAATTAAGTGCAACATATATGCTCGGTGCGGCTGCGACACCGATTGCTGTTTCGAAGTTCACCAACCCTGTGATTCCCAAAAGCACGGTCAGGATAAAAGGGCCAATATAAGGTACAAAATTCAGACCGGCGGCCAGTCCGCCCCATACCAGCGGTGAGGGCATGCCGATCGCCCACATGGCCGCTGCAGTGGTGACGCCCAGTCCAAGATTGATGATCAGCATGGTCAGCATATAGGCGCCAACCTTGTCTTCAATTGTTCGCATCAGGCGGCCAATCTGGAGCATGCCTGAATAATCCAAGCGTAACAGCATGAGTTTCTTCCGAAAATCCTGACGTGAGGCGAGAAAAAAGTAGGTAAGGACTGCCGTGAAGATAATCTGAACGATGATCGTTTGCGCCGATGCGACGAGCGAGTCGCCAAGCGCCGGCCCTTCGACCGTTAGGGTCGCGCTTTCGCCAACAGTGCCGAGGTCAGTAATTTCTTTGACTTGTTCAGAGACATCCTGGACTTTTCCGACCGCTTGCTGCACGCCGGTGAGCTTTGCCTGCGCCTCTTCAATGACATCAGGCAGGCGTTCAATCCAGGCTGCTCCCGGGCGCACGACGAGGTATAGCGCGCCGATAAACAGGCCAAAACTTAGCATAACGACAATAAGCGCGCGAAAGCCGCCGGGGACCGATCGCCGACGCAGCCATTCGCTAGCGGGGGCAAGCATTACGCTCAGCACAAAAGCGATAGTAATTGGAATCAGCACAGGGCGCGCCAGATAAAGAGCGGCGCAGGCGGCTACAAGCGCAATAATTAGCGCCGAGACGGTACGAATGAACTGCATGCGCTCGGAGACGGAAAGTCCGGCGCTAGTCTTTAGAAAATCAATTGCGCTAAAGCGCCGGTTTTTACGGTGGCTGGCTGCGGTGTCTTTAATGTCGAGTTCGTCGGCAATCGTGACTTTTTCAGCACACATAAGTTTCTCCCGACGTTGCAGGACACGCCCGCAATGCGAACAATCGACGCCGTCGAATTGTTCCACAGAAAATTTGACTATTTGCAAGATAAAGCGCGACTAACGAGGCCGCCGCCGCCGCGATCCAAACGATTAAATGACGGACGAAATTCGGACCCTTGGTTTTCCGCCTTATTATTCGTTTTCAACGCCTTACAT
>JABDJK010000101.1 GCA_013002535.1 Hyphococcus sp.
CCAATATTCAGGCCTTGATCGAAAACGGCGAATAATCCGTCGAAGTATCGTAAATATCAACGCCTTCAGCACGCTTGAGGGCGCCAACGATCTTGTAGGTCACCGGCGTCAATATTGCCTCCCAGAGCACCTTAAGCACGTAATTGGTCACCAGGACCGTGAAGACCTGGCCAGTCGTCCAGACGCCGAGAAAAGCAATTGGATAGAACAGGATGCTATCGACGCCTTGGCCAACCACAGTGGACCCAATGGTTCGCCGCCAGAGATGTTTTCCTTGTGACCAGATTTTCATGCGCGCCATGACATAGGCGTTCGCCATTTCGCCGGCCCAGAACGCGATCATTGAGGCGAATACAATTCGCGGCGTCAGGCCGAAGACCTCTTGATAAGCTTCCTGCCCTTCCCAGCCAGGGGCCGCCGGCAGGGCGACAACCACGAACGCCATAAATGACATGAACAAAGCAGCGATAAATCCCGTCCAGACGACCCGGCGCGCCCGCGCGTACCCGTAGACCTCGGTCAGGACGTCGCCGAGCACATAGGAAAGCGGAAAGAACAAGATGCCGGCGCCGAAAACGCCGATGTCGACGCCGCCGATATTCAGATCAAAAAACTGAACCAGCTTTGCCGCGCCGATAAGATTTGAACACAACAAAATCGCGACAAACGCCGCCATCATGAAATCGAAATACTTGAAACGATGTTCGGCGAGCGATTCAGCGTTATCGACTCTTTTGATTTGCTCTTCGCTCACTGGATTATAGTCCGTATTCAGTTTGTTTATCGAACTGGTCGTCAAAAGCCGGCGTTAGTCGCCGTCCCATCCCGACCAGCCCGGCCCCCGCACAACTCGGCCCGCTTTCGCGCCAGTATGAGCTTCGTCCTTGATGGTGTGTACGCCATTTACAAATACATGCGCCACGCCTGTCGCCAACTGGTGTGGTTCGGCAAATGTTGCATTGTCCTGGATTGTTGCCGGATCAAACACAACGACATCGCCGTAAAAACCTTCCGCCAGTTGACCCCGGTCGCGAATTTTCAAATGTTCCGCCGGTTGAGACGTCAGCTTACGGATTGCTTCTTCAATTGTAATTACGCCGTCGTCGCGAACATACTTCGCGAATATGCGCGCGAAATTGCCGTATGCGCGTGGATGCGTGCTTTGGTTCAGAAATATTCCTTCCGGCGCATAAACCCCGCCATCGGAGCCAAAGCTGACCCAAGGCCGAGATATCTTCTTTGCCAGATTTGCTTCCGACATCGAAAAGTAGACAACCTGAACCCGGCTGCCGTCTTCAATAACAAGATCCATGGCCGCGTCTTCAGGTGAAACGCCGCGCTCCTCAGCGACATCGGCCAGTGTGCGCCCGATATATTCTCGCAACGCCGGATTGCGGAACCCAACGAGCAATACGCCGTCTGCGCCGCCGGCGTTGTATATGCCGCTCACAAACTCATCGGACGGATTGCGGATCGCCTCTATGACGCGCGCGCGATTTTCCGGATCCTGCAACCGCTTTTTCCATTTCTCATAACCGCCTTCCTGCACCCACAGCGGCATCGCCGCATCTAGCCCCGTGGAGCTTGCCGGATATGTGTACATATCCGCTGTTATGCGAACGCCATCGGCGCGGGCGGCCTCGACCTTCTCGAACACTTGTTCCAGCTTGTCCCAATTATCCTGGCCAGAGGCCTTGAGATGATAGATTTCTGATGGCGCGCCTGAGCCGCGCGCGATTGCGATTAGCTCATCGACCGCCTCGGGCAATTGCCGGCCTTCGTTCCGAATGTGCGAGATATACATGCCGCCCGATTCAGCGGCGGCAGACGCCAGCGCAATCAATTCTTCGGTTGAGGCGAAATTCGCGGGCGCATAGATCAGCGATGACCCGACGCCAAGGGCGCCTTCATCCATTGCAGCGCGCACCATGTCCTGCATTTCGATAATTTCCTCGGGCGTCGCTTCGCGATTTTCGAGGCCGACAACTTCGGCGCGCAATGTCGTCGCGCCAACGAACGATGCAACGTTCGGTGATACGCCGCGCGCCTCCAGAAATTTAAGATATTCGTCAAGCGTCGACCATTCGATATCGTATTTGATATCGCCCTGACGCGCTTTGCGTTCGGCTTTCGTTTTCTCCGACCAGGGACCCCAGGAAACGCCCTCGCCAAAAACTTCCAACGTTACGCCCTGACGCAGATCAGACATCCCTCTGCCATCTTCGATTAAGCCTTCAACGCCCCAACTCAGCATATTGATGAAGCCTGGCGCCACAGCCATGCCTTGCGCATCAATTTCATTGCGGCCGGTCGCGTCAGATAAATCGCCGATTGCTGCTATTCGGTCACCAATTATCGCGATATCGGCGGCAACGCCTGCCGCGCCAGTTCCGTCGTATACCGTGCCGCTCCGAATAATGACGTCATATTGATCACTGGCGGTTGCCGCCTGTTCAGACGGTGAACACGCCATAGCCAATATGCTGAATAGGATTGCCGCGAGGCGAATTGTCATTGGTGCGCTCCCGAATCTGCCAGAATTGGAACTATACGGGAGCGGCGCGATAAAACGAAACCGGCGTCGACAAATTGCCGGCGCCAGCCGTCCCGCTTACGATTGGCAGGTAATGTTAGTTCCCACAGCCGACCGTCTGGATAGAAGCAGGTTTGTCTGAAATGTAACCTGCACTTTGGGTCGTTGAATGTGCGAAAAATCACAAATCCGGAATTTTAATCTTTTAATTACGAGCGTTACGACTTGAAACCAGAGCCTTTATAGCGCCGCGCAACGTGCGGACTTCGGCAGCGGAAAATCCGGCATGGGCGAATGCTGCTCGCAAATTACGGATCATGCCGCTTCGTTTTTCCGGCGGAAAGAAGAACCCCGCATCGTCAAGTTCATCGATGAAGTGTTGGGATAATCGCTCGACATCCGCATGGTGCGCAAGATCATCGCCGCCGCCAGCAGCTTGCGGCGCAGCATCGCCAGCACTCTTCGCCCATTCATAGGCGATTAAAAGCGCCGCTTGTGACAAATTTATCGAGGCGAAGGCCGGATTGGCGGGCGCCGTCACGATGGCGTTTGCGCGCGCAACATCATCGCTCGAAAGACCGTTGCGCTCTCCGCCAAACAGAACCGCGCAGCGCTGCCCCTCGCTGATGCGTGCGCGCAAATTGCTCGCCGCGGCGGCTGGTTCGAGCACCGGCGTGGTCAACTCCCGAACGCGCGCCGTCGCTGCGACAACATAATTACAATCGGCGATGGCGTCTGCGACGCATGTGAACACTTCGGTCTCATCGATCACAATGCTCGCGCCGGACGCCGTCGCCGCCGCTTTTGGATTTGGCCAGCCGTCACGCGGATTGACCAGTCGCAATCCCGAAACGCCGAAATTCAGCATTGCACGCGCAGCGGCGCCGATATTTTCCCCCATCTGTGGTTCAACCAAAACAAAGAGCGGCGCCGGCGCGAGATTTTCACGCACTTTCGCCCGGCTAACTCTCTGTTTTGTCACTGATCCTCCTGGAATTCCTCGCCTGCGCCCTTTAACCCACGCCGCGCCAATGTTATAGGCCCCACGAAATTACAAATCTCCACTTATCGCAAACCCGTTCGGGCAAAACAATTCAGCAGGTTTATCAATGCAAAAAATAAAAGTCGAAACGCCAATCGTTGAGATGGATGGTGACGAAATGACCCGGATCATCTGGCAGATGATCAAGGACAAGCTGATCCATCCCTATCTCGATATTGACCTGAAATATTTCGACCTCGGCATTGAAAGCCGCGACGCCACCGACGACCAAATTACCGTCGAGGCCGCGGAAGCGACCAAGAAATACGGCGTTGCGGTGAAATGCGCGACCATCACGCCCGACGAAGCACGCGTTGAGGAATTCAACCTGAAGCAGATGTGGCGTTCGCCCAACGGAACGATCCGAAACATTCTAGGCGGCGTTGTTTTCCGCGAGCCGATTATCATCTCAAATGTGCCGCGCCTCGTGCCCGGTTGGACGCAACCGATCATCATCGGTCGACACGCGTTCGGCGACCAGTATCGAGCAACGGACATGCTGTTCCCTGGCCCGGGCAAATTGAAATTGTCGTGGGAAGGTGAGAATGGCGACACGATCGAGCATGAAGTGTTCGACGCGCCCTCATCCGGCATTTACATGGGGATGTATAATCTCGACGATTCAATCCGCGATTTTGCCCGCGCCTGTTTCAATTATGGCATCATGCGCAAATACCCGGTTTATCTGTCGACAAAAAACACCATCATGAAAAAATATGATGGCCGCTTTAAAGATATCTTCGAAGAAATCTATGAAGCTGAATTCAAGGAGAAGTTCGCTGAATTCAAAGGCACCTACGAGCACCGCTTGATCGACGACATGGTTGCAGCATGTATGAAGTGGTCCGGCGGGTATGTCTGGGCGTGTAAAAATTATGACGGCGATGTTCAATCCGACACGGTTGCACAAGGCTTCGGTTCGCTCGGCCTTATGACATCTGTATTGATGACGCCGGACGGCAAAACGGTCGAAGCTGAAGCGGCTCACGGCACGGTCACGCGTCACTATCGCCAGCATCAAAAGGGCGAGGCGACGTCAACGAATTCCATCGCGTCAATGTACGCCTGGACCCGCGGCCTTACCTATCGCGGCAAACAGGATGGCAACGAAGATCTGATCAAGTTTGCGGAAACACTGGAGCGAACCATCATCAAAACGGTGGAAAGCGGAAACATGACCAAGGATCTGGCGCTGTTGATTGGGGCCGACCAAAAATGGCTGACCACGACCGGTTTCATCGAAAAAGTCGATGAAAACTTCCAAAAGGCAATGGGCGTTTAACCGCCGAAGACCCAAGGATTCCGCGCCATATTGGCAATAGCTGGCGGTTTCGCCGCTTTTCCTCCCGGAATCGAGGCGGCTTACCGCAAGGCCTATCGATTTGTGCGATGCGACATGCCATCTTCCCGGAAGTATCGCGTTTTAGTTCGTTTGGAGAAATCTAATGAAGTCTCAAATCACCGCAGTATCTCTCGCAGCGCTAATCGCCATTTCCGGCCAGGCGCTTGCTGGTGATGAACGCCGATTTGACCTTCCAGATTTTGATCGCATCGATCTTTCGTCGGGCGTTGTCCTCATTGCTGACGTCGGCGAGGCTCAGTCCGTATTGGTCAAAACCGATCACGGTGATTTTTCCGATTTCAAGATTGAAGTCGATAACGGCGAATTGAATGTTACGCGTAAATGGAATCGGTTGAGCTGGCATCAAAACAAGTCCGACTACAAAGTTCTGGTTACAGTGCCGAACCTGAAAGGCCTTGAGGCGTCATCCGGGTCTCACGCGAAAGTTTCAAATCTCGATGCAGAATCGTTTTTCATCGACCTTTCAAGCGGCGCCCATGCCTCGCTTGAAGGCAATTGTGATAATTGTTCACTGGACCTTTCGAGCGGCGCCAACCTTCACGCGAAAAACCTGGAATGCGATGCGGCGGAAATTGACGTATCCAGCGGCGGGTTTGGTGAGCTCAAAGTTCTCAGTTCGGTTAACGCCGACGCATCAAGCGGCGGCAAAGTTGTCGTTTACGGCAGCCCGGCAATTCGCAGCGTCGATAAGTCGTCCGGCGGACGGATCAAATTTGTCTCCGCAGCGCAAGCAAGTCGCGACTAGTCTTCAATTTTTTCCGGCGCTTTTTCTTCCGCGTCCGCCAACGGATCTGCGGCCGCAGCGATTGCGTTGCGTAATTTTTGGTAAAGCCGAGGGTGCGAGCGCGACAGAGTCCTGAAATCTTCAATATCAAGGACGATCAGATCGCAAATCGCTTCCGCTGTCGCAGTTTCGGCCTGAACGCCGGTCAGCAAAGAATGCGCGCCCCAGAAATCGCCCTCACCCAGTTTCACGGGCTCAAGTTCCGGGCGATCATTGTCACTGATCAAAACCGAACCCGACCCGACAACAAAAAGCGCCCCGGGCTGCTCGCCATCAACTGCGATGACGGACCCTTTTGGCGCGGTGCGCGCCTTTAGGACGTTCATGACATCTGCGATCTCGTCCGGCGCAAGGTCGCTATAGATGGATGTGCGCGCCACCATACCCCAGGACACAATAAAATCCTGGCGCCGGAATTCGTCCATAAATCCGCTCGCGATGATGCCGATCGGTA
Organism: Hyphococcus sp.; assembly: GCA_013002535.1. Lineage (GTDB taxonomy): Bacteria > Pseudomonadota > Alphaproteobacteria > Caulobacterales > Parvularculaceae > Hyphococcus. The sequence goes on from JABDJK010000101.1 coordinate 6,177, forward strand.
GCGCGAAAAACCCGAGGCCGCAAATCATGACAATACCGGCGAGGAGTTTCCCCAATGGCGTTTCCGGCGTTACGTCGCCATAGCCAACCGTAGTCAGCGTTGCGATCGCCCACCACATGGCTTCGGGCACGGTCGCAAATTTTGAGCCCGGCCGGTTTCCTTCTGCGAGGTAAAGCAATGACGCCGCGATGATGATCATCGCGATGAGCACAATGAGAACGCCAAGGAGCGCTGATCGTTCGCGCGATAAGACGCGCAACATTGTGTTAAACGCCGGCGAAAACCGCGCAAGCTTGAAAAACCGGAGCAGTCGTAAAATCCGCAAGACGCGCAAATCCAATTGGAACAGCATGCCGAACCAGTAGGGCGCGATTGCCAGAAAATCGACGACCATGAATGGACTGCGTGCAAATTTGAGGCGCGCGCGCCAGGCCGGCAGCCCCCGAAACGGCGGATGCTCCGTACACACCCAAAGACGCGCAAGATATTCCGCCGTGAAGATCAAGATCGAAACGAAATCGAAAAGTCTAAAAAAGACGGCATGCGCGTCGTGTATGGACGGCACCGTTTCGAGCGTGAAGGCAACGACGTTAAGGATGATAAGCGTCGCCATCGCGCTCTCAAAAGCGCGGCTTTGCCAGTCATAGGAATGACCGGATTCCAGAACCTTATAGAGGCGCGTTTTTAGCGTCGGAAAAAATCCGGGCGCGTCATGCGCTCTATCGCTCATGTTTCTCTCCCCGGGTTTGCCGCGTCAGGGGGCAATCCCCTGGCGCGCCGGATCAGGCGTTGGCCGCAATTTCAATCTGTTTTGCGATCGCTTCAATAGCGGCGCAGGCCTTTTCACCGTCGGGTCCGCCAGCTTGCGCCATGTCTGGGCGCCCGCCGCCGCCTTTTCCACCAACGGCCTCAGCCCCAACGCGAACCAGGTCAACGGCGGAGATCTTTGCAGACAAGTCTTTTGAAACGCCAACAGCAAGCGCCGCCTTGCCGTCATTGACGCCAATATAGGCGGCGACGCCCTCCCCCAGCCGGCCTTTTGCTTCATCAACGAGACCGCGCAAGTCTTTTGGGGCCACGCCGTCGAGGACGCGGCCGGCGAATTTGACGCCGGCTATATCTTTGACGTCGTCAGCGGGCGCGCCGCCCCCGCCCGTCACAAGCGCTCGCTTTGCATCCGACAATTCGCGTTCCAATTTTTTGCGCTCGGCGACCAGCGCTTCGATCCGCGAGGTCAATTCAGCCGGTGTAGATTTCAGGCTTTGCGCCGCCGCCGCAGCGATAGCGCCATGCTCTTCGAGATAGAGACGCGCCGCCTCGCCGGTCTGACATTCGACGCGGCGTACGCCCGCAGCAACTGCACTTTCGCCGGTGATTTTGAACAACGCAATATCACCTGTGCGAGAGACATGGGTGCCGCCGCAAAGCTCAACGGAATAAGGTTTGCCTGAACCATCCAGCGCCTCGCCCATAGTCAGCACCCGGACGTCCTCGTCATATTTTTCGCCAAAGAGCGCGATGGCGCCCGCCTCAACCGCGTCATCATAGGGCATGATGCGGGTTTCAACATGCGTGTTTTGCCGGATAACTGCGTTAACGCGGCGTTCGATCTCGGCGGTCTCGTCGTCAGTCAGTGTTTTTGGATGAGAGAAATCAAAACGCATACGGTCCGGTGCTACGAGCGAGCCTTTCTGGGTGACATGCTTGCCGAGCACTTCGCGCAGCGCGGCGTGCATAATATGCGTTACCGAGTGGTTGGACCGGATGCGCGAACGGCGCTCAACATCAATCATTAAATGCGCAGCGTCGCCCGCTCCAATGGCGCCCTTCTCGATTTTGCCGATATGGACGAATAATACGCCAGCGCGTTTTTTAACGTCGGAAATAACAATCTCCGCGCCACTATCCGTCGCAATGCGACCGGCGTCGCCGATCTGGCCGCCGGCCTCGGCGTAAAACGGCGTCTGGTTGAAGACGAGTTGCACCTCGTCACCGGCATTTGCCTCCGCGACAGGGGCGCCGTCTTTGACAATCGCCTGAACGACCGCTTCGGCGTCATCATGGATGTACCCGAGAAACTCTGACGCGCCGTGTTCACTGCGCAAATCGAACCACACGCTTTCATCCGCTTCGTCGCCCGACCCCGCCCAAGCGGCGCGAGCGGCGGCGCGTTGCGCATCCATTGCCGCATCAAATCCGGCGGTGTCGACGTCGCGGCCCTGTCGGCGCAGCGCATCCTGCGTTAAATCGAGGGGGAAACCATATGTGTCGTAAAGTTTAAACGCCGCCTCGCCGGGCAAAGCTTCTCCCTCGCTCAGCCCCCCGACTTCATCATCGAGCAAACGAAGCCCGCGATCGAGGAGCGACTTAAATTTTTCTTCCTCGGCGCGAAGCGTTTCGGTGATCAGCGCTTCGGCGCGCGATAGCTCCGGAAAGGCGCCGCCCATCTCGCGGACCAAGACCGGCGCCAAGAGGGCGAGCAATGGCTCGCGGGCGCCAAGCCCGTGGGCGTAACGCATGGCGCGCCGCATGATCCGCCGCAGGACATAACCGCGCCCTTCATTCGACGGCGCGACGCCGTCAGCGATCAGGAAACCTGTCGCACGCAGATGATCCGCAATCACGCGGTGCGCCGGGGCGTCCTCGCCTTCGGCTTTGCGGCCGGTCAGTTCCACCGACGCATTGATCAGTGTCTTGAATAAATCGATGTCGTAATTGTCGTGAACGCCTTGCAGGACGGCGGCAATACGCTCCAGTCCCATGCCCGTATCGATGGACGGCTTGGGCAAATCAACTTGTGCCCCATCGCCATGCTTTTCAAATTGCATGAAGACGAGGTTCCAGATCTCCACAAAGCGATCGCCATCCTCGTCAGGAGAACCCGGCGGACCGCCCGGAATATGATCGCCATGATCGTAGAAAATTTCAGAGCATGGGCCGCACGGACCGGTGTCGCCCATGGCCCAAAAATTATCATGGGTCGGAATGCGGATGATACGGGCTTCGGGCAATCCGGAAATCTTGCGCCACAGATCAAACGCTTCATCGTCAGTGTGATAGACAGTGACAGTCAGGCGGTCTGCAGCGAGGCCGAAATCTTTGTGGACTAGCGTCCAGGCCGCGTCGATCGCCCCCTCCTTGAAATAGTCGCCAAAAGAAAAGTTGCCGAGCATCTCGAAAAACGTGTGATGCCGCGCAGTGTAGCCGACATTATCGAGATCATTGTGCTTGCCGCCGGCGCGAACGCATTTTTGCGACGTCGCGGCGCGCTTGTAATCGCGTGTCTCGGCGCCGGTAAAAATATTTTTGAACGGCACCATGCCGGCATTGACGAACATCAGCGTCGGATCGTTTTGCGGAACGAGCGGCGCTGACGGCTGGATCGAATGGCCGCGCTTTTCGAAGAAATCGAGAAATTGTGCGCGGATGTCCTTTAGGGAAGTCATGGTTTTTCTGGCGCTCGCCCGGGCTTGAGGCGCCGGCGATCTGGCCAGCGCAAAACGAAAAAAGCCACACGGGGGCAAGACCTTAATGCCCCCGCGCGGACAAACTGTTTAACGCGTCTCAAGCCGACCAGTCTAGCCAAAAGGACGTTTGCGACCTGCGCCTTTAGGTCATGCAGAAGAAATTGAGCTTGTTCCCGTCCGGGTCGCGGAAATAACCAGCGTAGAAGCTATCGCCGCGCGGGCCGGCGGGCCCTTCGTCTTTGGCGCCGAGCTCCATCGCTTTTTTATAGAGCCGATCGACGGTTTCCGGCTTGTCGCAGGCGATCGCCGCCATGACCCCGTTGCCAACGGTCGCAGGATTGCCGTCATTCGGTTTGATCACCGAGAGCCCGCATTTCGTCGGGTCATTGGCCCAGGCGACAAAGCTATCGGATTCCATAAAGCGTTTGGCGCCAATCTCACCGAGCAATTCGTCGTAGAACTTAGAGGATTTCTCAATGTCGTTGGTGCCGAGGGTAATATATCCGAGCATCAGTTGGGTTTCCTTTTTTTGTGTTTGGTCATCGCAAATTTTGACGCAAAAAGGCGGGCGCCGACAAGTTGTTCGGCCAGCGCCCGCTTATGATATTTTGATATAGCGCTTATGCGTAACCGCCGGGACGCAAAAGTGCGCTGCTCATTCCTTAAGAAGCTTCCGCCGCGACCTCGTCATCATCATCGCCAGCAGTTTCGCCCGTCAGCATTTCTTCGGCGACGAGCCCGGCATTCTCACGAATGGCGCGTTCAATATCATTCGCCATATCGGGATTGTCTTTCAAGAACTGCTTGGCGTTTTCGCGCCCCTGCCCGATGCGTTCGGACTTGTAGGAAAACCATGAGCCGGCTTTTTCCACAACTTCAGCTTTGACCCCGAGATCAATAAGCTCGCCCATCTTGGAGATGCCCTCGCCATACATGATGTCGAACTCGACCTGTTTAAACGGCGGCGCGACTTTGTTTTTGACGACCTTGACGCGTGTGTGATTGCCGACAACGTCATCGCGGTTTTTGATCGCGCCGATGCGGCGAATATCAAGACGCACCGATGAATAGAATTTCAACGCATTGCCGCCCGTCGTCGTTTCGGGAGAGCCGAACATGACGCCGATCTTCATACGGATCTGATTGATGAAAATGACCAGCGTGTTTGATTTTGAAATGGAGCCGGTCAGCTTACGAAGCGCCTGGCTCATCAGCCGCGCCTGAAGCCCCGGCAATGAATCGCCCATCTCGCCTTCGAGTTCAGCGCGCGGCGTCAGCGCCGCAACAGAATCGATCACGAGGATATCAACCGCGCCCGAGCGCACCAGAGTATCGGCAATTTCCAGCGCCTGCTCGCCGGTGTCCGGCTGCGAGATCAGAAGATCATCAAGATTGACGCCAAGCTTTTGCGCGTAAATCGGATCAAGCGCGTGCTCCGCATCGACAAACGCTGCTGTCCCGCCAAATTTTTGCGTTTCCGCGGCCACGTGAAGCGCCAGCGTGGTCTTGCCGGAGCTTTCCGGCCCATAGATCTCAACAACACGGCCTTTGGGCAAGCCGCCAATGCCAAGGGCAATATCGAGCCCCAGAGAGCCGGTCGAGATCGCCTCCATATCGACCACCTCGCGGTCGCCGAGACGCATGAGCGAGCCCTTGCCGAAAGCTTTGTCGATCTGCGAAATCGCTGCTTCCAGCGCTTTTGATTTGTCCACGTTGCCCGTCTCCACCAGTCTCAAGCCCGCTTTGGCCATGTCGCCGCCTCCGTTGCCTTAACAAGAACCGCCCTGTCAATGAGGCGTCTTTGTACGCTTTTTGTTCTTATTTGGCAATACCATATAGTGATCTGTTTTTATTACGGTAATAAGATTTGTTCTAGTTTTGTATTTCATTAGTCACGCCTAAATAGAACGGCGGCGACCCTTTAAATCATCATAATTTTGGACCAGGCGACCGCGATTCGTCGGTGGATACCCCAATTCCCCGATCATTCCCGCGAAAGCGAGAATTCAATTTGTTCGAAAATTATCGGGCAAAGTCCGACTTTATTTTGTTTGAACTGGATCCCGGCCTTCGCCGGGTAGGTCGGTGGAGGGGCCGGCGCCGCTTAGAAAATGTAATTGCCCTGCCACGGCCCGACCGTGGCGTCCATCTCCCTCATCATCATTCCAGTAAGAGTTTTCGGGAGTTCGACCGCATGGTCGGGCCATGGGGAAGCGCGAGGAAAGTGAATCCCCTCCCGCCAACTTGTCACGCTGCGCGCAGCATCACTCGCCGGGGGCGGGAAAATGCCGCCTGAAATCGCGCGCTGCGTGAGATGAAACTCAACGATTATGCCATTTTGGAAATTACCGGAAAATGATCGCTTTTTGACAGCCCCCCTTATCCTCATCGTCAGTTTTGCCAATAGAAATCTCTTTCATTGCTGCAAGGCCCGCAGCGAAAATATTCCAACGAAAGGAGCTACACGGAACAAATCGAAAAGGCGGTAATCAATATTTCCGGATCGTCCCCTACGCCCGCTCGCCCCTTCCCGGCCTATTTGGCGGCGCCAATCCGGACCGAACGGAGCTGCAGCTCGCGCGGAGCCTGGTAAAAAGATTTGCCCAGTCGAGACGTTATTTTGCCCGCGAACAACGCCTTTGCGACGGGCCCAGCGATTTTCCGCGCGAATTCAAGGCCTTCTGCGCTCGCCCTGAATTCGCCCAGCGTCTCAATATTGCGTCATCATGGCGCCGCACCGGCACATGCGCCTCGCCAAGGCGGCTCGCAATGTTTATTTTATCGGCGAAATCTGATTGTTCGCCGGATGGGCGCAACTGTAACGCGCGCAGAAATTTGAGGATCGACATCCCATGGGTCGCATATTGTTTTATCTCATCGCCTTGATCGCGGTTTTAATCGCCGTGGTCGTTTTTATCCCGGGCGTAATTCCGGTGGCGTCCTTCAAGGATCAAATTGAGGCGCGCGCGAGCGAGGCCGTTGGGCGCGACGTTACGATTGGAGACGATATTTCCTTCAGGCTGCTGCCGCGCACGGCGTTCCGCGTCAATGATCTGACGATTGCCAATGCAGAGGGCTTTGACGGCGACACCCTGGTCACGGTCAACGAAGCTGATATCGGCTTCGGCGTCATTCCGTTTATTATGACGCGCTCAGTCGAGGTCGACCGGTTTGTCTTGAGCAATCCGGAATTTAACTTTGTCCGCAAGAACGATGGCGCCGCCAACTGGAATTTGTCGCGCGCAGGTGCGCCAGCCGAAACGGGAAATTCAGCGCCGGCGTTTCGCGACATTAGTCTCGGCGATGTTCGCATTGTTGACGGCAAGGCGTCCTTTCGCGATCTCGCAGCCGACACAACTTACAGCTTTGACGAGATCAACGTCGCAATGATTCTCAACAGCCTGACGGAGCCGTTTGAATTAGACGGCACGATGAATTTTCAAGGCTCACCAGCGACCCTTGATCTTGTGCTGACGAGCTTTGAGCAAATTTCGAACGGTGAAGTTGCGAATTTGAAATATGATGTTCAGGTCGGCGAGACAGAGGCCAGCGGCGATTTGTCAGTCAATTTCAAAGATGCGCCGACCTATTCAGGCCCAATCAAATTCAACGCGCCGAACCTCACCGCATTCGCAAATTTGGTTGGGGTTACGTTTTCTGATGCGCCGGGTTTTGACCAACTTTCCTTTTCAGGGAATGTAGACGGCAACGATGCCGGTTTGCGGCTTTCCAATGCCGATATCGGGTTTGATGAAATCGAGGCTGAGGGCGTATTCAATCTCGATTGGACTGGCGCCAGACCTAAAGCCTCTGGTGTTCTGTCTACGGATAAACTGGATTTGCGGCCCTATATGCCGCCGCCTGTTGAAGGCCGGCAGGGATTTCCTGAATGGTCAACAACGCCAATGAATTTTACGAGCCTGCGCAATGTTGATGCGGAGTTCGATATCTCAACCAACGCGATCTACTTCAACGATCTGGAGATCGGTGAGTCGCGCGTCATCATGCGTATCGACAATGGACGGCTGACGGCGGATGTTCCGGAACTCGCCATGTATGGCGGGCAAGGCTCTGGCCGGCTGGTTGTGAATGCGCGGGGGCAAACGCCGTCTTTCTCCGGCAATCTCGATATGGGCGCAGTGAACGCGCAGCCGTTGTCGCTCGATTTGTTGAAGCATGACAATATTCTAGGGCTCGGGTCGTTGCAATTCGATTTCTCGGCATCCGGCGCGAGCCAGGCCGCCATCATGTCGTCGCTCGACGGCAATGGCGGTTTTGATCTGGCGGACGGCGCCCTGAAAGGCGTCAACATGGTCAAGATGGTGCGCGCTGTCGGCGCCTTTCAGGAAGGCTTCAATCCGGCGGCGCTCGCCAATGCGGTGACAACGGCGCGCGGGCCTGATGAACAAACAGATTTCTCAGAATTCCTGTCGAATTTCACGATAACCGATGGATTGCTCAATGCGCCGACCATTCGTTTGAGCAACCAGTTCCTGAATATGACCGGGAACGGCAATATCGATTTGCCGCGCCAGGCGATTGACCTGCGATTAAACCCGGTCGCCAGCACCGGCGGCGAGAATGCGCGCCAGATCAGCGCACCAGTCCGCGTCGGCGGGACATTTTCCAAACCGACCGTCGGTATTGATCCAGAAGCGCTATTGACCGGCAATCCGCAGGAGACTTTGCGCGGGATCATTGGCGGTCTTGGCGGCAACCGCGATGAAAGCGAACCTGCTGACGGCGCCGAAGACGAAGAACAAGAAACATCGCCAGAGGGCGAAGCCTTGAAAGCAATCGAAGGCTTGTTCGGCAAACCGAAAAATGATGACGGCGCCGGCGGCGCCAATCAGGAGGCATCCGCCGAAGAAGAGATCGCCAACACAGCAATCAATGCGCTCTTCGGCGCCATTAAAAAAAATGAAGAGAAAAAAGAAGAAAATCCGGATAATTAAAAAAATCCGCGCACTGATAATCAATCAGTACGCGGATGTTTTTTCGGATGCGCCCCGTATAATCTTTATTCAGTGATTTCGTGAGCGCCTGGATCGGGGCAGTCAGACTTTGACCGGCGCATCAACATCACGATCAGGATGATCGCAATAATAGGCGAGCCGACAATGAACAATGTCATCGCCACTGCGCCGCCCGCTGCGACAATGCCGAGCAAGGCGCCGAGCAATCCGACAACGATGCCGAAGGCCGCTGCGAACAACCCGACGATTAACGCCGCCAATCCGCCAAAGCCAGCCGCCAGCGATTCCATCATTGTCAGTTGCGGATCGCCATAAGCATAGGCAGCGACAGAAAGCGCGCCGCCCAGGAACAAGATCAATACAATCGGCGCATAAAGCCACGCTGCGCCAGAACTACGTGTTTCGTGATAATCAGCATTCGCCATGTTGAAACCCCTTATTGAACAGCTTCGCCATTCATCCTTTTCTTTGTTTTCGGTTCATATTCGAACTCTTTACTGATGACGATAATCCCGGAATCGCGTCTCCGCCGCAAGCCAACCCGTCGCAAATTTTCAACCTCTCATCGCTTGTTAGCGGCGTGTTACATAGGCTCCTTGCAGGCAAACTTTGCGTCTGCTAAGCGGCGTCTCCGCGTGAATGGATCGCTTTCATATGCCGAAAATACCAGCCGCCAAACAGTCTCCGCCGCCGCGCGCCTGGCAGCGAATGTTGTCAGGGCGGCGCCTTGATCTTCTCGATCCGTCGCCGATCGACATTGAGATTGACGACATCGCCCATGGCCTCGCCCGCGTCGCACGCTGGAACGGACAGACGGTCGGTCCGCTTCCCTTCAATGTCGCGCAACACTCCATCATCGTCGAAGAGCTCTGCAGCGTTTTTAAACCGGGCTGGCCATCGAAATGGCGCCTCGCGGCTTTGCTGCATGACGCGCCGGAATTTGTTATTGGCGACATGATCTCGCCCTTCAAAGCGCAACTCGGCGGTCAATACAAAGTCATTGAAAAGCGGCTTCAGGAAGCGATTCACTTGCGGTTCTCGCTTCCGGCGGAACTGCCCGAAGCCGTCGAGAAAACGATCAAGCGAGCCGATCGCGCCTGCGCATTTTTCGAGGCAACGCAAATCGCGGGATTTGAATCTACCGAGGCCCGCAAGATATTTGGTGCGCCGCGCGGCGTTGAACCATTCGAGATTCAGGTCTTGACGGCGATCCAGTCGCAAAAACACTTCCTCAACCGATTTTCAGCCCTCTACAAAATACTGAGCGATTGACGCATTTTGAGCATCAACTGCATGTGAACTGCCTTGCTTTTAAGCATGGCAGTCACCAGAACTAGAGCGCCTTGAAGAGTATTCCGGACGCGGGGATTACCGCGAAATGTCTATGATCATTGTAAGTTCAGCACAGCACACAAAAAGCGCCTTGGAGCGCTATGATCCGGGTTTTGTAATATCACTGGTTGACGAAAATGAATTCGAGAGAGAACACTTTGACCGTTTTCGGCCAGATAAATTTCTGCAGTTGACACTCGACTGTAGCGCCCGAAATTTTGATGAGAAGGTCGAGAAAGCCGTTCGATCTATCGTCGAAGTCGCTCGCGCTGGCGAGTATGGCAAAAATGCAAGCGCACCTATCCTGATACATTGCCATGAAGGCGTTTCGCGATCGATCGCGGCCGCCTATATTTTTCTATGCGCGGTTAAAAACGATTCTTGTGAAAAGCAGCTCATCCAGCGGATACGCGATGCGGCGCCCCACGCCGACCCAAACATCATGATGGTCGCCGCCGCAGACAAACTCCTTGAGCGTTCGGATCGAATGGTTGAAGCGGTCCTGGATTTGACACCCTGCAGCGCAGGGGCTGTGGACGAAGCCGTAGCCTTGCAAGTCAACGCCTAATCGATTCATAAACATGGCGTGATGAATAAATCGGAAATGCGAGAGACAACCACTGAAGTCGCGATTTCTCTGAATGCGGTTTTGTTTGCGATGTCAGCAGATGATCCGTGCGTTTTATGTCTACAGCAAGACAATACTGAAACCGGATTGCCATCCGGCCCCTTCGATCCCGAACGACACCGAACTTTTGAAATTGGAGTCCGGGAATGGGTAGAGCGACAGACCGAAGTCTCGCTTGGCCATATCGAGCAACTTTACACGTTTGGCGACAAAGATCGTGACGACGAATCTACGACACGCCGGCACATATCCGTTGGTTACCTTGCACTTGCGCCGAGCCCTGCGCCAGTTCAGTCGTCAAAAGCGCGGTGGATAAACTGGTATACGCTTTTTCCATGGGAGGATCTTCGCGCAGGGTCATCGAAGATACTCAATGATAGAATTATCCCGGCGCTCATCGATTGGGCGGATCAATCGGGAACGGAAATGCAGCGGACAAACAGACGCCAGCGTATTTGCGTCGCGTTCGGGCTTGAGGAATACGAGTGGGAAGAAGCGCTATCGCTTGATAGATACGAATTGATGTATGAAGCGCGCCTGGTTTCGGAAGCTTATCGCAACGATCCGAACAAATTTTCCAATCTTAATGATGTCTTGCAATTGAGCCGGCCGATGATTTCCGACCACCGGCGAATTTTGGCGACTGCGATCGGGCGATTGCGCGGCAAATTACGCTACCGGCCGGTCTTGTTCGAGATGGCGCCAGATTCATTCACGTTGCTGCAATTGCAATCAATGACCGAAGCAATTGTCGGCTTTCGATTTCACAAGCAAAATTTTCGCCGGTCGATAGAAAATAGCGGATTTGTCGAGCGAACCGACGAAGCGATCCGCCATGCAACAGGGCGACCTGCCGCTATTTTTAAAGTAAACAAGCGCGGTCTTCGCGAAAAAGCGAGTTCCGGCGTGACCATTCCCAGAATACAAAAGGCGGTGAAGAACGATGATCCCAATTGATCTTAAAGCATTGATATCGCCCATGGCGCTCTCGGCAATCGCGTTGGTTGCTGCGCCGTCACTCGCCCATGATGCAACGGCGCGATACATCGCCAATGAGGGCGTTGCGATTTCCCACGACGAACAAACCATAATATTTGACGCTTTTTTTGAGCAAAGTTATGGCCAGTATGCGGTGCCGGATTCTGAGCTGCAGCAAAGTATTCAAAATGGTGAGCCACCGTTCAACAACGTCGTCGCAGTATTTGTCTCGCATGTTCACGGCGATCATTTTTCACCGAAACCAACCATAGAATTCTTACGCAATAATCCATCGGTTGCGTTGTTCGGTCCGGAACAAGTGCGTGAGGTTATGCTTGAATCCGGCATCGCCGCCAATGACGAAGTTATGAAGCAATTACGCACGTTTGCGATTGCCCCCGAAGACGATGAAGTTAGGGCTGAAATCAATAATTTGATCATCGAAGCAGTCGCAATTCCACATTCCGGCAACCGGCCGCATATCCAAAATTATTCGTGGCGGGTAACCATGGGAAATGAAAAGACCGTTATGCATTTCGGCGACGCCGATACGGCTGTTTCAAATTTTTCACGCCACCTCGCCTATTTTAAAGCGCGGGCGACACACGCTGCGTTTCCACCATATTGGTTCCTGTCAGACCCATCCGGCCAATTGATTCTGCGCGATATTATTTCTGCCGGCAATGTGATTGGAATTCACGTTCCGGCACGCGCAGCGGGCAATGGCGATAAGTGGCGCGCAGAATATGGCGGCGATCTGTTTACCGATCCCGGTCAAACCCGGACTATTTCTGACTGAGCAGTTCCTAGCCCTATTCGGTGCATGTGCCTTTATATGCCACCGAGACACCGCTTCCTGCAGCCGAGCACGCGTTGCCATAAGTTTTGCCGTCGCAGCCGCATACGGGATCATATTGCATCGTACACGCTTCCGGTTTTTTTGAACAAATGCCCGAATAATCAACTTGTTCTGTGCAAATGCCCGGTTCCGATTTGCAATATGCGCTGGCGTCATTGCACTGAAACCCGGCAATTCCGCCACACATGCCGCCCAGTTCTCCAATCGCTGGGGCGCCATCCTCGATGGCGTCCGGCGAAGCACAGGCAAGGACACCAGCAAAAAGTATCGCCGCTAAAATGAACCGCCAGTTAGGCATCGGTCGCTTTCATCTGGGACTGCATGAAGCGTTCTTCGCCCACTTTGGCGATCAAATCCAACTGCGTTTCCAGATAGTCGATATGTTCCTCTTCGGACTCAAGTATTCGCACGAGAATTTCCCGGCTGCCGTAGTCTTTGACTTCTTCGCAGTATGCAATGGCTTCGCCATATAGCGGGTGCGCGCGCTGCTCCGCCTTCAGGTCAGCTTCCAGACACTCCTTCAATGTTTCACCGATATATAACTTGTCGAGATCCTGAAGGTTCGGCAGGCCTTCCAAATAGAGAATGCGCTCGATTAACTCGTCCGCATGTTTCATCTCGTCGATTGATTCCTCGTATTCAATTTTTGCAATCTTTTCGAAACCCCAATCCTTGAACATACGCGCGTGTAAAAAATACTGATTGACTGTGGTCAGTTCGAGTTTCAGCGCCTTGTTAAGATATTGAATGACTTTTTCGTCGCCTTTCACAGCAATACTCCGTTCATTGATATTCACTGGAACATAAATGTGCGCGCTACTGAACCCAATGAAAATCCGTGCGAGCGCGTCGCACTTGCGAATATATTTTTGCGATCAACTATTATTTGCGAATCAGCGGCGCAAAACCCTATTCGGCGGCGATGGCTGACAGGTTCGAACTCGCGTTGCGATTTTGCTCAATCAGTTCGGCAACATCCGGGACGCATTTCCCGCATTTTGGTCGCGTTCCGCACTTCCGAAATACGTCATGCACCGAAATCTGGTCGCCAGACGCGGCCTCAGCCAATTCCTTGTCTCGTAATGCGTTGCAGATACAAACGTACATATTCCGACCAAATTCTCGTCCAGAGGCGGATAAGCCGCTGATGCTCAAAACATTGATCCAGTTAATAATGATTGTCAATTACAAAAACGTAAACGATCTAGATTTCCGCTAATTGACCACGTTTTCTTCCGCCGGCACCAATAATTGCGGATCGACCAGGCGACCAGCCCATTTGACGCTCCAGTGAAGGTGCGGGCCTGTAACCCGGCCTGTCGCCCCAACGGCCCCGATAACGTCGCCTTTTTCAACATATTGACCGGCGTCAACATCGATGCGGGACATGTGCAAAAATGCGCTTTCGAGCCAATGCCCATGATCCAGAAGAACCAACCCGCCCTCGAAATACATGCCCGCTTCAGCGAGCCGCACAGTGCCTGACGCAGGCGCGAAAATCGGGGCGCCCGTTGCGGCAGCGATATCCATGCCCGAATGCGGCCGTTTCGGCTCTCCATTTAAGATGCGCTGCGATCCAAATACGCCGCTAATTCGGCCCTTTACGGGCCACATAAAACCGCTCGCCCAATCAGCGTTTGCTTGCGTGTTTTGTCGAGCCGCCTTTTTCTTCTCAGAATCTATTGCGATTTTCGCAAGTTGCTCTTCCGTGAATCCAGAAACCTTGGATTGATCGAGCCCATCAATTCGCTGAACCGGAAACTCGCGATCAGCTATCTCCAATGTCGTGCGTTCAACGGCGCCATCGACTTGCGTCACAACGAGCAGCGCCGTCAGGGCGCTGTCGCGCCCAAATCCGATGATAAACTTTCCATCTGCGCCAACCATTACCTCGTCGCCATCTAACCGAACGGTTGCGACAGGAGATGTTTGACCAACAACGACGCCGCCTTGCACATAATTTCCCTCAAGTGAAAATTGCACCGGTTTGTCATCGAATACGCGTTGCAACTCAGCCGCATTCCGCATTGCTTCGGCGTAATCGGCTTGTCGCGCCAGATCCTTTGATTCAGGTTCGTTTGTATTTATCGCCTTTTCGTCTTGGAGTTCGGCGCTTGGCGCCAGCGGGCGATCGACCGCTTTCGTTCCAACGAGTTCTTCGCCGCTCATTGCCGGCGCACATGCTGCGATTGCGATACAAAGTCCAAACAATATTTCACGCATGTGCTTACTCCGTTAGACCGAAACCAATCATCGACGCATTAGCGTCAACATAGGCTTCTTGCTTGTCTACATTCCAGTATTTCAATTTTTCGATGGGAATCTTTTTGCCTGTTACTGCGCAAGTCACAAAATCGCCGGGCTTTATGACAGAATATTCTCCATCGCCATATTGCAGAACGGCTTCTCCGGCGGCTGTATTTGCGTCAAATGGGTTCATTCCGAGATTCCTCAACGCTTATAATAATTGGAATATATTATCATTCAATCAAACAGACCGCCCTGGCGCGCCTTGGGCGCAGGCGCTGACTTTTTCGAGCTTTTCCCACCGGGTTTTTCGCCAAATGAAATCGGCTGAACCCCGTCCAGATATTGAATTTCGCCAGGGCCCGAATTCGGCGCTTTCGATAGCCCCCTGACAATCTGGCCTTGCGAGTTTCGCACCAGCGCAAATCCTCTTGCTAAAACATTTTCATACGAAACAGCTCGTAACACGCGACCAATTGAATCGATTCTTTTCTCGAATGTCTGGTTATCATTTTGAACGCGCGTGCTGATTTTCGTGAACGCCAATCCAACCGCATGTTGGTTCCGTTCAATTAGTGAAAGCAATGTATTCGGCGCCAACCGAGCGCTCGCGCGCGCAGCCGTGAGGGCCGCGCCATTCACGATGTTGCTCATCCGGTTTCGCAATTCTTCTGTTAACCGATCGAGATTTTGTGACGCTGCGCCCAAAATATCATCAGGTCGGCCCAAAGCGCGCGCGGCAGATGAAAGAAGCGCCGTTTTCGCTTCTCGGATTCTCAAAATTTGATTGATGAGGCGTCGTTCCTTGTTTCGTATTTCTGCGAGAATTTCGCTGCGCACTGGAACAGCCAACTCTGCCGCCGCGGTTGGCGTTGGCGCGCGCCTGTCAGCGGCGTAGTCAATCAAGGTCGTATCCGTTTCGTGGCCGACGCCGGAAATGATTGGAATTACGCTTTCAGCCGCAGCCCTCACAACAATCTCTTCATTGAAGCACCAAAGGTCTTCTAGTGAACCGCCGCCTCGCGCCACAATGATCACGTCGGGGCGCGAAACATGATCACCCTCACCGATCGCATTAAATCCGTTGATTGCGCCTGCGATTTTTTCAGCGGCGCCTTGGCCTTGAACCGCCGTCGGCCAAACTAAAACATGAATTGGGAAGCGATCTCTCAACCGATGCATGATGTCCCGGATTACGGCTCCCGACGGTGAGGTCACTACACCGATTACGGCAGGTAGATAGGGAAGCGATTTTTTTCTGTCTTCCGCGAATAATCCTTCGGCGCTCAGCTTTTTCTTTCGCTCTTCCAACAACGCCATCAGCGCGCCAACACCGGCAGGTTCCATGGAATCAATGACAAGTTGATATTTCGATTGCCCGGCAAAAGTCGTCATGCGCCCGGTAGCAATGACTTCCATCCCTTGCTCCGGTTGAATGGATAGTCGCGACGCAACGCCTTTCCACATCACGCCGGCAAGTACGGACCTTTCGTCTTTCAGATCTACATAAACATGGCCTGACGCCGGACGCGATATCCGGCCTAACTCGCCGCGCACGCGCACCAAACCAAAATTTTCTTCGATCGATTTTTTGACGGCCGTCGAGATTTCCGTGACGGAATATTCGTTCAAATTCCCGATGGATTTTTCTGGCATCGTGTCTTCGCCGATTTTGCACTGCAACGAATTACAGTTCCTATGGATTTCGCCCGCAGAATTCAACTAAGCGCGGTGGCCAACTGCGTTGGTCTGCAGTAAATAATCCGCCAGGTGCGGGTTTCCAGGGTGGCGTTTTTGGCATTCCTCGCAGATGAATACTTTTTTCAGGGAGAGAGAAATGACCAAAACAAAATTGCTTCTGAGCGCGTCAATTAGCGCCGCAGCGCTGGCGGGACTATCGATTTCCGTTGCGCCACAACTATCGGAAGACACTGCCGGCAATCCATTCATCCATCCGCTGGCGATGATCCGGTCGATATGCGGCGAGTCGACAGACGGGCTTGCAGAACGGCGCGCGTTTTTTGTTCGCGCTGCGAGAGCCTTTGCGGAGACAACCGATGTTGGCGCGGCTAAGGAAAACATCCTTTGGCCTGAGCTTGGAAAAATCTCTTACGAAATTTCCACCGACGATCTGGACGCACAAAACTGGTTCAATCAGGGCCTCGCGTTCGCTTACAACTTTAACCATGAAGAAGCGGTCAAAGCGTTCCGCCGGGCGCAATCGATCGATCCGGACTGCGCCATGTGTTTTTGGGGCGAGGCGTTTTCGCTTGGACCCAACATCAACGCGCCGATGTTCGATGAGGCGGTCGCGCCCGCTTACGAGGCGGTCAACAAAGCACTCGCACTCCGCGACGGCGCATCTGAAAAAGAACGCCATCTGATCAACGCCCTCGGCTATCGATACGAAGCCGCGCCGCTCGCCGACCGGTCGAAGCTCGACAATGCATTTGCGGACGCCATGGATGAAGTCGCGCTGAAATATCCGGACGATAATTTTATCGCGGCGCTCGCGGCGGAAGCCAACATGGACACGCAAGCATGGGACTATTGGGAGAATGGCGGACGCGATCCGAAAGGGCGGACAGCCAGAACGATTTCGCTCATCGAAGGCATTCTCGCGCGCAATCCGGAGCACACAGCGGCAATTCACCTGTACATTCACATAACAGAAGCATCGAAGGACCCCTATCGCGCGGCCGATCATGCCGATCGCCTCGCAGGTCTGACGCCTGGCCTCGGGCATCTCATTCACATGCCGTCCCACACCTATTATCGCATCGGCCGGTTCAAGCAGTCGCTCGATCACAATGTCAAAGCGGTAGAAGTCGACCAGGAATATCTCAACGCCGCTGACGCCAGCATTTTGTACGAGTACGGATATTTTACGCACAACATTCACTTTGCCATGACATCGGCGCAGATGGCCGGCGACAAGGAAACCGCATTAAAAATGGCGCAGCTGCTCGATGAAAAACTGCCCATCGATATGGCGGCGGCTGCGCCCTGGGTGCAGCCCATCAAGGCGGCGCCCTATTACGCCAAAGTCCAATTCGGCGACCCGGCGGCGAACTTGACCGACGAGGATCCCGGCGACGCCATGCCGTTCTTGCACGGCGTCTGGCATTACATGCGCGGCGACGCCTATGTAAAAACCGGCGACATCGACGCCGCCAACGCGGAAGTCGAAGCCATCAGCAAGGTGATCGCCGAATATGACATGAGCGCCCTGACCGACGGCGGCGTCCCTGCCCTCGACATTTTGAATATCGCGCGGCTGACGATCATCGCGCGCGCCGCAGCCCATGACGGCGCCTATGACACTGCCGTTGAGGCCATGGAGGAAGCGGTCGCGCTGCAGGACGCCATCGCCTACACCGAGCCGCCCTATTGGTACTATCCGGCGAAGCAAACCCTGGCGGCAATGTTGCTCAAAGCGGGCAAGACTGAACGCGCCGAAGCCTTGTTTCTGGAGTCGCTCACGAAGTCGCCCAACAACGCCTTTGTCCTTCATGGACTGCATGAGGTCTACAAAGCGCAAGGCGACAAGAATGGCGCCAAATACGCGAAGGGCTTGTTCAAGGACGCCTGGCTCGGCGGTAAAAAGGATTACCCGACGCTAACGGATTTGTAAGTGGGGTCACGCCGCATCTTTGGTTTGGATTTCCGCCTTAGCGGGAATGACCGGCTGTGAGTTCATTTAGAAAATTCGAACTTTGCGAACTCAACTTAAATTCTAAGGCGGCGCTCTGGTTTGGGAAGCACGTCATGCATTGAGCGAACAACAAATAGAGAAAGAGTATCCAGCCGGGGATCTGAACCATCCAGAAAGTTATGCCTGACATAGAATCCTCCGCTCCCCTACGCTTCGTCATATTAGACTATAGGAACTACTCGGACAGGCCATCAAAGTTTTAGCTTCGCGAATTCGCGCGTTTGAGCACCTAGAAATCTGGATGTTAGAGTCTGCCATGGAGAAATACCGGCTATTTTCGGTAATGAGAAAGCAGTGTCTGAACGGATGAACAAAAATGGCGGCGAGGCAAAACTTCGCCGCGTTATTTCGGGGCCGTTACTTGTGTTATACGGTCTTGGCACCATGCTTGGCGCCGGCATCTTCGCCCTTATTGGAGAGGTTGCCGGCGCGGCTGGCTTTTATGCGCCAGCGGCATTTGGTCTTGCGTCAATCATAGCGGGATTGACCGCGGCAAGTTTCGCGGAGCTTTCATCACGACTTCCGAAATCGGCGGGCCCGGCTGCTTATGTGTTGGAGGGATTTCGAAGTCGACGGCTTTCGCTCATTGCCGGTCTGTTGATTATCGCGGCAGGCGTCATTTCATCCGGCGTGTTGTTTCGCGGCTTTGTCGGTTACGCCGGAGACTTCGTCGAATTCCCTGATTGGACGGGATTCCTGGCGCTTTCTATTGCCGTCGGCGCAATTGCGGTCTGGGGCGTCGCAGAATCACTCACCGCCGTCGCTGCGATAACGATCTTAGAAGCCGGCGCATTGGTTCTTATCATTGCTTTAGGTTTTAACCAGCCGGCCGTGCCTGTTTTGGAACTTGACACGCACGGCCCCGCGCCTGTCGCCGGGATCATTTCAGGCGCCGTGCTCGCCTTTTACGCATTTATTGGTTTTGAAGACATGGTGAATATCGCTGAAGAGGTCAAAAATCCAACCCGCGTTATGCCAAGGTCAATTATCGCAGCTCTGACCGTGACTACGCTGATATACATTTTTGTGTCTTGGACCGCTGTACGCACTACACCGATCTCGATGTTGCTGGAAAGCGACTCACCGATGACCTTAATCTATTCGCGGCTGACGGATTTTCCCAGCGAGACCATGAGCGTTATCGCCATGGTGGCGATCATCAATGGCGCGCTTGCGCAGACCATTATGGCTTCGCGCATGCTCTACGGCATGTCAGAACAGAAAACGCTGCCAGCCTGGTTTGGCGAAGTTTCAACCCGAACTCGCACGCCTGTGAATGCAACACTCTTTGTCGTTGCACTGATTTTTCTAGCTGCGCTTGCGCTGCCGCTGGCAACATTGGCGCAAGCAACGTCTTTCTTATTGCTATGCTTGTTTGCTCTCGTGAATGCGGCGTTAATTGCGATCAAACGTGAAACCCCAGCTGCAAGCGCCTTCAAGGTTCCGATAATTATACCATATTTAGGCTTTTTTGCCGCAGCCCTGTTCGCGCTTGTGAGCCTTAAAGAAATTATTCTCTAGTCGTGATTATCCACACGGATTGAATTTATGTCGTCTTCTATTGTGCATTCTCTTGGGAAATTTCACGCAGTGAGTGCGATATAAAATATTGAATACCGGATTGAGCGCTAATCCACCCAGAACGCATCATTGCGGAAACAATACAGAATAGTTGGCTCTACATTTCTAAAGTCCAGTTTGTAGGGTGAGTTCAATCGATCATCGCAACACATTGATTGAATCTCTCCGCTGGCGTTTCATGTTCACAATCCATCTTTCCAACAAAGATTAAAGTGTTGCGACGATCAGTTGAGCGCACCGGGTAATCGCGTCATAATTCATCCCCCCCCCGCTAATTACTCGCTTCCGCTTCCTCTAACGCCTTTTCCAGCTCTTCGATTTCTTTTCGGGTTAGCTCGCCGTCTTCGCGCAGGGTCCAGTTAGGTTCGAACGGCTGCGGTCCTATCGCCGGGCGGTTGCCCTCTACCCCGGTCAATATATTGTCGTCGGAACCGGCGCCGATATTGTTTAAATCATCGGCGCTGCGACGCGGATCGCGCAGATCGTCAAGGCGTTGTTGATCCTCGATCTGGCGCGCGCGCACCGGCCCGACGATCTTGTCGAGATCGGGCCCGCGCTGACCCGCAGCGCGCTGGCGCTGTAACAATTCCGCCGCGCCCGACCAGTCCTCGCCCGACGATCCAGGCGTCCACCCTGATCGGATTTCGCGGCGCCCGGCGCATTCGGCAATTTTGTCGTCATCGTCGAATTCTTCGGGACAGAAGATGGCGACGACGCCGGACGACCCGGCGTCTGCGGGAAGATCACCCGTCGGCAGTTCAACCTGCGGCAAGGTAAATCGCCGGTTCGTAAAACGCGGTTCCACATCAAACATGTCGTCATTTTGCGGCGGGGTTTCGGCGGGCGCTTCAGCGATGGGTGTCGCCGCAGCGGGCGCTTCGTCATTGTCGTCGCCTTCCTGCGGGTCGTCTTCATCATTGTCCTCATCCGGATCATCGGCGCCTTCTAATTCATCGAGGCCGGATTCTTGCGATTGTTCCGGCTCCACTGAGATCAGCGGTTCGGGATCTTCTTCGACAGGCGTCTGGTCAACCGGTTCTTCGTCAATCGGCGCCGGCAGTGACAGATCATCTTCCGCAGCCGGTTGCGGGTCGGGAATTAACGGCTCCGGGTCTTCCGCCGGCGGCGCAAACACCATCCCCAAATCGAAATCGAGTTCCGGTTCGGGCTCCGGTTCCGGCTCGGGTTCGGCGACTTCAATGATTTCCTCGACGGGTTCGGGTTCGATGATTTCTTCGACCGGCGGTTCTGGCTCGGGCTCAGGTTCCGGTTCAGGGATCGGGTCCGGCTCAGGTTCAGGCTCCGGCGTCGGTTCCTCAATAATTTCCGGTTCGGGCTCTGGCTCCGGTTCGATTTCCGGTTCAACGATCAGTTCAGGGTCACGCAGCTCAGGCAGGTCGAGGCGCGGGATCTCCACCATCGTCACATTGATCGTATCGCTGGGCGCGTTCGGAATAAATATCCGGACCTTCGCAAACACCGACATGAGCGTGAACACGATCAGGTTCACAGCGAGCGCCGTCGATATCGCAACCGTCCGGCGGCGTTTTTCGTCACCGGCAATAGGATCGACATATTTCCCGAGGAACTGATCGGAAGCGCGCTCGAACTGCCGCGCGGTTTTGCGCAATCGCTCCGCCATGCGCGCGGTAACGCTTTTCGCGCGGCCGCGCTTTTTCGCCGCCTTGCCGCCAGCGTTGGTATTATTTCCGCTCTCTGTCATACGGTGCGGCGTTGATCCTCAAGCCATACAGATTTATTAGCGAGGCAACTCATCGGGAGCGAATACAATTGAAAGTCCTACTTATTGGCGGCGGCGGCAGGGAACATGCGCTCGGTTGGAAAATTGCGCAAAGTCCCAAATTATCCAAGCTTTATCTTGCTCCTGGCAACCCGGGCCTCAATCAATTTGGATCGCCCGTTGATCTGAGCGACACAGATATCGACGGCATTACGAAGTTTGCCGTGGAAAAATCAATAGACCTCGTGGTCGTGGGGCCGGAAGCCCCGTTGGCCCTCGGTCTTGGCGACAAAATCCGCGCCGCCGGCATTGCTTGTTTCGGACCCGATAAGGCGGCGGCCGAACTCGAATCGTCAAAAAGCTTCATGAAGGACGTTTGCGGCGCTGCCGGGGCGCCGACGGCTGATTACGGAAAGTTCACTGAAGCCGGCGCGGCGAAGGCGTTTCTGGCGCGCCAGACGCCGCCTTACGTGATCAAGGCTGACGGGCTCGCCGCCGGCAAGGGCGTTGTCGTCACCGAGGATAAACAAGAGGCGGAAGCCGCGATTGACGAAATGCTGGCGGGGCGCTTTGGTGCGGCCGGGGCAACCATTGTCATCGAGGAATTCATGCACGGCGAAGAAGCGAGCTTTTTTGTCGTCACTGACGGGGTGTCCATTGCACCCTTGATTGCCGCACAGGATCACAAGCGCGCCTTTGATGGCGACGAAGGACCAAACACCGGCGGCATGGGCGCCTATTCTCCAACGCCGGTGTTCACCGATACCGTCCGTAGGCGGACCATGAACGAGATAGTTAGCCCTATCGTCAATGAAATGCGCTCACGGGGAACGCCCTATCAGGGCGTTTTGTATTTCGGCTTAATGATTGAGAACGAGGCGCCGCGGCTGGTCGAAATCAACGCGCGATTTGGTGATCCGGAATGTCAGGTCATTATGCGCCGGATGGAAAGCGACATACTGCCCTTGCTCTTCGCCGCGGCGACAAACACATTGTCGGGACAAAAAACGTCGTGGCGAGACGACGCCGCCGCGCTCGTTGTCTATGCCGCCAATGGATATCCGGAGAAATATGAAAAAGGCTCGGCGATCGCGGGGGTCGATGCTGCAAACGCAATCGACGGCGTCGAAGTCTTTCACGCCGGGACCAGGATAGAAAACGGCGCGCTGGTTTCAGCCGGCGGCAGGGTATTGAATGTCACCGCGACAGGCGCTTCCATCAAGGACGCTGTTGCGCGCGCCTATGAAGCCATCAATGAGATCGACTGGTCCGACGGCTTTTATCGAAAAGATATCGGATGGCGGGCGATTAACGGGTAGCGCTGCACAAATTTGTTCCGGCAGCGACAGATTCCATGGTACACGAATTCATGACCATGAAGCATTTCAGCCGCCGGAAATAAAATGTCTGAAACTCCTGCCGACGCGTTTACCGGCGTAGAAGATGCGCCAGAACATCTGAAAATCGACAAGGACGCTCTTGGCAGTTTTCTGTCAGAAAATATCGCCGGCTTCGGCCCCCTCTCCGACATCAAAAAGTTTCGCGGCGGCCAGTCCAATCCGACCTATTTGCTGACCACACCGGCGCAGAAATATGTGTTGCGCAGGAAGCCGCCGGGAAAGTTGCTGCCGTCCGCACACGCAGTTGAGCGCGAATATAAAGTCATGACGGCCCTCAACACCGCCGGCTTTCCGGCGCCGAAAACCTATCTGCTCTGCGAAGATTCTGAAATTGTTGGCACACCATTCTACGTCATGGAATTTGTTGAGGGACGAATTTTCTGGGATTCGAGCTTGCCCGACGTCGGCGAAGACGAGCGCGCGCCATTATTCAATGCGCTGGTTGATACCCTCGCCGATCTTCATAACATCGATTACGAAAAAATCGGCCTGTCGGATTTTGGAAAACCCGGAAATTACTTTGAGCGCCAGATTGGCCGCTGGTCGAAACAATATAAGGCGGCCGAGACATCTGAAATCGACGAGATGAACCGTCTGATGGAATGGCTGCCGGGCGCTATCCCCAACGAAGATACAACGACCATCGTTCATGGCGACTATCGTTTCGACAACGCCATCATGCATGCCGATCGGCCGGAAACGATTGCGGTTCTTGACTGGGAACTTTCAACCCTCGGGCATCCGCTAGCGGACTTTACCAATTTTCTGATGGTCTATTTCTTTCCGCCGAATGTTCGCGGCGGGCTTGCGGGGCTCGATATCGACACCCTCAAAATCCCATCCGTAGACGCCACGATCAAGCGCTATTGCGAGCGAACCAACCGAGACAATATCGCCGATCTGGAATTTTCATTGGCGTATAACATGTTTCGGTTGGCTGCGATTGTTCAGGGCGTTTATGCCCGCGCCATTCAGGGAAACGCATCATCTGAGGAAGCATCGAAAATGGGTGACCAGGTGAAACCTCTGGCGGTTTTGGCATGGAGCTTTGCTGAGAGGTCTATGCGCTCTTGAGTTTGGCGGCTTGCCGTTTCAACTGGTCAAGAACCGCGCTTTCAACGCCTTTCGGTGCGCCCTCCAATCTCCATGCCGCCAACAGTCCGGCGCCATAAAATGAAATGCCGGCGACGATATCAATCGCTACGCGCGCAAACAAGTGCATGCCTTCGATCGCAGGCAAATGCACACGCACGACGAAAAAGTAAAGCGCCATGGAAATTACGCCGATGAAACTGCGTCGCGCCACGAATAGACAATCAAAGAAGCCATGACCGCTCAACTTTTGATATAATGAAAGATACAAAATAACGAGCAGACCCATCCCCGCGACTGACGAAAATATTGCGCCGTATAGTCCGTACACAGCCGTTGCCCAGACAAAAATCGGCATCCGTATGCAAAAGAATATCAACAGGCGATAAAATATTTCTTTCGGCTGACCAGCAGCGAGCGCATATCCTTGCGTTGCATAAAACAGAGCAAGAATTCCCGCCGCCGGCGTGAAGTACCGCACCACCGGAACAGCGGCATCCCACTGGTCGCCCAGCAATAACGCCACCAAATCTGCTGCAATGAATGCGCAGCCAAACGCTGCCGGCATTGCCACGATGCTTAACGCTTCAACGCCGCGCAGGAATGCGCGGCGCATCCCATCGGGGCTGCCTTGCAATTCCGACAGTCCGGGATAGATCGCGCGCGCCAGCGGCGTCGCAAGCTCCTGCGACGGCAAGGCGGCGATGGAATCGCCAAGATAGTAAGCGCCGGCTTTTGATGTTCCGATTAGCTTGCCGAGAAACAACATATCCAGTTTGTTGTTGAGCGCGGACATTACCGAGACGCCAGTCACCCAACCGGTGAAACCGAATAACTCTTTAAATTTAGAAAGCGATAGGCGCGGCAAATATGGCCGCAACAAATAAGATAAAAACGTTTGGGCTACGGCGCCCGCGATTAAGCCTAGCAAAATCGCAAGATAGGTTTTGAACATCAGCGCGATCGTGACGGAGACAATGACGCCGGCAATTTTGTTCAAGGCTGTCGCCAGAAATTCCTTTGTAAAATCCAGCTGCCGTTCAAACTCGTAATATTTCGGATTGATGAGCGCATGAAATATTGGGACCGCCGCCACGCACAGAAAAACAACAACAGCGCGTTTGTCATCATAAATTCCACCGGCCAGCGGCGCAAACGCCAACAATAATAGCGACACCAAAACGCCGCGAATTGCCGAGAGCGTGAACAACGTATCGTAATGTTCGCGGCCCGCCGTCCTGAATTTTACGACCGTATGCGAAACGCCAATGTCGGAAATATTTTGCAACAATTGCATCATCGTCAACCCGACTGCGACGATGCCGAAATCATTTGGCGCGAGTAGCCTTGCCAGAATCAACGTATTGATGAGCCCCAGTGAACGAATAAAAAAGCGCCCCGCGACGATCCACGCCGCGCCGCGCGCAACCCGTTCGCCTAACGGCTTTATGTCGCCAATATCTTGCAAGTTTGCTTTCCGTCGCTCATGCGATGTTTATGAAACTTAATCCGTGAACCGCTGTTTCAGCCAAGTTTCTATCTCGGTCAACAACATATTTTGTGACTGAAGTGTGGTGTAAGTATGGGTAACGCGCGGATTCACATTGACCGTGACTTTACCCTCTAGCTGATAATCGGAGAATGTCTGGAAAAACTGTGTGGCGCGCGTGATTTCTCGCTGAACATAGGCAGTATAGAAAATGCCGATTTCAACGCCGCGCTTGGTTAGAGTTCGCAACTCATTGCCAAATTCGGCTTTCGGCGGACGCAGTCGGCCTTGCTCATCGGTATCTCCACCATATTCTGAAAATTCAGATTTGCTGCGCACTGTCCGCAGCGAAAGCGTTTTGGCGTTCAATTTGAGTTCGCTGAATTTTCGCGCCCAACGATAGGGGTCTAGATACCGGTTGATCATGTTTTCAATTGCCGCACCCAGGGCGGGAAAGGCATGGGGATCGAGCAGCACCAAACCCGAGAGACGATGATCGGCCAACGCGGCGCGTTGAAAATTATCTGCGCCCGAACACATTCCTATACCGATGACACTATCAGACCGCCCGTTTTCTTCTAGAAAATCTGCTGCGGCGGAAATATCTTGCGCCGATTGGCGTTCGTATCCGAGCGCGCCGGCGGCAGGCGCGCTCTCTCCCAATCCGCTTAGGTCAAATCGAAGCGAGTCAAATCCGATATCAGCGAGTCTTCGCGCTAACTTTACATTCAGTCGATGCGCCCCGATGCGGTGAATGATACCGGCGTTAGTCAACAGGATTGTCGGGCGGTTCGAATTCTTCCGTTGGGTGTTCCACACCCCGGACAGCCGCCCGTCATCACCGAATTGTACGATGCGTTCATTCATCGCCGTCCGCCAATGCCCTGACGATTGCGGCGATGCTGTCATTTGGAACAATAATTGAATTTAGCGCTTGGTGTGAATTCCAGGTCACAGATTCATCGAATTCTATCGAAACGGATGATGCTGTGCTTGTAAGTTGTCCATGAAGTTTTCTGAACGCCCCGGATGACTTGCGCCCAATGAGCGCCACGTCGTCACAAACATCCAAATCGGAACCATTTAACTCCAAATCAACCACATCGGATATGAGACTTTCGGAGACTCCAAACCCCATGACTTCCGTTAGTTGCATTGACAATTCCCGGCGAATTCTACGCTCCGGCATATCCAGCGCATCGGCCAGGTATTTGGCATGGGACGCCGTCAAATCGTCGATATATTCGCTCCCTGATATCACCGGGTCCCAGCCGAGGAATTTCGCCAAATTGACGTTCGCGCTTGAAAAAGCGCTCAACGCTACAGGAACTGCGAGACCGAGGCCGCACCAAGCGACACGTCTTATATTACTTAAATCGATCAGCTCTTCATGCGCGGTCAAAATATCGGTTTGCATGCCATCGATGGATGTTTCGACACATTCGCCAGCGGAGTCGCCTGCGCCATAATAGTCGAAACGAAGAACGGCGGCGCCAAGAGCCGCCAATCGCTCGGCGATGATTTTCTGAACGCGATAACTGCGGATGGCTTCCTCGCCAAATGGATTGAGTAATAAGACAGCCAATGGTCGCCTGCGCCGCACGCTCGGGGCATGGTATACGCCGTAAAGTGTTCTGTCGCCTTCGCCGAAATGAAAAGATGTTGCGGTCATCGATAAGCCCCAACGAGTTGCTCAATGACTGACTCGAGACAGGCGGCAGGCGCCCTATTGATTTTGTTAAGCTGCATCGACAACAACTGCGCCGGAAGCCAGCTGCTCCATGGTTTCAAAGATAACCGCACGCGGCGACACCACCAGATTTAATTTTTTTCGAACCTGCGCCACCATTCTCGCAACCTGCAGTGATTGCCCGCCAAGTTCAAAAAAATTATCCAGTATCGAAACGTCATCGACGTTCAGGATTTCCCGCCATATTTCTGCAAACGCCGCCTCTATTTCGTTGCGCGGCGGAATATGCTGCTTGCCAGTAGAAATTCCGCCTGTCGGCGGCGGCAGCTGTTTCCGATCGATCTTGTTATTTGCCGTCATCGGCATTGAATCGAGGACCGTAAAAAATTGCGGCGTCATGTAGAGCGGTAGATGGCGCCGAAGCCAACGGCGTAATTCGCTGCCCGTCGCACTCGCCTCCTCGTGGAATGCCACATAAGCGGCAAGCGACGGATCGGCGTCGTCATTTTTGATTACTGCCGCTACGCATTGTTTTACCGCCTCATGCTTGCCTAACGCCGCTTCAATATCGCCGAGTTCAATTCTATACCCGCGGATTTTTACCTGATCGTCTTTGCGGCCCAGGATCTCAACGTTGCCATCCAACCGCCACCTGGCGCGGTCGCCAGTATTGTAAATAACGCCGACGCCGTCATCGAAAATGTTGCTGCGAAACTTTTCTTTCGTCAGTTCGGGCTTTCCCAAATACCCGATCGCGACGCCCTCGCCGCCGATCCAAAGGTCGCCGGGCAAACCTGGAGCTGTCAAATTCCCATTCGGGTCGCGGATGTAAAGCGCCGTATTTGCAATAGGGCGACCAACGTGAATATCGTTCGGATTGTCAATTTTCGCGCATGACGACCAAACCGTCGTTTCTGTTGGGCCGTATAAATTCCATAGCTCGCCGACGCGCGGAAGCAACGCCTCAGCAACGTCTTTCGGCATTGGTTCACCGCCGCACAGACATTTCAGGTTTGCGCGTCCCTGCCAGCCTGCATCCAATAGCAACCGCCATGTCGCAGGCGTCCCCTGCAGAACAGAAATTTCCTGTTCATCGATTAAATCCGCGAGACGAAACCCGTCCATCGCATCATCGTCGCTCGCGAGTATTGTCGCGGCGCCGATTGACAACGGCAGGAAAAACTCCAGGAGCATGACATCGAATGAAATGGTTGTTACCGCCAACAATCGGTCATCGGAATTTATGCCCGGCGTTAACGCCATTGCTTCTATGAAATTGGTCAATGACCGGTGCGAAACCGCCACGCCTTTTGGGTTCCCGGAAGAACCCGACGTATAGATGACATAGGCGCGTGCGTCAGGGTCGCCATCGGCATAGATGGCTTTCTGCTGACGCGGCGTTTCGCCCTCAGGCAACATCTCAGCAATATCAATAAAGTTTGGACTTTTCGACGGCCACTCATCAATCAAGTTTGATGACGAGATCACAAATTTCGCGTCAGAATCCTCGATCATGTAGGCAAGGCGCGCATGCGGAAACATCGGGTCGAGCGGCAGAAACGCGGCGCCAGCTTTCCAAATTCCCAGCATCGCCGCGACGACGTCCGGCGACCGGTCCAAAAATATTCCAACAATATCGCCGGCGCCGACATTCCTCGCATCAAGGCTGATTCCAATGGCGTCGGCGCGCGCATTCAATTCACGATAGGTCAGCGCGACATCTGACATGCCGATCGCGGTTTTTTCAGGCGTCGATTGCACGCAAGTTTCAAAATAACGGTGCGCGGAGGCACGGCGCTTCCGGTCAAGCTTCGTATTGTTCCATTCGCGCATTTCTTTTGTCAGTCCGGTTTCAGGCAAGAGCGGCGCCTCAGCAACCGGCGAATGACTGTTAGCAATGACCGATTTCAGAAAAACTGAAAAATAGTTGGCGAAACGCTCGACTAACGCGTGCGAAAACAGCGTTGGATTGTAGCCGAATTCCAATTCAATTTGCTCGCGGCTTTCACCAACGCTAAGGTGCAAATCAACAAGACAATATGTCGGATGAACCGCATAGGATTGGATTTCCAAATCGCCAAAACGCGTCCGTCGCTCGTCGAGATTTTGGTGGGTGAACATAGATTGATAGAGTGCCGTTCGCGATGGATCATGCGAAACCCGCAACTTTTGTTGCAGATACTCCATTGGAACGCTTTGGCGCCCATAAGCCTCAATGGTTTTGTCCGTGATCTTCTGCAGCAACTGCGCAAACGTTTTGCCCGGTTCTATGTCTTCTGATATCGCGACGACATTGCTGAACAATCCGATCTGGTCTTGCAGCTCTTCTTTTTCGCGGTTGCCGACAGGTGCGCCCACGGCAATCGCAGTCTGGCCGGAGATCCGGTGCAAAAATGCAATCCAGACCGCCAGCAAAATTTGCGCGCTGGTGCATTTGTTTTCTAAAGAGAAACTACGCAAAGCCTTGACCGTCGCAGCGTCGGCCACGAAAGACACCGCGTCGCCCTTATAAGAAAATAACTTCGGGCGCGGCTTATCCGTCGGAAGTGACAAATATTCATCTGTGGATTTTAGCTGGCTCTCCCAATACCGCAATTCGGCGCCAAACGCCGGGCTTTCCAGCCAGGCATTTTGCCATGATGCATAGTCGGCATATTGAACCCGGAGCGGCGGCAGGGCGGCGGCGTTGCTTTCATAAAAGCTCGCAAGATCACGGAGAAAAATATCCGTGGAGATACCGTCCCAGACAAGGTGATGCGGCATGAAAAAGAAGACATGGTTTTCTGCGGATAGGCGCAACAGGCCGGCGCGAAACAACTCACCATTTTCGAGATCAAGCGGCGCCGTCCGTCGTGGTTCGATCCACTCATCAATGGCGGCTTCTTCATGTACCGCGGTTTCAGCGCCAATTTCATCGACGCTCAACGCAACGCGGCATTCTTCAACGTAACGAACGGTTGGCGAACCATCAATTGAAAGAAATTCAGACCTTAATGCGTCGTGCCGGGCGATTACTTGATTTAATGCAGCCTCAAGTCGGCCGACATCGAGTGCGCCATTGAGCCGCCATGCGAATGGCAATTGATAAATCGGCAGTCCCGGGAACATATTCTGATGCGACCACATGCATTGCTGTACAAATCCGATTTCCGGCGCGGCGCCTTCGTCTTTGATTTTTGGAATCGGAGCGTCGAAATCAAAACGTCGGCGCAGATATTCCAGCAACTCGCTCTTCCGGGCGCGAATGTTTGCGATATCATCGTCAGTCATGGTCGACTTCGGCGAAGAGATGCGCAAATTGCCGTCATCTTCTGAAAGCCTGATGTCTCTCGTTTCCAGATCGTCAAGAAATGCCGCAATCGATTTGTAATCTGCGCCAGTCATTAGATCACGAGCTCCTCGCGGTCCTGACTGTGTGCGTTGTTGATGGCGACGGTTTGAGCTGCGAGGTCGCGGAAATCACTCGCCTCAAAGATTGCGCGGATGGTCAAATTCTCGCAGATCGACGCGCGCAATAATGACAACAGGCGCATCGCCAAGAGCGAGTGCCCGCCCATCTCAAAAAAATTCGCCGACGCGCTGATTTCATCCAGATCAAAAATTGATTTGGCGGCATCCAAAACCGCCCGCTCTTCGGTCGTATCCGGTGGAACAAACTCACCGCCGCCTATGTTTTCGAGTTCGAAATCCGGCAATGCGCGTCTGTCAATTTTTCCGTTTGGCGTCAACGGGAACGCGTCAACCGGTACGAAGTGCTGCGGGATCATAAAGCCCGGCAGAACCGAGGTCAGAAAATCCCGCAAGTCTTCAGTGTTCAGGTTTTCGCCGTCTACAACCCGGCAAAAAGCGACGATGCGCTGATCGCTTGCGGAGATTTCTTCAATTTTACAAACAGATTGGTTGACAGCGCGATGGCGAGAAATTGCGCTTTCGATGTCGCCCAATTCAACACGATACCCACGGATTTTAACCTGATCATCAATCCTGCCGCGATACTCGAAATTTCCATTGGGCAATTGTCGGCCCATATCGCCGGTTCGGTAAATTCTCGCTTCGCCGCCTTTGACCGGATCGAGGATAAATCGTTCAGACGTTAATTCGATATTGTTGAGATACCCACGCGCAACGCCGGCGCCGCCAATATAAATTTCGCCGGGAATTCCGACCGGTGTCTCCCGGCCGGCTTTGTCCAGAATATAAATATCAGTATTGGCGATTGGCTTTCCGATGGGGATCGACGCGTCACCTGGCATAACGCGATAGCACATTGACCATATCGTCGTTTCTGTGGGGCCATAGAGGTTCCACACCTCGTCGCAACCTTCCGCCAAAGTCCCGGCAACGTCCTCCGGCATTTTTTCGCCGCCGCAAAGCGCGCGAAACCTGTTTCGCCCGCGCCATCCGGCTTCGATCAACAATCGCCACGTCGACGGCGTCGCTTGCATCACGTCCACGCTATATTGCTCGATGAATTCTTTAAGGCGTTCGCCGTCATAAGTTTCTTCATCGCTTGCGATGACAATGGCGCCGCCCATGACAAGCGGCAGGAACAATTCCAACCCGGCAATATCAAACGACAAAGTGGTAACGGCAAGGAGCGTTTCCCCGGGCCGTACAAGATTTTGCACCGCCATTCCGAACAAAAAATTGGTGAGATTGCTATGCTCGACGCATACGCCCTTCGGTTTTCCCGTAGAGCCGGACGTATAAATAATGTAGGCGAGATCATTTTGCGCGACCGCCGGCGCCGCAGAATATTGTTCATCACCGGAAATGGCGCCAAGTTCAAGGATTGCTGGTTTCTCTGGTCCGAGGATTGCCGCGCCGCGCTCGTCGGCGAGAACCAGATCCAGATCGCTGTCCTCCAGCATGTGGCGCAAACGCGCCACGGGAAATTCCGGGTCAAGGGGCACAAAAGCGCAACCACAACGTATAATCGCGATCACAGCCGCGACCATATCGAAAGATCGTCCGACGCATATCCCAATCAAATCGCCGGGCGCGGCGCCGCGTGCCGATATTGCATTGCAAATTTCGGAGATGCGCCTGTCGACCGCCGCGTATGAGTGACTTTCGCCGTTCGAAATAACAGCCGTTTTGTCAGGCGTAGACTTGCATTGCTGCGCGATTAGTTCGCTAACATTCGATTTTAAAATATGATCAAAATTACCAGAACCCATCCCGAAAAATGCCCTTTATCATACCAAATTTTTGGGAAGCTGCGCTGATTCATGATCTTTCGCGCGGACCAATGATAAATCGCCGATCTGTTTGCCGGAGCTTTCAGCGATATCCCAAAGCAACGCAATATAGTGATCGATCCAGCGATCTATCGTGTCAGAATCGAACAGGTCGGTTGAATAATCCAGATCGATCACAAAGCGATTACCTGAATCCTGCACGTTAAAAAAGAGATCGTGAAAAACCGAATATCGTCTGTTCTCTCGAGCGGAAGCCCTACAGCCCAGAATCTCCAAATTCGCGAAATAATTGCGATAGTTGAATACCGTTTCGACCAAGGGCAAGCGTGAAGGATCGCGCGGCAGGCCCATCTCGTTACAGATCTCGCCAATGGTCACATTTTGGTGTTCAAAGGCTTCGATTGTTGCGCCCTGGACGCTGTTTGCAAAGTCGCCAAAATTCGTCTCAAAAGCCGGCCGCAAACGTAGCGGCAACATATTGACGCAATACCCGACGGTATCAACTTTCGCATAGGCCTGACCCGCGGCTGGAACGCCAACGACTAAATCCTCCTGGCCTGACAATCGCGAAAGCAAGACGGCGTATGCCGCAAGAAATAGCGACGCCCGCGAGACGCCTAGCGACTTCGCCGCCGCAACCAACTTCGCGTGAAGTTCGGGGCTTTGCGCTCGATGGGTTGTTGATCCGGCAAAGCCGCGAACAACGCTTCTCGGCCGATCGGTGGGCAATTCCAATACTGGCGGCGGCTCATCGCCGAATATTTTCCGCCAATGATGAATGCCGTTCTCTTCCCCGCTTTGCTTTGTTGCATAAACGCTGAAAGGAGACAGTTTGCTTTCATAACTGGCGGCGTTGTTCACCTTGGATTTGTATCGCCCGGCTATCTCTTCCAGAACCAGATTGGCGGAATACCCGTCAAACGCAATATGATGACAATAAATAATGAAGACATGGCGATCCTCGCCAAGCTTCACCAACGTCGCTCGCACGATGGGGCCGCGCGCCAAGTCAAATTCTTCAAGCGCCAACTTGTTAAACAACGCCGACAATTTTTCGTCCTTCACGGCCTCGTCATACAAACTGACATCGACGAAATGGGTCGTCGGCGGCATGTTTTCACCAAATATCTGAAAGGCGCCGTCATCAGAAATTGAAACGGAAAATGCTTCGTTTTCCGCAATCGTCTCGTCGACTGCTTCACGGAACAGCGATTCGTTTATCGGGCCATCGATAATGATCGAATCCGATTCATTGAACGCGCATGAGGCTTTGGCGCCCATTTGCGATGCAAACCAGATTTCGCGTTGTCCGTTGGTAAGCGGAATTTTTCTGCGCCATCCTGTTTCAACGCTTTCCTTTGGCGCACTCAAAATGCCATCGGCCTGCATTTCGTATATGCTGTCTTTGGCCGCCGAAATGATCAAATCGACATCGTCATCGGTATGAGCCGCCGTCATATAGGATGGAAAATGTTCAAGAATATGAATGCCGCGATCACGCAGATGATAGAAAAACAGCGTCGCTAGCTCGCTTGTTTCATTTACCCGGAAAAACATTTGCGACGCGAATTGTGCGACAAAAATAGCGACGCCGCGTTCCTCGAAAAACTCGTTCAATTCATTCGCAAGCCGTTCGGCGAGCGCATTGATTCGATCCTGCAATCCGGGGCCGGCGTTCTGAATATACTGAAGTGAGGCATAAGCGGCGGCGATGGCCATCGGGTGGCGGACGAAGGTGCCCGCAAAGAAGGTAACGCCCGCGGACGGAATGCTGTCGTCGCCATATCGCCACATGCCGCCGTCAAATGTATCCATAAATTCTGACCGGCCCGCGACGACGCCGATTGGCATGCCGCCGCCGATGATTTTTCCGTAAATGGCGAGGTCCGCCTTTATATCAAAATATTCTTGCGCGCCGCCCGGTCGAATGCGGAAACCGGTAATGACCTCGTCAAAAACGAACGCAATTCCTTCATCTTTGGTGAGGGATCGCAGCGATTTCAAAAATTCATGCGGACGGAAATCTGGGCGTCGGCTCTGAACTGGTTCAACAAGGACAGCCGCGATGCTGCTGGCGTTTTCGCGGATGATTTCGAGAGCAGACTCTTCACCATACTCGCACACGATGACATTCGATACGCTGTCGAAGGGAATGCCCGGCGCCATAGGCATTGTGCGGGCGCCGCGGCTTGTCGATACGCCGCGCACCAGCACTTCATCGAAATTGCCGTGATAGTCGCCATTGAAAACGACAATTTTATTGCGCCCAGTTACGGTTCGCGCGATACGAATGGCCGCCTGCACCGCTTCCGATCCGGTATTGACCCAGCTGACGCGGTCCATGCCGGTGATTTCACATAGCAGTTTCGCGGCGTCTCCCGCGCGCGGCGTTTGCGGGCCGATCTCATACCCGGAATCCAATTGTGCCCGCAAAGCGTCGGTGATGAATTCTGCGCGGTGACCGAAAAAATTAGGGCCGAACCCATTCAACAAGTCTATATACTGATTATTATCGACGTCCCAAAGTTTTGAGCCAAGCGACTTTTTGACGACGATCGGATAAACTAGTTCCTTCCACAGCGGATTAAAACCTGCGGCGGTGCGCGGATCGGCGTGATGCGCCCGGTTTGCCTGCGTCAATCGCTTGGATTGCGCGGTGCGCGCATTGTAACGCGCGATCAGTCGGTCAATATGCGCCTGCTGTTCCGATGAGAGCTTTGATGCGCCGCCATTATCTTTGATCTGCGGCCCAAATCCTGCCGGTGTGGAGACCGGCTTTTCAGGCGGCTCCGCAGCAGCAACAGTTTCCGACGGCTTCGATTGCCGCGCCTGTTTTTCGGCCTGCAACAGACCTTCTACGGCGTTGAGTTGGTCGCCGACACTGCGATCGGTTGACCCCAGCATTTCCAGCTGACGCCGCATCAGCGCGACCTGATCGGAAAAAATTCGAACCATTGCATCGTCAGACGCCATCGATCCATTGCCGCCAATATCCCCAGCGGCCGATTGTTCGGATCCTTGCGCTCGGCGTTGCAGCTCCGGTGTCGGTTCTGGTTTGACTTTAGCGGCAATCGGTTCTTCCGGAACCGACGCCTGACCTTCAAGATACTTCGCAACGGCGCCGAGTGTCGAATGTTCGCTCACCAGTTGGCGAAATGTCAGCTTTACGCCAAATTCTTTTTGATAGGCTGTCGCCAATTGCGTCAGGAACAGCGAATCGAAACCGATCTCTAAAAACGTCTTATCCGCCGGCAAATCGCTGACATCAAAGCCGGAGAAATCGGCCGCGATTTCACTCGCCCGGCGCAAGAAGTATTCTATTTTGTCGTGATTGTTCGTTGTATCGTTCATGCGTCAACTCCGCCGGCGCCCAAGCTGGTGCGCCTAACGTTTCCCCTTTAACATCTTCAGCTGCGTCGAAATTACCGACAGTTGTTGTTCAACGAGCTGTTCCACAGCCGTTGAGTCTGCACTCCCATTCCGGCTTCGTTTGACATCGCCGTCGATTGATGCAGCGCGAGCGCCTGAATTTTGGCCTGCATCTGCTGGGTCAATCCAAAACCTTTTTCGCTCAAACGGGTAGGTCGGGAGCGGAATACGCTGCAGCCGTCTTTGATCGAATGCAGACCAATCTACCGAGGCGCCGCGCGACCAGACCGACCCAATCGCGTCATAAAGTATTTCCAATTCGTCCGCTTCGTCGCCGGCGCCGCCCATTGTCGGGACGGCATCACAATTGCGCGCTTCATCAAATGATTGCGGGGCCATTAGCGACAATGACTGACCTGGTCCGACCTCCAGGAAAATTCGATTGTTGCGCGCTGCGCTCGCGACCGCATCAGCAAACAAAACCGGGCTCATCAACTGTTCGCCCCAGTAGGACGGCCGCGAAAATTCCGCCGCGTCAATTTTATTGCCAGTCAGCGTCGAAACAACATCGATGGATGCCGGTTTTGATGAAACCTCAGATGCTTTCGTTTCCAAAAGCTGTCGCGCCGGCGCCATCATTTTTGAGTGGAATGCATGCGATGTGTGCAGGAGTTTCGAACCGACAGATTTCGATTTCAGGATGCCTTGCGCAGTTGCAATTGCGGTTTCTGTTCCGCTCACCACAAATATGTCTGGTGAATTCACCGCAGCGATTTCGACATCTTCAAGTTCAAGCCGTTCGAATTCACTCGCTTGCGCGAGAACCGCGAGCATTTTTCCCGGCGGTTGCGCCTGCATGAAGCGGCCGCGCGCTGAAACAAGCCGCGCGGCGTCTGCTAGCGAATAAACGCCGGCGATTACCGCCGCAGCAAATTCGCCGATGGAATGGCCAATGACGCAGGAAGGGTGCAAGCCCCAGGATATCAATAATTTTGCCAACGCAACCTCGATCGCGAAGATCGCCGGTTGCGCGATGTGTGTTTCGGTTAAGCGCGCGCTCAGGTCTGTGTCTGTGTCCTGTGATATGCCTGCCGGGCTCAACAAAAATTTCCGAATATCCAAACCAGTTTCGGCGTCGCCGAGGAGACATTCTGCGATTTCGTCGATTGTATTGCGAAAAACCGGCTCGCGCTCATAGAGTTCGCGTCCCATCCCGAGATGTTGAGCGCCCTGCCCCGGAAACATAAAGACCAGTTCAGGGCCGGATACGATCGCTTTCGTTTCGGCGGACGCATCCGCAAATTTTTCAAGCTTCGAAATCGCGTCGGCTGCGTTCGCGGCGGCGAACGCCTTTCGATATTCAAATACTCTTCGCCCAACGCGCAGCGTATGCGAGACATTTGCCAGATTTACGTCGGGCGTTGCTTTTAGATGCGCAGCCAGATTTCCGGCCTGAGCTGCAAGCGCTTTTTCCGAACGCGCCGACAATAACAACAATTCCGCCTTCTCAATGACATTGTCGAAATTCTGGGCGGGCGGTTCTTCGGCGACCACATGCGCATTCGTGCCGCCAACGCCGAAGGATGATACGCCGGCGCGTCGTGGATGCGCGGACGCCGGCCAGTCGCGCAGTTCTGTGTTTACGTAAAACGGCGAACTTTCAAAATCGATTTTTGGATTTGGTTTTTCGAAATTGATCGACGGCGGCAAGGTTTGCTCCTTCAACGCCAGCGATGTTTTGATAAGACCAATTGCGCCCGAAGCAACATCTAGATGGCCAAGGTTTGCCTTTACCGAGCCGAGCGCGCAATATTGTCTGGCGTCGGTCATTGAGCGATAGGCTGTTGTCAAACCGGAAACTTCGATGGGATCGCCGAGCGGCGTCGCCGTACCGTGCGCCTCGACATACCCGATCGTGCTTGCATCAATGCCGCCCATGCCCAATGCCAGAGAAATAACTTCTGCCTGGCCCTCAACGCTGGGCGCCGTGTAGCTGACTTTGTCGCCGCCATCATTGTTGGTCGCGTAACCACGGATAACTGAATAAATTGTATCGCCGTCAGCCAGCGCGTTTTCCAACCGTTTTAAGACGACGACCGCCGCGCCGTGACTGAACACGGTACCGGCTGCATTCGCATCGAATGGGCGGCACCGTCCGTCAGGCGAAAGCATGCCGCCTTCCTTGTAGAAATACCCTTTTTTCTGCGGAAGGATGAGCGTGACGCCGCCGGCGAGCGCCATGTCGCATTGATAGGACTCAATACTCTGGCATGCGGTCGCAACCGCCACCAGCGATGTCGAACACGCCGTCTGCAATGTCATCGCCGGTCCGCGCAATCCTAACTTATAAGCAGCGCGCGTCGCAAGATAATCCTTGTCGTTGCCAAGTTCCGTTTGCAGCGAGCCGACCTGAATAGACTCCACCAGCCGTTTTCGAAATGTTTCGTCCGCACACAGATTCCATAGAATGTAGGTATCCATGTAGCAGCCGCCGAATACGCCAATGGCCCCTGGATAACGTTCAGGATCACAGGCGGCATTTTCAAGTGCGTCAGAACAAATCTCGAGAAAAATCCGGTGCTGCGGATCCATCACTTCCGCTTCACGCGGCAGGTAGCCGAAAAAGCGCGCATCGAACATTTCGATGTCATCGAGCAACCCCCTGGCGCAAACATATTCGCCGGGCGCGTCGTCTTCGTGTGACAGGATATCGATTTCAAGTTCGTCAGGTGAAAACCGGGTGATCGAATCTACCCCGCCCTTAATATTCTCCCAAAACTCCGAGACATTTATTGCGCCGGGAAACCGGCCGGCCATGCCGACAATCGCAACGCCTGAACCGTTCTCTTCTGTATCCGCGTAATCTGTCATGCGCGGCGCCTCTTCGTTGCAGCATCTCGCATTCCGGCCCGGCGCCGAGCCTTGCGCATTTTTGCGGCGCGATCGTTCGCACCAGGCGTTTTTGACCCGCCAACGAGCGCTAAGGCGCGATCAGCCAGTTGTTTTAAGGTTCCACTTTCGAATAGCGCCACCAAGTCCATTTCCACGCCCAATTCATCCGCCAAAGCGGCATGAATTCTGACCAAATGAATGGATTTGCCGCCAAGGTCATGAAATGCATCATTTGCGCCAATCGGGGACACATTAAGAATTCGCTCCCAAATGTCTGCGATTTGCGTCTCCAGACCCGTCGCCGGCGACACAAATGGCGTTGTCAGATCAGGCCGCTTCCGGAAATTGGCGTTGATCGCCCGGAGGACATCCTGCGCGGTCGTTAAGCGGGTTGCGACGAATTCAATGCTGGCGCTGTCTGAATCAATAAAGCCCGTTCGGGCAGACTTCTTGGCTGAATGTGTTGGCGCGGAGCTAGCGTCGACGGGCGGTTTTGCCTCGGCCGGCTCAAATTTGAAACTTGTTGCCCGTTCAATCGGGATGACCACGACGCCAGAACCTTCAATGCTCGATTGCGCCGCTTCCTGCAGGAATTTCTTCGCCGGTTCATTTCTTGGGCCATCAGCGTAAGAGAACTCAATTTTGCGGGCGCCACTTTCCAGTGCGCCGTTTGCAATGTGAGCGAGCATCTTGTGCTCAACGCCGCGACCGAGCGCGCGGCAGCTTAACA
This sequence comes from Hyphococcus sp., assembly GCA_013002535.1. Classification (GTDB taxonomy): domain Bacteria; phylum Pseudomonadota; class Alphaproteobacteria; order Caulobacterales; family Parvularculaceae; genus Hyphococcus. The sequence goes on from JABDJK010000101.1 coordinate 45,564, forward strand.
TGAAGAAATCGACGGTTATTCGATCGGATTCTTGCGTCGATCCAATAAGCCCCACAAAACCATAATCTCCAAAGCGGTCAGCTACACGAACGCCGGTCAAATAGCTGTGCGGATTGCGCAGGCCAAGTCTTAGTTCTCGTTCATCCATGCGATTGAGGTTGATGTTGAATTGGTTGGTGCGTTTGGTCAGTTGCGACGCCCGAGTGATTGTCGACTCATCGACCGGAAAAAATTCAATGGAAAGCTCCAGTTCCTCAATGAATTTCGCATATGACGCCGCACACTTTTCCGCGCCACCCCTCTTGGCGTCGTCGCGATACATTTGTGCGCGGCGTTGGTCTTCGCTTGTTGTCTTGGCAATATCGAAAGGCCAAAAGTTATTGACGAACGCCAATTTTTCAGCGGCGCCTTCCGGGATTTGAACGCTGGTAGTTCCCGGGCACGCTGAGCGCACCTCTGCTATTTCAAGCGGATTGTCATCAATGAATACGATGGCGTCAGCGCCAATATTAAACTCGCCAGCCAGCGCTTGGATATTTTCAGATTTTGGGCGCCAGTTTATTTTGTTTTTCATCGTATCGGAGAGACACAACGGGAAATCTTCGCGATGCTCAAAAAGCGCTTCGACGTCGCGTTCCCGGTTTTTGCTGACGATAGACACCATTCGTCCGGATTGGACTTGCCGTTTCAATTCTTTTTGCAGCGCCATTGCGCCTTGATCGGCCTCAACGCCGTCAACGCCGGCTTCACCGAGAACCCCGCGCCAAAGCGTATTGTCGCCATCGACGGCGAACAATTTTCGCGGCGGTGTTCGTTTTGAAAAATGACGCCGGGCAACCGCACTGCCCATCGCCGCGAAAGCTTCCATTGTGTAAGGCACATGCGCGGTGTGGTCAGCGCGAGCATCAAATGGCGAATTTACATCGTAAAGTTCGAATGCGGTTTCACAGGCAAAAACAACTACGTGACCCGACTTTGCCGCGTGCTCCAAAAACAAATTATTTGCGCGCAAAGCAAATTCCCGTTCAATTCTCTGCGGGCAAAGATATACCGCGACGGGGCCCTTATCGCTGAAATTGAAAATGTGATCAGCTAGGTCTTGCGCGGCTTTGTCATATGCGTCAGCGGAGCCGGAAGCATCGACAATATCCGACCAGCGGATAAACAAATTTCGGTCCGCGCCCGCCGCTCGATGGTATTCGCTTGCCGGAATGGTCAACAGTTGGTGCAATTGCGCGTATGGCCCAAGCGCAACATGAACAGGCCAGGAGAACATAGATGCGTAATAATCAAGTACCTCAACGATCGGATCGACCGTAAAAGTCGCCGCAACAAATATCGTATCGCTGAGGTTTTTTTCAGTCATCGCGCCGAATTCTTACGGGTTCGCCTATATCGCTTGCATAGCTTTCTTCTTACGCAAAGAACGTGGAATTTAGCTAAACGCGCCCGCGTTAAGTATTCGTCAGTAAATTCACGGAATCCAGCGAAAATGCCGATAATCCGGCGAGGAATTTCCTGTTGCAATGGCGGCGATGAAATTTTCCGCCGGCGTGAATGATCTCAATCTCCAGCGCATTATGCGCTCAAGTTCATTCCTACCCCCAAGGATCGCGGGCTCACGCCCGGGGGCCAGGACGACATCAAAGTCGGCCAACGGCGCTGACAACCCCTGCCCGGCGGCCTTTACGACCGCCTCTTTCCGCGTCCAGCAATTGTAGAACGCTTCCAGCTGGGCGCCTTCGGGAAGCTGCTCAAGCTGAATAAGTTCGCGGCGCGAGAAATTCAATTTGGCAACGTCCACCAAATCGCGCGCGTCGCGCAGCTCTTCAATATCAATACCGAGCACACCGTCTTCCGCAACACACAGCAATCCACGCTCACCGCTCCGCGAGTGATTGAAGGTGATCCCGGCTTTGCTTGGATGGATTTCGGGGCGCCCGAACTCGTTTTCGTGAAATACAATCTCCGCAGGTTTTGTTCCCTCATAACCAGCCAATATCGTGCGAATAGCGTTTCGCGCGGCGATGAACCGGCGTCGGTCGCGCGCAAAACGAAAACGATTGGCGCGCTGGATTTCATCGTCGCGCAGGGCCGCGATATCTTCCGGCAGGCGGTCCAGATTGAGCAACCAACAATCGATTGTTCGCGCCGGCAAATCGATCGCACCGACAAGTTTCATCGGCTCCCATTGTTGAATCTGCTCGTTCATTGTTAGCGCCATTTTCCATTGTTCCATCGGTTGAACCGAAACTATGCCGCGACGAATTGAATTCTATTCTAACGTCGAAAAACAGCCGTTTCTTCGATAGCTTTGCCATGATGAATAAGTTTCACGGAAGCAAACTAGATGAGTCGTTCGCAATAGTCGCCAAACCGCAGAAATTGCGGCTTTCGGCCCCTAGCTATGATCCGTCAAAAGTATGAGATTGAGAAACGGGCGCCTGGGTAAATTTGGATCTTGAGCCGGCGCACCAAGACTAACGGGGCCTAAAATTTAACACAGATAAAATGGCCCTTGTCGCGCACTCCGCGCGCATCCACTTGTTCGGCGTTGAAAAGGGCGCACATTATGTCTTTACCTCTGAATTTATCAAAACCCAAAGACCTTGGTCTCGCCGTGCGACGGCTGGTGGTTTTCGCGCTGCCGGCGCTGCTGATCGTCGGCGCCATCGGTTTCAACGTCGTATCCGGGATGATGCAGGAAAAGCCGGAAGAATCGGAAGATGAAATTAAGGCTACGCCAGTCGTTGTCGCAGAAGCGGTGTCCGACTCGGTACGATTGACTGTGAGCGCACAGGGCGAAGCAACGCCGCGAAAAGAAATTGACCTATCGCCGCAAATTGCCGGCCGGATTTCCTATATCTCACCAGACTTCATTGAAGGCGGCTCCTTCGAGAAAGACGAGGTCTTGTTGCGAATTGAGCCTGCCGAATACGAATTTCGCGTCGTGCAAGCGCGCGCGAATGTCGCTCGGGCGAAAAGCCGTTACGCGAGCGAAAAAGCGGAAACAGACATCGCCCGTAAGGACTGGGCGGAACTGGGCGAAGGCGAAGGCTCCGCCCTGGCATTGCGCGAGCCGCAAATGGCGGAAGCCGCAGCACAACTTGCCTCAGCACGCGCGGCGCTAAAAGAAGCCGAGTTGCAGTTGGAGCGGACAGTCATCACGGCGCCATTCAAAGGGCGCGTTCAAGCAAAATCAGTTGATGTTGGCGAATTTGTTTCCCCTGGTGAAACAGTTGGGGAAATATTCGCAACGGACCTTATGCAAGTGGCCCTGCCGCTGACCGACCACGAACTCGGCCAGCTTGGACTGCAAGTTGGTTTTCGCGAAACTGAAAACGATCTCGGGCCAAGCGTAACGTTTTCTGCGCTTGTTGCGGGAACGCCGCGCGAATGGCGTGGCCGTATCACCAGAACTGACGGCAGCTATGACCGCCAGACACGCGTAATTTTCGCTTATGCCGAGGTAGAAGACCCCTATGGCGCCGGCGCCGACAACGGCGCGCCGCTCGCCGCGGGGCTATTCGTTTCCGCCAGAATAAACGGCCGGCAAATCGATAATGCCGTCACCGTGCCGCGCACCGCGCTTCGCGGCGAAAGCGAAGTCTTTGTCGCAACAGCCGATGACACGCTCGACATTCGCGAAGTCGCGGTTGCAAGCTCAAACAGAACGCAAGTGGTGCTAACCGGCGGAGTCGATGCAGGCGAGCGCGTAATCATCTCTCCCGTGCGAGGCGCCGCCCAAGGCATCCAACTCGCTGTTGCCGGCGATGAAGATGATACTGGCGGCGGTACGACTGTCGCTGAAGTGACCAATTAGGAACACAGATCATGAACGGTGTAATTAGCTGGTGGGCAAACAATAAAGTCGCAGCAAACCTGTTGATGGTTGGCATACTCATCGGCGGGATCATCGGGTTCTTCCGAATTGAGCGCGAACTGGACCCGTTCGTTGAATTTCCGGGCGCAGAAGTCACGGTGCAGTGGCTTGGCGCCTCACCACAAGATATCGAAGAACAAGTTGTTGTCCGGCTGGAAGAAGCCGTCAGCCGCGTCGAAGGCATAAGGCAGCTTTGGTCTGTTTCAAACGAAAGCAATGGCCGCGTCGTTATCATTGGCGACGAAGATCTGGACGAAGCCGCTTTCCTTCAGGATATCAAACGGGAAGTTGATTCCATCAGCACGTTTCCATCGGCAGCCGAGCCGCCGCAAATGCGGCTCTTCAGAAGCCAAAGCGAGCTGATGCGCATTGCCGTGCGCGGCGATGTCGATGAGCGGGTATTGAAACGATATGCTGAAAGAATACGCCGTGAAATTGCATTATTACCGAGCGTCCCATCAGTCGAGTTATTCGGCGTTCGCGACGAAGAAGTCTCAATTGAGGTCTCCGAAGAATCCCTTCGCCGTTATGGGCTGACTTTTTCCGATATTGTAGACGCTATCCGCGGCACATCCGTCAATATCTCTGCAGGTAATGTACGAACGGACCTTGGCGACATGCAATTGCGCACGCGCAAACTTGCCGATTCAACTCAAGATTTTGAAGACATCATTATTCGCCAGACCGGAAATGGCGCGCTCGTCCGCTTGTCAGATATTGCAACCGTCAAAGACGGCTTTGAGGAGGTAAACCTTCTGGCAACGGTGAACGGTGAACACACCATCCTTGTGCAAGTGATGAGCGGCCCGCAAACAGATATCGTCAAAATCTCAAATGAAGTCAGCGAATATATCGAAAAGGCGCAGCCTGATGCGCCGCCGGGCATCACCCTTACGCTTTGGGAAGATCAGGCGGAAACCTATAATGGGCGCATCGGCACCATCGGATCGAATTTCGCCACCGGATTGATCCTCGTCTTGATCATGCTGCTCTTGTTCCTTCGGCCGATCATAGCTTTCTGGGTATCCATCGGGATTGCAGTCGCGTTTGCCGGCGGCATGGCGTTCCTGCCCATGAATGATGTTTCCTTCAATATGATTTCGAGCTTCGCGTTCCTATTAGTGATCGGGGTCATCGTTGATGACGCCATCATTGTCGGTGAGGCGATACACTCGAAGGTCGAGGAAGGAATGACAAATGTCGACGCCGCGATCAGCGGAACGAAAATGGTCGTCATGCCGGTTGTGTTCGCCGTTCTAACGACAATGATATTTTTTGCGCCATGGATGTTTGTTGGCGGCGGGACTGCTGAATTCACGCGATCAATTTCGCTGGTTGTAATCTTCGCGCTGACATTTTCACTTGTTGAATCATTGTTGATCCTTCCGGCTCACCTGTCGCATCTGAAACCAGTCAATCCGAAAAATAAATTCCTGCGGATGCAGGCGCGCATTGCCGACAGTGTTGTCTGGTTCTCTCGAAACTATTACCGCCCGGCGATCCAATGGGCTGTTCGCAAACGCTACCTTACGGCGAGCGCCTTCATCGCCATCATGATCGTATGCGTAGGATTTTTAGCAAATGGCGTTGTGAAATCTGTATTCTTCCCCGAAATTGAATCCGATCAGATCGATATCACGGTCAATCTGCCGCAAGGCACGCCCTATGCGCGCACCCTGGAAGTCCTGAAACAGATCCAAGTTGCTGAAAAAGCGCTTGTTGACGAAGTCAATGCGTCCACCGACGGCGAAGGCGAACTGATCGAGAATTGGTACACGCGCTCACGTGATAATCAGGTTCTGGCGCTTGTGAAACTCGTTCCGCCGGAGACACGTACGCTCACCGCAAAAGAAACTGCGGAACGATTGCGCGCGTTAATCGGCGATATTCCGGACGCCGAAACTATTTCAGTTGAATATCAAGGCGGCGGCAATGGCCCGCCCATTGAATATGTTTTGAATTCCAAGGATCTGGAAGCGCTGAACGCCGCCGCCGACGATCTTATGGACAAGCTCAGAAGTTTTGAGGGCGTCTACAACGTCGTCAATGATACGCAGTCGGCGACTGACGAAATCCAGTTTGAACTGAAAGAAGGCGCCGAGGCGCTTGGCGTAACGACGGCGGATGTCGCAAGACAAGTGCGCCAGGGCTATTATGGTGAAGAAGTGCAACGCCTGCCCCGTGACGGCGAAGATGTTCGCGTCTTTGTTCGCTATCCACGTTCAGATCGCGAGTCATTAGATCACTTACGCAACATGCGCATCCGTACGCAAGACGGCCGCGAGCTACCGCTCTATACTGTTGCTGACATAAACTTTGCTGACGGCATTACGCAGATCTTGCGCCGTGAACGTCAACGCGCTGTCATTGTTAGCGCCGAGGTCGCCTCTGAGCGGATAAACGAAATTCGCGAAGCCTTGTCGGAAGACTTCTTTGAAGAGTTCGACCAACGTCACCCGACAGTGACGCGCGGCAATATCGGCCGGGCCCAAGGTCAGGCGGAATTCATGGAAGAAATCCTGACCCTCGTGATCATCGCTATCGGTGTCGCCTATTTCCTCGTTGCCGTTGCGTTCAAATCATATTTTGAGCCAATGCTGATTTTATTCGCGGCGATACCGTTTTGTTTCGCAGGCGCAATAATCGGGCACCTCGTCATGGGCGTATCATTCTCGCTATTCTCCTATCTTGGGATGATGGCCGCCGCCGGCGTCGCAGTGAACGACAATCTTGTCCTAATCGACTACATCAACCGCCTTCGCGCCAAAGGTCTCGACGGCGCGCAAGCGCTTGTCGAAGCGGGAACGAAACGCTTCCGCCCGATATTGCTCACCTCACTGACGACTTTCGTCGGCCTGTTGCCGCTGATGATGGAGAAATCCATACAAGCGCAGTTCCTGGTGCCAATCGGGGTTGGGTTGTCGTTCGGCGTCTTGTTCGCGCTGTTCGTGACATTATTCCTGGTGCCGGCGCTCTATGCCATCGGCGCCGATATTAGGCGTTTCTTCATTTACATGTTCACAGCAAAACGTCAGCCGAACTTCTCGGATTGTCTTGATGATGACTATCCAAGCGGAACGCCGGTTCCCGTACCGGCGGAATAATCCGGCGTAATAAATTTAGCGGAAAAGAAACTACCCGTAGAGTGCGGCGGGCGATGTTTGCTGGACGTTGTGCGCCTCAACCAAGCGGGCAAAGCGATCGATATAAACGGCGCCGTCCTGGGTCTTCTGTACAAGGACGATCCGTTTATCCTCGGGATCGCGAACGCGCTTGATGAAGCCGAGAATGGAAAGCGCATCAAGGGCGCGCGAGATCGCCGGCTTCGGCACATTCAAATCCTGCGCGAGCGCGCGAACTGTATGCGGTCCCTGACTGAGATACACCGTCAGCAAGATCGACCATTGCCGCATGGATAAATCCGGACCGTCATTTCGAACGGCGTCGCACATTACTTCGCGCCAATTAGTTAGAAGATCGTTTGCCGGCATGATCTGATTTCAACGTCCCTGCTGTTCCCAAGTTGTTATAATTGCAACTGTTCGCCCTTTGAGGGCAAGAGGGTAAAATTCTCATCTCGCACCGCATCAAATTTTTGAAAATCCTTACGCTGGGTAACGATTTGCGATGACTTCATAGACAGCGCGAATCGCTTGCGCCTCGCCGCCGGCGGGACGGCCCGGCGCCGGTTTTGGCCGCCACGCATAAAGATCGAAATGGATCCAATGGCAGTCTTTCGGCGTAAATCGGCGCAAAAATAACGCCGCAGTTATCGACCCCGCAAAACTGCCGCCGCCAATGTGACTGACGTCAGCGATCTGAGACGAAAGCATGGCATCGTAATTGTCCCAAAGCGGCATTCGCCAGACGGGGTCCGCAACGGCGTTGGATTGCGCCGCCAATTCGCCGGCGAGGTCGTCATCTTCGGTGTAGAAGGGGATCACCTCCGGGCCGAGCGCGACACGCGCAGCGCCGGTCAGTGTTGCAAGCGAGATCATCAATTCAGGATCATCTTCGCCGCCAAGCGCCAGCCCATCGCCAAGGATCAATCGTCCTTCGGCGTCAGTGTTGCCAATTTCAACAGACAGACCTTTGCGGCTCGAAAGCACATCGCTCGGCCGATAGGAATTACCGGCAACGGAATTTTCAACCGCCGGAACGATCACCCGCAATCGCAAATTCAGTTTCGCTGACATGATCATGCCCGCGAGCGCCAACGCATGGGCGGCGCCGCCCATGTCCTTTTTCATAAGCGACATGCCGGTCGCGCCCTTCATGTTGAGCCCGCCGGAATCAAACGTGACGCCCTTCCCGACCAGCGTCACTTTCGGCGCGTTTTCATCGCCCCATTTTATGTCGATCAATCGCGGCCGCGCATCAGCGGCGCGTCCGACCGCATGCACCATGGGAAAATTTTCTTTAAGGAGATCGTCGCCAATAATGACATTGATTTTAGCGCCATGGTCTTGTGCGAGTTTGCGCGCTGCTTCCTCAAGCGCGGCCGGGTCCATGTCTTCGGCCGGCGTATTGACGAGATCGCGCACCTGGGCGACCGCTCCTGCGGCGCGCTCTGCGGCTGCAAGATCAGCATTTTTCGGCGCTACGAGGACGGCCGACGCCGCCTTGGCGGATTTATATCGGTCAAACCGGTAACCGCCGATGGCCCATGCGAAAGCCGCTAACGTCGCTGCGGATTTGTCCATTTCTTCGGCGAAGAAATATTGCCCTTCGGTAAGTTTGTCCGATGCGGCCGCGGCAATCAGCGCATCCTTGCCGTCGCCGGCGCCGAGAAGCACGCCGTCATCGCCGACCAAAACTGACCCCGCATCGCCGCTGAAATCATTGAGACGCGCAAGCTCTTTCAAGGCTTTGGGCGCATCGCTCTCATCAAGAGCGCCGTCTTTTATGACATAAACTTTGCGCGCCGCTTCGGCGGCTACCGATGAATGCTCTGTTAAAAGTTCGTGTTGCATCAATATCCCGTTAACTTTCTAAATGGTTTGCACATTACGCTTACGGTTAAGCCTTTATTGAATTCCTTTGTGGATGATGCCCATGGAATTTCAATAATGATCGAGGCAAAATCATGGCTCTCCGCACAACATCGCTAGCTGCGAAACCTGTCGTAAAATACGTCGGCGTCGCCGCAGCCGCCATTATGCTCCAGGCATGCGGCACGATGCAAAAGTCTAACTCCGCTGGCGATGTCGGCAAAGACGAATATCGCGAAGCGATTGGCGTATACACCAATCAGTCCGACGTCAAAGGTATGGACCCTATCGCCGCTGCCGCATTTTGGGGCACACGCTATAATACCAATCAATCCGACCCCGCTGTCGCCGTGAATTATAGCCAGTCGCTGCGCAAGATCGGATCGCTCGATGAAGCGGTAACAGTCATGAAGAAGACTGAGGGTCATGCAGCGGCCGATCCGGACGTAAGCCTTGAATATGGCAAGGTGCTGGTCGAAAGCGGCCGCGCCTTTGAAGCGGTGCGCCACCTCGAAAATGCCGTCGCCGCAAAGCCAACCGACTGGACGGCGATTTCCGCCTATGGCGTCGCCCTTGACCAAATCGGCGAACACGAAGCCGCGCGCCAATCCTATAAACGCGCTTTAGCCGTTTCTCCCGGTAATGTTTCAGTATTGAACAATAAAGGCCTTTCTTACGCTCTGGATGGAAAATTATCGATGGCGTCGAATACGCTGCGCGAAGCTGCTGCAAAAGCCGGCGGCGACGCCCGCATCCGCCAAAATCTGGCGCTCGTATTGGCGCTTGCCGGCGACATGGGCGAGGCTGAACGACTGGCGCGTTCCGATTTGCCGCCACGCGTCGCCAACAACAATATCGATTATTTCCGCCAGCTGATGAACCAGCCGGCTTATTGGGGCGAATACGCTGCAAACGATGCCGACGTTCCTGATTTTGATGCGGCGCCGATCGCGCCAACACCGAAGGTCGAAGAAGCGCCGAAGCCGCAGCTTCGTGAAGAACCCAAAGTCGAAGAACCCGAAGTTGATAAGGACGCGCCGATCGCCCTGATGGAAGTCGCGCCGGTCACGAATGCTTCGGCGGAAGTTGACGAAAACGACGATGCTATCGCCGATGTTCTGAATTCGCTGGATGTAGACGTTGATGAAGCGGCTGACGATGTTGAAGGCGTATCATTGAAATCTGACAACTAAGCGTCGCTTACAAGTTCTGTTGCGTAACGACCGCTCCGGCCCCACCGCCGGAGCGGTTTTTTTTGGCCGGAGTTCACTAAGATCGGCGCTGAACAAACCGATATTCCAACAGCATCAACGCCGTTCTAAATCATAGGTTGTGATTGTTTCCCATTCGCCATCAGAACTCGCGCGCATTTCATCATGGAAAACGAGTTCATCATCGCTAATCGTTTTCCACACCGTGCGGCGCAGAGCGTTTTCAATCACGAGATTTTCTTGTGTGGCGAAAAGAGTGAACTCGTCTTTGATGACAAGGTTTTCCACTTCTGCGAAAACGGCGCCCTCACCCGGCTCGGGCGATACATAATAAGCGTGAGGGGTGCCAGGTTGATCGTCGAGACGGTAATTGATCCATCGTTTCAGCCGGTCGGCGTAACCGAAAGTGACGAACGTCTTCACGCTATTGGCGTCAATAACGCCGGCAACCGCGCAACCGTCGAGCAATAGTCCGGCGTCAAATTTTGCATCCCAAACGCTGCCGTCCGCGCGCGTCGCCGTTCCGACCCAACTGCCTCCAAGAATATTGTAGGCGCCGTGGGGTTCGGCCGTGCATATGCTTTTATTATGGACGCCGGGGAAAATTGTTCCTGCCGCACGAAACGGATCAAGATCGCGCTGGCGATGGGCGTCGACAATGTACCAGGTGTACCAGGTGGCGCCCTTGTCGCGCGTATTGGAACCGTCCCAGCGAAAACTTTCGCCGGGTCTGATATCAGCAAAATTGTAGCGCCGGTGTTCAAGTTGCAATTCACCGTCAGCGTCCGGCCGCTGCTGCGATGAATAAAACGTCATGCGGCCGTGATATTCGCCGCCGATCAACTGATCGAGAAACGCCGAGCCATTGTTGTTTTGGTTCGGCCAGTTCTGCGCCATAACCCAGCGATCTTTTGCGGTATCGAGATAGCGTATGGAAAACCCACGCTGGCTCGGGTCTTCCGGATTATCCCGCGCCCAGGCAAGTTCAACAATCGCCTTGCCGCCGAGAATTGGAAACACGCGCTGATGGGTCCAGCTTCCCTCGGCCTGATGATTGAGTTCACCCGCCGATTGCCCGCGCCAATGCATCCCCCATTCGCCGATCCAGAAATCGAAACCGCGATGTTCCTCCCCCGCCCAATCGTCATCGATACGGGCGTCGAGGGCGTCGGCCCAACTGCGCATCGATTCATTTTGCGCGCTGTCCCCATACGACGCCACCCGCGGCTCCGCCTCGCCGGCGTCCGTTGCGCAGGACGCAACGAAAAATGCGGCAAGGAAAGGTTTATAACGATTCATTTCAATCAATCCATTTTCGGCGTGTAGAGGCCGTCAAATGCCGTGGTCCAGGTTTCGCCGCCGTCAGTTGAGCTTTGCCAGAATTGCCGGACGCTGCCGTCCTCATTCGGGGTCCAGGTGACGCGGCTTATGGACGGCGCGCCTTCATTTTGCGACAAACCATCACTTTCGAGCACCATTTCGCCCTTGTCGTTCAAACCGCCTTCGATATAAAGCGCGCTGCCAGCGTTCGACATCCAGGTCTGATGCCATTGCTCCGTATGCGCATCATAAAAATTAATGCTCATGCCCGTAAAGCCGCCCACCGTTTCATACTCCTCAAAAACAACGCACCCGTCTTCACGGCGAGAAATTTTATTGACCGCTGTCGGCGTCGGCGACCCGGCAGACGTGACATTCCACTCACCAATCCAGAAGTCGAACTGGCGGTATTCTTCTGTGTTGCAAGGCGTCAGCGCCGCAATCACCGCCTGAAACCGCGGCTCGTCCGAGAGCGGTTCAAACTCCGGCGCAGCTTGCAGGGCGCGAAAGCTCGGCCCGCCGGAGACCGCAATCTTCTCCAGAACCAACAACGCTTCCTCACGTTCGTTACTGGACATCAATGCGCGCGCCAAAAAGAAATTTGCCCGGGGCGCCGGTTGATAGCCGGCAGCAAGCGCTTTGCGATAGGCGTCGATAGCGCCCGCATAGTCTTCCAATTGATGTTTCGCCCGGCCCATATTGAACCAGTTCGAAGCGTTCTCTCGGTCGCCCGACAACAGCGCCTCATAAGCGGCCGCGGCGCCAGCCCAATCCTGATCGGCAAACATAGCGTCCGCATCGTCTTGGTCATCAGCCAGCGATGGCGCGCAAGCGACAAAGAAAAATATGGCTGCAGTGGAAATGGTTTTCAATTTCGATGAATTCGACATGTTGCCTCTAAAAATGAATTTGCCGCCGCGATATTACAGTGGCGCCAATCAACGCATAGGCGTAACTTCGCGTTCACGGACAAATACGCAATTTCAGCAACCGGACGACGATCACTTTGTTATTCATCAATGAGACCCCGCCGCAAGGCGACCTTGACGCTTTGTATGAACGCATGGCGCGCGAAGGCATGGTCCATTCAACGACGATGTGCGGCGAGCACTACGAACCATCTGAAAGTTTCCGCGACGAGTGGGCGGCGCCGTCTGTCACCTGGTCGGCCGGTGGTGAGGAAATCTATACGCTTTCCGATGGCCGGGTAATAGAAGTTCGCCCGACGGGCGCCCTCACCATCGCCGCTGGAGAACGCTATTCCTATCGCGCCAGCGACAAACCGTTCACATCGAACATGATCGTTTTCCCGCAATGGATTGTTGAGGCCGCACAGGTGGACGCGCTGACCGGCGATGCGCGTGACGCCCTTATTGAAACGCGGCTGATTAAACCGGATGCGGAAACTGAACGATTGATGACGGAAATCGTCGGCCAGTGCCGCGCCCGCTGTGAAGACGAGGACTGGTACGCGGAACAATTGTCTTTGTTGTTTGGCAGATTGCTCGAAACACAAATCGAAATTAACACCGCGCCCGACGGCCTCAGCGCCGCGAAAGAGAAAACGCGCCGCGAATTGGCGCGCCGCGCGGACCGCGCGCAACAATTTATCTTGCGGGAATATCCTGACCCGGCGCTCGACATTGCAGCGATCGCCAGTGAGGCGTGCCTTTCCCCCTATCATCTAATTAGAATTTTCAAAGAACTAACTGGCGAAACGCCTATGCGCTATTTGAAACTGACGCGGCTTTCGGCGGCGCAACGTTTGCTGCGCGACGCCGGCTTTCCAGTTGCGAAATCCGCGCATTCTGTCGGCTATAAGGATCGCGCCGCGTTTTCGCGCGCCTTTACTGCTGAATATGGCGTGGCGCCATCTGAAATCACGCGCAACGGGTAATTATTTTCCGTTGTACATCAATCGCAAAAACGGGATGCGGCGCACAACGTGAAAGTGAAACACCAGCGTGATCCCTAAGATAATTACGACGATAAAAACAAATTGCACCACGATCGGCGCCGCCAATTTCAAAACCGATGAACCGATGACAAACACCAGCAAATGATGCGCGAGGTAAATCGTGTATGCTGGCTCAGCGAAAAATTTTGAGTCAACGTTCAACCTACCGAGCAAAACGGAGAAGAGTCCAAAAATATTGAGCGTCGCAATCCAGGCGCCGGCGCCCCAAATTCCGACGGCCAAATTTTCACTGACCAGTTCCTTATGAACGGCGATTGGTATGAACATAATGGCCGCCAAAAAAAATAGCGCTTTCCCATGGCTGTAGCGGCGCCACTCATCCAGCGCTGCCGGAAAATAATTGAGCAAAGCGCCAAAGATAAAAAATGGCGAATATTCGAGAACCGTGTAAAACGAAACGCCGAATAGATATTCCGGATAAACAACGCCCGACGTTAATTTGCCCATGGCGAGAGGCAAGTAAGCAATGAGCGCTCCGAGGAAAACAATCACAATAGGTTGGCGGAGACCCCAATTGAACATCTTCGCAATTACCGGCGGCGCGCTGAACGAAAATTTCGCAATCAAAAACGATACCCCTGCAGACAAAAGGAAATATATAAAAACCACGATCAGGAACCAGAGATGCAACACCCACTCGCCAGTTAGATAGGCGCTCAAAAGTCTATCGCCGCCATTCGACCGCAACCAAATCTCGACCGCATTAAACGTAACAGCCGTCGCTACGAGCGGTATGAGTATGCGCTTTGACCGGAGTCTTAGAAATCGGTCGGCGCTGTAATGCTTTAGCGACATCCAGCAGAAAAACCCTGATACGGCGAAGAACGCCGGCATCCGAAATAGATGAATGGCGTCTGAAAGATATAAAAACGCGATGTTAGATGATGGGCTCTGGATTGGCGCCGCGCTTCCTGGCGCGAAGACATTCGCCGTATGCAAAACAACGCCGAGCGCCATCAAAACACCGCGCGCAACATCAAGGTCGCTGTAATAGGTTTTGGAATCCGATATGGCCATTTAAGAGACGGCGCGCCTTACTCCGATAACGCGGCTAATTCCGCCTCAATAAATTGTCCAAGCCGTTTATATCCTGCAGCATTCAGATGAACGCCGTCGCCAGCGTCATATTTCTTGGCGAGCGGCGCGGAAAATCCATATGGCCCGTCGCGCGGATCCGCGAAGGAACAATTGTCGTGTTCAGCGCAAACAGCGCGCATCACCTGGTTCAGCGCCGCAATAGTCTCGTTTTTCGCGCCGCGCCCAAGCCGTCTAGACTCATTGACCGGCAACACGCCGATGATGAGAATTCGCACTGACCCGCCGCTCAGCGCCAGCATGTTCTCAACATCAGCCGCGACGTCGTCCACCGATCGTCCACGGGCGAGGTCATTGAACCCGGATAGGACAACAATAACGCGGCCCGCCAGCGCACTGGGATCGGCGCGCCATTCTTTCAGGACATCTTTGACGGTTGATCCGCCGATCGAATGATTGACCGCGCCGGCCCCGAACCGGCGCACATCCAGCCCTTCGATGGTGCTCGCCCCGTAAAATACATGCGTCACCGGAATATCCTGTGCGGCCCGCAGCTCATTTAAATGGCGCATGGTCTGGCCGTGGGCGACTGCGCGAATACCCAGGGTCTGAAATCCCAGTTTTTCCGAGATGCGATAGGCGTAATATGGCTGTATGATGAGCGCCGCCAGCAGAGCCGCCATTCCGGCGCTCGCAGCGATCAGCAATATTGTCGCCTTTTTCATTTGCCGCTCGCTTCAGTCTCAATTCTTAACTTTTTGCCGCCGCTTTCAAAGAGATTTCAGGTTAATGCTCAGCGTCCGGTCAATCTGTGGATTGTGTGTTTACAAACATTCTGCGGCAATGCAAATTTCAGGACAGTTTCAGCGTTAGGGCAGCCATCCGGGGGGCGCAGAAATAGATGAACAATACCGGTGGCCGGCGTTTCGGCAAGATTGAACTCCAGCCCAGCTTTATCGGCAAACTCTTATTGAGGGCCAGCGCAAATGAGCGCCTGATAAGGACCGGCGCGCTTCTGATCCTAGCCGCCGGCGTCGCGAGCCTGGCAGTCCTTGGCGTTAGTTTGATAAAGCCTGGAATTCTCGGGGCGCCCGGACATATTCTCCAGGAAAAAGCTTCAGAACTGATCCAGCATGCATTTTCAAGCGGGACATTGAAACTGGTCGCAGCGGTTGCCGTTGTAATTGCCATCGACCTTTGGGCATTGGGATATAAAAATAGTGCGCTCAACTCGCTTCTTCATCCCGATAAATCAACACGCACAGACATCCTGATTTTTCTGCTCGGCATCGCTGGCCTATGGCGCTACGCGATCATCTTATCATTTTTTGCGGTGGGATATTTGCTGGAACGACAAGTCACTGGCAATTGGGGGCAAAACTGGATGCAGCTGATACCGAGCCCCATCGTGCAGACACTATTCTATCTATTGCTTTATGATTTTCTCGATTATTGGCGACATCGTTTTGGCCATCGCTTATCTTGGTGGTGGGAAGTCCATCTTTATCATCACGCGGCCGAAAAATTTAACATAATCACCGTCGGCCGTTCTCATCCGATTGACCTGGCGCTCACAGGCATTTTCGTCGCGATGCCGATGGCGATCTTTGGCGCGCCTATCGAAGCGTTTTTGCTAATCGAAATCTTCCGTTCACTTCAAGGCAAGCTGCAGCATTCGATGATTGATTGGGACTGGGGCTGGCTTGGAAGAAACGTCTTCATATCGCCCATCGCCCACCGTATTCATCATTCGCCAGACCCCATTCATTGGGACAAAAATTACGGACATATATTCGTATTCTGGGACCGCCTTTTCGGCACTTGGTACGATGGCTGCGATGTGAATACAAATATTGGGTTATTGCACAATAATGAAAATAAGGACGGATTTATCTTTGAATTACTCCGCGGGCAATTGCGTTTTTTGGGCGCTTTGTTTTCCAGATGGGATACTAAAGTCGGTGTATTACCTGAAAATATCGCACGTGAAGAAAGCAAACGCTATCGCGAAGCCTTAGCCGCACAAACCATCGACGCTTAGTGTTTTAGAATAAATCTATTTTCATTTTACCGAATTTCCGCTGACGCCCATTGCGGCGATTTAATCTGGTTGCGGATAGTGCGCCTCGCAAGCATTACGCACTAAAGCGCGACAGATTTAAATAAATTGAACAGCTTTCATACACAGTCTCTTACGAAGCTCGCCTCTAAGACGGTCTCATATCGGAGGCAAAGGCGATATGGTTGCGTTCTTTTCAGCGAAACGTCTTTCGTTCAATTTGGTTGTTGCGTCCTGCACTTTAATGCTAGCCGCCTGCGGTAGTCCAGGCGATGGATCGAGCGCACCGACGACCGCTGCTACGCCGCCGGCGACGACACCGCCTCCAGGCAATGCTGCGACATCCGAAGAGGCGTCGCGCTTTTTGAGTCAGGCGACATTCGGCGCCGCCGACGCAGAAATCAATCGCGTTACGACAACTGGTTTTTCTGTATGGATTTCCGAAGAATTCGCCAAGCCTCATGAATCGCTTTTGGAAGACGTTCTGATCGCAGAGGCCGCCGGTGAAGATGTTGGCCCGAACCAGCTTTCCGAAACATTCTGGACCCGCGCCATTCAAAGCGATGATCAACTGCGCCAACGCGTCGGCTATGCATTATCGCAGATCTTAGTCGCATCGTTCACCGACTCCGGTCTCGTCGAACGCCCGATCGCCATGGCGAACTATATGGACATCATGTCCGCCGGCGCCTTCGGAAATTTCCGCCAGACCCTGGAGAACGTCACCTATTCGCCGGCGATGGCGATCTATCTCACATACTTGCAAAACCAGAAGGCGAGCGCTGACGGCGAAGTTGTCCCGGACGAAAATTACGCTCGCGAGGTGATGCAGCTTTTCACGATTGGTTTGCTTGAATTGCAACCCAATGGCGATCTTCGGCTCGACGGATCGGGCGATCCGATCGAGACATATGACAATGACGATGTCACTGAACTTGCAAAAGTTTTCACCGGATTAAGCTGGAACGGCGAGAGCAATTTCTTTACCCGCCGCCCCAGCGACATTTCGTCGGAGTATCTACCGCTGGTCATGTTCGATTCCGAACACTCAACCGACGCGAAGAATTTCCTGAACGCCTCAATCCCGCCAAACACGCCGGGCGATGCTAGCATCGATATGGCGCTTGACGCCCTCTTCAATCATCAGAACACGCCGCCCT
Source organism: Hyphococcus sp. (assembly GCA_013002535.1). GTDB lineage: Bacteria > Pseudomonadota > Alphaproteobacteria > Caulobacterales > Parvularculaceae > Hyphococcus. The sequence continues at coordinate 63,201 of JABDJK010000101.1, forward strand.
TTATATCGCGCCAGCTGATCCAGCGGCTTGTCACCAGCAACCCAAGCTCCGCCTATGTCGGCCGGGTCGCGACCGCATTTCGCACCGGCTCTTACACCATGCCCAATGGAACGGTCGCCGGCGGCGGCGGACGCGGCGACATGCGCGCTGTCGTCGCTGCCATATTGCTCGATGATGAAGCACGCAACGCGGCGAATATGAGCGATCCCAACTTCGGCAAGGTTCGTGAGCCGGTTTTGCGGTTTACCCATTGGGCGCGCGCTTTTGGCGTTACAGAAACCGACATCGACGAAGTCGACGCGCTAGGCGATACGCGCGCGCCAAACCGCCTCAACCAGCAAGCTTACCGGTCGCCATCGGTTTTCAACTTTTACCGTCCTGGCTTCGTCTCACCCGGAAGCGTCAGCGCGTCCATGGGTCTCGTTGCGCCTGAGTTGCAGATCACAACGGCGTCAAGCGTCACCGGTTACGCCAATTTCATAGAAGATTTTATCTTCGGCAATGTGCCGGACAATGACTTCCTGCCGAATTACGGGCCTGAGCTGGCGCTCGCCAATGATCCCGCGGCCCTTGTCGATCGGCTTGATCGCATCTTGACCTATGGATCGCTTCGTCCGGCGACACGCGCCCGCATCACTCAGGCAGTTCAGTCCATCACTGGCGGCGCAGGCGGTTTGACGCGCGATGAGCTGCGCGTGCGCGCCGCAATTTTATTTTTTATGACATCATCCGACTACACCGTATCTCGCTAAAGGGTATCCCATGTCAGTATCTCGACGAAATCTCCTGCGATCCGGCGCTGCGTTCTCTATGGGCGCGGCTGCCGGCTTCGGCTTTGATCTTCATCGCTTCAATGCCTTCGCCGCAGACACGAGCGGATACAAAGCGCTGGTGTGCGTCTTCTTGTTTGGCGGAATGGACGGCCACGACACCGTGATCCCGTACGATACGGCGAACTACAATCAATACGCTGACATTCGCAGCGATCTCTTCAATGACTATGACAACCTCGAAGGCGGATCGACGCGCGATCGCGCCCGCCTTTTGCCATTGAACATCACCAACGCATCAGATTTCGGCGGGCGTCAATTCTCAATGCCGGAAGAGCTCGGTCCCTTGCATCAGCTAATTGACGCCGGAAACGGCGCCATCGTTTCCAATGTCGGCCCGCTTGTGGTCCCGATGACCCGCACAGAATATCAAAACCGTTCTGCGCCGCGACCGCCGCGTCTATTCTCTCACAATGACCAGCAGTCGGTCTGGATGTCTTCCCAACCTGAGGGCGCAAGCTTTGGTTGGGGCGGGCGTATCGCCGATATGGCGCTCGCGGCGCAGTCTACGCCAAACGCAACCTTCACTGCAGTTTCAACCTCCGGGAACACTGTTTTCCTCTCTGGTGAAATCGTCGGACAGTTTCAGGTCGGCTCGAACGGCCCCGCGGAAATTCGCGGCGTTTCCGGCGACGAGTTCTACGGTTCGTCCGCCTTGCCCGGGCTGTTTGAAGATCATCTAAAAAATGAAGGCGAAGTCCTGTCGAATTACATGCAGCAGGATTTTGTCAACGTCGTCGATAATTCGATCGATGCGAATCGCACGCTGGCCGACTCTTTTGACGGGACGGCGCTCTTCTCGACGCCTTTTCCCGACAATCGTCTCGGCCGGCAGTTACAGGTCGTGGCGCAGATTATCGCTTTGCGAAATACGCTCAGCGTCAATCGTCAGGTTTTCTTTGTCGGCATTGGCGGTTTTGACTCTCACTCCAATCAAGCCAACTCAATTCCGAGCCGACACAATGAAATCGCCAGCGCTGTTCGGGCTTTCTACGACACGACCGTTGAGCTCGGCGTTTCAAACGATGTTACGACCTTTACGGCGTCTGATTTTGGCAGAACACTGACGATTAACCGCGACGGCACAGACCATGGCTGGGGCGGTCACCACATGGTGATCGGCGACGCTATTCAGGGCAATCGCATTATCGGCGATATGCCGGAACCGGTTTTGGGCCACCAATATGACACCGGCAACGGCCGGTTGATTCCGACAACATCAGTTGACCAATTCGCGGGAACGCTGGGCGCCTGGTTCGGGCTGAATGACACAGAACTCGACGACGCGCTGCCGGGGCTGTCGAACTTTTCGACGCGCAACATCGGTCTCTTTATCTGAGCCGGCGCGATGCGCTGAATACAGGGGCAACAATGGTGAACTACAACAATAAAAACATGCGGCTTGCCGCCGTCTCCATTGCTGCGCTCATGGCCTTCCAGCCCGTCGCGACGGCCCTCGCCACACCGGCGCCGGTTACCCTGAAAGACCGTCCGCTTAAAGACTACGTCAATTACAAGGATGCAGCGCCGAGCGACATCCGGCCGCACGAGGACTTCGACGACAACTACTCAACAAATATGAGCGACGGACTGTTTTTCACGCCTGGCGTTCTCATCAACGCCCATGACTTTAATGAACATCGCATTCACCAGCGCGGTTTTGGCCTCGCCAGCCGACAGGGTCGCGGCGGCATTCAAATTTATCGAGACGGCGCACCGGTCACCGATGTGTTCGGCGTCACCAACGCAATGGAAATTGATTTATTGTCGGCTGAGCGATTGGAAGTTCTACGGCCCGGTCGCGGTGACACGCGTCTTTCCGCCGGACGTCTCGGCGGCGCCGTCAATATCGTCTCGCGCACTGGCGACCGCGAACATGGATTAACCGCCCGCGCGGAAGGCGGCGCAAGCCGCGAGGCGGACGCGGCTGGACGGATACATGCGTCAGTCGCGGGGCAATCGCCGTCAGGCGGCTATGACTATTATGCAAGCCTCAGCGGCCAATATGAGACCGGCGCGCGTGATAATAACCGAAAAAACAGCCAGCTGTTCCATGCCAATCTCGGATTTCATTTGGGCGCAAATGCTTCAACGCGATTTTTCATAGATGCGGCAAACGCTGAAACAGAGCTTGCGGGCGGGCAAACGCCGGCGGCGCTTGCCGCTGACCCGACCGAACCCATGGCGCCGATCACGCTGGGACCCCTATTTCCGGGCGGACCCATTATTCAGCTTGCAGACGGCGCCCGCGACGATGACTTTGCGCGGGACCTAATATCGGGACGCCTCTCCAATCAAACGAAATTTCGCCTGTTAGGGTTGGACTGGAATTTCGGCGGACACTATACGCGCCGTTCTCTTGAAAGCTCGCAAATCGATTTCATCGGTATCATCGATGAAGAGGCCCGCGAATGGGGCGGCAATTTAACCGCCGCACGCAATTTTCAATTCGGCACAATGGACGCATCCTGGCGTCTTGGCGGCGCTTACGCCACTGGCAAACAGGACAGCGATCGCTATGACAATCTTGGCGGCGCGGTTGGATCGCAAAATGTCGACACCGAACAGCGCTCCAAAAATTTAAGCGCCTTTATCGATTTCGTTCTGGAGCCGTTCAAGGCGTTGGTCGTTCACGCCGGCGGCAAGTTTCTTGTGACCGACCACGAGATGACCGACTTTGAGGATGACGGCGAAGAAGACCAACGATTTACCGGTTACACTGTTGGCGGCGGCGCAATTTTCAATTTCGCGAAGACCGTTCAGGCATTTGCAAACGTCAACCGCACCTATGAACCGCCGTCATTCAGCCAGCTGATCGCAGAGAACCCGGAAGATTTTGACGATCTTGATGAACAGGACGCGTTCACTTACGAGGCCGGCTTGCGCGGAAGGTCCGGCGATCTTTTCGCCTGGGATTTGACCGTCTTCAGAACCAATGTCGAAGGCGAGATCATCAATGTTGAGGAACCGGAGACAAATGGCCTCGGCCATCTCGTCAATACCGACCAGACAAGACACCAGGGCGTTGAACTGGGCCTCGACGTGAATTTGCTGGCGGGCCGCGACGGCGCATCGCTTTGGTTGCGCAACGCCTACGCGTTGAATAATTTTACCTTCATCGATTCTGGCGGGCTCGGCGTTGACGACAATCGCCTCGCTGGCGTGCCGACGCATCTCTATCGCGGCGAATTGCGATACGACTCCAACGGCGACTGGTATGTCGGCGTCAACGGGTCTATCGCCGGCGGAGAGTTCTACGCCGATCATGAAAATGTCGTCTCGGTTCCGACTTACGCGGTCTTTGGCGTCACCGCCGGATTTGCGTTGAACGACCAGATCGAAGTCTTCGCAGTCGGTGAGAACATTACCGATCAGGACTATGTAGCGGGCGTGACGCCGGTCTTGTCGCAAACGACATCTGGCGGTCGCATCTATACGCCGGGCAATCCAGCGACAATCTATGGCGGGCTGAAGTATAAGTTTTGATTTGTGAGGCCTTCCCCACTATCTTCCCGCGCAAAATTGTTCTCGCGCGGGGAATTCATGAAAACGCAAGTGCTGCTTCGCAATATCCATCATTGGGGATCGCTCTTTATCATGTTGCAGATGGGGCTGGTTATCGGCGCCGGACTGTTGCTGATTGTCAAAAAGCAAGTTGATTGGGTTCAGCCGCCGACGGTCAAGGGCGAGGCGCCCGACGCCGTGCCGACGCAGACTATGGAGCAGCTTTTCGCGAGTGCGAAATCAGAGCCGCGTCTGTCCATCACCGATTGGCGCGAGCTTTCCCGCGTAGATTTCAAACCGGATAAAGGCGTCGTTAAGTTTGTCGCCGCGAATAATTGGGAAGCGCAAATCGACACCGCGACCGGCGAAATCCTGCAGGTTTCCTTTCGCCGCTCCGACATTATTGAGAGCTTGCATGACGGATCATTTTTCGCCGATTGGGTGAAACTATATATCTTCTTCCCGTCGGGAATCATTCTGCTCGTCTTGTGGGGCACCGGCATTTATCTCTTTTTCCTGCCCCATGTGAAAAATGCCCTCAAAGAAAGACGAAAAAAAGCCGCCCAACAATAATCAATGTGATTTGTTCACATGGCATTTTTCATTATAACCCTTTGAAAATTCCCGAAAGAGAGAACCGGGGTAAGGTCAAAAGGGGCGTTCCATGGATCTATCAAAAATCTCCGCCGCAATTGTGTTGGCGTCGCTGGCGGCGTGCGCGCGCGCAGACGACCAGGCCGACGATCCGATGTCGAGCGAGACCTTTAAAGGTCTTGAGCTTCGCAATATCGGACCGGCGCTGATGTCCGGGCGCATCGCCGATATCGACATCGACCAGGACGACCCGGCGACATGGTATGTCGCGGTCGGTTCCGGCGGCGTCTGGAAGACAACCAACGCCGGCACGACATGGACGCCAGTTTTCGACGGCGAGAATTCCTATTCCATCGGCGACGTTACTGTTGACCCCAATAACGCCAATGTCGTCTGGGTCGGCACAGGCGAGAACACGGGCGGGCGCCATCAGGGTTTCGGCGACGGCGTCTATCGCTCTAAAGACGCCGGCGGCACATGGGAACATCTTGGCCTTGAAGCGTCAGACCATATTTCAAAAATACTGATTCATCCGGACGATTCCAATACCGTATTCGCCGCCTCGCAAGGCCCGCTATGGTCATCCGGCGGCGAGCGCGGTCTCTATAAAACCACCGACGGCGGCGAGACCTGGAC
>JABDJK010000106.1 GCA_013002535.1 Hyphococcus sp.
AGTATGAACCAAGCCGGCCCGCGGCGCCCGTTAAAACGATCTTTTTCATTTCGGGGCTTCTCCGTTCTTAATCGCAGTTTTTATTTCGGTGATGATTTCGTCGGTCATACCGTATTCGTGTTTTGCGGTCTCTTCCGTGATATAGCTATGGGCAAGATCACGCGCGATAGCGTCGGCATTGCGTTTGTCCGGTTCGCCATAACCCCCGCCCCCCGGGAATTCGAGCTTCACACGCTCGCCTGCCGAGAAAGAATGTTTGCCTTTTCCGCTCAGTTTTTCACCGCTGCTTGTCTCAAGCGATGTTGCGCCGCCGGGTTTGCCGCCGCGCCGCCCGCGCGCTGGATGATGGACGCGATCAAACATAGCGAAGAATTCAAATTCGTATCCTTCGCGCGCGCCAATCTCCATATATTGGCCAAGCCCGCCGCGATATTCCCCCGCGCCGCCGCTGTCCTCACGCAACTCTTTGCGCCAGATCACGATTGGGCCTGTGTGCTCTGTGGCTTCGACAGGCATCGCCATAACGCCGGATGGAAAAGCCGTCGCGTTCATCCCGTCGAGGGTAGGGCGCGCGCCCGTACCGCCGGAATTGAAAGTAAGCACCTCCGCGCGGCGTGCGTCTACGGCGCCTTGCTCGCCGGCAACGGGGCGCACTGATACCTGAAAATTGCAAAGGGCGCTGGCGCCCTCCGCCGGAACCGTGTCCGGTAAAATCTGATCAAGGGCGCCATAGACCGCATCCGGCAGCATTTGCCCGACAACATGGCGGAGCGCCACGGGCGCCGGATGTTTCGCGTTGAGGATCGAGCCTTCCGGCGCAGACACTTCGAATGGCGCAAGGGATGCGGCATTATTCGGCACCTCCGGCGCAATTGCACATTTCAGCGCGTAACAGGCGTAAGCTTGCGTATAGACCAGCGGAACATTGACGCCCTTTTTATCAACGCGTGATGAGCCAGCGAAATCGCAGATGACTTTGTCTTCTTCAATAACAAGATGGACTTTCAAATCGATTGGCGTGTCATAGCCGTCGATGGTCATTAGATTTTCTGCCGACTGACGGGGCAGGGTATTGATTTTATCGAGCGTCGCATTGCGGGAATTTTCGAAAATGTACTCCGCAATTTCGTTAAGTCCATCGATGGCGAATTCGTCCATCATGTCCATCAAACGACGATGACCAATCTCATTGCATGTGGCGAGGGCGTAGATATCACCGACCGCCTGATCGGGTTCGCGCACATTCTGGCGAAGTAACCGGATCAGCGTTTGATCGACCTCACCGCGCTCTGCGAATTTCATGATCGGGATGTGAAAGCCTTCTTCATAAATCGAATTCGCTTCCGCGGTGAAGCCGCGCCCGCCAATGTCAACGATATGCGCTGTGCTGCCGAAAAACCCGACGAGCCGATCCTCTCGAAATGATGGGCTGACAATTGTAATATCGTGGAGGTGTCCGGTGCCCTCCCACGGGTCGTTTGTAATGTAGACATCGCCCGGGAAAATGTTCTCAAGCCCGATGCGGCGTATAAAATGCGCCACAGCCGCCGCCATAGAATTGACGTGGCCGGGCGTGCCGGTAACGGCCTGCGCCATCATGCGCCCATCTGTATCGTAAACCCCGGCGGAGAGGTCGCCCGCCTCACGCACCGATGTCGAAAACGCCGTGCGGATGAGCGCCTGCGCCTGTTCTTCGACAATAGAAATCAGGCGGTTCCAGATGACCTGGCTAGCGACCGGCGACAGCTGTTTTGACATCAGATTGCTCCGCCTTTTAGCGCCATTGCAACTTCGATGGAATTGTCGCCGCGCCGCGAAATTTTTGAACCGGCGGGCGCTATAATTGTTGTTTCGCGTTCGACGATAGCAGCGGGGCCGTTTATGGCGCCGTCTTTGGGTATGTCGGCGCGGGACAGAACAGCGGCGTCAATGAAACTTTCCGACCCAGCGTCGAAGATTTTCTTCGAGGCGGCGGACAGCACCGACGTTTCTTCGCGAAGGGATTGCACGGCGTCGCTGTGATCAACATCAGCAAATGCATTCGCAGCCCAAACCGTGATGGCGACATCCATGCCTTCGACGGTTCGGCCAAATAGCTGCGCATACTGTTTTTCAAACTGGCCAAGATACTGTTCGGCACTCGGCGCATCGACAAATTGCGCCGATAAGGACACCGGAATTTCCCAGCCCTGACCAATGTAGCGCATATAGACTTTGAAGGCGCAGTCGATATCAGCGCCCGGCGCGCATGTCTCAACGAAACCTGTCGCTTCATCGCGCAGGATTTGGAGCAAATCATGAACGGCGTCCGCATCAAATTCAGAAATCTGCGTGTAGACGCTCCGCGTCGCCTCAAAACTGAAGGGCGCGCGCAAAAACCCGATAGCGGAGCCGACGCCAGCGCCCGGCGGTACAATGAACCGGCTAAGCCCCAGCTTTTCACATAGACGGCCTGCGTGAAGCGGCGCTGCGCCGCCAAATGCGATCATGGTGTATTCGGATAAATCTTCGCCATTCTCAACGGCGTGTACGCGGGCCGCATTCGCCATGTTTTCATCGACAACTTCGATCAATCCGTGAGCGGCGGTTGTCGTGTTGATGGAAAGTATATTGCCGATAGTACTATCGAGGGCGCGAGCGGCATTTTCCTCCGATAGTTTGATCGAACCGCCAGCGAAGTTTTCTGCATCTAATTTTCCGAGTACCAAATCGGCATCCGTCACCGCTGGTTTGTCGCCGCCGCGATCATAGGCGGCCGGCCCGGGTTCTGATCCTGCGCTTTTGGGACCAACGCGAATCTGGCGCATGGAATCCACATGGGCGAGGGAGCCGCCGCCGGCGCCGATCTCGACCATGTCGATCACCGGTATGGAGATCGGCATGCCAGAGCCTTTTTTGAAGCGAAAAGATCGCGCCACTTCAAAAACGCGAGCGGTTTTAGGCGTATAATCCTTGATCAGACAAATCTTCGCGGTGGTGCCGCCCATATCAAACGAAAGCGCTTTGTTCACTCCGTATCGTTCGGCGACATGGGCCGCATAAATGGCGCCGCCTGCAGGGCCGGATTCTACAAGGCGCACCGGAAATTCAGCCGCGCTCTCAAGCGATATGAGACCGCCGCCGGAATGAATAAGAAACAGCGGGCAATCAACGCCCTCAGCTTTCAATCGGTCTTTCAACCGGTCGAGATAGGATTTCATCAATGGCTTGATGTAAGCGTTCGCTGCGACCGTCGTGAAGCGCTCATATTCGCGTAGTTGCGGTGAGACTTCCGACGACAGCGAAACCATGACGCCGGGAAGTTTATCATTCAACACCCGGCGCACCAGTTCTTCGTGGGCGCAGTTGAGATAGGAATGTAGAAATCCGACGGCGACGCTCTCATACCCAGCGTCGGCTATTTCTTCGACCAGCGCTTCGACGTCACGCTCGACAAGCGGGCGCAACACGTCGCCATTAGCGGCAATGCGCTCATCGAGCACGTAACGCTGATACCTTGGTAGTAACGGCTCGGGCAGCTTCAGATTGAGATCATATTGTTCAAAACGCGATTCCGTGCGCATTTCGATAACATCGCGAAATCCTTTCGTTGTGATGAGAGCCGTCTTGGCGCCGCGCCGTTCAATCAGCGCGTTCGTCGCGAGCGTCGTCCCGTGAATGAATTGCGTGATCGAACCCGGCTCAACGCTTGCGTCCGCGCAGACGCGTTTCACCGCCGTGATGATCGCCTCTTCCGGCGCAGCATATGTCGTCAGCTCTTTGGTCGAGAGCTGGGCGCCGTCAACTTCCAATACGACGTCGGTAAACGTGCCGCCGATATCAACACCAAGTCGTGCCGGAGCCATATTCATTTCGACTTATCGCCCTTCAAAAGTTCAATAAATTGAATAGGCGAATCCGTGCAATGAGGCCAGTTGTGGTTGGATAGCCAGCGGCCCAGAAATACGGAGGAATTTACTAAGCTTGATTCAACCCATAGCAGGTATTCTTTGATGAATCCCGCTATTGGTGGATAGTTATCCCCATGGGTTCATGGGCGCCTTATACTTGCTCCGATGAGAAGTTTATATTGCAATAATTGCCGCTTCCCCGGCGAAAGCCGTGGCCCGTCACCCGCGCTGTCAACATGCTCGGAAATTTTCGGAGATGGATCCCGGCTTTTCCCGGGAGGGCGGAAGTATGAGTTAGAAATCCAGCCCCGCCAGAGCAAAAAAAGGAACTAACAACGATGTCACCAACATCCCGGCAGGCGCCGCTCTCGTAACCCAGATTCTCCACCTGTCCCCGCCGGAGAACTTAACCCCATTCTCCGGAAACCGAGATCGGGCAAGGGCCGGAACGGGTCTAAAAATTGCGATACATGTCGCAGATAAAATTGGAGGTTCAGATACCGTGGGGCTGGACAATTGGAACAACGGCGCTTGCATCGTGCAAAAGCAATCCCTTAAATTAAACTCAAAGATCAACCGCAGACTCCATAACTGAATACGCTTATCGGTACCAAGTTCTTTGATGATGGACACCAGAGGTTGGACGTGTTCATCATTTACGGTTTTTTGTGGGATTCGCCGCTTACCAACGAACACACATCAATTCGTTTATGCCGGACAATAGCGGCCTAAATACTCGCTATGCCCTGGCAGTTGATGAACGAGGTGCGAGATCGACTTTTCGATTTCATCGATCTCGGTTTTGATCTGGGATGCATCAAGAGAATCTGCAACCGGAGTATAACCATCCATCATTATACCTTGCCCCATCATAACCGCTGCCCAACTGGTTTCTGTAAAAAGCTCGTCGTCCTCGCGAAAAATCTGCCCATTGCTGCGGAAGAGATCAATTTTTTCCGTCAGAGTCTCTGGCACATCCATAGTTCGGCAATGATTCCAAAATTCAGAATCGTCGCGCTGCGTTGCATTATAGTGCAGGATCAAGAAATCTCGAATGCGGGCATATTCCTTGCCGGTGAGTCTGTTGAATGCGTCTTCTTGCGTTTGCGTTATCCCGTCGAGCGAAAGGACCGCGATCAACTTATTAATCCCGGTATTGATCAGATGGATGGATGTCGATTCCAACGGCTCCATGAAGCCGGCCGCCAACCCTAGGGCCACGACATTTTTGTTCCAGAATTTTTTTCGGCGTCCTGTTACGAAGCGCAAAAAGTTGGGATCGGCGCCCGGTTTGCCGGCGATGTTGCTGACAAGAATATCGAGCGCTTCGTCATCCGACATGAATTCACTGCAATAGACATGCCCGTTACCGTTACGATGTTGTAACGGTACCTGCCATTGCCAACCGGCGCTGTGGGCGGTCGCCCGGGTGAAAGGCGGAGGAGGGCTGCCGTCTTCGCGTTTGCATGGGAGAGCGACAGCACGGTCGCACGGCAAATAATGCCGCCAGTCTTCGTAACCCGTTTTCAAGGTTTGTTCGATCAGCAATCCTCTAAAGCCCGAGCAGTCAATAAAAAGATCGCCTTGGATCTTGTTGTCATCCTCCATTGTGACAGAGGTAACGAAACCAGATTCTCCGTCCACTGTAACATCGGAAACTTTGCCTTCTCGGCGTATTACCCCTCTATTTTCGGCATCGACGCGCAAGAACTGCGCATAGGCTGTGGCGTCTATATGATAGGCGTAGTTCATCGGCGGCAAGTCTTCTCGCTGGTAGTCGACGGTGCGTGCGAACTTGCCGAAATAAGCCGCCATAGTTTCGAGATTGAAAGCCTGGAGCGGACGCTTATCGCCGTCCTGCCGCAATTTGCGCCAGATTTGGTGGAATGAGATGCCGCCCATTTCGTAGCCATAATTGCCGAATGGGTGGATGTAGCTGTCGCCGACATTCCCCCAATTTAGAAACTGTATGCCGACCTTGAATGTTCCCTGCACCGCAGAAAGCAGCGCAGCCTCATTGAGGTTGAGGAGCTGGTTAAATTCTACGAAGGGTGGAATTGTCGCCTCACCGACACCGACTGTGCCGATTTGTTCCGATTCGATTAGTTGAATTTCCAAAGAAATTCCGGACTTTAGACGGCTCAATGCCGCTGCCGCCATCCAGCCAGCAGTGCCGCCGCCAACGATAACGATTTTCTTGATTGTCATTATATTCATCCTCGATTACCGCATAGCATAAGGGAAGCGGACCCCACGCGCTGCAAAAATGTAACAGTCCGGCAGCAAACTGTGAACGTTCACGAAAAAAGTTGATAACGTTCACATCTGATGTTAGCAATCAGTTAATATTGCGCCGAAAAGGCCTTTCTTAGGGAGTGAAGCCGTGCACCAAATAAAATATGATCGTTATTCGTCGAAAATTAATCGTTCGACGATGCTCGCAGCGGCGTCCAGCTTAGCGATTTCTATAGTGCTAAGTCCGGCCGCTTTGGCGCAAGAGGACGATGTGGACGAAGCCGCTAGCGACGACGTAATCGTTGTAACCGGCTTTCGCAAATCGCTTGAAAATGCACAGGATGTAAAGCGCAACGCTGAGACTTTCGTCGACGCAATTTCCGCGGAAGATATTGGCGCCCTGCCGGACCGATCCGTCGCCGAAGCGTTGCAGCGCGTGCCTGGCGTGAATATTGGCCGCTTTGAGAAAACAACAGATCCGGACCGTTTTTCCGTTGAGGGCACAGGCATAATTGTCCGTGGCCTGCCATTTGTTCGTTCCGAACTGAATGGGCGCGAAATTTTTTCAGCAACCGGCGGCCGCGTATTAAGTTTCAACGACGTCTCGCCGGAGCTTCTCGGCCGCGTTGAAGTTTTCAAGAACACAACTGCTGATATGGTCGAAGGCGGGATATCCGGTACGGTCAATCTGGTGACGCGTAAACCGCTTGATAGCGAAGGCTTCAGCATTGCGGGAACGATCGCCGGAAATTTTGGCGACCTCAGGGAGAAATGGTCGCCTGAAGGTTCGGGTCTGATCTCAAACACTTGGGACACGAACGGCGGCGCTGTTGGTCTTCAGTTCGGCTACGCCTATTCTGCATTGAATAGCCGTACCGATGCTTCTCAGGTAACTGATCCGTGTTATCGTACGGCGCCATTCGACGCCGGCGCATGTATTCGGGCGATCCCGGTCATGGACGGCGGTTTTGGCGACACACCGGCATTTGATGAGACGAATTTCCCACCGGCCGGTGCCGTAATTGTGCCAAAAGGGGCGGGGGTTCGAACGACTGATTTGAAACGAACGCGCGAGGCGTTCTCGACAGTCGGTCAATGGGAGAGCTCGGATGGCCGTTGGTTAGCAACGTTCGAATGGTTGCGCTCGAAAACGAATTTCGAAACCGAGGAATTCTCGTTGCTGGCGCAAGTCAACGACGAGGCAAACATTCAAGCCATCCCGCAGCCTGGCACAACCTGGACATTTGATGATAATGGTCTGTTCCAAAGCGGTATCCTTTCACGCACAAATGCTGGCGGGTATGCGAGCCCGTTTGGCGGTCTTCCATTTGAGGGGTTGCGATTTGAACGCGCCGCGGAAGCTATCACGCAAGACTTCTCATTTGATCTCGATTTCACGCCCACAGACCGTTTGCGTTTTAACGTGGAGGCGCAACGCGTAACGTCAGACCTTCAGCGCGATTCAATCATCGGCGCCATGCAAAGCTGGGCCGATATAGCGCTGGACCTCTCCGGCAAAACCCCGCAAGTTGAATTCGTAACCCCGGCCTTCGTTCCAGGCGCGCCGGGCGATTATCTCTCCAGCGGATTTTATACCTACTACTGGTTTGCGCTCGACAGCCGCGAACTGAACGAGGGTGATCTCGATAGCCTACGTTTTGACGGTGAATACGACATTAGCGAAGGCTTTATCAAACGTGCGCGTTTTGGGGCCCGATGGGCGGACCGTGATCGCGTAACACGCAATACAAACTTCAGCACTTGGGGCAATTTGTCGGCGCCGTGGGCTGGTCGCGCCGGTTGTGCGCCATGGGGCGCGGGCCCTGGTTGCGGCGCCAGCGGTCCGGGACCGTTCGGCAACGGATTTATTCCGGGTCGTCTTTACACCGGCCTGCCAGGTCAGGAATTCGCGACGGGTGGCGGCGCATTCACCGATGAATTTCCTGAATATTCGCAACTATTAAGTCCTTTCGGCGACGGCTTTCAGCGCGGCAACGCGCCTGCGCCTATTGCGAACGGCGCGTCTTGGTTCTTCGGCGGAGACGATTTCCTCGGCGAATATCTTGCCGGCGAAACCGATCAGCAAGTCGATGAAATCAACGCCTTCTCGCAAACGCCGAATGCGACTTATGGTGTCAATGGTCGGTCTGAAACCAATACTATTACCGGTGAGACCTTTGAATGCGCCCCATTCTGTCCGAGTGAAATATCGGATGTGTCCGAAACAACCGTCGCGGCCTACGCCCGCATCGATTTCGGTCATGACCTCGACAATGGTTGGGTGCTCGACGGGAATGTCGGCGTTCGTTATGTCGAGACGGAAATCGGAAGGAGCGGCATAATTGGTTTTCCGGTGCCAAACCAATTTGACGACCCGGCGAATGGCGGTAACGGCGACGGCATTGCGCAAGTAAGTGAGATTACCGGCTTTTGCGGCGGTCCTGCATTAGCTTTACCGGATCTTCCGGGCGTCTGTTCTCTCTCATCAGCGCGCCAGGCAGAATATGCAGCGGCGCTGACCGGAGAAGCCATCATTGACGACCAGGAAATCAAATTCGACAACTGGTTGCCAAGCTTCAATGTCAAACTGGATGTCGGTAATGGCTTGCTTTTCCGCGGTGCGGTATCGAAAGGCATTTCGCGGCCCGATCTGCAGTTATTCCGAGGGGGCGGGCGCATCGTTGACAATACGGCTGCTCTTCGCGACGCCGGAAATCTTGAAACCGGTCCTTTGTTCACGCTTGCGACTGGAAATCGGAACCTTCGGCCGATTACGTCCTGGAATTATGATCTTTCTGCGGAGTGGTATTTTTCTAACGTTGGATCAGTAACTTTATCGCTCTTTATGAAAGACATCGAAGGGTTCGTGAATACCGGATTTGATACCGTCTCATATACTAGCGATAGCGGAACTAATCTTGATGTGCTGGTGCAAGGCCCGGTCAACGATCAGGGCGGCACGCTGAAAGGGATCGAATTCGCCCATCAGCAAACATATGACTTTTTGCCAGGCGTCCTGAGCGGTTTGGGCACCCAAGTGACGTATACCTATGTTGATGGAAGCGATTTTTCCAACCCGAATTTACGCGGTTTTGGGCAGTCATCCGTCACTTCGACGGTCGACCCGCTCGGCGGAGGTCTATTCGTTGCCAATCAGCCATTGGCGGGGATTTCCGAACATACCGTCAACGGAACCGTATTCTATGAACGCGGACCGCTGGCAATGCGCGCGGCATATAACTGGCGATCTGCGTTTTTGATCACGCCGCGGGATGATATTTTCCCTTATTCGCCTATCTGGCAGGAGCCAAGCGGTCAGCTCGATGCGTCAATATTCTATGCCGTCACGGACAACGTGAAGCTCGGTGTACAGGCCGTTAACTTGCTTGATACGGTTACGGAAACAACGCAGGTAATTGACTTCGATGGCACACGGGTTACGCGTTCTGCGTTTCGCAATGACCGTCGCTATACATTCCTCATGCGCTTTTCCTTCTAAAAGCACTCTCCCGAGGCGCGCTTAAGCGTTCCTGAGTTGGGCCCCGGGTTCAAATCTGGGGCCCAATTTTTTTGGGCTTTACAAAAATGATTTGTCTTGCTGCTGGCGTTGTTAGTTAGCGCCTAGCGCGCCAGCGCTTCCCACGGTCCGTTGGGTTCGCCCTGCCACTCTTGATCACTCAAACACGCCATTCCAGTTTCGGTGTCTGCATGGCATTGTTCAACACGCACCCAGTCAACAAGTAATTCCGCGGGAAATGATGACGGATCAAAGCCGGCGCCATTTGATTCTTCAGCCAACCGCCCACCGACGGCCAAATTAAGCATGATATAAAATGGCTGGTCGAATGGGGCGAATTTTCTTTGGGCCGCCAAATTGGAATTCGTATACCAGTCTTCAGCGTTGATACGCATAAAGATTTTTCCATCAACGAACCACTGGATGCGGCTTTCACCCCATTCGATACTATACGTTCGCCATTCACGCGAAGGTCCAATTTCTTGGTTGCCAGGAGTTTTCAAGAATAAATACGTGTTATCTGGCGGCAAACCTCCGAAGTGTAAAGCGCCCGAGGTGCGCCGCTCGACGCCGTTTGGGCAATCTGTACACGGCGTTTCGAGATTTACTGCCTCCATGATATCAATCTCGCCCGAAAGCGGCCAATTTCCGTATGCGTCCTGCTCGGGCATCATCCAGAAAGCGGGCCAGGTCCCTTGGCCCTCAGGAAGCTTTAGTCGGGCAGAGATCCTGCCGTATTTGTATGACGAAAGACCGCGAGTTCTGATTTTTCCGGAAGTATAAGGTTTTGTAACTGTGCCGCCGGGCGCGCCGGGCATGCCCTCTGGAAGGCGCGGACCTTTATATTCGCCTGCAATTGCCACCAATTTCAAAATACCCTCATCAAGTTGAATATTCCCGGGCCGATCCACATAACATTGTCGCTCGTTATTACCGCCGCCCCAACAGGATTGTTCCGGTTTCCATTTTGTACGGTCTAATTGTTTGCTGTTAAAATCGTCAAAGAAAACCGTTTTCCAGCTCGATGCCGACTGTTCATTGTCCCCTGCCGATCGGCGTGCAGTATCCCCGTTTTCTGGAGTTTTTGCGTGTCGCGCTTCGGTTTCATTTAAAGTGTTTTCGTTAGCGCAAGCTGTTATTGCAAATAGCGCGATAATGCAGCTTTTAAGAACTGTGAAATTCAACATGAAAGAATCCGGCGTCGGACTTTTCAGAATATATACAATTATACTAACAATGAGCTAGGTAAAAATCAGCAAAACTCCCTAAATATTTGATGTCAGCCTGTTCGTTGTCAGCCATCGAATATTCGATCGAGATACTTTCGAGATGGATATGACTGCGGCGAGAATCTTGTGATTTAAAGCGTTCTGAAATAACGATTGTTCGTCGAACAGTCAGATTTAGTGAGTGGAAAATGGCCAGACGCCGTCAGTCGGTTACGATCAAGCATGTTGCTGCGGATGCCGGCGTCTCGATACAAACGGTCAGCCGCGTCATTAATGATGAACCTAACGTTCGTCCCGCAATGAAAGAACGGGTTCAATCGTCAATCGACAAGCTTGGCTATGTGCCGTCGACCGCCGCGCGACGGATGAGTGGTTCGCGGTCCTATCTGATCCTGGCGCTTAATGACCGTGAACGCACGATCGAACATTGGCGCGCGCGCGAGGGCAATGACTGGGTCGACCAAATGTTGCTTGGCGGAATGCTTAAATGCGCGGAGCACGATTATCGCCTGATGCTGGAGTTGGTTGATACTCATGACGACCACATTGAGCGGGAATTGTCTGCCGCACTCGCATCGCTGCAACCGGACGGTGTGATACTCACGCCGCCGCACTCTAACAATGAAAAAATTATAAAACTCCTCGTTGCGGAAAACATTCCATTTGTCCGGATTGGCGCCCGAAAGGGCGGCGGCGGAATCCCTGTATCAATGGACGACGAACGTTCGGCGTGTTTGGCAACCGAGCATTTACAGCAGTTCGGACATAAGCGTATCGGCTTTATTGCGGGTTCGTCTGAATATGATTTGAGCCGATGGCGCGAAAACGGCTGGCGAGCGGCTATGAAAGATTTGGACCTGCCGACGGCAGGCTTGCTTGTTAAAGGTGATTTCAGTTTGGCGTCCGGTAAGCGGGCCGCGCGCGAATTATTGAATGGCGCCAGTCGTGCGACAGCTATCATTGCCAGCAATGATCAGATGGCGTTTGGCGTCTTGGCGGTGGCGGCAGAAATGGAAATTTCCGTACCACAACAATTATCGCTTATCAGCTTTGAAAATTCTCCTGGCGTACGATTTTGCGAACCGCCGCTTACAGCAATTGACCAGCCGGTTGCACATACAACTGCTGTTGCGGTGGGTTTAATTATTGATTCATTACGCGGAATGCCGCCGCCAGAAGAAAGAGTTGTATCTCCGGCGAGGTTAATTGCCCGTGCTTCCGTCGCGCAGCGCGCAGAATAGAGTGGCTGACTCATCCGATAAATTGGAACGACAGAGCAATCTGTTTCTTCTCCTTTACGCTGCCGCGTGGGCAGGCGGCGTGATTGCCTATGTGCCTTTTCTGACTGTTCTTCTGCCGGCTCGGGTGGCGGATATTGCCGGGGAGGCGGCAGTCGATTGGCTTGCCCTTATTGCTTTTGTGGGTGCCATAGCCGCAAGCCTTGGGAATATCGGGTTTGGGTGGCTCAGCGACATAGCGCGCACCAGACGCAGTTTCGTTGCATTAGGGCTTTTATTGTCGTGTTTATTGTTAGTCTTTTCCGGTCCCGTAGAACAGCTATCAACATTATTGATCGTAATTGCCTTATGGCAATTGTCGCTCAATATGATGTTGGGACCGCTAGGGGCGTGGGCTGGCGATTGCGTCCCGGACAATCAAAAAGGTCAATTGGGAGGGCTTCTTTCTGTGGCGCCGGCAATTGGCGCCAGCGTCGGCATGTTTGTCACTTTTCCGGGCATAGCCGCAGGCGAGGCGCGTTTATGGCTAGTGGCGACGATTGTCGTTTTGTTTGTCCTTCCCATCTTGGTGGTGGCAAAACCGGGACGTTTTCCTAGAAAAATGCATAGCGGCGCGAAAGATCAGCTGAACAATAATATCAAGCGATCGATTTCAGGCGCCGTTCCGCGGATGTGGTTTGCGCGTCTTTTTATACAGATCGCCGAAGCGGCGCTCTTTGCCTATGTGCTCTTGTGGTTCCGCTCCTTGTCCGAAACCGTATCTGACAATTACACCGCAACGGTGCTCGGCTTTGTACTTATCGCCGGTATCCCATTGGCGATGGTCGCCGGGCGATGGACCGATAAAAATGACAGGCCGATAGCGCCGCTAACGGCGGGCGCGGCGGTTGTTGTTGTAGGACTGATGCTGATGGCCCTTGCGGACAACCTAACCCTCGCGCTTTTCGGGTATATCGCCTTTGGCGTCGCTGGAACGATCTTTCTATCCCTGCACACGGCTCAAACCCTTCGTGTCCTGCCGCGTCCCGAAACCCGAGGACGGGACCTCGGAATTTTTAATCTCACCAACACCGTGCCCTCACTGATCATGCCGTGGTTAGCCATGGCCATCGTCCCGATTTTCGGCTTTTCAGCGCTATTTATGTTGCTAGCTGTTCTCGCGGCCTTGGCATTCTTGATCCTCGTGACCATGCCCCGGAAATTTGTGGCCTGATTTCCTTGATCTGCCCGCCGGTTCCTGTAAATTGAGAACGTTCACATATTTGATATCAGACACGAAAATGGGCGGAAACAATCGATATGCGCAGGGGATTAGTGATTATAACCGCAGCGACGTTGCTTGCAGGCTGTTCAAAGTTTTCGCAAGTGCAGCAAAGTTCGGCAGACGGTTCACAATCTGCGCAGGATGATCTCGCTACGGAGGAAGCGCGCATCGACGACCTCGTTTCGCGCATGAGTCTTGAGCGCAAAGTCGCGCAGTTGATCCAACCGCAAATCAATTCTTTTACCGCTAAAGATATGCGCCGCTATCGCTTTGGAAGCTATCTGAATGGCGGCAATGGCGGCCCGGGCGGCGACGAGTTTGCACCAGCATTAGAATGGTTGAGGCTTGCTGATGAAATGTGGGAAGCGTCAACGGGGCCGCTGCCCAACGGCGAGCCGGCCATACCAACGATGTGGGGCACTGATGCCGTGCACGGGCATACTAATATCGTCGGCGCAACAATTTTCCCGCATAACATTGCACTTGGTGCGACTCGTGACGCAGATCTTGTTCGGCGCATTGGTCACGCGACTGCAATTGAAATTGAAGTCACTGGTATCGATTGGAACTTTTCGCCAACAGTAGCAGTTGCGCAGGATGACCGCTGGGGGCGCACCTATGAAAGCTATTCCGAAGACCCGGCTATCGTCGCTGAACTCGGCGCGGCTCTCGTGGAAGGATTGCAAGGGGAGATTGGCAGCGAAGGCCGCCTTGGCGAAGGGCGCGTCATTTCCACTGCAAAACACTTTTTTGGCGATGGCGGAACGGAGCAGGGTATTGACCAGGGCGACGTCAATGGAGATCTTGACGATCTGAAAATCATTCACGTTTCGCCTTACGTTTCGGTGATCGATGCAGGTGTTGAAACGGTGATGGCCAGTTTCAATTCCATTAATGGTCGCAAAATGCATGGTAACGAAGCGATGTTGACCGACGTGTTGCGTGGGGAATTGGGATTTGACGGTCTTGTGGTCGGTGATTGGAACGGACACGGACAAGTTGCCGGTTGCACCGTTTCTAATTGTCCGCAATCGCTTCTATCGGGGCTCGATATTTACATGGTGCCCGATGATTGGAAGGCGCTGCTTGAAACAATCGTAACCCAGGTCGAAGACGGCGTGATTCCGATTGAGCGCCTTGACGATGCGGTGTCGCGCGTTCTTCGAGTAAAAATGCGCGCGGGTCTTCTAAATGAAAATGCTTTGAAACCATCCGAGCGGTCGGGGGCCGGCAACATGACTTTGCTCGGATCTGCCGAACATCGATCCCTTGCGCGTGAAGCGGTCCACAAATCACAGACAATTTTGAAGAATAACGGCGTTTTACCTCTGCGAGACGGCGCGAAGATCTTAGTTGCGGGCGCGGCGGCAAATGATATTGCACGCGCTTCTGGCGGCTGGACACTGACCTGGCAGGGCGGCGGCGAATTAACCAATGACCATTTTCCCGGCGCGACATCGATTTATGCCGGGATTGCTGCTGTCGCAGCAGAAAGCGGCGGCGCTGCAACGCTTTCAGAAAACGGTGACTATCGGGAACGCCCTGATGTTGCTGTCGTTGTTTTCGGTGAGCGCCCCTATGCAGAATTTGCGGGCGATAAGCGCAATCTATTGTTTAGCGATGAGGAGGGACTGCGTTTACTACGCCGGTTCGCCGACGATGATATCCCCACTGTCGCTATCTTTCTTTCCGGGCGCCCGCTGTGGGTTAATCGTGAACTGAATGCGGCTGATGCTTTCGTCGCATCATGGCTTCCCGGCAGCGAAGGCGCCGGTGTTGCTGATATCTTGTTTGGTGCGCAGCCGGCGACAGGGCGACTTTCATTTTCCTGGCCGGAATCCTGTGATGGCGCGCCGGTTAATGGTCCCAAGGGTGCGTTGTTTCCATTCGGCTATGGCTTGTCGCTTAGTGAGTCCGTAAACATGCCATCGTTTGACGAGACTTGCGCAGCATTAAGCTCCGGCGCCAGTCTGGAATGGTTTGCTTCGGGGAGACTGGCCGATGGCGCAGTGGCGCGTTCTGCGGCGACGGATTTGCCGCAATTGCGCGGCGCTTCAGCGCTCGTTTCGATCCGGGGTATTGATAGAAATGCTCAAGAAGACGCCCGTGAAATTGACTTCGCAGCCGGCGGGAACCTAGCCCTGTCCGGGCCGGGCGACGATCAGGCTTTCCGAATTGTTTATGAAGTGACGGACAGACCAACGGCCCCAGTGCGTATCAACTCTGGTGAAAGCACGTACGATGCAACCTTAGAGCTTTCCGTAGCGGCGGGTAAGGGGTGGCGCGAAATGACGCTCACCAAAACATGCCTGCCGAAACTGACAAATACGCTCAAAATTGAATCGGATGGCGCATTTTCTATGCGCATTTATTCGATCGTGCGGGAAGCAATGGAACGCAAAGCCGAATGTTCTTTTTAAGGGAAAATCCCTGCAAAGATTAATTTTAGCGTACGGTCCGTGTAATGCAGTCAAGATTTGCCCGATATGTAAAAAGCATTTTGACTGAACAATTAATATAAAAACAATTACTCTGCTGGAGGAATGAAATGGCGCTATCGACTCTCGATTTAATAATCGTCGGCCTTTACGCAAGCGCGCTGCTGGCAATTGCGCTGTGGGTGTCGCGCGAGCCGAAAGGCGAAACCAAAGATACGGAAGACTATTTTCTGGCGGGCCGCGCCTTGCCCTGGTGGGCGATTGGCGCGTCCTTGATAGCGTCCAATATTTCAGCGGAACAAATCATCGGCCAGTCCGGGCAAGGTTATGCCGTTGGTCTTGCGATCGCCGCCTATGAATGGCAGGCGGCAATTGTAT
Organism: Hyphococcus sp.; assembly: GCA_013002535.1. Classification (GTDB taxonomy): domain Bacteria; phylum Pseudomonadota; class Alphaproteobacteria; order Caulobacterales; family Parvularculaceae; genus Hyphococcus. The sequence goes on from JABDJK010000106.1 coordinate 16,190, forward strand.
TGATCGTCGTTGCCAAATGGTTCCTGCCGATCTTTTTGAAGCGCGGCATCTATACCATGCCGCAATTTCTCGATCAGCGCTATGGCGGCGGCGTTAAATCGCTGATGTCCGTCTATTGGATCATTCTTTATACGGCGGTAAATCTGACAACCGTTCTGTGGCTCGGCGGTCTCGCCATGAATGCGCTGACAGGTTGGCCAGTAATGATATGCATGGCAGCGCTTGGGAGCTTCGCCGCGCTTTACTCTCTGTATGGTGGGTTGAAAGCTGTCGCACTTACAGACATCATTCAAGTGGTAATCCTAATTGGCGGCGGAATCGCGATCACGTGGATTGCACTTGATTTAATTGACGGCGCGGACGGCGCGCTTGGCGGACTTGCGCGGGTCTACGAAGAGATGCCGGGGCATTTCAAAATGATCCTTTCGACTGATCACCCGGCTTATAGTGATCTCCCGGGTATCTGGACGCTGCTCGGTGGTCTATGGGTGCTCCACTTCTCTTATTGGGGGTTCAATCAATATATCATCCAGCGCGCGCTTGGCGCCGAAAGCCTAGCGGAGGCGCAAAAAGGTCTCGCTTTCGCGGCGTTTCTGAAACTCTTCATTCCACTGATCGTTGTCATTCCGGGTATTGCCGCGGTAATTTTGGCTACGCAAGGTACGCTCGACGCTGGCGCTCTTGCGGATAAATCCGACCGCACCTACGGCGAATTGATGAAGATTGCGCCGGCGGGTTTGCGCGGGCTCGTTTTCGCTGCGCTCATCGCCGCCGTCGTTTCTTCACTGGCGTCAATGATGAATTCGATCTCGACGATTTTTACCATGGACATCTATCGCTCGATGATCGGTGACAAACCGGAACGTCACTATGTGACCGTGGGCCGGATCGCCGCCTTCATCGCAATGGGCGCCGCGCTCATCTTGGCGAAACCTTTTATTGGCGGGTTCGAAAGCGGCTTTCAAACCGTGCAGGAATATTCCGGCTTTATTGCGCCGGGGGTTGTCGCGGTGTTCCTGCTGGGCTTTTTCTCAAAACGAACCAACACGGCCGGCGCATTCGCAGCCTTGTTTGCGTCTGTTGGTATGAACATCGCGTTGAAATTCAGTGCGCCGGACGTGCCCTTTATCATCCGCATCTGGCTCGTCTTTATGTCTTGCGTCGCGGCTGCGATCATTATCTCACGGCTGACCCCGGCGCCTGCAACAGATCGGCCTGTTGCACTGAACGATATTGCCTTTGGCACACGCGCGCTCTTCAACGTGTTGGCCGTTGCGGTTGTTCTGATTCTCGCTGGCCTATACATCTTCCTTTGGTAAGAAATTTCAGATGCAAAATGACAACATAAATTCCGGCTCGCATTTTGTTCCGGTTGAGCCGTTTGATTTGATCGTCTTTGGCGCGGCGGGCGACCTGTCTTTGCGCAAGCTCATCCCTTCGCTGTTTCATCGTTGGATGGATGGGCAGATCCCGGCAACTTCGAAGATTATCGGTGTTTCGCGCTCTGAATTGAGCCACAAAGAGTTTCGTGCGATTGCTTTTTCAAGCTTCAAGAACTTTCATCCGAGCGCTGAAATTGACGAAACAGACTGGTCGAAATTTGCTGATCATATTTATTATGTGACGCTTGATGCAGTCTCGGATGGTGCGGACTGGTCCGGATTGTCGGAACTTCTTGCCGACAGCGGCGACAAACAGCGTGTGTTTTATCTTGCGCTGGCGCCGTCGCTTTATGGCGCCGTCTCGGCGAATATCAAGCGCGCTGAATTGAAGAATGACGGCGCCCGGATCGTTCTCGAAAAACCAATCGGCAAGGATCTAGGCTCAGCACGGGCGATCAATAATGCGGTTTGTGCCGTGTTTGACGAGGATGCAATCTACCGGATCGATCATTATCTCGGCAAAGAGACGGTGCAAAATTTGATTGTTTTGCGTTTTATGAATTCGCTGTTCGAACCGGTTTGGAACGCTAATTCTATAGACCATGTTGAGATCACCGTTGCCGAGTCCATCGGCGCCGGCAATCGCGCGAGTTACTACGACACGTCTGGAGCATTGCGTGACATGGTTCAGAATCATCTGTTGCAACTACTTTGTTTGGTTGCAATGGAGCCGCCGCTCGATCTCAATTCTGACACGCTTCGAGACGAAAAGATCAAAGTCTTGCGTGCGCTGCGCGCGATCACAACGCAAACAGCGCGCTCAACAACCGTGCGTGGGCAATATGGCAAGGGTGCAAGCGGTGGTGCTGTCGCCGACAGCTACGCAGAAGAGCTCGGCCGGGCGTCTGATACCGAAACATTTGTCGCCATCAAGGCGTACATCGACAATTGGCGCTGGAAAGGTGTCCCTTTTTACCTGCGCACCGGCAAGCGCATGACATCGCGCTATTCCGAAATTGTTGTCCAGTTTAAAGAAGTCGCCCACGCGCTTGTCAAGGACGGACCGCTTCAGCCAACGCGGATGGTGATCCGATTGCAGCCTGATGAGGGGGTTAAGTTGTTGCTGGTGACGAAAGATCCGGGACCTGGCGGCATGCGGCTCAGATATGTGCCGCTTAATTTGTCATACGCGGAACATTTTGAAGCGCGCTATCCTGATGCGTACGAACGTTTGTTGATGGCGGTGGTGCGCGGCGATCTTGGTCTATTCATGCGGCGCGATGAAGTGGAAGAGGCGTGGCGCTGGGTCGACGGCATATTGGACGCGTGGAAAGAAGATGCGACGCCAGTGCACTCTTATGCTGCCGGTACCGACGGTCCGGCGCAGGCTGCGATGCTGCTCGACCGCGACGGACGGGAATGGTTCGATGGGGTCTAGCCCGGAACTAATTTCCTTTACCTCGCGCGATGCGATGGCGGCGCGGGTCGCTGATTTGATCGAGGCGCGGCTAGGCGAGGGTGGTGCGCTTGCGGTTTCGGGCGGTTCAACGCCAAAGTTGCTTTACGAAATTCTTGCCACGCGGGATTTGCCCTGGGGCGGCATAGACATCACGCTGGTCGATGAGCGCTGGGTCAATGCCGATCACCCACGATCCAATGAGGCATTTGTTCGAGTCGCATTTGCCCAAGCCAGAGGTGCGTGTGTCACCGGTCTCTACAATGGCGCGGGAACAGCTGTGGACGGCGTCGCTGATATTGCGGCGCGCATCGACAAGGTCCGACGACCTTTTGACGCTGTTGTCCTCGGCATGGGCGATGACGGGCATACGGCGAGTTGGTTTCCCCATGCGCTAGGATTGGATGCTGCGCTAGAGACGGAGGATTTGGTTTGCGCGATCACAGCAAAACAGAGCGAAATCACTGGCGCCGAAGTCGAGCGCATGACGCTGACGCTTTCAGCCATCAAAGATGCGCGGTTGATCGTGCTTTTGCTGGCCGGCGACGCAAAACACGCAACGTTTGAAATAGCGTTGAAATCCGGCCTGGTCGAAGATATGCCCGTACGTGCTATCCTGCGCGCGCGGCCGGATATCTGGGTATGCTGGGCGCCATGAGGAAAATTCATGACGAAACTGAATGACACCGTCGCACGCGTAACGGACGACATTCGCGAAAAAAGTTCCAAGACGCGCAGCGCCTATCTGAAACAGATGCGCGCAGCGGCGTCGGAAGGCCCACATCGTTCAAATGTTTCCTGCGGGAACCTCGCCCATGCGGCGGCGGCGTGCTCCGTCGCCGGCAAGAAAGCACTGGCCAAAGGGGACGGCCCGAATATCGGCATCGTCACCGCCTACAACGACATGC
>JABDJK010000029.1 GCA_013002535.1 Hyphococcus sp.
TGTCAAAACCGGCGCCGGCGCCATCCGGGAAACGGTCGATGACGCGCCATTTATCGAGGCGGCGACAAAGCTGATGAAGCCCACCGGCTGGACCGGCGTCGCCGAGATCGATTTCATGTGGACGGGCGAAAAGGCCGATGAGCCCTTTTTAATTGAAGTCAATCCGCGATTTTGGGCGGGCCTGTTTCATTCGGTAAAATCCGGCGTTGACTTTCCCTGGCTGCTCTATCAGCTTTTTGCCAGCGGCGATATCGGCCGCACTGAAGAAGCGACGATTGGTGAAACAACCAAGGCGCCGGCGCTATGGCTCGCGTCAACAGCTCAGGAAATTGCTGAATCAAGCACTAATTTCGACAGACTGGCGGCTGCGTGGCGCAACAGGGCCGGCGTCGGGTTCGGAAAGAAGTTTTTGCGATTGACCCGCGCCTTAGGCAACGCAGTCGATTTAAATGACGCCTGTTTTCGAATATTTGAATCGGCTGATCTTGCGAAGAACAGCGCCGATGAACTCAACGAGCATAAGGATCCTTTTGCGGGCCTCGGGATCCTGTTTGTGTTGAGTTCCCTTGCGCGTCATGGTCGGCTTCCAGATGAAGTGAAGCCTTAGGTAAAAAATGACGCGACCCATTATTGCGATCACCAAACCGCATCGAAAAGACAATTGGGCGTTTCGCGCTGTCGCCCTCGCGGTGCGTCTCGGCGGCGGCGAGCCCTTCGCATTGACGCCTGCGGAGCAGCGAAAGCACATAAAAGTCAATGGCATCGTTTTTGGCGGCGGAGACGATATTTTTCCGATGCTCTATGACGGCACGCCAAAGCAAGGCCATATTTATGACCGTGAGCGCGATGCGCTGGAGATCGCCGCAGCGGAGCAGGCCGCTGAAGATGACATTCCCGCGCTTGGCATCTGTCGCGGCGCCCAGCTGATGAACGTGGTTCGCGGCGGCGCTCTGCATGCGGATGTCTCGGCGGAGTACGAAAACGCCGCGTATCCAAACGGCGTGTGGGGAAAGGCGTTTTATCGCAAGCGCATTGAGATTAAGCCCGGTTCAGCGTTGGCAGCTGCGGTCAACGCGGAAACAGCGGAAGTAAATTCCCTGCACAAACAAGCCATCAAACAACTCGGCGACAATCTCGTTGCGACGGCGAAAGAACCGAACGGGGTCATACAGGCGCTCGAAGACAGCAATCTTTCGCTGTTTTTGGGCGTGCAGTTCCACCCTGAGCTGTTAATCTATCGATCAGACATGCGCGCCATATTTGAATTACTTGCACAAGCAGCAGCGCAAAAAGAACCTGTCGAAATAAACAGGGCGTAGCGAAATTGAGGAAAAGGCCCTAATTTGGGGCTTGAGAGACCATATGCTGGCCAGGTTGATCATCATTGCTGCGGCCGCCGCGATCGGCGGCGGCGCAATCCTTGGCCGGCGGGCGATTAACAAGAGAATAGAAGAGAACTTGCCGGCGGAGATCGATGCGGCGCGTCAGCAAGCGATCGGCGAGCTTGATAAAGAGATAGGTCAAGTCATTTCAGAGAAACTGTCGTTTTTCGCCGTCAATATGGCGGTAAAGGCCGCTCTTGTTGGAGCCGTATATCTGTTTTTCGCTTCAGGCTATCTGTCAGCTGCCGGGCTTCGGATACTCATTTCAATTCTGATCCTTGCTTTCGTCGCACGAGATGCTGTCAAAACGCTTCCCTTTGTTATTCCGGCGTGGAAACATGTCTCGCAGCATCAATGGCGGTTTCGCCAGGCTTTTGTTGAATTCGTTGCCGGTGTTGCTTTTGAACGGGCTTACATACGCGCGATGGTTGCGATGGAAACAGAGCCGAACCGCCTGTGGATTGCATTATCAAAATACACAAAGCAGAGCATTTCTGAAGAGGTCGGCGCAGCCGTCGCTAACGTTGCGCGGTCGATCAGCGTCGAGCGTGCGAAAAAGCGTGCGATCATCGCTGCTGTACTCGCCGTTCTGATGTTTATCGCTTACGCTCTATTCTTTTGGCTTACTGTCGGTGCGGCCTGGGGTGGCTGAACGCACTCTTGCTGTGTGATCGAATCTCAAAAATAGCGCGGAAGCTCCGATTGTCGCGCAAATCGCAATGAAGCCATACAATATAGACAATAACGCGGTATACATCTGCCAGACTCCGTTTTGTTACTGCGCCAATAAACCGCTTGAACGCCCTATCGTTCCAATAAAGATTTCAAAAACAAATTCGCCCACAAGTGGAACTATATGCGCCGATTTTGTTCAATTTGCTCACAAAATTCCGGGTGAATAATATTGTTTCAGCGTCATTTGCACGTCACCGACGCTCCATTTTCGCAGGGAACGAATTTTGCTCACTCGTGTTTTCCAAACTCGGTAGCCCAAAAAGAGGGGCGCTCAAAAAAATTGGAGCAAGTTATGTCGAAAACTATGGGAATGATCTTGGCGGGAACAGGGATAGCGTTGGCTATCTTCCTACTACTCTGGCTAACCGACGTTGATGTTGTGGACGGCGGCGAGTTGCCAACTATTGACGACGTTGGCGCGGATGCAGGCGAATTGCCGGAAATTGAAGTTTCCGGCGGTGAAATGCCATCGGTCGATGTGGACGGCGATTTGGGCGAACTTCCGGAAATAGATGTGGACGTCGCTGACGTAGAGGTCGGCACAAAGACGATTGAAGTCAAAGTACCGACGGTCGACATCGAACCGGCTGATGCAGAAGGCGACCTGAGAGAGGTTTCGGCCGAGATCAATGCAGGCGAAGGAGACGAAGAGGCTGTGGAAGCAGCTTCAGAAAACGATCCTCAATAGCAAGCTGATAATTACAATGACAAAAGGCGCCTCAATAGAACGAGGCGCCTTTTTTATGCATTGAATTGCTGCACGCGTTAATAAAGTGTTGCAGGCGTGCAAATCGCCGCGATTTTTGTTTATAGGCGAAGTCGGGCCACTTTTCTTTGTAGATATCCTGGTGTACCTCGCCGGTATCTCCATCAGGGATATTTTTCTTGCGCCAATCTTTCCTTTGAGCGTTATTGAATAATGTGTGTGAAATTTATTTTGTGACCAAGTCGAGATGCTATCGCTTAACGCACGGCGCGAAAGCTTCAAAACTTTGATCCGGCCAAAATTTTTTCCGCTTGCATTAGATACTTTTTTTCAAGCGGTCATTCGCTGAATATTTTCTGAAAAGCCTTTTTCTTCGTGAATGCAGCGGAAATTAATTTACCGCTACCAAGATGGAACCGAATTGGAAGCTGGCTGTTCGCTTGTTGATACAAGCTGAGGATGCAAGTCATTAATTTATCGCTCCTTGGCGGATTTTTTCGGCGGCAACGTCGAAATCACAAGGCAAGGAGATAAAAATGCTAAGGTGGGCTTTGAGTTTCTTTATCATCGCTGTCGTCGCGGCGGTTCTCGGATTTGGCGGCGTCGCGGGCGCAGCATCTGGTATTGCGCAAATTCTTTTCTTTATATTCCTGGTGCTTCTCGTCGTGTCGGTTGTTATGCACCTAGTGCGCGGCCGGGCGTAGCTTTTCATCGAGACAAACATCAATTCTGCCGCCCCTGACAAAAAGGGCGGCAGATCCATTGTGAAAATTGTTAAAAAATTGAGCAGGAGCAATCTCTTGGATATTTATAGGCGCCTGAAGGCGGACCACGATACGCAACGTAATCTGTTCGAACAAATCGCGAGCACAGAAGGCGAATCTGACCAGCGCAAAGTGCTCTGGTCGAAACTCAAGGTCGAACTTGAAGCCCATGCCGCCGCGGAAGAACAAACATTTTACGCAGAGTTGATGACGCATCCGGATGCCACAGAGCAATCGCGCCACAGCGTCGCCGAACACCAAGAGGCTTCAGATTTAATCGCAGAAATCGATGACATCGATATGTCGTCGAGCGCCTGGCTGCAAAAGTGTAAACACCTAAAAGACCGTGTTCTCCATCATGTTGAGGAAGAAGAAGACGAAGTTTTTCCGAAGGCAAAAACGATGATCTCTAAATCCCGTAGTGAGGAATTAGCCAATGAGTTCAACGATCGAAAGCCTGCAGAAAAAAAGGAACGATCAGCCGCATAGTATGTTTGCCGCACGTCGCATAAGATTGGAAAGGGATATCATGGACAAAGAACACGTAAAAGGCGAAGCAAAAAAGGTAGAAGGCAACATCAAGGAAGCGGCCGGCAAAGCGACGGACGACAAGAGTCTTGAGGCAGAGGGAAAAGTCGAACAGGCTGAAGGTGAAGCACGCAGAAAAGCGGGCGATGTCAAAGACGCAGTCGACAACTAACGCAACGACTTGATTGAATTGAAACCATGTTAAAGCCAGTCTTTGACTTAGGTTTCGTAACCCTGTCTAAACGAGAAACACGTGATATGGCGCGGCTGGCCCTCCAGTCCGCCATCGCTGCTTGCATTGTATTCATCGTGATGCAAGCAGCGGGGATGCCGGAGAAATTTGTCGGCATATTGTCAGCGGTGCTGATCGTTCAGCCCAGCATCGGCAGCACACTAGGCGAAGCGTTAGAACGTTTATTGGCCGCGTTTGTCGGCAGCGTAATCGGCATCATCTGTCTTCTTCTGCTCCCTGATGGTTACGGCACCGCATCTGCTTTGGCGTTTTCGATGCTTATAATTAACGCCATTGCGGCGATAAAACCGCAATGGCGTTACGGGGTTGTCGCTGCCGTCGCGCTTTCATTAGGCGCGGAGGCGAATGCTACAGAAACCGCGATAGATCGCAGCCTCGCGATCGGAATTGGAATTGCCGTCGGAATTTTTGTTTCAATCTGCGTTTGGCCTGAAACGGCTGAACGGCGCGCGAAGCATCGCCTTGATTCCGCTCTTAATGCAGCGGCAGATCGTATGGAGATTGTTGTAAGGAGTGCACTAGGGGATAAAAGGCGCGATTCCGGAAAGGAAAAAGAGCGCTTTCATGAAAATATGAAGAAAGCCGCAAGCGCTATCGGCGCAATCCGACTGGCGGACACAAAAATCCTCGAAGAACGAATGCAGTTGATTGAGCAATTATACAACTCGGTTCTGATTTTGAACTGTGTCGATAAAGAATCGGACGACGTTCTTTCATATGATAAAGATTTCCGGTGCAAAGCTGACGAATTATGCAGAAATTGCAGTGAGCTTGCGCGGGGTTTGGTGGATGGCGAGCGAGGCCATCAAAGGTCTTTGAACGACGTCGACGTCCTATTGTCGTCGATCAAAGGCGCTCTTTCGAATTACGAAAAAGATAAAGATCAGGGCATGAGAACTGCGACGCTAGTCTTTGGTCTTTCTCAGGCGTTTAAGAATCTGCGCAATCTAGTTGAAAATTATGGGGACAAGTAATGGCGATAATGAATTGAGATTGATTGTCATCGAATGAGCATCAGCCCTTCGACCCGCGCGCGCGGCGAGATATGTCGCATCGCCGCGAGCGCCGCGGCGTATCCAAATCCATTAATCGACGAAGTCGAGAATAGCGGCAAGGTTTCTTCCGACCCTCTTTGTCCGATATCCGAATGCCGCGGCTCAGCATAAATGCCGACACTGAATTGAACGGACGTCACAAATTAATGCTCGATGATGCTGCTGATCGCCGCTTCGAGCTTGTTAGTATGGAACGGCTTACCGAGTATCGGATCAGAATCAGTTAGAAAATCGAGTTGGCCTCGCGTATACCCGGATACAATCAAATATCGGATGTTCAATTCCCGGAGCTTCTCAACTATTGGCGCTGCACTTTCGCCGCGTAAATTGGCGTCCAGGATTACCGCGTCAAATGTTTCCTCATCTAACGTAGAGAGCGCGCTGTTGAGCGTATGAACTTTGCATGCGACCAAGCAGCCCGCATGCGCGACCGCCTGCTCGATTTCCAAAGCAACAAGCGGTTCGTCTTCGACGATCAATACCCGTTTCATTCGGTGAAAACCGCTATTTGGCTGCGGAAATTAGTCATGCTTCATCTCAATTTCGCCGATCGGCGCCGTTAATCGCCATCTGAGGCCATTGGGGTTAAATTCAAGCTCCACATCGCCGTTCACCGCAATTGCCGCCATTTGTTCTATGACCATGCTCCCGAACCCCATTTTCTCGGGTGGCGAGACTTTCGGACCGCCGTTCTCGCGCCAGCAAATGCCGAAAGAACTGGTTTTATCATGAGTACGCCAATCAATTTCAATGCCGCCGCGTTCGCTTGAGAGTGATCCGTATTTCAACGCATTCGTGGACAACTCGTGGAGCGCCATACCAATGCCCTGCGCCGCCGCCGGATTGAGCGTAAGATTTGGCCCTTCAATCTTAATTCGCTGGTGGACGTCGTTGCCGAGATGTTCAAGCTGGGACTGCACAAGTTCACGAAGCGTCACACCCCCCCAATTTCCTTGTACAATTAAATCCTGCGATGCCGACAATCCCAACAATCGCTGCGAGAAACGATTTACAAAATCGGCTGGCGCAGCGCCATTGGCCGTTTGCCGCGCCATAGACATAACCACTGTCAGTAGGTTTTTCGCGCGATGGTTCACTTCTCCCATGAGGAACCGTATATGATCTTCATATTGCTGGCGCTCGGACAGGTCATAGAAATTACACACAACCCCTGGACGGCCATCCGGCATGGTGATCCGCTCGATCATCCAGTCGTAGGATTCAGGTTCATCGATATCAAGCCGCTGTTCGACTGTGCGCGGCGCGCGATAGGGCTCCCCGGTTTCCAATGTATGACGGAAATGACCAATCGCTTCGCTTGCAAATGAATCGGGCCAAAGAATACGCAACGCTTTCTCAAAATCATGGCCAACCAGTGGGCGAACATTCTGAAAAGCTTTTTGCGCGCCCTTGCTGACATGCGCTATTCGAAAATCACTATCGATCGTGTACAGACCGAAAGGGGAATTCTCAACCACATGCCGAAACGTGTCATGAGAAGTTTTCAACGCGCGGTTTGCGGCTATTCGTTCCGAGATATCCATTCCCGACGGAATTAGATTGATAATATTGCCACTGCTATCGTAAAGCGGCGCAATCTGAAAATCGATCGGCAAAAGTTGATCGCCTGCAATGCGAACTTCAGTGTCGTAACGAACGGGCTCACCCGAAAGCGCTATCTTGCAGGCATCTTGCAATTGCTGCTGAATTTTGGGCGAATAATTCCACCAAAAACAATCCCAGAATTTCTTGCCGATGACGTCTAAGTCGTCGAGGCCAGCTGCTTCGAGCGGGGCGCGGTTCGCTTCGGTGAGCGTGCCATCGGGCTCCAATACGCCCACAAACGCGAACAGATTGTCGAGGATCGCACGAAAACGCCGCTGCAACCGATTTTCTTCAGTAATATCGCGATTGATATTGGAAACACCAACGATTTCGCCTTTGACCGAATAAAATGGCGCAGCGGTCACGTCAATTATTCGACGTTGTCCAGTTTTCGTTTGCCGCTCAACTTCAAATCGCCTCCGGCCATTGGCGACGATGTCCTCGATATATTCACCAACGCTTTGCGGCCAGTCGGGCGGATAAATTATTTCCATCGACTTGCCGATTACTTCATTGCGTTCGTATCCATAAAGATTGGCGGCGGCCTGGTTCCAATTGGTAATGCGTCCGCTCAGATCGAATGCAACGACAGCGTCAGGCATCGTCGCGACGATAGCCGCGAGGTTTTTGACGCTTTGCTCAGCTTCTATAGCTTCGTTAGCTTGCAATTTCTGCGTTGTGATATTTCGGTGCAGAATTAGCGCGAGTCTCTGATCGTCTATTCGCAAGGGCGTTGCGACGAGCTCGAACCATCGCTTTTCGCTTGGGCTGTGGCATGGATATTCAGTGCGAAATTCATTTGAACCCGAAAAGACGCTGTTTAAGCCCTTGCGTGCTGCCGACGCCTCTTTGGAATTTTTCCCAGCCGACATGTCGCATACAGCAAAATAATTTACGCCTAAGTAATATGTCGACTGATCGCCATTATTTTCACGGCTGAAATTGCACCAAGCGCGATTGACATGTCGGATGACGCCATCTGCGGAAATAATGGCGGCCGCGTCCGGTAACGCATCCATCACTGCCT
>JABDJK010000031.1 GCA_013002535.1 Hyphococcus sp.
AAACAGTAGGTGGTGTCAGTCAGCGAATTCCGATTGCGCGATCCCTTGAAAAAACAACAACGCAGTCAGATCGCTGTGGTCGATGCGCGCATCGGCCATCTCTGCGACAGCTGGTTTCGCGAAGAAAGCGACGCCGAGCCCTGCGGCCTCCAGCATCGACAAATCATTGGCGCCGTCGCCGACGGCGATTGTTTCATTTAAGTCTATTCCGTTTTCCGCTGCGATCCGGCGGAGCGCATCTTCCTTCGCCTGCCGACCGAGGATCGGCATTTTGACCTCGCCAGTGAGGACACCATTCTCAATGATCAGTTCATTCGCCTGGTCGATTTGAAAGCCACAGGCCGCTGCGACACGGCTTGTAAAAAACGTGAACCCGCCGGAGACAAGCGCCGTCACAGCGCCAAGTTTGTTCATGGTCTGCACGAGCGTCTTCGCGCCTGGCGTCAAAGTAATGCGTTTGTCGAATGTCTCCTGCAAGACGCTTTCCGGCAGGCCTTTCAGCATGGCGACGCGTTCTTTCAGCGCCGCTTCGAAATCGAGTTCGCCGCGCATGGCGCGCTCTGTAATATCGGAAATTTCCGCGCGCTTGCCGGCGTATTCGGCGAGTTCATCGATGCACTCCTGCTCGATGATGGTTGAGTCCATGTCCGCGATGAGCAGGCGTTTTCGGCGGCCCGCAATTGGTTGGACGTGAATATCGACGGGTTTGTTTTTCAAATATGTACGAAGTTCATTATGCAATTTTGCAATGTATTGGCGGTCAAGATGAAACAAATACTCTTCGGCGGATCTGGAACTCAGAACTCTTCGGGTTGGGCTGCCAAAATCTTCATGATCTAAATGACACGAGAGTTTACCCGCTAACTCGTTGTCGAATTGAGGGTCGTTAGGGTTGCAGATGAGAGTGGCTACAGTATGAAACATTCCGATGCCGGACAAAAAAAACAATAAGATCATCTTTATCGCAGGGCCGACGGCGAGCGGCAAGTCCGGTCTTGCTTTAAAGCTAGCGCATGAAATCGGCGGCGAGATCGTCAACGCTGACGCCATGCAGGTCTATCGTGACCTTTTGATCGTAACGGCGCGGCCCTCGGTGGCGGATGAAGCGGCGGTCCCGCATCATCTCTACGGCGTGCTTGACGGCGCCGACGCTTGTTCTGCGGCGCGGTGGGCGAAGATGGCTGCTGGCGCGATCAGCGAAATAAAGGCGCGCAATGTACCGGCAATTCTTGTTGGCGGCACCGGGCTTTATTTCAAAGCGCTGGACGAGGGGCTGTCGCCGGTCCCAGATATTCAGCCGGAAACGAGGGCAAAGGCGGCGGCGCGCCGGAAAGAAATTGGCGCGTCAGCTTTCTATCAGGAAGTCATCACTCGCGATCCGGCGATGGCGCATCTGCCAGTTAACGATGCGCAGCGCCTCATCCGCGCATGGGAGGTCTATGAGGAGACCGGACGGCCACTCTCTGAATTTCAATCGTTGCCGCGCGAACCGTTGATCGATAGTCAGAAAAAGAAATTCCTGCTGCTTCCGCCGCGCGATGAATTATATTCACGATGCGATAGTCGCGCGGCGCAGATGCTATCCGGCGGCGCGATTGATGAAGTAAAGGCGTTGCTGGCGCGCGATCTTGATCCCGGTCTGCCGATCATGAAAGCACTGGGCGTTTCAGAAATTGCGGCCTTGCTGCGCGGCGAGACCGGCGAGCGAACGGCGCTCCAACACCTGCAACAAAGCACACGCCGTTTCGCCAAGCGCCAGATGACCTGGTTCCGCAATCAATGCAGCGATTGGTCTGTAATTGAGGGTGTTGAGCAGGCGCTCAGGTAAATCCGAAAACCCCCATGCTGCGGCGCCTTTTTCGGTAATCGCAGATTGGCGACAATGTCTCGAAGGATAGCAACACAGTGATCCGCCGCCGCCCTTCGAGGCAAACGCATACCCGTTTGCACCTCACGATGAGGTTAAACCCTAATATCAAATCGGAATTTCGGATGAAGCTCTACACCGGTGTCAAACACAACGCGCGCTCTTTTTCGCTGCGTTCAGTGAGGTGCGGGACGATTGCAATTCGCCATTAATACGGACGCGGTCGTGGTTGAGAAACGCTTCTGCCGCGCCGGCATAATTTCCTGCGTTAATTGCTTGTAAACAGTGGTATTTTCAAATCCGCTTCGTCAAAAACACGATTCTCGCCGTATTCGGATTTTCCTCGGGCCGGCGCCGATAAGCCCGGCAAGGCGTTTTCAGGTTGTTTGAACAGTCCTTCTGTTGCGCCCCTGAGAAAGCCAGGAACGCCGTAACGGTCGCCGTAAAGCGCGCCGGCTAGCAGCAAAATGCCGATAAACACTAAACGAAGCCGCATAAATCTCTCCCATCAACCCTAGTCGACCTGCCGAAACTGCAGTTTTCCCCAGGGCCGGAGAGTGGCGGCTAGGACGGCAAAATTCAAGCAAATGGAAACCAACTCGCGCGTATGTATTGGCGCAAGCGCTGCGTTGTTGCGCCGTTTGCTTTTGCCCGTTATTAAATCACATGACTATGTCGGAGAGGACCGGGCGGGGGCCCAGAATATCGGTCCAAGTGGTTGAAGATAAACGGTGATACTTTGTTCGCCGTTGTTGGGCGGTTATGGTTCGTATTTTAGCCTGACGTCGCGCTGCAAAAAGGAACCGTTTGGGTATGGTGGTGTTGTTGCGCCAATTGGCGCAGTTTTTAAATTCCATGGACGCGAAAGCGATCACGTCGCTATCGGTTTCAATTATCCTCCTCGTCTTCGTTGTTTTGATGTTCCTTTACGGGCAGCAATGGATCGACGTTGCCGATAGCGCAAAATTGGAAGAGTTGATGTTTCGCGCATCCAACTCTCCATGGGCGGTGATTGGCGTTATTTCGGTCTATTCGCTACTTGCCCTCACTGGTTTTCCCCAGATTTTGTTGATTACCGCGACTATTTTGGTTTTCGGTCCCCAAAACGGGGCGATTTATTCGTGGATCGCGACCATGTCGAGCGCGACGCTGACATTTGGTCTTGGTCACTTTCTTGGCGGTCCGTGGGTGCGCCGCATGGGCGGTGAACGGGTCGTGCGAACGATCAATTTCATCGGCCATCACGGCATGTTGGCGAGCGGTCTCGTACGGGTTGTGCCCTCAGCGCCGTTTATTGTCGTCAATGCGGCGGCTGGCGCGGCGCATATCCCCATGTGGAAATATTGGGCGGGGACGGGCCTTGGCATTATCCCGAAGATTTTGCTTGTCGCCATCATCGCCCTTCTGGTGCCGGATGCGGCAACGCTGGAAGACGGCGTTGCCGGGGTATTGGAATTTTTCACCAGCCGAGAACCCCGCAATCTCGCCATGATTGCTGGCATCATCGCTGCCTGGCTCGGATTTCTCTTGTTGGTGCGTTCGATTTACCAGCGCATGCGTGCGAAAGAAAATGCTTACTAAATATGAACGTCGACTCTTTGAGAATCTTGTTAATGCTTTAGCAAGACCGTCGCGACGATTGACGCGAAACCGTTTGAAAAAGCGGCTTTGTTGACGATTTAGGAACGCAATAAGGATAAAAAAACCGCCGAAGAGTACTCACTTTCGGCGAATAGGAAATTACCCATGCTCTCTACATTGTTCGGCATGCTGTCAGCGGATATGGCCATTGATCTTGGTACGGCGAATACGCTGGTTTACGTCAAGGGTCGCGGAATTGTTCTAAACGAACCATCAGTTGTTGCAATTGAAACTCGCGCCGGTCGAAAGATCGTTCGCGCGGTCGGCAACGAAGCCAAGGAAATGTTAGGGCGCACGCCCGGCGAAATTGAAGCCATCCGGCCGATGCGCGACGGGGTTATCGCAGACTTTGAAGTCGCCGAAGCGATGATCAAACATTTTATCCGCAAAGTTCACAATCGCCGTTCTTTCGCAAGTCCGCGCATTGTTGTTTGTGTTCCATCAGGCGCCACCGCTGTTGAGCGGCGCGCCATTCAGGAATCGGCGCTCTCCGCTGGCGCGCGCAAAGTTGAGTTGATTGAAGAGCCAATGGCCGCCGCAATTGGCGCCGGTTTGCCGGTGACGGATCCAACGGGTTCCATGGTCGTTGATATTGGCGGCGGCACCACAGAAGTTGCTGTCCTGTCGCTTGGCGGCATCGTCTATTCGCGCTCGGTGCGCGTTGGCGGCGACAAAATGGACGAAGCCATTATCGGCTATATCCGACGGATGTATAATCTCCTGATCGGTGAAGCGTCAGCTGAACGCATCAAAAAAGAAGTTGGCTCAGCGATGATACCGACCGAAGGGTCGGGCACGACAATACAGATCAAGGGCCGCGATTTGATGCACGGCGTTCCCAAAGAAGTTCGAATCGGTGAAGCGCAGGTCGCGGAAGCGCTTGCAGAACCCGTTAGCCAGATTATCGAAGCGGTCAAAGTAGCGCTGGAAGCGACGCCGCCGGAACTCGCTGCGGATATCGTCGATACGGGAATCATGTTGACTGGGGGCGGGGCGCTGCTCAAAAATCTTGATCAGGTTCTGCGCGACGAAACGGGTTTGCCTGTATCTGTCGCGGATGATCCGCTATCATGTGTTGCGCTCGGAACGGGCGCTGCATTAGAGAACACGAAAGCGATGCGCGGCGTATTAACCTCTGCAATCTAGCGCCGTTCGTGGTATGTTAAAGTATGGACGTATTAGGTCAGGACAGACGGGAGGGGCTCGGACGTAAGGCGAATTCCCGCTTCGTGCTGATTCTCCTGATGATTGCGTCTGTGCTTCTGCTTTTGTCGAGCCTCTACTCTGCACAAGCTTCTGTTTTCAAAAAAGCCCGCGAAGGCGCGATCGACGCAGCATCGCCAGTATTGGCGCTGTTTTCCGGTCCGGTATCCTATGTCAACGGCATTATCGGAAGCGTCGGGGATTATTTTAATGTCCTCGAACAAAACAAAGCGCTGCGCGAAGAAAACGCAGAACTTCGCCAATGGATGGACGAGGCGCTCGAACTCCGAAAAATCACCGCCGCTTACGAACATTTGCAAACTTATGAGGCGCCGCCAGAAGCACAGCCCGTTGATGCGTATATCATTGGGGAATCAAATGACGCATTCGCGCGCTCGATGATTGTAAATGCTGGGCGAAAACGAAATATCGAAAATGGTCAGGCGGTCGTCGATGATCGCGGGCTTTTGGGACGTATCGTCGATACGGGATCGAATGCGTCGCGCGTATTACTGCTTACCGATATCCAAAGCCGCATTCCCGTTTATGTTGAGGGCGCTGACGTTGAAGGCATACTCGTCGGCAATACCCGTGCGAAACCATTGATCAGTTTCACAGCGTCCAACGATGATGTTGAAGTCATTCCGGGACAGCGCGTTTTGACCTCGGGCGCCGGCGGCACGCTGCCGCGCGCTTTGCCCGTGGGCATTATCGACAGCCAGTCTCGCGACGGCATTGCGGTCCGTCTCTACGCCAATCACACGCGTGCGCGCATGGTTCGGGTCATCAATTATGAGTTTCCTGGCATCGATGACGCCGGCGCTGCCGATAAAGCATTGGCTCCAGACGAAGGCAACGAACAAACCGCGCAGGTCGAAGGATAAGCGATGGGTTACCGCGCTGAAAATCTCCTGCGCCTATTGAAGGCGGCGACGCCGACTATTTTGGGGCTCATCGGCGTTATTCTTCTTGCGACGCCGGTCCGCCTTGCTGAAGGTTGGTTGCCGACGCCGATCATTCCGCTGCTGGTCGTATTCTTCTGGTCGATTTACAGCCCGGACTACATGCCGTCCGTTAGCGTGTTTATTATCGGCTTGCTTCAAGACCTGTTGACCGGCGGTCCATTGGGGCTGTGGGCCCTCGTATATTTGACGACGCAGTATGTTGTGATGTCCCAGCGATCCTATTTTTTGGGGCGTGAGCAACGCGTTGTCTGGCTCGGTTTCACTATGGCGGCGATCAGCGCTAGCATTCTTTTGTGGCTGGTCATGAATTTGATGTCCGGCGCCATATTGCCAGTGCGTGCGCTCATCGTTCAAATGATTGCGACGGTGCTTATCTACCCGTTATTTGGCATGGCGTTTCGGCAGCTGCATCGCCGTGTGTTGGTCGAGGCGTAAATGGTTCGCGTAAACACCCATGATCCGGAGCGACAGGAGGTAACGTCCAGGCGGTCGTTTCTGCTTGGCGGCGGCGTTGGGCTCATGTTTACCGTGGTTGCTGGGCGGCTCTACCAATTGCAGGTTGTCGATCACGACAAATATGTCGACCTTGCCCAACAGAACCAATTCAACCGGCGCATTCTAACGCCGCTGCGTGGCGAGATAATTGACCGCTTTGGAAATGTCCTTGCGACCAACAGGAACAACTACCGTATTCTGTTCGTTCCGGAGCAGGCGCGCGATGTTGATGAGGCGCTGGACAAAATTTCCAATTTGGTGCCGATTTCCGACGCCAAGCGCCGGCGCATAACACGCGAAATAAGAAGGCGCGGCGCATTTACGCCTGTCGAAGTCGGCGCCAATCTTTCCTGGGATGAATTCTCTAAATTGAATTTTGAATTACCGCATCTTGCGGGTGTGTTGCCTGATGTCGGAGAGACACGCGATTACCCTCTAGGCGAAGCGTCGGCGTTTGTCATCGGATATGTCGGTGCGGTGACGGAAGAAGATCTGGCGCGCCACCCGGACGATGAAACGCGTCTGCTTCTACGCCAGCCTGGTTTCAAAATTGGGCGCGACGGGCTTGAGCGCACTTATGAGAGCGAATTGCGCGGCGCTGCTGGGGAAATGAATGTCAAAATTAACGCCCATGGCCGCGTTATCGAGGAATTCCGCGACGAAGCTATTCCGCCGGTTCAGGGCAAGACGCTGACGCTCACCATTGATGCTGAGTTGCAGCAGAAGGCGACGGAAATTCTAGCGACGCCGGGTGAGCGTATGCCTGACGAGCCACAAAGCGCCGCGGCTTCTGTAATTGATCTTGTCACTGGCGATATTCTTGTCCTCGCGTCGACGCCAGCCTTTAATCCGAACGACTTTAATGTCGGCATCAATCCGCAATTGTGGAAAGAGCTGAATGAAAGTCCGTATAACCCGCTTTTGAACAAAACCCTGACCGGCGCCTATCCGCCGGGGTCAACTTTAAAAATGATCAGCGCCATCGCGGCGCAAGAAAGCGGCTTTTCGCGGCATAAAACCACCTATTGCCCCGGGCGAATGTGGTACGGTAATCGCTATTTCCATTGTTGGAAGCGCGGCGGTCACGGCACCGTTGATATGAAGGGCGCCCTGAAACATTCTTGCGACGTTTATTTTTACGAGATTGCGAAAGAGCTCGACATCGATCTTCTCGCGGACGTCGCGCGCCGCTTTGGATTAGGCCAGACTTACGAAATTGGCGTTTCCGGACAGCAAAAAGGCATCGTGCCGGACCGCGAATGGAAACGCAGTTATTACGCAGGCAACCCAGAGAACCAGACCTGGTTTCAAGGGGAGACGTTGTCGGCGATTATCGGTCAGGGCGCTGTCACGGCGACACCGCTGCAACTGGCGATTATGGCGGGCAGAATTGCGACTGGCAAAGCGGTCCGTCCGCGTCTTGTGCGCGCTGTCGGCGATCTCATTCTGCCAGCGCCGCAAGCTGCGGATATAAATGTAAACCCGGCCCATTTGGCTACCGTGCGCGAAGGCATGAACGCCGTGACCAATGAATATGGAACAGCTGCGCGCTCCCGTCTTGAGATGCCCGAATGGCAACTCGCTGGCAAAACCGGCACCAGCCAGGTTTATGCGATTACCGCTGAAGACCGCGCGAAAGGTTTGACTGAACCGGAAGATTTACCCTGGGAGCGCCGCGACCATGCGCTCTTTGTTTGTTACATGCCGTATGAAAATCCGCGCTATGCGTGTTCCGTTTTGGTTGAGCACGGCATCGGCGGCGCCCGCGCCGCGGGGCCGAAAGCGCGCGAAATTATGCGGGCCGTCGCTGAAAAAGACCCGGCGTCACTGCCGCCCATCGATCCGCGTAATCTTGCAGCGAAATCTGCGTCCAGCGAACGGAGAGGGTAGGCGATGTCATCTCTTATTCTCCCCGGCCGTCAGCGCGGCATTCGTGAAAAGCTGACGCGATTACATTTGCCGCTTTTGGTTTTGTTGACGATGATCGCCGGCGCCGGCGTCATTACGCTATATTCGACGGCAGAAGGCAGCTGGCAGCCCTGGGCGCTGCGCCACGGACTTCGGTACGTTGCGGCGTTGGCAATTCTGATTGGCATGGGCGTCGTTGCCATCCGCTACTGGATGGCGCTCGCCTATCCAATTTATTTTGTTGCGTTGATCGCGCTCATCGCTGTTCCATTTATCGGCGAAGTTAATATGGGCGCGCGCCGCTGGATCGAATATGGCGGCTTTCAGTTTCAACCGTCGGAGGCGATGAAGATCGGTCTCGTTCTTGGTCTCGCACGCTACTATCATGGTTTGCGCGCAGAACAGGTATCGCACTTTCTATATCTTATTCCGCCGGCGCTGATGATCGGCGCGCCTGTCGGATTGGTATTCATTCAACCGGATCTTGGCACTGCATTGTTGCTCGCGGCGACCGGCGTAATTTTGGTGTTTGTCGCAGGGCTCAGTTGGCGCCTCGGGTTTCTCGGACTTCTCGGCGGCGTAGCCGCCGGTTATGGCGCATATCGATTTGAGTTTCTAAAACCTTATCAGCTTGAACGTATTTTGACGTTTTTAAATCCAGATCGCGATCCGCTAGGGCAAGGCTATCACCTGCTGCAATCCAAGATCGCCCTCGGGTCCGGCGGGCTTGACGGCAAAGGCTTTATGGAAGGCACTCAAAGTCAGTTAAAATTTTTGCCGGAGATGCAGACTGATTTTATTTTCACGATATTCGGTGAAGAGTTTGGGTTCGTTGGCGCCGTTGGATTGCTGGCGCTCTATTTATCCGTGATCCTGACAGGCATCTCGATTGGCGTTGCGTCAAAATCGCATTTCGCGCGGCTCGCCGTCATCGGTGTTGTCATTACCTTTTCGCTTTATGTGATCATCAACACCGGCATGGTCATGGGATTGGCGCCGGTTGTAGGCGTGCCTTTGCCGCTCGTCTCATATGGCGGCACCGTCATGCTGACGATTATGGCGGGCTTTGGCATTGTCATGAGCGCGCACATCCACAAAGATCAAGACGTCTTGCGGTCTGGCGATTTTCTATAAAAGTTTTGGGCGTTACCGGCCGTTCGCCTCAATGTGCTCGGTCAGATGATTGTTCGCGGCTTCAAAGTGGCCGCGGACAGTATTGAGCGCTTCACCAGATGCGTCGTGGTTTTGTTCTTTGCACATGACTTCAAGGTGCGCAGCCGCTTCCGCCACACGAACGGCGCCGACATTGGCGGCGGAGCCTTTGACAGCGTGGGCCGCCGAGGCCGCAAGATCCAAGGCGCCCTGTTGGAGATGAGCTGAGATTTGCTCGATCAGATCGAGCGTGGAACGATGAAATGCAGCGACAATCTCGCGCGCTCCATCCGCGCCGGCGGCCGCGATCAAGCCGTCGATCTGACCAAGCTCCAGGTGATCGGCCTTGTTATCCGACAATTAATCGGCCTCCCGCCATGCGTTTTCACGCGGTTTTCCTGCGTTGCACCCCGTTTGTCGCCACGACATCTCAACATTATTTGCTAATAAACGTAAAAATTTGTCTAAAATGCGTGTAAGAAATGCGCCGAAACAAATTTGGCCGTGAAAACAGGGGATTTGACGAATGCAAGGTTCAGCAGGCGAGGGCGTAAAGTGGTCGTCCAAGGCCGTTTTCATTTTGGCGGCGATAGGATCGGCCGTTGGCCTCGGTAATCTATGGCGTTTTCCTTATGTCGCCGGTGAAAATGGCGGCGGCGCGTTTGTTCTTTTCTACATAATTTGTGTCGCTCTAATTGGCTTGCCCGTATTGGTCGCGGAACTTTTCATCGGCCGACGGGGAGGGATGTCCGCGGTCGGCAGCGTGGTCAAGATCGCTAAAGCGGAGGGTCGATCGTCGCTCTGGGCGATCCAGTCCTGGCTCGGGATGATTGGCGCATTCATCATTTTGACCTTCTATTCAGTCATCGCCGGATGGGTCCTCGCATATGTTGTAATGATAGCCGGTGACCTAATCGGCGCCATCGCCAGTGATGGCTTGGCTGGTCTCAAAGCTGGCGCGTTTGCAGGTCAGACCAACGAACAAGTCAGCGCTAAACTTGTCGAACTCTTGAGTGATCCAACCAGAATGATCATTTATCACGCGATATTCATGGTAGTGACGGTCGGCATCGTTGCGCGCGGCATCGAGGGCGGAATCGAAAAAGCGGTCACCATATTAATGCCTGCTTTCTTCGTTCTCCTGATGATTTTGCTGGTATTCGCATTGGTTACCGGCGATCGCGCGCAAGGTCTCGATTTCCTTCTCGGCGTTCGCATTGGCGATACGACCCTTGACGATGGTTCAATTCGGCACGGGCTTATCCACGGCATCAAAGACGGCTCGGTGATTTCAGCGGCGCTTGGACAAGCGTTTTTCTCTATCGGTTTGGGCTCTGCGCTTATGGCGACATACGGCGCCTATATGTCGTCGGACCAGGATTTGCCACGGTCTTCGCGACTGATTGCGATTGCTGATACTGGCGTTGGCGTTATCGCCGGTCTTGCGATCTTCCCGATTGTTTTCGCGATGGGATTAGCCGCTGGCGCCGGCCCGACATTGATGTTCCAGACTTTGCCGCTTGCGTTTGCTGGCATGCCGGCGGGCGGCATATTCGGATTGATGTTCTTCCTGTTGGCGTTTTTCGCAGCGATTACGTCGTCGATCGCGCTCTTAGAAACATCGACAAAATGGGTTGATGAACAGACAAAATCCAATCAGCGCTTGCTATCTGCAAGCCTCATCGGCGTAGTTATCTTTGCGATTGGCGTCATGAATGCGCTCAGCCAGGTGCCAACCAGCGCCGGTGAGACGTTCTGGAATACATGGCAACCAATGGGCAATGTGCCGATATTTGAAGGCATGGTCTTGCTCGATTTCTTGTCTGCGACGACAGACATCATCTTGCCGCTTTCGGGTCTTGTTGCATCAATTTTTGCGGGTTGGATTGTCACGACCTCAACCGCGCGTGAAGCCATCGGTTTCAAATCTGAGGCTTGGTTCCAGCGCTGGCGATTCCTTATTCGCTGGGTATGCCCAACAGGGATTTTTATCGTTCTGTTCTACTCAGTAGTTTGGGTGCCGTTCATCCTGCCGGCAATCTCCGGCTAACGCGCGAACTTGTCCGTCGCCCGGACCAGTGCATCTATGATGCCCGGTTCGCTGGCGGCGTGACCAGCGTCGCCAATAATCTGCAAGTCTGCTTCCGGCCAAGCGCGTGATAATTCCCATGCGGTCTTCATCGGCGTGACGACATCATAACGCCCTTGAACGATAACGCCGGGGATGCGCCGCACGCGGTCTGCGTTGGCGATAATCTGGTCGTCGCGTTCGAAAAATCCGCCGTTCACAAAATAATGGCATTCGATCCGTGCGAAGGCGAGAGCGAAATCATCGCTGGCGAAGGTCTGGACCCGCTCTGGCGATGGCGCAATACTGACCGTGCCGCCTTCCCAAACGCTCCAGGCTTTGGCTGCGCGCAATTGTTCCTCGCGATCGTCGCCGGTCAGGCGCTTGTAATAGGCGGCCATCAAATCGTCGCGCTCATCGGGCGGGATGGGCGCCAGAAATTCCTCCCAGGCGTCCGGATAAATCCAGCTTGCGCCTTGCTGATAAAACCAAAGGAGCTCCTCGCGCCGGAGCGTGAAAATCCCGCGCAAGACCAACTCAGTTACTTTGTCGGGGTGAGCCTGGGCATAGGCCAGCGCCAGGGTCGAGCCCCAGGATCCCCCAAAAACCTGCCATTGGTCGACGCCAAAATGGCGCCGCAATTTCTCCATATCGTCGATAAGGGCCGAGGTATTGTTATCCGCGATCTCTGCGTGGGGCGTTGATCGCCCGCAACCACGCTGATCAAACAGGATAATTTTATATTGTTTTGGATCAAAATATCGCCGCATGGAGGGCGTCGTGCCGCCGCCGGGGCCGCCATGGCAAACTACAACGGGTTTTCCATTAATTGCACCGGAAACCTCATAGAAAATTTCATGAAGAGGCGATACGCGAATAAAGCCCGTCTCGTTTGGTTCAAGCGGCGGATATAAATTTCGGAGTTCGGACATTTATCGGCTGACTTTTCTGAAACAATGTATTAGAAACTTAGCGGGGTTTGCGGGCGTAACAAGTTCTAGTTGAGAGTAGGTCGATGTGCTGAGTAAGCGTTCTGTTGGCGTTCTATTGGTTTTGACGTCATTCGCGGTTTTGGGGGCATGCGCGGTTAATCCGGTTCAATCACAAAATTTGGCGGTCGCCGAGGCGCCTGTGGCCGAGCGCGGCGCGCTTATTTCTGCCGCGCGCAGTGTTGAGGCGACGCCCTGGCGGCGCCCAATCGGTATTTCCCTTGTTGCGCGGATAACCGGCACAGGCGGTGAAAGCGTCTCGCTCGACGCCGCCGCGGGCGAATATGTCGATACCATTTCGCATTCGCCGAACAGCTTCAACCACCTCGTTAGCGATGCGTATTCAAATCTTGCTTCGGCGGAGCGTCTCGGCGTTGTTGCGCTTGAGACGAAATCGGCATCGCGGGTTACAGGCAACGACATTGGCGTCGTGGAAGAAGCGATCCGCGTGTTGCGTGAAAATCGCCGGGTAGTTCTCGCCGCCGCCAAGCAGCTTGGCAATGATAACGCCGCGACTGATGAGGCCGTGATTAAAAAAATCAACGGCGCATATTCGAGCGCCATCAAGATGCTGGGTAAACGCGCCGACGCGCTGGCTGAGCGCGTTGAGTTTGACCGCTCCATGAATGTCGCAAAACCGCGGCCTTCGACGCGCAACCTCGTCACCACCAAATAATCTGTAAATATTCGGCGCTCGACGCCGCGCGCTCGTCGCGTTAGACCGCTGTTCTTATGGCGGGCATTTTCACGCGCAATTCCACTGGCATTTTATATTCGCTGTTTTACGGCGGACAGTTTGTGCTGCTCGGCGTTCAATTGCCGTTTCTCGCCGGGTGGCTGAGTGCGCATTCTTTTTCCGCCGCAGAAATCGGTTGGATTACCGGCGCGGCTCTAATTGCGCGATTGTTGCTGGGTCCCGTCGTCGCCTTTTGGGCAGACCATTGCGACGACGAACGGACGGCGTTGCGCGCCGTATCATTTTTGTTCGCCCTGGGGGCGCTCGCCATGGCGCTGGCGCCCTCGAAAATCATCATCGCATTCGGCGCCATGATGATCCTTTGGACGTTCGGGCTTTTGGTGCCGCTCACCGACACAGCGGTGCTCAGCGCGGACAGAAACGGGCGATTGCACTATGGCAAAACCCGCGCTGCTGGGTCAGCATTCTTCCTGACCACCACCATCGCCGGCGGACTCGTATTGGGAGAATTTGGCATCGAAGCCGTTGCGATGATGATGGCGGCGGCGGCGATTTTCACTTTTTTAGTTTCGCTAATACTTCCTCATGGCGCCGGCGCGCGCGAAGGGGGCAAGCCGGTTTCGTGGCGCGAGGCGCCGAAGCTCCTTGCCAATCCGGTTTTCCTCGCGGTGATCATTTCCGCAGGGCTGACGCAAGGGGCGCACGCGGTCTATTACGCGTTCTCCTATTTGCGGTGGGAAGCGCTCGGCTATTCCGATTTCACGATCGGTCTCCTCTGGGCGATGGGCGTGATAGCAGAAATTTTTTTGTTAACGCGAGCGCGATCCATCGCGCGGAAATTGCCGCCAGCATTGCTCCTGTTCGCGGGCGCCTGCGCCGCTGCGCTGCGCTGGTTTATCACCGCGCTCGAACCGCCCCTTGGCGTTTTGTTCGCCGTGCAATTGCTCCACGCGCTGACATTCGCTGCGGCGTATCTCGGCGGGCTTGAATTCCTGATGCGCGCCGCGCCGACGCGCCTTGTCAATACTGGCATGACGTTGATGTCAGCGACCGGCGTCGGCGCGATCACCGGGATCGCAACCGTCGTCGCAGGCAACATCTGGGAGAGCGCCGGCCCGGCAAGCGCCTATTTCATGATGTCCGCCATGGGCGGGTTTGCGGCGGCAACGGCAATCTTCGTCTGGCGCAAATGGGATGGGGGCAGGTTGTTTGGGTAACGGTTTTCCGAATGGCATTAGAAAAGCACAGTTTTCTTCGCCCTCGGTCATGACAAAATCGGAGGCCGCTGTCACGAAAATCAATTTTTCGCCAATCTCGGACTTTGCATGCGATTGGTCGAAAATCTGGTTACGGAAGCACGCTTGCCAACCCATTCTGCGCTTTAACGTGTTGGATCATCCGGCGCAGGAGCATTATTGCTTATCTCCGTCTATCATCGACACCAATTGTTCAGCGCGGCGATCCATTCCCGCAACAAGCCCTGATTGCAGGGCCGCCTTTTGTCGTTCTTGCCGCAGATACACCGCCAGTTCGGCGTTTTCGCGCACAAGCGCGATAAGGCGGCTTGCTTCTACACTTTCAAACGGCGACAGACCATAACGCCGCCCGGCGCCAATCATGCTGTCTTCGCCAAACGAGAAAAATTTGCGCTGCACATCGCTGACGCCGCTGCTCAGGCGGTAGTATGTGTGCAATTCACCGACCAGTTTTTGATCGCGGATGAGGCCAATATCTCCTGAACCGACAAGCGCATTGTAAGTACCGCTTTTTGAATCGACAATACGAGCGAAATTTATTGTTGCCCATAGAGATGCATAGTCTTCCGCTCTTGGCGCCGGCGCATTTGGAAACGAAATCTCGCTTGAGACCAGATTCGATAAATCCCCAACTGGTAACGCAATTCCAGACGGAGGCGCTTCGCCATGCGCTTGCATCAGGGCAAAATTTATTGCCCCGACCCGCGAAACTATCGTCTCCAAAGTTCTTGAATACTCCACACGATCTTCAACAAGATTCCTCCGCAAATCGGAAAGGTATTGCAGCTCAGTCGTGCGATCACCGCGCGCGTCATTCCAGTTCGCGACCTGAATACCGATGAAGACGCCGACAACGACAATGACGAAGTCGAGAAAAACTGCGGTCCAGTTCTGGGTTTTGATATGTTCGGTGATGCGGCGTAGAAGCACGCTAATTCCCCTCGCTTTTTTCTTTTACAATAGAGGAGTTTGAACGGCTGGTTAAGAGCGCAAATTTGCCATCGAATTTCCAACTGGCAACGACCATTTAGGGCCATGAATTGCCAGATGGATAGAATTTCAACCCGTCAATTCATGGCCAGAATCGGACCTGGCGCTCTATTTGGCGAGCGACCGATTTCAGGGAAATTTGGGCTGTCGAGCTTATTTTAGATTCCCTAGTAAGGGGAGACACAGCTGAAGATGCGTATCGAAATAGCTTGCTCAGGTTTAGGTGGCGTCTTCAATAAAATCATCCAGCTCCTGTGTCGTATTCAGGAATAAGCGGGAAATGCCGATTTTCAAATACAT
>JABDJK010000050.1 GCA_013002535.1 Hyphococcus sp.
GCCAAACTTATTGTCGGCAATGCAACGCAACGTAGACCGCGGTCGCTCCGATCTCGCGCTCTTTGAAGTTGCGGCGCAATATGCCGGCGATGCGCCGGACGAACAGTCTTCTATGGCGACGGGCGCGCGACGCTCTAACCAGCAGCGCCATTGGCAGGGCGCGAGCGATTCTGCTGATCCGTATACGGTGAAAGCAGATGCGCTCGCAGCGCTCGAGGCTGCCGGCGCCCCGGTCGCCAATTTGAAAACAACCGCGACGGCGCCGGATTACTATCATCCGGGCCAGTCCGGCGTGCTCGGCCTCGGCCCGGCAAAGCCGCTTGCATATTTTGGCGCCGTTCATCCACGCGTTCTGAAACAGATGGATGTTGACGGGCCCGTCTATGCGTTTGAGGTGTTTCTCGACGCGATCCCGCCGGCCCGCGCCAAAGCGACAAAAACGCGGCCCGCCCTGAACGCATCGGAGTTAATGCCGCTGACGCGCGATTTTGCGTTCGTGGTTGATGAAGATGTTGCGGCGGAAACCATCATTAACGCCGCCCGCGGCGCCGACAAAAAACTGATCGGCGGCGTGTCTGTGTTCGATGTTTACGCCGGCAAAGGCGTCGAAGACGGCAAAAAATCTGTCGCCATCGAGGTTACGATTCAGCCGCGCGACAAGACCTTGACGGATGAGGAAATTGAAGCGGTTGCCGAGCGTATCGTGGCTCAGGTGAATAAATCCACCGGCGGCGTATTGCGGGCGTAATGCGAGCCCGCAGCGTTTGAGCGCGCGCCGTCGATTTGGTATGCTCGCGGTCTCTGGATGAAGGGAGGGACCGTTCGTCATGGGAAAACCGATTGAATCGATTACCATTGTCGGCGGCGGCACGTCCGGCTGGCTGAGTGCGACTTTTCTCGCCCGCGCCATGCAAACCGAAATCGCATCGGGACGGATGACCATCACGCTGATTGAATCCCCAAATATTCCAATTGTCGGCGTCGGCGAGGCGACGTCGCCGGCCTTGCCGCAGCTTTTTCAGTTCATCGGTCTCGACGAAAAGAAATTCATCAAGAACGCAAATGTCGCGTTTAAGCTTTCCGGCTATTTTGACGGTTGGAACGTCAACAAAGACGGGTCCCCGCGCAAATGGGTGAACCCTTTTGTCGGCAGCTACAACATCGCCGGGCGCAGCCCCTGTTACTATTACTTGAAATACGGCCGTGAGACCGGCGAGGATTTCTCCAGCATCGTTTCGCCATGCCCTGCGATGATCGATCAGAATAAAGGGCCGCGCATTCCCGG
>JABDJK010000069.1 GCA_013002535.1 Hyphococcus sp.
ACAAGGTTCTGTGTGCGGCGAGACGAAACCAGGCAGCCCGAGACGCTGTTGATCTGGTGTCGATCGTGCAAAATTTCGCTCCATTAGGGCCGCTAATTTGGGCGCTGTCTGGCAAAGACTCCAACTTGACGCCGCCGCGTGTTCTTCAGGGAATTAGGAAGAACATATTTGGCTATGCTGACGAAGAAATTCGCGCCATTCGCGTTGAAGGAGAAGGTTTTACACGAAGCGATGTACGCCGGGTTTTAGAGCCGGCTCTCGACAGGGGTGAAGAATATTGCACTGACGCGGCGCCCGAAAGTAAGCTTGGAGCCTTGTTTGTTAACTCCGTCGAAAAGCCGGTTGAGGCAAATGAGAAACTAATAAATTCCGGAGAAGCTGTCGCTGTCAAAATCAAGGACTTTGCTGTGACGCCAAAGATAGTCGAACTATAGGTTTAGAAAGGCTGACGGAATTAAAAAACGCATTCGAAAATCTGCACAGAAATGCACCCCAATCCACGGAAAATCCGTTAATCACTCTATTGACGACCTAGCGTTCTTCGCTTGTTGATAATAACACCCGGATTATCTATTCTCTTACCGTCAGTACACAAACGTAGACAAAATAATTGTCGGTGCAGAATTCGGTATTGTGGAAACAAATAAATTAAATTACGTTCAGAAACAACGCGTTGCAACGCGCCTAGAGGATAGAGTGGGAATAGGGCATATGCGGGCTTTTCGTCAGGGCGTCACCACATTAAACCACAAATTAAACTGATCGTGGACAAGCAGGAACTGGCCGAATTCAAGTGGATTACCGACTACCTGAATTGAACCATCAGCAAGTTTGCTCTGAAAGGATGCGCGGCCAAGCGTGATGTCATCCAGATCGGCGCGGTTCAACTTTATCGTCGTTATGGCGTCGTCATCGAATAACGCCTGTTTTTGAACGGCAACGCCATCGTTTACTTTGACGCCAAATTGTTCGCCGGTGTCGTCAAATTCAAAATTGAGAGCAAAGGCTTTATTTGCTTTTTCCGGTGAAACCCGAATAGCCAATGCATCGAAATAGTCCGCAGACGGAACCGCCTTCACGAAATCCGGGTTGGTGATATTAATTGAATTATCGCGCGGCGTGCCGTTGCGAAGTTCATGCGCTGCGGTCAGGTAATAATTCCGCCAGATCGAACTTTCCGATTGAAAGCCAAGCTGCTCATAGGCGGCCGCGAGAAACGATTTCGCCAACTCGTTGTCCGGTTCAGCAAAGACTAGATAATTCATAATGCTGGCGACCCACCGATAATCGCCTTCGTCATAGGCTTTCGCGGCGTTCTTAATCATAGCGACGCCCCCCCCGGCTAGATCAACCATGCGTTTGGCCTGCGCTTCAGGCGGGTGCGGGTTGAGGTTTGCTGGATTGCCGTCCCACCATCCGAAATATCGCTGATAGGTCGCTTTCGAGTTGTGGTTGACGGTGCCGTAATAGCCTCGGGTTGAAAAATCCTCTCGCATGAAATCGGGTTCGCCGATTATGTCGGCGATCTCGTGCATGGTATAACCCTGATTAGCGAGGCGCATGGTCTGATCGTGAATCCAGCGATAAGCGTCGCGCTGGTTGGCGAGATATGATTTTCCCTCCTCTTTCCCCCATGTTGGCCAATTGTGGGACGAAAGAACGACATCAGCTTTATCGCCGAACATCGTCAACGCATCATCGATGCGCTTTGACCAGGCGAGGGCGTCGCGGACTTTTGCCCCGCGTAAGGTCAACACGTTGTGCATTGTGCCGGTTGCGAGTTCTGCTGTGTGAAGCGCTTTATACTGCGGAATGTAAAACATGAATTCTGCAGGCGCTTCGGTGTCCGGCGCATTGATGAAAATAAACTCGATGCCGTCGATGGTGAGCCGTTGACCAGTTTCAGTTACAGTTTCCGTCGGTTGCATAAAGCCGACCGCGTCGCTTGAGAGCGCCTTGCCAATTCCGCTATCGACAGGACCGGTGGGGCCCGGAACGATTTGTGTTGCGAACTGAAATTGCGCGCGTCGCGCCATGGCGTTGCCCGCAATGACGTTTTCAGCGACGGCGGATTCCGCAAAGCCTTCGGGTGCTATCAGTCGCACCTTACCGGCGGCGACGTCTTCGTCTGTCACCACGCCGCGCACGCCGCCAAAATGATCCCCGTGGCTATGAGTAAAGAGCACTGCTGTGGCAGGCCGTTCGCCCAGTGTACGGTTTACTAAATCGAGCGACGCCGCGGCGGGCGCTTTCGACAACAATGGGTCGATCAATATCCAGCCGGTTTCGCCGCGAATGACAGTCATGACAGAGAGATCATAGCCGCGCACCTGATAGACGCCGTCGACCACTTCAAAGAGCCCGTGTATGTTGTTGAGTTTTGCTTGCCGCCAAAGCGAAGGATTGACGCTCGCCGGCGCATCGCCCTTAATAAATTGGAAGCGGCGCATGTCCCAAACGATGCGACCATTTTCATCCTCGATGACCGCGTCTTCGATCGCCGCAAGGAAACCGCGGCGTGCGTCGCCGAAGTCGCTTTCGTCATCGAGGGGTAGGCTGGCGCCAAATTTTTCGTTCGCACGTTTCGTTATTTCGGTCGGCGTGTTAGCAGGCGGCGCGGCAATCGCCGGCGTGCTCTGGCTTGCCGGCTCAGTTTCCGGATCAATCGCGTCGCTTTCCTTTTCGGTTTGTTCTCCAGCGCACGCGAAGACGGCCGCGCAACAAATTGCTGCAACAAATCGTTTCATGAATTTTGCTCCCTTGGTCGAGCGCTTATTCGCCGCCCGACGTTTCTTCCTGGATGCGTTGGTAAAACTCTGCATCGCGGTCGCTGTTTGCTTTCGCGATAACATATTCACGGATCGCCGCGGAGGTTTCTTCATCGACCAACTCGCGAAAACTCGCCATGCCGTTTTGGGCCAGTGCGCCTTCGCGCACGACCATGTTCCATGCATCGATATCATGGAGCAGCGCTGAGTGACGTAAATTTGGCACGAGGCCGGACGACATTACCTCATCGCCGTGACAGGATATGCAGAAATTCGCATAGGCCTCGAATCCGGCCGCTATGGTTTCGGCGGACGCCGTAGACGCCGGCGGCGGCGGCGGTTCGGCAGCGGCTACGTCAAGCGCCGGCAATTCCGCATCGCCGCCAAGTTTGAAGACCAGGAGGCGTCCTACTTTGGCGGCCGAGTTCGTCGGAAGAGGACCGCCATATGCGAGAACATAAGCGCCGCCCCAACCAACGGCGACAGCAACATATTGTTCGCCATCAATTTCGTAAGTCACTGGCGCAGCGACGACGCCAGTCTGCGTTGGGTAGCCCCATAAGCGTTCGCCGCTTGCTGCATCGTAGGCGACAAATTCCGCGCCCGCGGTTCCCTGAAAGACAATGCCGCCGTCAGTTGAAAGCACGCCGCCATTTGACGGGTCGGGATAATCAACCGCCCATTTCGCCGATTGCGTTACCGGATCCCACGCGATCAATTGGCCTTTTGCCGCGGCGACGAGCGCCTTGAACTTTGCGTCATCGTCAGGCAATGTCGCATACATAAAATTCGTGCCGGTGTTCCAGGCGCCTTCTTTGTATTCAAAATCTTCGACCTCTCCGTAGATCCAAAGGCCTTCCTGCGCAGGAATATAAACGAGACCAGTATTCGGATTATACGCCATCGGATGCCAATTATGGGCGCCGAGCGGCGCTGGCATTTGCAGATGCGGTGTCTTGCCCGGATAGCGCGCTGCCGCAACTTCGACAGGCCGGCCGGTCGCCGGATCGATATGGGTCGCCCAGTTCACTGGTACAAAATTGTTGGCCGAAATAAATTCGCCGGTTTCGCGATCAAGGACATAGAAAAACCCATTCTTCGGCGCTTGCATGATGACTTTGCGGGTCGCGCCTTCGATTTCCATATCGGCGAGGATCATATGTTGCGTTGCTGTGTAATCCCAAGTCTCGCCAGGCGTCGTCTGATAGTGCCAGACATATTCGCCGGTGTCCGGGCGAAGCGCGACGATAGACGACAGGAACAAATTATCGCCTTCGCCATTCGAACGGATCTGATAGTTCCAAGGCGAACCATTGCCAACGCCGATATAGAGAAGGTCGAGTTCGGGATCATAAGCCATCGAATCCCAAACGGTTCCGCCGCCACCGCCAACATTCCACCATTCTCCGTTCCAGGTTTCCGCCGCCATTTCCATGGCGCTGTCTTCAAATCCGTCTGCCGGATTTCCAGGCACAGTGTAAAATCGCCAGGCTTGTTCGCCAGTATCAACGTCATAGGCGGTCACGTAGCCGCGCACGCCAAGTTCAGCGCCGCCATTGCCAATGATCACTTTGCCTTTGACGATGCGCGGCGCGCCTGTAATGGAATAAGGCTTGGAATTGTCGGTTGTGTTAATGTCCCAAGCCTTCTCGCCCGTTTTTGCGTCAATAGCTATCAATCTTCCGTCAATCGTCCCGGTAAAGACTTTCTTGCCCCATATGGCGACACCGCGATTGACAATATCGCAGCACATGATCGATGCGCGGGTTCTGTCGACCTCCGGATCAAACGACCAGATTTCAGCGCCGGTTTTGGCGTCACGCGCATGAACGATATTCCACGATCCAGTGACGTATATAATGCCGTCACGAACAATCGGCGTTGCTTCGATGCCGCGGCTAGTTCCGAGATCGAAAGACCACGCAAGGCCGAGCTCGCCGACATTCGCCGTTGAGATCTCGTCAAGCGGCGAGTGGCGTTGTTCGGAATAGGTGCGTCCGTGAGAAAGCCATTCGCCCGGTGAGGCGTTGGCATTGATGATTGCATCTGCGTCAACGACGGGATGTGTTTCTACCGGCGGTATTATTTTACTGGTTTTCGCGCTTGTGACACCACTCTCTTTTCCAACTTTCTCGCCACAGCTGACTATTGCGAACGGCGCCAAAAAAGAAACGACCCAAAGACAAGAACGTGTTCTCATGAAATCATCTCCTTGAACGGTATTTTCGTCAGTATCGGTACACTTCAAATCGCAAAGCGGCGCCGAGAGTTGAACGGCATTTTCCATTTGCGTCAATGGCGGGTAAGGCCGTTTTTGCACTTTCTGAGAGCGTCATTTCTGCGATCCGCTAGCGCGCGTATAGTGCTCGCGGCGTTTGTATATGCCAGCATTATTGTCGTGCTGCTTTTGCATATACCAAAACGCTGCAGGCTGTTATAAATATTAATGTATTTTCCAAACGCGATTTCGGAGGCGGGATTGGCTAAAATAACATTCAAGATTTTCGCAGTTTTTGCAGTATCGTTATTGGCTTTAAGCGCCTGCAGCAGAAAAAACGACGACAGCGAAACCAAAGACTCGGCAGCGTCCGGCGAGAATGCGATCGTGACGGTAGCGAGCGCGGTGTCTGCGGCTAGTGAAGGTTCTTCGGCGCATCCGATTGCGACGAAGGTCTATTGGGGCGACACGCACCTTCACACATGGGATTCGCCGGACGCGTTCGCGGCGGGCGCCACGCTGGGGCCTGAAGAGGCCTTGCGTTTCGCTATGGGCGAGGAAATCGAATCGACCACCGGATTAAAAGCGCGGCTTGATCGTCCGCTTGATTTCCTTGTGATCGCCGATCACGCTATCGCGCTCGGCCTAACGCGGGAGATCGCCCGCGGCAATGAACGCCTTTTGCAGGACCCGCGCGTAGCCGAATGGAACCGGATGATGAATTCCGGGCCCGAGGGACAACGTATGGCCGCGCGCGAACTCATTGACGGACATACTGAAGGAACGAACCCGGCAGCATTGTCAGATTTGAGCATCGTTGTCCCCATCATGTCTAGCGTCTGGCGCGCGCGCGGCGAATTGGTGGATCGTTATAATGCCCCCGGAACATTTACCGCGCTGCATGGTTACGAATTCACGCCAACGCCGAACGGCGATAACTTGCACCGTGTCGTTATTTTCCGTGACGGCGCGGACAAAACCAATGCGATTTTGCCATTCACGTCAGCGCAAAGCGAAGACCCGAAAGATTTATGGCGCTCACTTGCCGCTTATGAAGATGCAACCGGTGGCAAGGTGCTGGCGATACCCCACAATCCGAACCTTTCTAATGGCCATATGTTCGCCTTCACCGATTTTGAAGGCGCCGCCATCGACGCAGACTACGCCAGTGAACGTGCTCGCTGGGAACCGCTCGTCGAGGCGACCCAAATCAAGGGCGATTCAGAATCGCATCCGCTCCTTTCGCCCAATGACGAATTCGCGGCCTTTGGCGATGCAGGATGGGAGGACGGCAATCTCACGAAATCAATTACCGTGACAAAAGAAATTCACGGCGGCAATTATATTCGCGAGGCGTTGAAACGCGGTCTCGCCATCGAAGGGGAAACCGGCGTCAATCCATTCAAGCTCGGCATGATCGGATCGACGGATTCCCATACTGCGCTGGCGACAGCGGACGAGGATAATTTTTACGGCAAATTTATTCTTGATGAGCCGTCCGCAGATCGCGCGACAACGCGCATCCCATTGGGCGCAGACGATAATCGCATTGGTTGGCAATATCTCGCTTCCGGCTACGCAGCGGTTTGGGCCAGCGAGAACACGCGCGAAGCCATTTTCGACGCGATGATGCGGAAAGAGGTTTACGCAACGACCGGTCCGCGAATTCAATTACGATTTTTTGGGGGCTG
The DNA here is from genome assembly GCA_013002535.1 of Hyphococcus sp. GTDB lineage: Bacteria > Pseudomonadota > Alphaproteobacteria > Caulobacterales > Parvularculaceae > Hyphococcus. The sequence goes on from JABDJK010000069.1 coordinate 6,678, forward strand.
GGATTATGAGCCCGGCGACGCCGACGGCGCCGATATCGCCAAAGCCGGTTACGCCGGGGGCATACCCATGGGCGCAAACTTGCCTGCCGGCGGCGACGGCGCTCCGACATTTCTGGTGAGCGCCTTGAAAGATCCTGAAGGCGCCAATCTTGACCGCGTACAGATCGTTAAAGGATGGATCAACGCCGATGGAGACCTTCAAGAGAAAGTTTTTGACGTTTCGTGGGCGGGGGAGCGTACGGTCGGACCAGACGGTAAATTGCCGCCGGTTGGCGACACAGTGAACCTCGAAAGGGCAACCTATTCCAACGATATCGGCGCGGCGACCTTAAAGACGGCGTGGGTCGATCCGGCATTCGACGCGGACGTCGCATCATTTTATTATGTGCGTGTTTTGGAAATTCCGACGCCGCGATGGACTGCCTTTGATGTTGCGCGCTTTGGCGCAGAGATGCCCGAAGGCGCGATATTGAAACATCAGGAACGGGCGTACTCTTCGCCGATCTGGTATACGCCGCTCGGCGCCCAATAAACGCAATGGCCAATAGTCAACCGTTTTGGCGCCAACCCCTGACGCATTTTATGCTCATCGGTGCGGCGATTTTTGCGCTCGGCGCGTTGCGAGGCGACCCTGCTGACAACAATAACAAGGTCGTGGTCACCTTCGCGCAAATTGAACGCATGGCCGCGGTCTTTGAAAAAACCTGGGGGCGGCCACCCAGGGACGAAGAGTTGCAGCGCGTCGTCCAGGATTATATTCGCGAAGAAATTTTATATCGCGAAGCCTTAAAGCTCGGCCTCGATGTTGACGATTCCGTAATCCGCCGCCGTTTGCGCCAGAAGATGGAATTTATGACCGCCGGCGACATCGAATTGACCGAGCCGACAGAAGAAGAATTGTTGGCATTCTTTGATAAAACTCGCGAAAAATATCTGACCGAGCCGGCTTTTACTTTCACGCAAGTCTATTTCAGCGATGAATCCCGCGCGCGCGCTGCAAAAGGCGATTTGCCGAACGCCGTTGGCGACGAGATCAACCTGCCGCGGCGCATGGCCGATGCGGATAAGTCAGAGATCGCAAAGACGTTTGCGGCCGGTTTTGCCGATGCGCTGGAAAAGCTCCCCCTTAATGAATGGTCTGGCCCTGTCATTTCTGGTTTTGGCGCCCATTGGGTGAAGGTCAAGAAAAAGTCCGCGCCGCACACGCCGCCGGTGGCGAGCGTGCGCGATCGCGTCGTCAATGACTGGAAAAATGAGCAGCGATTGCGGCGCCAGGATGCAGCGTTTCAGGGAATGGCGGCGAGTTACGACATTGAAATCGAAGCGCCGGATTGATGATGCGGTGTTTCGCGTTTCTTGCCATAATTTTCGCTGCGGCGGTTTCGCCGAGCGGCGCCGGCGCTCATGAAATTCGGCCGGGCTATCTTGAAGTAAATGAAGCCGTGGAAAATTCCTATGAGATTGTCTGGAAAGCACCGCTGCAGTTCGGCCGGCCGCTCGCAGTGGCGCCGGTGTTTCCGACCGACTGCAAAAAACGAGGCGCTGTCGACCGGCGCTCAATGCGAAATGCGGTGGTAGCGAGATATTCGCTCGCCTGTTCCGAACCGCTCTCCGGTCGCGCCGTTGATTTGGCGGGGATCGAATTCACGACGACAGACGTCCTGGTGCGACTACAGCCGGTTAGCGCATCGGTCGAAACCTATCGCGCGTCGCCCGGCACGCCCGCCGTCACGCTTGGCGCGGAATACAGTGGGCGTGGCGTCTCCGGCGCATATTTCGGTCTCGGCGTTGAACATATTCTGCAAGGGATCGATCATTTGCTATTCGTTGCTGCGCTCGTTCTTATCATCTCAGGCATGCAGCGGCTTGTCGAAACGATCACGGCCTTTACCATCGCGCATTCGCTGACATTGATCGCAACGTCGCTCGGGTGGGTCGCTATGCCGATTGCTCCGGTAGAGGCAGTCATCGCCCTTTCGATTGTGTTTCTCGCTAATGAGCTCGCGAATAAACAATCTGGACGAGTGCGCCCGTCGGAACAGCGACCCTGGGTGGTCGCAATTATATTCGGCCTTCTTCACGGGTTTGGTTTCGCCGGAGCGCTAGCGGAAATCGGGTTGCCGGAAGGCGATATCGCCATGGCGCTTTTGATGTTCAATATCGGCGTTGAGGCCGGGCAATTACTGTTTATCGCCGGGTTACTCATTGCATTAAAAGCTTTAGATTTTTTTGTTGCGCGCCGACCGGTCGAACTGGCGGCGGCGTACACGATCGGCGTTTTGGCGACCGTCTGGATGTACGAGCGCGTGTCGGGAATGGTTTAGCCGCGTCGGATGCCAAAGGTCATCAATCGTTTGCCGAATTTCTCGTCGATGACGTCGTAACCGTTGTCGGCCAGGAGAGCCTTACATTCCTCGTTGGTGCGCTTGCCTTTGCGTTCGCGCCCGGTGTCGAGGGCGAAGACATCAATGCGTCCCCACATGGTGCCGACGCCCATCAACACTTCAGGCTCTGCGCCCTCGGCGTCGCATTTCAGCAAATTGACATGTTCAATATTTTGCGCCTTGCAAAAATTCTCGACGGTCGTTGCATGTTTTTTCAGGGCCGGGCCTTTGCCGCCCGCAAAGACTGAACTGTCCGCGCTTTGCGGCACCGAATAAAAATCAAGTTCGGTTTCGTCTTTCCAGATCAGCGTTTCCGTAGCATAGACATCCGGCAGTCCTGCGGTGTTCGTTTGTAGGCATGCAAAAACGTTCGGATCTGGTTCAACGCAAAAAATTTTCGCGCCATATTCATCGGCGACATATGCGAATTCACCGGCATTAGCGCCAATATCTAGAATTGTGTCACCGGGTCGCAGTTTCACATGAGCGCCAACACCATATTCGCGCTTTAACTGTTCGATGCGCGCCGCCCAGCCTTTTTTGTACAACTTCCAGCGCAGGGGCGAGGGGACAATAATTGATTTATTTTCAGACTCAATTCGTGCGCCGAGTTCATGGTCGAAAACCCCGACCGGTTTGTGGCCGCGGAAACCTACTGAGGCATAAATCCGTTGTCGGATCAGCTTCAATTTCTGTTTCAATGGAAGGTTCATTGCTCGCGCAATTACGCCCGTCGACGCAGTTGCATTTTGATTGGGCCGTCTGCGCGGCCATGAACGAATTGTTCAACCATGGGATTGCCGGAATTTTCAATTTCGTCCGGCGCGCCCCGCCAGATAATCTTGCCCTGATAGAGCATTGCGATTTCATCAGCGATCTTGCGCGCTGACGCCATATCATGGGTAATCGAGATCGCGGTGGCGCCCAGCGCCTTTACGCGTTCGACGATTAAGTTGTTGATGACGTCCGCCATAATGGGATCAAGGCCAGTCGTCGGTTCGTCAAAAAACAGAATTTCAGGATCGGCGGCGATGGCGCGGGCAAGGCCGACGCGTTTTTGCATGCCGCCGGAAAGTTCGCTCGGCGCGAGATCACCGACCTCGGCGGCAAGTCCGACCTGGGCAAGGCAATCGAGCGCTTTTTCGCGGGCCGCGGCGCGTGATTTGCCGTCCGCGTGAAGCAGGCGAAAGGCGATATTCTCCCAGACTTTCAGGCTGTCGAACAAGGCGGCGCCCTGAAACAGCATGCCAGACTGGCGCGCCATGAATTTTTTATCGCCGGCTGTATTGCGAGCGATATTGCGGCCATCAACGACAATCTCGCCGCCGTCGGGCTTAATGAGGCCAAGCACCGACTTGACCAATACGGATTTGCCGGTGCCGGAGCCGCCAATGACGACGAGGGATTTACCTTTCTCGACGTCAAGATCGACCCTGCGCAGGACGTCGTTGCCGCCAAAAGATTTGGTCAGGTTTCTAATAGAAATTTTCGGATTTTCGCTGCTCATCATTGATCCTAGAAATCTACAAACAGCGATGTGAGGAAATAGTTGGCGGAAAGCACCGCAACAGCAGCGGCGACCACAGCCGTTCGCGTCGCGTTGCCGACACCGCCGGCGCCGCCGCGGCTCGTGTATCCGTAATAGCAGCCCATCACTGAAATCAGGAAACCAAAGACCGCGGCTTTTATCAGCCCGCTCGTGACGTCGTCCATGGATAGAAAGTCGATAAGGTTCTGGACGTATATCGGCGCGGAAAACTTCAATGCGTAAACGGAGACAAGATAGCCGCCATAAACGCCGATAATGTCTGCGATGAGAACAAGGAATGGAAGCGCAATGGTCGTTGCGAGGATTCTCGGCGCGACGAGATATTTGAAGGGGTCAACAGACAACGTCGACATGGCGTCAATTTGTTCGGTGACGCGCATGGTGCCGATTTCTGCCGCCATCGCCGATGAACATCGCCCGGCGACCATCAGCGCCGCCAAAACGGGCCCAAGTTCGCGCACAATTGAAACGCCGAGAATTTGCGGCAGAAAAGATTCCGTGTTCGGCAACAAGCTGCCTTCATAGATATTGAGGGCGAGGGCGCCGCCGGTGAATATTGCCGTGAGCCCGACAACCGGGAGCGACGTAAAGCCGATACGTGCTAGCGCGCTCCAGAATGCTTTCCAATAGAACCGACCTGTAAAGCTGCTGAGGCCCCCGCGAACGCCAAACGCAGACAGCCGGCCAATCTCGGCGACAGCGTCCAGCGTCATCCTGCCGGTGGCGGCAAATACGTTCATGTCGGATGGGCCCCTGACTAGCGCAACAATTGGTTAGACGTAGCGGCGATCAACCCTGCCGCCAAGCCCTGTGAGGAGTTCATAGGCGATCGTATTGCAACGCTCGGCGATTTCTTCAATCGGCAGGCCTTCACCGAAGAATGTCGCAGTATCACCTGTTTTTATTGGTGTTTTACAATCCGTGACATCGAGTGTGATCAGGTCCATGGAAATGATACCGGCGATTTTCGCGCGTTCGCCATGAATCACCGCCTCGGCCCGGGACGATCCGGCGCGCGGGAATCCGTCGCCATAACCAAGGGCGACCGTCGCAATTCTCGACGGCCTATCGACAATGTAAGTTCCGCTGTAGCCGACACTTTCGCCGGCCGCGATGTCACGCACTTGAATGACCGGCGCGCGCAGGGATGCGACCGGCTTCACCCGTTCGTCGATGTGATCGAAGGGGCTCGCGCCATAAAGCGCAACGCCCATCCGGATCAGGTCGAAATGGTATGCCGGGCCGATTAAGGCGCCGCCGGAAGCCGCGAGGCTTTTCTTTGCGCCTGAAAACTCACTCGCAAATTTTTCAAATAAGGCGAGCTGTTTAGCGTTTTCGTCACTGTCCGGCCTCGATGAAGAGGACAAGTGCCCCATGATCACGTCGACATTGAAGGCGCCAATTTCCCTTATTGCAGGAAGTTCTGACAATGGCGCGCCAAGCCGGTTGATGCCCAAATCGAGATGGAGCGCCGCCGGTTTGTCAGGGGCGTGAGACGCCCACTTCGCTGCTTGTTCCGCACTATTGATAACGGGCGTCAGATTGTACTGTGCATATTTGCCGAGGTCATAGTCGATGGGGCCGCTGAAAACATAAATTTTCGCGTTTGGTGCGATGTCATGCAAACTTTGTCTCAGCGCCGCGCCTTCTTTTTGGTAGGCCACAAAAAAAGTCCGGCAATTTTCCTGTTTCGCCAGCAAGCACGCAATCTCGATCATGCCGAGACCGTAGCCATCGCACTTTACGACAGCGGCGACTTCCGAATTTTTCGCTAAACCGCGTACGAGATTGTAATTCGCGCGCATCGCCGAAAGGTCGATGTCGACCCATGGCCGGTTTGACTGGGGGCTCGTAGAACTGCCGCTGCTCATTCAGCTAGACCTAAGCTGGAATGCGGAGGCTGGAAAGGTGGAAATTTGAGCGCGTATTTCGCCATATTGTCCCGATCCTCATCCTGAGGTGCAAGCGCGAAAGCGTTTGCCTCGAAGGATGGCCGCACCTATCGATCTCTGCGACCATTCTTCGAGGCTATTTCGTCAATCTCCGATTGCCGAATTAGGCGCCTCAGGATGAGGATTTGTCATTCAGTGGAATTAAGAGTGAAACCGCATCGCATACGGCTACAAGGAATTGTTAATCCCCGAAGTCGCCGCCAAATCGGTCTGCAGCGAGATTTGAGAACTTCGTGAATTTCTCTTCGAAATGAAGATCAACTTTGCCGATGGGGCCGTGGCGCTGTTTGCCGATGATGACTTCGGCGGTGTCGCCGACTTCGTCGAGGCGCGCCATCCATTTGACGTGATCTTCCGAACCTTCGCGCGGCTCTGAACGGCTGAGGTAATATTTTTCGCGGAAGACGAAGAGAACAACGTCGGCGTCCTGCTCGATTGATCCGGACTCGCGTAGGTCGGAAAGTTGCGGGCGTTTGTCGTCGCGTTGTTCGACTTGCCGTGAAAGCTGCGCCAGACCAATAATCGGAATATTCAATTCTTTTGCGAGAGCTTTCAGACCTTGCGAGATTTCGGTGATCTCCTGAACGCGGCCGTCATTGCGCCGTGCGGATCCGGAAAGGAGCTGAATGTAGTCAATAATCAACAAATCCAGACCGTGTTGGCGCTTCAAGCGGCGCGCGCGCGCCGCTACTTGCGCAATGGAAATTCCGCCGGTGTCGTCTATATGAAACGGAAGCTTCTCCAGTTCGCGCGCAGCGTGATAAATCTTGTCGAATTCCGCTTGATCAACATCGCCACGGCGAATTTTTTCTGACGGGACCCGCGAAAACTCGGAAATGATCCGCGTTGCAATCTGTTCGGCCGACATTTCCAGAGAGAAGAGCCCGACAACACCGCCCTCAACTGTTTTGATGGAGCCGTCCGGCTGCTTTTCAGTTTTAAGCGCCTTGGCGACATTGACGCCGATATTCACGCCGAGAGACGATTTACCCATGGAGGGGCGCCCGGCGAGAATGACAAGGTCAGACGGATGCAAACCGCCCATCATTCGATCTAGGTCGCGAAGTCCGGTGGCGGCGCCAGCCATGCCGCCGTCGCGCTTTACCGCTGCGTTTGCAAGCTCGATGGCTTCCGTGATCGCGGTGCGAAAGGTTTTAAACCCGCTGCCGTATTTGCCTGTTTCTGCAAGCTTGTAAAGCGACTGCTCGGCGTCTTCCAATTGCCGAACGGGCGAGTCTTCCAGATCGGACGTTTTTGCGCGATCCATCATCTCCGACCCGATGGTCATCAAGCCGCGACAGACGGAAAGGTCGAAGACAATTTTCGCGTAGTCAATCGCGCCCGTCGTGGACGGCACGTTGGCGGCGATCTGTTCGAGATATTTCTTGCCGCCGGCCTCGCTATAGCCCGGCGTCTTGCTGAGGTAAGTGTCCAGCGTAATCGGTGAGGCGAGGCGGCCGGAATTTATCAATTCGCTGCAAGCGTCATAGATCAGCTGATGAACCGGATCGTAGAAGTGTTCCGATTTCAGGAATGAAGAAGCGCGATAAAAGATTTCATTGTCAAAAAGGACGGCGCCTAAAATAGACTGCTCAGCATCAAGGCTAGCCGGACGCTTTTCGTCCGTCTCCTGATCAATTGATAAAGATGCGCCTGCGCCGTCAGCCATTCAGTCTTTAGATCAAAAAAAGCGCCCACTGGAAAGCCAGTGAGCGCTAGTAATTTTCCCCGTTATCCCGTCACGTTCTCGACAGTTTGGGTTTTTATTCTTTTTTATCGTCTTCGCTCGCGCTTTTGTCGGCGTCTGTTTCGACAGCAGCTTGCGCTTCTTCGTCAAAGAATTCCGGCGCGGCCGCTTCCGGCGGTGCATCGGTTGCCGCTTCGGTTTTTGTGTCGTCTTCTTCTCCAACTTGTGCAAGAACATTTTCACCGCGCGCCTGGCGTTCGGCTTCGTCTTTTGAACGGGCAATGTTGACGTCGATTTTTGCTTCGACGTCCGGATGCAACACGATGCGAACCGGGAAGACGCCGAGCGTTTTTAACGGCTTGTCGATACGCACTTGAACGCGTTCGATTTTTACGCCTTCTTCTGACGCCGCATCAGCAATATCACGCGTGGTGACAGAGCCATAAAGCGCGCCAAGTTCTGACGCCTGACGGATCAGGACAAATGACTGACCGTCGAGCTTTTTACCGGCGGCTTCCGCGTCTTTTTTACGTTCCAGATTGCGGGTTTCGAGTTCCGCGCGCTGGGTTTCGAAGATTTTCTTGCTTTGCTCATTAGCGCGGAGCGCTTTTTTCTGGGGAAGCAAATAGTTGCGCGCATATCCGGGCTTAACGGATACGACGTCGCCCATTTGCCCAAGATTTTCTACGCGTTCGAGTAAAATGACTTCCATGTTCCTTACTCCGATGCGTATGGAAGCAAGGCGAGGAAACGAGCGCGCTTAATCGCGCGGGCAAGTTCACGTTGCTTTTTGTGTGAAACCGCAGAAATCCGCGACGGCACAATCTTGCCCCGTTCGGATACATATCGCTGCAGCAATTTCGGATCTTTGTAATCGATCTTCGGCGCATCATCGCCAGAGAACGGACATGTCTTACGACGTCGGAAAAAAGGTTTTGCCATGATATTAATTCCTTATTTCTTGTCGCGCTTGTCGCCGCGGTCGCGGCGGCTCAAGACTGGTGATGGTTCTTCGTCGAGTTCCTCAACGCGAATTGTCAGGGCGCGCAGAACGTCTTCGTTGATTTTTTCCTGGCGCTCGAGTTCCTGAACTGCAACGGGCGGGCCGTCGATATTGAAAAGGCTGTAATGGCCCTTGCGATTCTTGGCGATTTTATACTGGAGGTTGCGAAGACCCCAATATTCGGATTTTTCGATCTTGCCGCCATTGTCGGTGACGATTTTGGCAAGGGTCTCGGTCAATCCTTCGACTTGCGCGGGAGAGATGTCCTGGCGCGCAATAAAGATGTGCTCATACAACGGCATAAAGCCAGCTCCTGAACTGGCGATGGAGACCTTTCAACGCTGCTGGCGCGGTGATCAGCCTTTGGCTCGCTCGCTACGGGGACCATCCCCGATACCGGCAAAACCGGCGCAAGCGACCATCGCTCGTGAAGGCGCGGTCTCTAACTGACTAAATCAGTGATTGCAAGGCGATTCCCGTGTTCATTTCGACACCCCAAATCCTTGCCCTCGGCATTTGAGAAAGCTAAGCCCCAGGGTCAAAGCAACCATATCACAAGTGCAGAGGAGGCGCGGCTATGGCGTGCGCATTCGTATTTCCCGGACAAGGCAGCCAATCTGTTGGGATGGGTGCGGCGCTGGCGGATCAATTTCCAGCTGGAAAAGCCGTATTTGACGAGGTCGATGAGGCGCTGGGGCAGAATTTGTCAGCCATCATGCGCGATGGCCCGATCGAGGATTTGACCCTCACAGCCAATACCCAGCCGGCGTTAATGGCCCACTCGATTGCGGCGCTGCGGGTCCTTTCGTCGGAAACGGATTTGGGTGGCAAAACACCAAAGTTTTTCGCTGGCCACTCGCTCGGTGAATATTCAGCGCTCTGCGCTGCGGGCGCGATCTCGCTATCCGATACGGCGAAGCTTCTGCGCATTCGCGGGGAAGCGATGCAGGCGGCGGTTCCGGTCGGCAAAGGCGCTATGGCGGCGCTCATCGGTGTCAGTCTGGACGGTGCTGAAAATGCGGTCGCGGCGCATAAAGACGCTGGCGTTTGCGAGATCGCCAATGACAATGCGCCAGGTCAGGTCGTGATCTCTGGAGAGAAGGCGGCGATTGACGAAATATGCGCCAACGCCAAAGCCTTCGGCGCCAAAATGGCGAAACAACTTCCGGTATCTGCGCCGTTCCACTCGTCATTAATGCAGCCGGCGGCGGAGCGCATGGCGGCGGCGTTGGCCAAAGTTGAAATCAAGTCACCGGTCGCGCCGATCTATGCCAATATCACCGCGGCGCCGACGGCGGACCCAAACGAAATCCGCGAACTTCTGGTGAAACAGGTGACCGGACGGGTCCGCTGGACTGAAAGCGTACAAGCCATGGTCGACGCCGGTTGCGGTGAATTTGTCGAAATTGGCGCCGGCAAAGTGCTCTGCGGTTTGATCCGCCGAATTGCGCGTGACGCGAAGACTTTAAACTTTGGCGAGCCAACTGATCTTGAAAGTTTCCAAAACACTTGAACAAAAATAAATTAGCGATTCATTCTTACCGCGTTGCAAGTCAATGCCCGCAAAGAACATACAAAAAGGGAAATAGATGTTTGACCTTACAGAAAAAAAAGCGCTGATCACCGGGGCAACCGGCGGCATCGGCGCGGCGACGGCAAAACTTCTCCATGCGCAAGGCGCGGAAGTTGCGATCTCTGGTACGCGCGAAGAAAAACTCGGTGAACTAGCGGAAGAATTAAAAGAGCGGGTCCATAAAACACCGTGCAACCTGTCTGATCTCGACGCCGTGGACGCTCTGCCCAAACAGGCGTTCGAAGCTATGGGCGGATTGGACATCGTTGTATCAAACGCCGGCGTCACGCGGGATACGCTAATGATGATGATGAAGCCCGACATGTGGGACGATGTTATCAAGATCAACCTGACGGCCTATTTCCGCCTCACTAAAGCCAGTCTGCGTGGCATGACAAAACAACGCTTTGGAAGAATCATTGGCGTCACTTCTGTCGTCGGCGTTACCGGCAATGCCGGCCAGGCGAATTACGCTGCCTCCAAAGCTGGCATGATCGGCATGACAAAGTCGCTTGCGCAGGAAGTCGCCAGCCGCAATGTCACCGTGAATTGCATCGCGCCGGGTTTTATTAAAACCGCAATGACTGATGCGTTGAACGAGCAGCAACGCGCTGCGATTCTTGAAAAAATTCCGTCTGGTCACATGGGCGATGCTGGGGATATTGCCGCTGCTGCGCTATATTTGGCGTCAGACGCCGGTAATTATGTTACGGGTCAGACACTTCATGTGAATGGCGGTATGGCAATGCTGTAATTTTGCCCTATATGGGCGATTGCGGTTTTGGCGTTGCAACATGGTTCGTTTTGACGTAATCCGCAGAAACACTAGGTTTGGCGGGCGCGCCAGCTGCGGAATATAAAATACCGACTTGCATGTCGAATTAAGGAGCCTTGGATGTCTGATCTTGCAGAAAGCGTAAAAAAAATTGTTGTTGAGCATTTGGACGTCGATCCGGCGAAGGTAGAGCCAAAAGCCAGCTTCATTGACGATCTGGGCGCAGACAGCCTTGATATCGTAGAATTGGTCATGGCCTTCGAAGAAGAATTCGACGTTGAGATTCCTGACGACGCCGCGGAAACGATCCAGACTGTCGGTGACGCAATCAAGTTTATTGAAGAACAAAAGAAATAAACTTCTGCACTGCGCGGCGAACAAAAATTTCGCGTGCCATCGGCGAAGTACGCCAACATTTGCAGTGTTCGCTTTAAAGTCATTTTCGGCGCCCCTGTTCGGGCGCCGTTCTGAATCGGGAGGCGAATAATATGCGACGTGTTGTTGTAACTGGCATGGGGCTTGTGACGCCATTGGCCTCCGGCCTCGACGAGACCTGGAACCGGCTCATCGCCGGTAAATCAGGCGCCGGAAAAATCGGAAAATTTGATACTTCGGAAATGACTTGCCGGATCGCGGCGGAAATTCCGAAATCCAACGGTTATGGCGGCGGCGATGCTAAAGATGCAGCGCCGTTTAACGCTGATGACTGGATTGAACCGCGCGAGCAGCGGCGCATGGGAGACTTTATTGTCTACGGTATAGCCGCTGCGCAAATGGCGTATGATCACGCCGGCCTCGATATCAAGACTGACGAAGAGCGTGAACGTACAGGCGTCATGACGGGGTCTGGAATTGGCGGCCTGCAAGGGATCGAACACGAAGTTAAAGTCCTGGGCGAAAAGGGACCGCGCCGGGTCTCCCCATTTTTTATTGCTGGCAATTTGATCAATTTGGTTTCGGGGCAGGTGTCGATACGCCTCGGTCTTAAAGGGCCGAACCATGCAGTGGTGACAGCTTGTTCGTCAGGCGCCCACGCCATTGGCGACGCCGCGCGATTGATCGCGCTCGACGACGCAGACGTCATGCTCGCAGGCGGCGCGGAATCCAGCATTTGTCCAATTGGCATCACCGGATTCACTGCATGCAAGGCGCTCACCACCCACTTCAATGATGATCCGACGCGCGCATCGCGGCCTTACGACAAGGATCGCGACGGCTTCCTTATGGGTGAGGGATCGGGCTTTGTCGTTCTGGAGGAACTAGAACACGCGAAAGCCCGCGGCGCGACGATCTATGCTGAAGTTGTCGGCTACGGTCTATCCGGCGATGCCTATCACATCACCGCGCCTGCGGAAGACGGCGATGGCGGTTTTCGCGCCATGAAGATGGCGTTGAAACGGGCCGGCATTGAGCCCGGCGACATTGATTACGTTAACGCCCACGGCACTTCGACGCCGCGCGGCGACGAGATTGAATTGCGCGCGGTCGAACGATTGTTTGGCGATGCGTCGAATGATCTAGTCATGAGTTCCACAAAATCTTCTATCGGACATTTGCTCGGCGCTGCCGGCGCTGTCGAAGCGATTTTCTGTCTCCTTGCGATTCGCGATAATGTCGCGCCGCCGACGCTTAACCTAGACAATCCGTCCGTCGAAACGCCGATAAATCTCGCCGCCAACAAGGCTGTTGAAAAAGATATCGATGTAACGCTTTCCAATTCCTTCGGTTTTGGCGGCACCAATGCTTCGCTGGTTTTCCGGTCGCATAACAGCTAGATTGTCGCAAAGGATTTTGGGTGGGCTGGAGAGGGCAATGCAAAAAGATTTTGCAAAATCTATGGGCAATGCGGGGCAAAAGGGCGGTGTTGTAAAGTCGTTTATCTTGTTTCTTGCTGGACTTCTCTTGTTGGCCGGCGCCGCCCTCGGCGTTGGCGGATACCTTGCCCACAAGGAAGCAAATGCGCCGGGCCCGTCGGATGCGGCTACGGTGATTTTGCTGGAACCCGGTAGCGCGGTTTCAACGATAGCCGATCAGCTTCACGAGGCCGGGGTCCTCAAATATCCTGATCTCTTTACGGTTATTGTCCGCCTGAAGGGCAACCAGAATGAAATGAAGGCTGGTGAATATGAAATCCCGGCCGGCGCCAGCGTGATAGAGATCATCGATCTTCTGATCGAGGGCAAAAGCATTCTTCACACGATTACTTTGCCCGAGGGACTGACAACGGCGCAGATGCTGCGCATCGTGAATGCTCACGAAATTCTCGAAGGCGACTTAACGCTGGAACCGGCAGAAGGCGAGTTGTTGCCGGAAACGTATTCTTTTACGCGTGGCGAAACACGCGACGAGATCGTACGTGAAATGATGAAAGCGCAGGATGCGCTCATTGACCGGCTTTGGCCTGATCGCGCTATGGAGCTTCCCATCTCTACGGCGGAAGAAGCGATCATCCTGGCGTCCGTGGTCGAAAAAGAGACCGGTGTTCCAGAGGAGCGCCCGCTTATCGCTGCCGTATTTGTCAATCGTTTGAAGCGCGGTATGCGGTTGCAATCCGACCCGACCATCATTTACGGCCTGACGCAGGGCGAGCCTTTGGGGCGTGGTTTGCGCCAGAGCGAACTACGCGGTGAAACGCCCTACAACACTTATGTCATAAATGGCCTCCCGCCGACGCCCATCGCCAACCCGGGTGCTGCCGCGATAGCGGCCGTCCTGAACCCTGCAGAATCTGATTATCTGTTCTTTGTTGCCGACGGGACGGGCGGGCACGCCTTTGCAAAGACAGTCCGCGAGCATGAGCAAAACGTCGCTAACTGGCGCCGGATTGAGCGCGAACGAAGACAGGAGGGCGGATAAGAATGGCGCATGCCTCCTCCATGACCGGCTTCGCCAGAATTGACGTTGAAGCAAACGGGCGGCGATGGTCCTGGGAGGTTAAGAGCGTAAACGGCCGCGGTTTTGAAGCGCGCTTCCGGCTGCCGTCGGGTTTCGATGAACTGGAAATTCCTCTCAGAGAGGCGGCGCGAAATAAAATCACGCGCGGCTCGCTCAATGTTTTTTTGTCAGTAAAGACCGAGGACCAACCGGTAGCTTATAAAGTGAACGAGCAGGCGTTGAGCGCTATCCTTGATGTCTCGAGCTCGCTTGTGAAAAACGGCGTAAGTGCGCCGCCGACAGCTGACGGAATACTTTCCTTGCGCGGTGTGCTTGAAACCGTTGAACAGGAACAATCAGACGACGACAAAAAGGCGCTTCACGCCGCGCTGAAGAAAAGTTTTGACGACGCCATCGACGCCCTTGCGGCGTCGCGCCAGGCCGAAGGCAAAAATATGGCTGACGTACTGACGGGTCAGCTCGATCAGATTGACGCCTTGTTGAAAGACGCTATTGCCGCTGCAGATGACGCCATCGCAAAACTGCGCGAACGGCTCAATACGCAAATTACGGAATTGCTGAACAGCCATGACATCTCCGAAGAACGTCTGGCGCAAGAGGCGGCGATTTTGGCGGTGAAAGCGGATGTGCGTGAAGAAACCGACCGGCTTGGCGCCCATATCGCGGCGGCGCGCGAGCTTTTGCAAAATGGCGGCGCCATGGGCCGGCAGCTCGATTTTCTGACGCAGGAGCTGAATCGAGAGGTCAATACGATCTGTTCCAAAGCGCCGGACATCACGCTCAAACAAATAGGCCTCGATATGAAACAGATTGTCGATCAGTTTCGCGAGCAGATTCAAAATGTGGAATAGAGGCGGTAAATGATTGGCGGCGATCTGAAAGTGGCAAGGCGCGGCCTGATGTTCATTTTGTCGAGCCCTTCCGGCGCCGGCAAGACGACGCTTTCCAACCGTCTTCTCGATAAAGATGGCGAGATGGTTTTGTCTGTTTCCGCAACGACGCGCACGCGCCGGCCGGGGGAGGCCCACGGAAAGGATTATTTCTTTGTTTCAGAAGATGAATTCACCCGCATGCGTGACGAAGGTGAATTTCTGGAATGGGCGAATGTCTTCGGTCATTATTACGGAACGCCGCGCAACCTGGTTGAACAGACATTAAGTCAGGGCAAGGACGTTCTCTTCGATATTGACTGGCAGGGCGCACAACAACTTGCCCAGGTCTCCGGCGAGGATGTGGTCAAGGTCTTTATCTTGCCGCCCTCGCGCGAAGAGCTGGAACGCCGGTTGCGCAAACGCGCACAAGACCCCGAAGAGATCGTGCAAAAACGCATGGCGAAAGCTGACGCGGAAATGTCCCACTGGGCGGAATACGACTACGTCATCGTTAACTATGAGATCGATGAGTCAGAAGACCTCCTGCGCGCGATTCTATTTGGCGAACGCTTAAAACGCCGCCGCCAGATCGGCCTCGCCGAAATCGTCAAGGAGATGATGGGCGAGGAATAGTCAAAATCTCATAGATTTAAATTCATGATCGCCCATTTCTTCAGATTACTACCGCAAATGTTGATCCATGGATAAACTGGTGAGCCGGTATCGCAAATTGGTCGTCATGTTCTGGCTGGCGATTGCGATCAAATCGACGCCATCCGAGTTCAAGGATAACAGCGGTCGCCAGGCCATTCTTGTCATTACCGGATTAGAGCAGGATGGGGTCAACAACGAGCGCGCGGCTATCGCAGACGCGAACGAAACAATTTGGTCGTCGCCTTTTGTAAAATCAACGTCGCGATTTCCCGGGAGAATGGACCGGAAATTGATTGACCAACAGATCGCCGTCCTAATTATTGAGCTTAATCCAAATGCCCGCCCTCGCCACGTCATGCTGGTGTTGAATGAAAGCGCCATGGCGGCAAAAAAACCGGCATCTTGAGTATCACTTGGCGCTCGAACTTTTATGGTCTGGTGAAACGCCGACCGAAGTTGATGCGTTAAAAGGCGCGGAAAGGGACTTATACCACGGCGAAATGCGCGCACTGCCATACTCAGCGCTTTTATTGTTGATTGCGTTTGGGGCAATATTCGCCGCCCTGACGCTAATACTCATGGCATTGTTGGTAATCGAATTGACGATTGCAGTTGTTGCGTCGTTGCTTTGCGGCGTTTGGACGCCTACGACGTTTTTGATGAATGTAACGCCCCTCCTGGGATTGGCGCAAACGCTTTCCAAATCGTTCCCGCGAAGTATTGAATGGAAATCGATAATGATCGCCCAGCGCGGCTTTCGGCCTTTTCCGAATTTTGCGCAGTGACGGTCATAAAAAAACGCGCCGCCACTTTGTGACAACGCGTGATGTTTTGTTAATCATTTCGCCGCGGCTAAAATTGCTTAGCCTATTTGAAAACCACTTTTGCAATTTCAAAGCTGCGGGCGCCGCCCGGTGCGTGGACCTCCACGCTGTCGCCCTTGTTCTTGCCGATAAGAGCGCGGGCGATGGGCGAGGAAACAGAGATCTTGCGTTCTTTCACGTCGGCTTCGAGATCGCCGACGATTTGCCAGATTTTCTTCTCTTCGGTGTCTTCGTCGATCAACGTAACGGTGGCGCCGAATTTCACGGTATTTCCATTAAGGCTCGCAACATCGATGACATCAGCGCGGGTATATTTGTCTTCCAGATCGACGATCTGACTTTCGATCCAGCCCTGTCGCTCTTTCGCGGCGTGGTATTCCGCGTTTTCCGAAAGGTCGCCATGGGCGCGTGCTTCCGCAATCGCCTGGATTACCGCCGGGCGTTCTTCGTTTTTCAGTTTGCGCAAGTCCGCTTCGAGTTTTTCGTAGCCGCCGAGCGTCATCGGGAACTTTTCCATCTCCCACCTCTTCGTCTGGCCAGTCTGCCGGCATGTCCGGACTCCTGGCAAAAAAGAAAGCGCGGCCGGAGCGGTTTAGCCCCGGCCGACGCTGTTTCGTAGCCGGCGAGAGTTAAGACCCGCGCCGAGAAATTTCAAGTCAAATCCGCGCGAAAACCGATGAATTCTGGCAAAAACTCCAAAAACTCAACGGTTTGACGGCGTTTTATTACCAGATCCGGACCCGGTCTTCGGGCGCCAGATAGAGGTCATGGTCCTCGGTTACGCCAAAAGCATCGTACCAGACGTCGATATTCCGTACGACGCCGTTGATGCGATATTTCGGCGGCGAGTGCGGATCGGTGGTGAGGCGGCGGCGGGCTTCATCCTCGCGCATTTTGGCGCGCCAGACCTGCGCCCAGCCGAGAAAAAAGCGCTGGTCGCCTGTCAGTCCGTCGATCACTGGCGCTTGCCCGCCGCAACAATCAGCGAGATGGCGCTGGTACGCGGCATAGCCCATCTGCAACCCGCCAAGGTCGCCAATATTCTCGCCCATGGTCAGCGTGCCGTTGATATTCATACCCTCAACCGGTTCGTAGGAATTGTATTGGGCGCCAAGGACATCAGCTTTTTCCTGGAACCGGTCATTCGCGGTTTCGGTCCACCAGTCACGAATTCGGCCGGCCTCGTCGAAGCGGCGGCCCTGATCGTCAAAGCCGTGACCGATCTCGTGGCCGATGACAGCGCCGATTGCGCCGTAATTTACAGCGGCGTCTGCATACGGATCAAAGAACGGCGGCTGCAAGATGCCGGCCGGGAAGGTGATCTGGTTGAGGAGTGGGTTGTAAGACGCGTTCACTGTTTGCGGCGGATATGGCCAGAGCTGCCGATCAACCGGGCCACCGAGACGCTTGATATCTTCGTTCCAGTGAAACTTTGTGACCGCGAAAACGTTTTCAAGAAGTTTGCCTTCCTTGATCTCAAGCGGCGAGTAATCAATCCATTTGTCGGTGAACCCAATGCGCGGTTCGAAAGTGGAGAGTTTCAACAGCGCCTGCTCGCGTGTTTCCTCATCCATCCAATCGTTGGCTTTGAGGCGCTCTTGAAAAGCCGCGATGAGATTGCTGACGAGGCCTTCCATTTGCGCCTTGTATGATGGCGGGAAATGACGGCCGACATAGATTTGTCCGACCGCCTCGCCGAGAGCGCCGTTGACGAGTTGAACGCCGCGTTTCTCGCGCTCGCGTTTTTCTTCGGTGCCTCGCAGGGTTTTGCCAAAGAATTCAAAGTCTGCATCGTCAAATTCGGTCGACAGAAAGGTCGTGTTTTCATTTATCAAATGAAAAGCAAGGTAGTCTTTCACCAGATCGAGCGGCGTATTTGCGAAGAGCTCCGCCGCCTTGTCGATCGCTGACGGCTGCGCCACCACAAACGTATCAACGCTGTCGAGCTGTAATTCTTTCAGAATAAGTTTCCAATCAAATTCCGGCGCAGTCTCAATGAGCTGCTCAACCTTCATCGGATTGTAAATTTTCTGAATGTCGCGGGAGTCTTGCTGTGTCCAGTGAACTTTCGCGAGCTCTGTTTCCAGCGCGATCACCGCGTCTGCCCGCGCTTCAGCATTTTCAAACCCGGCAAGTGTGAAAAGTTTCGTGACATAGTCGTCATAAACCGCCCGATAAGCCAGGAATTTTCCGTCTTCATTCAAATAATAATCGCGGTCCGGCATGGCGAGGCCATCTTGTCCGATAAACACGATGTAACGCGTCGTATCAGCGGGGTCCGGGATAACGCCGGCGCCGAATGGCGCCTCCGCGTGAAGGCTGGCATAGGCTTTCATCAAGTCGTCTTGAGACTCTATTGCGAATATCTTGTCGAGAAAAGGCTGCAACGGCTCAACGCCCATGGCGTCGAGGGCGTCAGTATCGATCCACGCAGCATAGTGATCGCCGACTTTTTGTTCTAGCGTGCCGTCGGCGGCGTTCTCGCCCGCGACTTCCTCGACGATTGCCTGAATGTCGGCCTCAGCGTCGAGGCGCAACTGGTCGAACATGCCGTAGCGGGCGAGATCGCCCGGGATTTCGGTTTCAGCGAGCCAGACGCCGTTTGCGTGTTCGGCAAAGTCGTCGCCCGCGGCGACATTGAGGTCGCGCTTGTCGAGTTCAACGCCCCAATCGCCGAGCGTCGCGGCGTCTTGTTGCGTACCGGTTGTGCAAGCGCCAAGCGTTGTTGCGGTCAAAAGCGCAAGCGCAGCGGCGCTTAGTGGTAATTTATTCTGCATGAGGAAATGCCCCTTCAAAAACGCGTTTGAACGGTTCCCCACGCTGCCCAAACAATTGGCGCAGATCATAATGGGTTCGCGGCAAAGGGGAACTGCGAGCCGTCGCGCAATATACGCGCTTTATCGCGAAAAATAGGCCTGAAGTGGAGCAACTTCGACGCCGCCCTGGCGCAGGGCGTCAATCGCGCGCACGGCGGCGCGGGCGCCGGCGGCAGTGGTGATGCAGGGAATTTTCTGGGCCAGCGCCGTCGTGCGAATGGAGCGCGAGTCCTTAATTGCTTGCGCGCCCTCGGTGGTGTTAAGGATCAAATCAATGTCGCCGTTCTTCAGCGCGTCAACGATATGGGGGCGACCTTCCAGCACTTTGTTGATGCGCTCAACGCTTAAACCGTTCTCGCTGAAATAGTCCGCGGTGCCGCCGGTGGCGACGACGACAAAACCCATCTCAATCAATTTCGACGCGGCTTTAATCATGCCTTCCTTGTCGGAATCCTTCAGCGACACAAACACTTTGCCGCTTGACGGCATGATGGCGCCGGCGGCGATGAGGCTCTTCGCGCGCGCTTTAGCGAAGTTCTTGTCGATCCCCATGACTTCGCCGGTGGACCGCATCTCCGGGCCGAGTACGGTATCAACGCCAGGAAAGCGCGAGAACGGGAAGACAACTTCCTTTACAGAGATATGTCCCGAATAATCCGGGTTCAGATCAAATGTTGAGAGCTTCGCCCCCGCCATCACCTTCGCGGCGACATTGGCGATGGGAACGCCGGTTGCTTTTGCGACAAACGGCGCAGTGCGTGATGCGCGTGGGTTAACTTCTAACAAATAGATATCGTCATCCTTGATGGCGTACTGAACATTCATAAGGCCAACGACGCCAAGTTCCAGAGCCAGTTTTTTCGTCTGGTCCTCGAGGCGCGTGATGGTTTGTTCCGATAACGTATAAGGGGGAAGGGAGCAGGCGCTATCGCCGGAATGGATGCCGGCTTCCTCAATGTGCTCCATGACGCCAGCGATATAGACCTCGCCGCCGTCGCAGATCGCGTCGACGTCAACTTCAACTGCGTTCTGTAAATATTGATCGAGGAGGAGGGGCTCTTTTTCCGAAATTTCTATTTGCGCGGTCGCCAGATACAGATTGAGCGCCGCCTCATCGCGAACGATTTCCATGGCCCGTCCGCCAAGTACATAGGATGGCCGTGTCACCAGCGGATAGCCCACTTTGGTCGCGATTTCCGCGGCGCTTTCCCGGCTCGGCGCCGTTGCATTTTTTGGCTGCAAGAGGCCGAGGCGCTGAACCAGTTCCTGAAAACGCTTTCGATCTTCAGCGAGGTCAATGGCGTCGAAAGATGTCCCCAATATCGGTATGCCTTCTTCATTGAGAATGCTGGCAAGTTTCAATGGCGTTTGCCCGCCATATTGTACGATGACGCCGAGAAGTTCGCCCGACGCCTGTTCGGTGCGGACGATTTCAAGGACGTCTTCGGCGGTCAGCGGCTCGAAATAAAGCCGGTCGGAGGTGTCATAATCCGTCGAAACTGTTTCCGGGTTGCAATTGACCATGATCGACTCAACGCCGATTTCTTCGAGCGCAAAGGCAGCGTGACAGCAGCAATAATCAAACTCGATGCCCTGGCCGATGCGATTTGGTCCGCCGCCAAGAATAATGACCTTCTTTCGATTTGAGACCCGTGCTTCGCTGTTGTTCGCCTCGCCATAGGAAGGATCGTAGGCGGAATACATATATGGCGTTTTGGCGGAGAACTCCGCGGCGCAAGTATCGATGCGGCGATAAAGCGGACGGACATTTCGTTTGATACGAAAATCGCGCACTTCTTTCTCGCTGGCGCTGCATAATTCCGCGAGGCGTTTGTCGGAAAAGCCGAGGGCTTTCAGTTGCCGCAACGCTTCGGGGTCGGATGGCAGGCCTTTTTGCGCAATAGCGTTTTCAGCGTCGATAATCTCATGAAGTCGATCGAGAAACCACGGATCATATTGCGTGATGGCGCGGATTTGCTCGACCGGCAGATTGTGACGGATCGCCTGCGCTGCAACACGTAATCGGTCCGGCGTTGTTGCTGCGAGCGCGGCGCGGAATGCATTCAGATCATCGCCTTCATCGAGGCCGGGAACGGCGATGGGATCGAGACCATTGAGGCCTGTTTCCAATGACCGTAGGGCTTTCTGCAATGACTCCGCAAAATTTCGGCCTATGGCCATAGCCTCGCCTACAGATTTCATGGCGGTGGAAAGGTTCTTCTCGGCGCCCGGGAATTTCTCAAATGCAAAGCGAGGAATTTTCGTGACGACGTAATCGATGGTCGGCTCAAAAGACGCCGGCGTTTCGCCGGTGATGTCATTGTCGAGTTCATCGAGCGTGTAACCGACGGCGAGCTTCGCAGCGATGCGCGCAATTGGAAAACCGGTCGCCTTCGACGCGAGCGCAGATGAGCGTGAGACGCGCGGGTTCATCTCGATGACGACGACGCGGCCATTGTCGGGGTTGACGGCGAACTGCACGTTCGACCCGCCGGTTTCAACGCCGATCTCGCGCATGACCGCGATGGATGCGTTGCGAAGGCGCTGGAATTCCTTATCGGTAAGGGTCAAGGCCGGGGCCACGGTAATCGAGTCGCCGGTGTGAACGCCCATAGGGTCAACGTTCTCGATGGAGCAGACGATGATGCAGTTATCGGCTTTGTCGCGAACAACCTCCATCTCGAATTCTTTCCAGCCGAGAAGGCTTTCGTCGATCAGCACTTGCCCGACAGGTGAGGCGTCAATACCGGAGCGGACGATGTGTTCATATTCATCCCGGTTGTAAGCGACGCCGCCGCCTGTGCCGCCAAGGGTGAACGCAGGGCGGATAATCGCCGGCAGTCCGATCTCGTTGATCATGGCGATGGCTTTGGCAACACCGGTCGCGCGGTCATAGCCGATTATGGCGCCGTTATCGTCGCAAATTTCCGGCGACGACGCGATTACCGATTTTGGGTTTTCAAGGCCGATCTTCTCCATGGCCGTACGGAATTTTTCGCGGTCCTCGGCTTTGTCGATAACGTCGGCCCGGGCGCCGATCATCTCGACATTGTATTTTTCAAGAACGCCGCGCTTTTCCAGTTCAAGTGCGCAGTTGAGCGCCGTCTGTCCGCCCATGGTCGGAAGCAGCGCGTCCGGTTTTTCCGATGCAATGATCTTTTCGACGAATTCCGGCGTGATCGGCTCAATATAGGTAGCGTCGGCGAGACCCGGATCGGTCATTATCGTCGCCGGATTCGAATTGACAAGAATGACCCGTAAACCTTCCTCTTTCAGCGCCTTTACAGCCTGAACACCGGAATAATCAAACTCGCAGGCCTGACCAATAATGATGGGACCGGCGCCAATAATCAGAATTGAGGAAATGTCGTCGCGTTTCGGCATTGGTTACTCACATGCGCGCGCCCGAAAGCGCAGGAGCTCGCGCGCAGAATCGGGTCGGGGATCAGAATCAAATTGTCGGCTAAAGCGGTGTCTTATTGCATGATCCTTGAAAGGGAAACCCCGGAAAGCCGCTGAATGTGACGGATGTGCAAAATTTTTTCGCTGGCGCTATAATCGCTGCTTCCTGGCTAACAAAAGGAGATTTCCCATGCGATTGATGATTGGCGCCGCGGTGTTTGCCGTTCTTGGCTTGAATGTTGGCGGCACAGCGGCCGCAGACGACCTCGCGACTATCGACATTCAGGAATGGGAAGTGCCCTACGAGAAATCGCGCCCGCGCGATCCGTTCGCCGAGAGCGAAAACTCAGTCTGGTTTGTCGGCCAAAAAACCGGGTATCTCGCGCATCTCGACGTGATGAGCGGCGAATTCAAAAAAATCGACCTCAAGGACGGCTCCGGCCCGCACAACCTCATTGTTGGGTCTGACGGCATCGTCTGGTACGCCGGCAATCGTACGGCGCTGATTGGGCGATATGACCCGGCGACGGAAGAAATCGAGGAAATCCCGATGCCTGATCCGGCGGCGCGCGACCCGCACACGCTCGTGTTCGACAAGGGCGAAGAGAACATTTTCTTCACGTTGCAAGGCGCCAACATGATAGGCCGGATGAATATCGAAACGCGTGAGGTGACGCTCGTCAATTCGAAAACCGAACGCTCGCGGCCATACGGCATCAAAGTCGCTCCGAACGGCGACGTGTATGTTGTGCTTCTCGGCACAAACAAAATGGCGCATATCGATCCGGACACCATGGCGCTCACTGAAATTGATTTGCCGCGCGAAGAGGCGCGCCCGCGCCGGATGGAGATCACTACCAACGGCCGTGTCTGGTATGTCGATTACGCCAAGGGCTATCTCGGCGCCTATGATCCGGCAACGGAAGAATTCGAAGAATGGGCGTTCCCGCAAGGCGCGGAGGCGCGCCCCTATGGCATGGCGTCTGACGCCAGCGGCACCATCTGGGCAGTAGCGACGGGCGTCGATCCGAATATGTTCATGGGCTTTGATTCAGAAACCGAGACGTGGGTCTCCGCAACGCCGGTCCCGTCCGGCGGCGGCACATTGCGTCACATGCACTATCACGAGCCTTCCGGCGCGGTCTGGTTCGGTGCGGATACCAACACAATTGGCCGCGCGATTGTCGAGTCAGCGGAGTAGGTCGCAATTTTTGAAGTGATGAAACATGCGCATTCTGTTGTTTGTGTTTGCAGCGGCGCCCACCTCTCCCCGTTGGGGAAAGGTCGAAATTTGCGGCGGCAAATTTCGCGTGATGGGCTAGGCTTTGGAAGCCGTACAACGTATGTTCCCCCGCACCCCATCCTTCTCCCCGTTGCGGAACGGGAGCGGAATGCACGTGTTTCGATTTTCCGTTTTTGCCGATTGTTCGCCATCGCTATTGTAGCGATGCCAACAGCCACGATAACGGCACACGCTAATTCCGACGGCCCCCCTTGGGGCTCGGCTGACCCAAATGCTGCGCAAAACTGCCATAGTTGTCACTTTGACAATGACGCGGTAATGGCATCGGAGGCTCTGCAAATCGCGGGGTTACCTGAACGTTTCGAGCGCAACAAATCTTATGTCGTAACTCTTGCGTTCCCTGTTACCAATGCCAAGACGGGCGGATTGATGGCAATTGCATCTAGTGGAATTTTTTCCGCTGGCGGCGACTTTCTGGAGGCAAGCGGCGCTCGAATTCGTTCTACGTATGCAAAGAAACCGGAAGGTGGACAATTGCACTGGACTTTTATGTGGACTGCCCCGATCGACGCAGCAGACCCGGTCGACATAGCGATTGCGGTCAACGCGTCGAATGACGATGCTTCTGCGTTTGGGGATGCGATTCATTTCAAAACGTTTTCGATGAATTCGGGCGATGAATTTGTCGAGAAACCACCCGAAACGTCTGTTAATATTGAGCCGCAGGGCCCAACTAAAGATGGCGAGGCATATTAATCTACCCCCTCCGTCCAGACGCGAGTAGCGGCTGGACACCTCTCCCGCGGTGCGGGGGAGGAAGGCGCTACGATGGAGATTAAGCGCAAATTTGCATCGCTTTCTCTCTTCCCTCGTTTGCGGAGAAGTGTCTGCGAGGCAGACGAAGGGGGTTTTTGCAGTAGAAATAACCAAACGGGGTTCAGCCGTCGGAGGCGTTCGAGGCGACTGTTTGAGAACCGAACGCAGCACCGCCGACGAATCTTTTTCGCAAAAATTTCGTAACATGTTGCGCGCCGCGCAACATTACTCAGCCTCTGCAAGAAACGGGATTTCAGTTTTCTAGTACTGGAAGAAAACCAACATTCAAAATCTCGTTTGTTTTCGCAAAACCGGGTTCCATCCCGAATTCGCGCGGAACAAACTCGTGGATAGTTATCCTCATGCGTACTGGGCGCTTATGGTAGTTCTCAGAATAAGGATTGTTCAAATCCCTATTCCTCATCCTGAGGTGCAAACGCAAAGGCTTTTGCCTCGAAGGATGATCAAGAGCGTTGCGCCGTTTGTTACGCTGGATGCCATCCTTCGAGGCTCCATCCGCAATCAGACGATTACGAATAAAGGCGCCTCAGGATGAGGGTTGCAAATTGAAACAAGTCTTAACCAGACCACATTTTGGAACGATAAACTCAATGAGAAATCCCCCGGCGAACGCCGCTTCGACAGCCAACAATTTCCGCGAAACCAGTCCGGAAGACCAGAGTCGCTTAGAGGCCAGCAATGGCGGCAAGAAAAGCTTCCACAAAGAGAACGTATTTACTGCCAGCGCTTGGATGTCTTCTGCGCAATTGTGTCCGGCGCTTCTGTCCTAGCGCCCTGATAGCCGGTAATGTGATCCGCGACGAAGGGATTGCTTTTGCGCTCAGCGCCGAAAGTCGAGGTCGGCCCATGACCAGGAACGAACTGCATAGTCTCGCCGAGCGGCCAGAGTTTTTGAGTGATAGAGTCTATCAGCGTTTGATGATCTCCGCGCGGAAAATCCGTCCGTCCAATAGAGCCGGCGAAAAGAACGTCGCCGACAAAGGCAATATTGACGCCTTTATGGTAAATCACAACGTGCCCCGGCGTGTGCCCCGGCGTGTAGACGACGTCGAATTTGATTCCGTCAAGTTCCAGCTTGTCGCCGTCATTTAGCCATTTATCCGGTTTGCAGTCTTCGCCCATGCCAGGTTTGCCGTACTGCGCCCAGTGGCTCGCTATTTCATCGAGCCAGAATACATCGTCCTTATGCGGACCAATAATCGGCGCGCCTGTTTCGCGTTTTACAGCTTCGGCGCCGCCAGCGTGATCAAGATGACCATGGGTAAGCCATATCTGCTCAATCTTTGCACCAAACTCTTTCGCGGCGCCGAGAATTTTTTCCGGTTCGCCGCCCGGGTCGACAACCGCGGCCTTGCCCGAGGGCGCTTTGATGATCGAGCAATTCTGTTGAAACGGCGTTACCGGAACGACGCGAATTTGAAACGGCGGTGTTTTTTCTTGTGTCATGGCGCCTCAGCTAAGGACCGGAATGCGTCGCGTCAACCGAAGCGATCAATCGCAATGGCAATTGGCGGGAATTGTTTCGCCTGGGTCTCTAGCCATAGGCGACCCCGCGAAATCTCGTCTCCGGCGATGCGCGCATATTCGGCGAGGAGGGTTTTTCGTAAGTCAGCGCCATATTCATGTTCCGGTGCTTTTGAATATTGCCGCATGATCGGGCCTTCCAGCGTCTGGGCGATTGCGCCGCTGTCCGGTGCGCCGCCGAGGGCGTCAACGATATCGAATAGGCGATCAGCGGGTTCGGCAAGAAATTCTTCGAAGTCAAAAGATTTGGCAGTGTCGGCCTCTGCGGCCGTCGCCGTTTCGCTGGCCCATGCCGCGGCAGCTATTTCCCCGTGAGACATTGCCGCGAGATCGCCAATGTCGCTGCTGCAGAGTACACGCAAGCGCCGCATACGCAATTCAATGGAGCCAAACAGATCGTGAATGTTGTTTTCCGCGCCCAACATCGTGGCGATGTATGCATCGGCTTTAATGGTGATGAACGCTTGTTTTGCAGCACCAAATGCCGCAGCGTTGGCCATCAAATTGTTGCAAAAGCTCGTTGCTTTCACCGCCGACGGCGCCTTGGCGCAACTGCGCAAAAACAAATCAAAACGGTCGCGGGCGTCCTCTTCACGCCACATGCTGAGGCGCTCTGCGGCGTTCGCACGCATCATCGCAAAGGTGCGCATGGGCAAGGGCTCACGAAGACCGCGCGGCCCGCCTGCCGCCTCAACCAGCTTCGAGATAAGGGTCGATCCGCAATGGCCAATATGGAAAATAATCGCCGGATATTGTTTTGGAAGTGTGCTCAGTATGGTTTTGGCGTCCGCCCAGGGAACCATCGCGCCTTGCGTTGTTGGCGTCAGAATGCGCTGGTCGAGAAAGGCGGCGTTGCGGATTTCATCAGCGGAAAACGATGCAATCGCCGCCGCGTCGCGGACAGGATCGATCTGGTGGATCAAAAGATTGGGATCGGACAAAAGGCGATTTAAAAGGTCGGTGGACATGACGCCCGGTTTACACCCATTGTTTCCGCTTCGCCACTTCGTCTTCACAATTGAGAATTTATGGCCCTCAAAATTTCAAATCGCGACGCCCGGCGGCTTTGGCTCAACAGGCAGGGGCTCGCCGAAACCCCTACGGGCAAATTGGATAAGGACGGGCTTTTGCAAATCGTAAAAGCTCTCGGCTTTGTTCAGATGGATACGATCCGTGTTGTCGCCCGCGCCCATGATCACATTGCCTGGTCGCGCAACCAGCATTATCGCGAAGGTATGCTCGATGAACTGGTGAAGGATCGATTGGCGTTTGAGCATTTCACCCATGATGCGTCGGTTTTGCCCATGGAGACCTATCCCTATTGGCGGCGTCAGTTCGATCGCATGCGTGGGCAACTCGACAGCGGACGCTGGCCGAAATTCATGTCGCCTAAGCGCGAGCGCGACAAAATGTTAAAGCGAATTGAAAAGGAGGGCCCGCTTTGCTCCAACGATTTCGAAGCGGCGCCCAGCACAAGCCGCAAAGAGGGGTGGGCCCGGCCGCCGCACAAATACGCGCTCGATTATCTCTGGTACATTGGCGTTCTCGCGACCTGCCATCGGCGCAATTTCATCAAGATGTATGCGACGCGGGAAAAAGTCATTCCGGAAAATATTCTTACGAAATCGATCAGCAACGCAAAGCAAGTCGATTGGTTGTGTGAAAACGCGCTCAACCGCCTCGGCTTCGCGAGCGAAGGCGACATCATGCGGTTCTGGGGCGCTGCCGATCTCGATGAAGTCAAAGCATGGATCAAAAAACGCCGCAGAAAACTCGTTCCCGTCGAAGTCGTCAACGCAGACAAATCGCTAAAGAAAGCGTGGGCCCCAGCCGACATTGAAGAGCGGATTGAAAACCTATCCGCGCCAACGAGCCGGTTGCGCATTTTAAATCCGTTTGATCCGGCGGCGCGCGATCGTAATCGCCTGCAGCGGCTCTTCGGGTTTGACTATCGCATAGAGATTTTCGTGCCCCCCGCAAAACGTCAGTATGGCTATTACGTTTATCCGCTGTTGGAGGGCGATCGTTTCGTCGGACGGATTGAAGCTCGCGCCAACCGCAAAAAGAAAACGCTGACAATTGAAAATTTCTGGTGGGAGAGGGGCGTCAAGAATACGCCCGCGCGCCGCAAAAAACTCGACGCGGAGTTAGAGCGGATGGCCCGGTTTGTCGGGGTGGACGAAATCGTTTCTTAAGCCGCTTCAACCCGCTCAAGAAATCTTCTGAAAATATAAAAACTGTCTTCCGGGCCGGGGGAGGCCTCCGGGTGATGCTGTACGGAGAATGCCGGCGCGTCTTTCAGCGTTATCCCGCAATTTGTTTGATCGAACAGCGACACGTGGGTTTGTTCGACATTGCCCGGCAACGATGACGCGTCAACGGCGAAGCCATGGTTCATGGAAACGATCTCAACTTTGCCCGTAGCAAGGTCCTTCACCGGATGGTTCGCGCCGTGATGGCCTTGCGGCATCTTTACGGTCTTTGCGCCAACGGCGAGTGCGAGCAGTTGATGCCCGAGACATATGCCAAACACCGGAATTCTCGCGTTCAGCAGTTCGCGGATGACCGGCGCGGCGTATTCCGCCGTCGCCGCCGGATCGCCGGGGCCGTTGGAAAGAACAACACCGTCTGGGGCGAGCGACTTGATCTCATCGAAACTTGCCGTCGCAGGCACGACCGTCACACGGCAGTCCTCGCTGGCAAGCCGCCGCAGGATGTTGGCTTTGACGCCATAATCGATGACCACGATGTGGGCGCCATTACCGGCGCTTAACCCGTAGCCGTCATCCCATCCCGCTTCGGTGTGTGAGAATTGCTTTGGCGTCGTTACGTATTTTGCGAGATCGCGGCCTACCAACCCTTGCCAGTCGGCGGCCATTTTCGCGAGCGTGTCAATGTCAAAATCTCCGGCGGTGTTATAAGCGATGACGCCGTGGGGCATGCCGTTTTCGCGAATAAATATCGTCAGGGTGCGTGTATCGACGCCGGCGATGCCAATGATGCCGCGCCGTCTCATCCATGCAGAAAGATCAAGTTGTGCCCGATAATTTGCCGGGCTAGTCGGTATCGCACTGACAATTGCGCCGCGCGCCGCAGTCGCTGCGACAGCCGATGCATTCTCAACGTCCTCGGCGTTGACGCCGACATTGCCGATATGTGGAAACGTGAAGGTGACGATCTGCTCGGCGTAGGAGGGGTCCGTTAAAATTTCCTGATAGCCGGTCATTGCCGTATTGAAACAGATCTCACCGACGGCGTTCCCCGGCGCGCCGAAGCCCGTCCCGTAAATTGTTGTTTTATCAGCAAAAACGAGTGCTGCGGTCGACTTTTGGGAGGGTTCTTGACTAATTTTCATAAAGGCATATCTCTTCGCGGCCTGATCGCGGATTGGCGATCACGCGCGGCGGCGCTGGCGAATGCGGCGACCTTCCGCGCAAAACGGCCGGAAGCTAGGCGAAGCTAGGCATCAGGTCAATTGAACGGATACGTCAGAAAAAATCCCGGAAGATCAAACGACTAAATCCCAGAATAACGCCAACGAATTTTGTCGTTCGGTATTTTAAGTCCCGTTGGAGAATCGCTCGTGCTTAGAACCCAGATTGAAGACGCGCTGAAAGCATCAATGAAGGCGAAGGATGACAAACTTCGCGTTTCGACGCTGCGTCTTGTTATGGCTGCGATTAAGGACCGCGATATTGCGGCGCGCGGCAATGACAATTGCGAGGGAATTGGCGACGACGATATTCTGGAATTGCTCGCAAAGATGGTGAAGCAGCGTGAAGACAGTGCCGAAGCTTATGAAAAAGGCTGCCGGCCTGAGCTTGCTGAGGCTGAACGCAACGAGATTGAAGTCATCCGTGAATTTATGCCGCGCCAGCTCGACGAAGCCGAAATCAAGGCAGCGGTAAATTCCGTTGTCGAGGAATACGAAGCCTCAGGTCTTAAAGACATGGGCAAGTGTATGGGCGCCTTAAAAGAGCGCTATCAGGGCACAATGGATTTCGGCCAGGCCGGCAAGCTAATGAAAGAAGCACTGAGTTAGGTCGGCCGGCGTCGTCCATTCAATGGATATCGCGGTCGCAGGAGCCGGCATCGCCGGGCTTTCCTGTGCAGCGTTTCTTGCGCGGGACGGCCATCGGGTTTCGATCTTTGATCAGTTCGATGAACCGGCGCCTATCGGGTCAGGCGTTGTCATACAGTCAACCGGACAGGCGGTACTGTCCCGGCTCGCGTTACTTGAAAAATTGAAAGAGTTCGGCGCGCCAATCGAGCGCCTTTATGGCGTCGTCGCTGCGTCCGGCCATACCGCACTTGACGTCAGATTGAACACTGGCGCTGACAATAAGACCGGTGTCGGCATTCACCGCGCATCGCTATTTCACATTCTCTTTGGCGCCGCGCGCGATGCTGGCGTTAATTTTGAAACGGGCAAAAAAATTATCGGCGCCGGCGATAAATATTTGGAATTTTCGGGCGGCAGCCACAGCCCAGCGTTTGATTTACTGATCGACGCCATGGGGGTTCACTCACCGCTGATCGAGCGGGAGAAAACGACGCTTGGCTATGGCGCCTTATGGGTGAACGTCACGACGCCGAGGGGTGATGCGTTCCTGCCTCGTTCAATTGAGCAGCGTTACTATCGTTCCAGCAAAGCGGTTGGCTTGATGCCGATTGGCAAGCCGCCGGGCGCGGCGGCTGAATTGTCGGCATTATTCTGGAATTTGCGCGGCGACCATTTTGATGATTGGCGCGCGCATGGTCTAGCATGCTGGAAAGACGAAGTGCTTGCGCTCTGGCCAGCGTTGGCGCCGGTGCTTGAGGAAATTTTAGACGCCGATCAGTTCGTTTTTGCCCGCTACGCCCACGATGCGATTGCGAGTCCGGTCGAGGGCCGCCTTATTCACATTGGCGACGCTTGGCACGCGGCGAGCCCGCAATTGGGGCAGGGCGCCAACATGGCGCTCCTCGACGCATTTGCGCTGGCGCGGAGTTTGCGCGAGCATTCCGACTATAACGTGGCGATAAAAACGTTCCTCAAATTGCGCCATCGTCATGTGCAGCTTTACCAGGCCATGAGCGCCATGTTTACGCCGGTCTATCAATCGGATTCTGAGGTCTTGCCGTTGGTTCGCGATGCGCTGGCGGGACCACTCTCGGGCGTCTGGTTTGTTTCGAAGCTGTTGGCGGCTATGGTTTCGGGGACTTTGGGAGCGCCTTCGTTGGAAAACTTAAAGTAATCAATGCTATTTTCAAATTTGGATCTAGGAGAGGAAATTTGCGATGCCAATGCATCGGAATTGGAAGAATTTGGCGAGCAGTTACGTAGAGTTATCTAGGAATAATGAGCAGTGGCGGGAATCGCATATGGCAATGGAGGATATTTGCCGATACATCGCATCATCATTTTTACGAAAATCGGTGTTCGGTCTTTCGTTGCACCACGCACTGTTTGTATCGCAGAGTAATTATGAGTTTTCCGCTCCGCCGGACGTAATTTTTCTGAAGATCGAACCGCTTTCGAATGGCGGAATAGATTTCATCAATGAAGATACAAAAATAAAGAGTCGGCAATGGCGTCGTGAAGTGATTGCAAACAACGCGACGCAACGTTTCAAAAGCTTAGTCGATCAATTTGGCTGCTCATCTGCCACTTTATCTGATTGAATATACCAAATTTCTATCCGTTTTCCTTCGCTCTTCTCTTCCGCAAATGTGGTTTCAGCGCGATCTTTCGGAGACGGATTGATTTTGGCGTGACTTCGACGAGCTCATCATCATTGATGTAGGAAATTGCCTGTTCCAAAGTTAGGCGTCGCGGTGGTGTTAGCCGAACGGCGTCGTCCTTACCGGCGGCGCGAATATTGGTGAGCTGTTTCGCTTTCAGCGGATTGACGTCGAGGTCGTCAGGTTTCGCATTTTCGCCGACAATCATGCCCTCGTATACGGCATCGCCCGGCGAGATAAACATGACGCCGCGCTCCTCCAGATTCCAGATTGCGAACGGCACAGCGGCGCCGTCTCCATTGGAAATAAGGACGCCATTTCGGCGGCCCTGAATGACGCCTTTATGCGGCGCATGCTCAAGATAAGACCGGTTGATGACGCCGGTGCCGCGGGTGTCGGTCAGGAAGTCGCCGTGATAGCCGATCAGCGCGCGCGCCGGTGCGTGCATGGTAAGCCGTGTTTTCCCGGCGCCCGCCGGTTTCATTTCCACGAGATCCGCTTTGCGCTGCGAGAGCTTTTCGATAACGACGCCGGAATAATCATCATCAAGATCGATCACGACTTCTTCGATAGGTTCGAGAATGGCGCCGTCTTCATCTTCGCGGGTTACGACGCGCGGGCGCGAGACGGCAAGTTCAAATCCTTCGCGGCGCATGTTTTCGATCAGAACGCCGAGCTGTAATTCGCCGCGACCGGCAACATCAAACGCGTCCTTTGCTTCGGTTTCTGTCACCGTTATTGCAACGTCTCCTTCCGCCTGACGCAGCAATCGGTCGCGGATAACGCGTGATTGAACCTTGTCTCCTTCGCGTCCGGCGAGTGGAGAGTCGTTAGCAGCGATTGTGACTGACAATGTTGGCGGATCGATCGGTTGCGCAGGCAGGGGCGTCTCAACCGGTAAATCGCAAATTGTGTCGGAAACTGATGCTTCGGAAAAACCAGCGATAGCGACGATGTCGCCCGGATGCGCCTCATCGACCGGTTGGCGTTTCAGGCCGCGGAATGCGAGTACTTTAGTCACCCGCGCCTGTTCAACTTTTTTGCCATCGCGCGACAAGGCTTTCATGGTGACACCAGGTTTTGCAATGCCGGAAACAATCCGGCCCGTCAGAATCCGGCCAAGATAGGGATCTGCCTCAAGGGTCGTCGCCAGCATGCGGAATGGCTCCGATGTCGCAGTTTTGGTGATATCCGGCGCCGGCGCCCGCGCGACGATGGTTTCAAAGAGCGGGGTTAGGTTTTCATGCGGATCATCTATCGCCCGCGCCGCCCAACCGTCACGCCCAGCCGCGTACAAGATATCAAAATCGAGTTGTTCATCACTCGCACCGAGGGCCGCGAATAAATCAAACGTTGCGTCAAGCGCTTCATCAGGCGCGGCGGACGGCCGGTCAACTTTGTTCAATACAACGATTGGCTGGAGGCCAAGCGCCAACGCTTTCGAGAGAACGAATTTTGTCTGCGGCATCGGACCTTCGGCGGCGTCAATCAAAAGCAGACAGCCATCGACCATGGATAGAATGCGCTCGACCTCGCCGCCGAAATCGGCATGTCCTGGCGTGTCAACGACATTTATACGTACAGCTTCGTCGCGACCCTCCCACAAAACGCTTGTGCATTTGGCGAGAATGGTGATCCCTCGTTCACGCTCAATATCATTGGAATCCATGACGCGCTCAGCCATTTCCGCGCCTTCACGGATAGCGCCAGCCTGGCGCAGCATTTCGTCAACAAGCGTGGTTTTGCCATGATCGACGTGGGCGACAATAGCTATATTCCGGAGTGAATTTGTGCGTTGCGTCATAGAGCGCGAGGTGCGCGTTTTTTCAAGAATTAGCAAGGCCCTGCGGCGTTTTCTCCTGTTATTGTCGGAAAATTGTTTTATTTGATATATGCATCAGCCACTGACGCGCAGACCAAACACGAGCGAGAAGGGGGAGGCGAGCTTTGGCGCAGATATTCATTAGCTATTCGCGCAGCGATCGCCCTGCGATTGAAAAGCTCTCTGACGCCCTGGAAGCGGCCGGTCATGCCGTCTGGTGGGACCGCCACATTCGCGGTGGCGCGGCCTTCGCAAAAGACATTGAAGCCCAGCTTCAAAAAGCTGACGCCATCATTGTTGCCTGGTCATCGGATTCAAAAGAGTCAGACTGGGTGAAAGACGAAGCGGTCTTTGCTCGAGACAAAGGCATTTTGATCCCCATCAATCTTAGCGGCGGCGACGCGCCATTGGGGTTCCGCCAGTATCAGATTATTGATTTTCTTAAATGGAAAGGCGATCCGAAAGATGAACCGGTTCAGTCGCTATTGAGCGCGATTGCTGATCTCACTGGTGGCGAGGCGCCAGAAAAGGTGGAACCGGCCCCGCCGACACTCATCGACAAGCTGAAAATAAACCCGGCCCTGACGGCAGGAATTATCGGCGGCGTGATGATGTTGGCGATCGCCGGTTTTTTGTTGATGCGCGAAACATCGCAGGAAGAGCCAGCAGAGCAGGTCGCGGCAGCTGGGCGATTGCCGGCTCCGAGCGAAGTTTCAATCGGCGTTCTTCCGTTCACGGATATGTCGCCTGAAGGCAATCAGGAATATTTTGCGGACGGCCTCTCGGAAGAGCTGTTGAACGTATTGGTGCGTATTGAGGGCTTGAAAGTCGCATCGCGGACATCGTCATTTGCCCTAAAAAATGAAATCCTGAATATTGGCGACATCGCAAAGCGCTTGAAGGTGAACTATGTCCTTGAGGGCAGCGTTCGCAAGATGGATAATCGCATTCGCATTACGGCGCAATTGATTGACGCCCGTGACGACCGCCATCTCTGGTCAGATACATATGATCGGCATCTGTCCGACATCTTCCGCATTCAAGACGAAATTGCGACCGCCGTTGTCGGCGAATTGCGCGATGAACTTGGCATGGCGGCGAATGCGCCTGTGGTGATCAAGCCGGCGACAGAAAACATGAGCGCCTACGATATGTATTTGCGTGCCCGCGAAAAATTCATTGCGCGCGGCACGGCGAATGTGCGCGAAAGTTTGCAGTTGTTTGAACAAGTTGTTGATATGGATCCCGGTTTTGCGCGCGGCTGGGAAGGGCTCGCTGCCGTATACGCCATCGCGACAAGTTGGGGCATACTTGATCGCGATTACTCTGCGTTATCATTGGTTGCTGCAAAAAAAGCATTAGATCTCGATCCGGAATTATCAATGCCATACGCAGTGATGGGGCTGACCTATCGAACGCATTATCCGACGCCGTGGGCGGAATCGATTCAGAATTTGCAAAATGCTATTGAGCGCGACGATAAAAATTCGAACGCGTGGCTTTGGCTCGGCATGAATTATATGGCGACCGGCGACGCCGATGCCGCTATCGATGCGTTTAACAATTGTATGGAAATCGATGAAGCGGCGCGGCTTTGCCGGAAATACCGGTCAATCTCGAATTTGTTCCTTGGAAATGTAGATGAGGCTATGGCTGATGCAGAGGAAAACGCGAAGATCGGATATTTCGGGGATTTCGACGTTTATATTTCGACGTTTCTTCAGCGCAATGACATCATCACCGCCTATACGGTGTCACGAAACGTCTACTGGTGGGGCGGCTTTCCGCACTCGGACTATATTGATGCGCTGATCAACCCTGACAACCAGCCCGCCGATCGACTATCAACCTTCGAAAAATGGGGTGAAGCCAACAAAGTCACGGTCTATGGTCGAACGAATGTCATGCTCGCCATACGCGCGTATGATAAAATCGATGTTGAGACATTCGATAATGATTACGAAGATCTTTGGTTGCCGCAATTTGCGCATTTCAGAAAATCAGAAGACTTCATTCGACTAACAGAGGCCCTTGGCCTTGCGGATTATTGGCGCGAAGTCGGCTTCCCATCGCGCTGTCGCGAATTGCCGGAAGATAAGTTTGAATGTGATTGATCTCAGGCGCGGCGCAGCTTCTGCGTGAAATTCCGCAAGACTGTCACGCGCCATATCCAGCGTAAAAACGCTAATACAGTCGCAGGGACGAAAGCCAGAACTGCCCAAAGCGATAACGCTTCAACGGGCAGCGCTGACGCCATCAATACACCAATATATGTGGTCACCAGCAGCAGCGATAGTACGACGATTGATCCGGCGATTTTATGGTTCTTCGAAAACCAAAAAACGCCTTTTATAAGTAAGGCAATAATCAATAATCCGAATGCTATCACGAGGCCCTTAGTCATCAGGAATGCCGCCGCTCCGGGATCGTTTCTGAAGTCCTTGGGTGAGGGAGCTTGCGAAGTTACAAATACAGGCGGCGTATCAATTGCAACAGGCAGGTCTATCGCCGATTTGATGTGCCCCATCGTTGCTATCTCTGCGCCAGTCTGAGCGTCCCAGACGCGCGCAGTATTATCACGTGAACCGCTGATGAGAAGCACGCCATCGCTTGATGAATCAAGGCCGCGCACGCCGTCAGTGTGAGCCTCGATTTCGCGCAACAATTCCTGATCGTTAACGCGCCAAAGCCTGACAATTGGATCAATGCCGCTGGTTGCGATGACGGCGTCGTTGTCGGCGAACGCGACTGCGAATGCCCGTTCCGCACCGTGATCAAATGTGGCGATCCGCTGAAGCGGTTCTGATCGCCATACGCGTATCCGCCCGTTATCCGCAGCCGCGGCGAAAAAGTCGCCGCTATTGGAATACTTAACGTCGTTGCCAGCGCCGCCAATTGATTGCGCTGACACCCGTCGACCGGTTTCCCAATCCCACAGTCTGACCATGCCGTCGCGCGATGACGAAACTAGCAAACTGCCATCCGGGTGAAAGTCCACTGACGTAACATCATCGTTATGGCCGCTAAGCGTCCTGATTGCTTCACCGCTTTCCGGGTCCCAAATGATGATGTCATTGTCGCCTCCGGCGGTCGCAATCACATCGCCGCCGGGATGCCACGCGACGTCATAAATGCTCGCGCGATGTCCTGTTAATTTGAACAGCGGCGTCTCACTCCACACTTGCCAGACAATTGCAGTGCGATCGCGGGATGCAGTAACGACCCGGCTTGCGTCAGGCGAAAAGTCAGCGCCCCACACCCAACAAAGCGGGCGTTCTTCGTCGTCGAAATTTTCGCATTCCTTGCGGTGCAACGTGAATTGATTGAGTTCAACGCCGGTTCTTGTGTCCCACATTTTCACAATGGAATCGTCGGATGCAGTAAGGAGTTTCGTACCGTCTGCGCTGACAGTCACATTGTTGATGTCGGCGCCTTCGACGCCTTTGATTTTCACGCCTTCAAGGGCTGCGGCGTATAATCGTCCTTCAAGTATTATGGGTGAAATCGCGATCAGGGAAAAAAGAATGAGCGCCACATAAGAACGCGGGATCAGCGCAAGCGAGGCGGCGCCAGCCGCGCGGTCGGCTTCCAGGGTTCCATAGCGCGACAGGAATGCGAGGACGCCCATGGCGCCAACAAAAAACTTGCGATATTCCGGGAAGACAAAATCGGAACTGTAGGCGAGGGCGCCAAAGCCAGCAGCGACGAGCAAAGATAACAGCACTGCTTGCGCGTAGAGACCCCAACGCCGTTTCGACCCGGTGGTCGTATATTTGCGCTTCGGCTGTTTGGCCGGTTTTGGTTTTTTTGGCTTTGGGGATTTCTTCTTTGGTTTGGGTTTTTCATCGACCGGCGCCGGTTCACTTTCTTTTGCGGGCGCTGGTTCCGGTTGAGGCTCTCTCAACGGGGATGGGCGGCGTGACGCAGCGCCCTGCATGGCGGCGGCGCCCGCTTCGATTGCGTTTACAAATGCTTTCAACGCCGGGTCATTCATCCGGCCTTTCCAATGGGTCAAGTCCGCCGTCTGAATCTGCCTGAACCCGAGCGGGATATCGACATTGTCAATCAAGGCCGGGAATAGAATTTCACGTGCGGCGCCTTCGTCAGCTTCGTCGCAGACAAATCGTGACGCCACGGAATATTTTGACCAGATGACTATAACTGAGCGGGTGTTCTCCAGCGCTTCTGCGATCTCGGCGCGAAACCCGGCGCCAGTTTTGATTTTCGGATCCCACCATACGTGGAGCCCGCGCTGGGTCAGCGCGTGCGCGATTTTTTCGACCTTGTCTCGGTCTTCGCGCGAATAAGATATGAATACGTCGTGGCGCCCCAACGCTAACGACCCCCGCTAATTACCTTGGCGAAATCCGCCACCCCACGCTCTTTAGAAACCGGGCTCTCCCCCGTCACTTGGAGCCAATAAAGTGTAGCAAAATCAAAGCCGCGTCACAAATGAAACCGTTAAGTGCATGTCTTTGCGCGCGAAAACGCCCGCTAATTAGCGGATTCATTATGTTTGGAACGCTCGGTTGGAGAAAACCTGCGCTTGCGCCACCTTGCTTGCAGCGGCATTAACCATACCTGACCGCTTGCCAAGAAGTATTGTATGGCCCGTTTCACGCCTGACTTTTTAGATGAATTGAAGTCGCGATTGCGTCCGTCCGACGTCATCGGGCGGTACGTAAAGTTGAAAAAGCAGGGCAACGAATGGGCTGGGCTGTCCCCATTCACAAACGAAAAGACGCCGTCATTTTTCGTCAATGATCAAAAGG
This sequence comes from Hyphococcus sp., assembly GCA_013002535.1. Taxonomy (GTDB): domain Bacteria; phylum Pseudomonadota; class Alphaproteobacteria; order Caulobacterales; family Parvularculaceae; genus Hyphococcus. The sequence continues at coordinate 44,986 of JABDJK010000069.1, forward strand.
GCTTTTACCACTGTTTTTCGTCTGGGCAGCATGGCGACATCATTTCGTTCCTGCAGGAGACGCAGAAGCTTTCGTTTCATGAAGCAGTCGAAAGACTGGCGGAAGATGCTGGCCTGCCATTGCCGGTTGAAACACCGGCGGAGGCTGCGCGCGCCGAACAGGCGAAAGGTCTCGCTGAGGCGTGCGCGGCGGCTGCGGCGTATTTCGCCAACATGCTTCACCGGTCTGACGGTCGTCACGCCCTTGACTATCTATACAATCGTCAAGTTTCCGACGCGCAGATAGGAAAATTTCAGATTGGGTATGCAACAAACGGCCGAAACGCACTGAAAGACTATCTGACCATTAAGGGGTTTTCAGATGAAACGTTGATTGAGGCTGGGCTTGTCATCAAACCTGTTGACGGATCAGTAAGTTATGATCGCTTTCGAAATCGCGTCATGTTCCCAATTACCGGTGCGCGCCAGCGCGTCATTGCCTTTGGCGGTCGGGCGCTTGACCAGAATGCGCGTGCGAAATACTTGAATTCGCCGGAAACGCCGATTTTTCACAAAGGTTCTGTTCTTTACAACCTCGATACCGCGCGCAGCGCCGCCGCAAAGGACGATGCGTCAATTATCGTTTGCGAAGGCTACATGGATGTCATTGCCTTGTGGGGCGCCGGCATAAAGAATGCCGTGGCCCCGCTCGGGACTGCGTTGACAGAAGATCAACTCGCGTTGCTTTGGCGATCTTCTGATGAGCCGGTTTTGTGTTTTGATGGCGACAAAGCCGGCATTGGCGCTGCCTATCGCGCCGTTGATCGCGCCATGCCGTTGCTCAAACCCGGCAAGTCGCTTTCGTTTGCATTCCTGCCGGACGGCGAAGACCCGGACGATGTCGTGCGCGCTGGCGGCGCGAGCGCGATGAACACCATTGTCGCAGACGCTGAGCCGCTAGTGAATGTTTTGTGGGATCGCGAAATTCAAGTGCGCAAGTTGGACACGCCTGAAAGGCGCGCCGCATTGCGTTCTCACCTGCGCGTTTTAGTGAAATCTATCGCCGACAAAGATGTGCGGCTTGCCTACGGCAATGAACTTGGCCGCCGGTTGGATGAACAATTTCAGCCGCCAAAACGACAATACCAATCTGGCGGCGTTGGCCGAAATTTCGATGCGCGACGCCAAGGCTTCCGATTCGCGAAGCCGCCGGTGCGCCCAACCCCGGACCTGAAACGCCTTGGCGGTCCGTCGAAATGGGCGCGTGAGGCTAGTGTGGTATTGGCGATCGTAAATCACCCGGCAGCGCTGGAACGCTTGGAATCCCTGATATTTGAGCTGGATTTGACCGACGCCGGCCTCAAAACCTTACTCGGCGAGGCAATATCGGCGATTTCGGCGGATCCGGGCCTTGACAGTCAGGGGCTGAAAAGCCATCTCACGCAGACCGGCGCGGCAGGGTCCCTGGAGCGGGTTCTTAATGACCCAGAGCTCTCGAAACAAAGCTTCCTCCGCCCCGACGCAGAAATCGACGAAGTTGTCCATGGGGTGAGCAACTCCGTGGCGCATCATATTTTTGAATCGGTGCTTAAAAAGGAAGTCGTCCGATCTGCGGCGAATATTTTTACTGACGGCGAGGAAGAATGGAAAGCGGCGGCGATCGCGCGTGAAGAATTGATCAATCGCAGTAAGGATGACCGGAGCGCTGAAACGAGCGACGAGGATTCCGAAAGTCGATTTAACAGCGTGCTCGATCAATGGAAACGCACCGGCGCAGACAAATTCAACCGATAAAGGTTTGAAAGAGATAATGGCGAAAAAAGCGGCGGCTAAAAAGCAATCTGAAACTGCGGAAGCGAATGACAACCCCATCCTCGATCTGACGGATGCGGAAGTCAAAAAGCTCATTCGTCAGGCGAAGAAGCGTGGATATGTCACCTATGACGAGTTGAACAAGGTTCTTCCGTCTCAGGAGGTTTCTTCCGAACAAATCGAAGACATTATGGCTCAGCTCTCAGAGAAGGGCATCAACGTTGTCGAGAATGAAGAGGAAGAAGACGACGCCGATGACGGCAAGTCAAAAGCGCTTACAACCAAAGACGAGAAAACCGGTAAAGGCCTCGTCACCACGAATACCGGCGCATCCGCTGATCGCACTGACGACCCTGTCCGTATGTATCTCCGCGAGATGGGGACGGTTGAGCTTCTATCGCGCGAAGGCGAGATCGCGATCGCGAAACGCATAGAGGCCGGCCGCGAGACTATGATCCGTGCTCTGTGTGAGTCGTCGTTGACTTTTGAAGCGATTACGGTCTGGCGAGACGAGCTTCAGGAAGGCCGCGTACTTCTTCGCGACATTATTGACCTTGATGCGACCTATGGCGGTGGCCCGGAGGCGCGCCCCGATATGACGCAGCCTGAAGTCGCTGAACGCGTCCATAAAGAAGAAGCCGAAAAAGCAGAAGCGGAAGAAGACGACGAGGATGATTTCGACGAAGGCGCCTTGTCGCTTTCAGCCATGGAAGCGGAACTTCGCGACGGTGTAATGGCGACATTTGACGACATTTCTTCCGACTACAAAAAGCTGCGCCGCCTTCAGGACATCATGATCGAAGAGCAGTTGAAGGGCGATGATCTGACGCCGTCGCAGACGCGCCGGTACAAGAAACTGCAAAAAGATATTGTTGAGCGTGTGCGCCAGGTTCGCCTGAACAACCAGCGGATCGAGGCGCTTGTTGAACAGCTCTATGACATAAACCGCCGATTGATGGCGCTGGAAGGAAAGCTGGTGCGATACGCTGATAGCTACGGCGTTAATCGTCAGGAGTTCCTGAAAGAATATATCGGCGCCGAACTCGACCCCGAATGGTTTGAGCGGATATCCGAACATACCGGCAAGGGTTGGAAAAATTTCGTCACCAAGGCCGGAGATCAAGTTGTCGCCATTCGCGATGAAATCGGTCACCTCTCAACCGAAACAGGCCTGACCGTTGAAAATTTCCGCCGTATTGTCTCGACGGTGCAAAAGGGTGAGCGCGAAGCGCGTATCGCCAAAAAAGAAATGGTCGAGGCAAATCTTCGCCTCGTTATTTCGATCGCCAAAAAATACACCAATCGCGGTTTGCAATTCCTTGACCTCATTCAGGAAGGAAATATCGGCTTGATGAAAGCGGTCGATAAATTCGAATATCGCCGCGGATACAAATTTTCGACTTATGCAACCTGGTGGATCCGTCAGGCGATTACGCGCTCCATCGCAGATCAGGCCCGAACCATCCGTATTCCGGTCCACATGATCGAAACCATCAATAAGATTGTACGGACGTCGCGCCAAATGCTCCATGAAATTGGCCGCGAGCCGACGCCGGAAGAGCTTGCGGAAAAACTTTCCATGCCATTGGAGAAAGTCCGCAAGGTGATGAAGATTGCGAAAGAACCGATCTCCCTCGAAACGCCGATTGGCGACGAAGAAGATTCTCATCTTGGCGACTTTATCGAGGACAAGAATACGATCCTGCCCATTGACGCGGCGATTCAGTCGAACCTTCGCGAGACGACAACACGGGTGTTGGCGTCACTCACGCCGCGCGAAGAGCGCGTTCTACGCATGCGCTTCGGCATCGGCATGAACACCGACCACACATTGGAAGAAGTCGGCCAGCAATTCTCTGTGACGCGCGAACGCATCCGCCAGATCGAGGCGAAAGCTCTGCGCAAGCTGAAGCACCCGTCACGAAGCCGAAAGCTGCGGAGTTTCCTCGACAACTGACCGCACTCACGCAGACTTCATCAGAGTTGACCGGGCGACGCCTATGCCAGGCGTCGCCCGATTGCTATCGCGGGGTGTCATCAATTTGAGGGGCGTCATGCGAAGTTTTCTAATCATCAGTTTATCTATTCTCGCCGCAGCCTGTTCCGGTGAGCCCGCCGCTGAAAACAAAATGGCGGATCCGCCGCAGATGATCGTAATTTCTAAAGAGGCGTTGGAAGACGCTCGCGTTGCAGCCGTGCTCTTGCGTGCGGATTGGTGCACGTCCTGCAAAATTTTGGAACCAAAGCTCGACGTCGTAAAGGCGCAAGATGCTATTGATGGCCTCGCGCATGTCACCATTGACTACACGGATCGCGACAAAGGCGCACTGTACGCTGCCGCAGTTGAAATTGGCGTCGGCGAGGCGATCTACAAATACCTGGATGGCGACGTCACGACGGGCATTGTCCTTCTGGTCGATCTTGCATCGAATGAAGTCGTTGGCGATCTGCGCAAGAGCTTGAGCGAAGTAGAGCTGCGCGAGGCAATGACTAAAGCGGCGGCTTGACGTAACGCGCAGCGCTGAAAATTTGCGCGTCGCCATGCGCTGGCGCACCTATGCCGTTCGGCATATAGGATTTATCAGCCCTCAATCGTATCCAATGCATCGGTCGTCGCTTTGATGGCGATGATTTGAGGCGCTGAGTCTCGCGACAGAGTAATGCGGACCAACCAATAAGTTGATCGTTAATATTGGCGCCATGCGGGAGCACCGGTTCGGCGCGGGTGAGCGCTATTGCCGTGAAAGGAAAAGGACAATGTTGGAACCAAACGAGCAGGCGACAATTCTCGCCGCCGAAAATCACCCCGAAGAAGAAAAGATGATGCTGGGCTCCAGGCGCGGCGATGACATCAAAATCCATTTGTCGGAAAAGAACGGTCATCTCGCGCTCAACTGAGAAAATGACGGCGCGGTCGGAAAGTGGGATTACGTCGCGCTTTATGATCACAACCCCGCCGGCGCTTCAGACTATTTGACCCTGCAATGGCAATACACCTCAAACCACCAGTCGCCCCATGTGACGCGCACGAAAAAGTCGGAAACGAATCACTGGATTGGCTACTGCGCTTTTGGCTATCGCGCCAAAAGCGTACGAAAGAAAACTGCAGATCCGTATTAGACCTCAGACGTCATCGAAATAGGAGCGCGCCGGACCGAATCACGTATGGAGTTGTCAGCAAGTTGAAGGACAAAAAACGATGACAGCACTAACCGGCTCAAAAGCCAATCCGTCGGAATTTGACTGCTATGATGATCTCGGCGAGGACGAGCCCTATTTCGTAATCCGCGCCGATGACCCGCTCTCCGACGCGCTGATCGAGCTCCACGCCTATATCGGGGCGGGGCAGGCGGGCGCCGCGCACAATAAGCTCGCGGAAATCATGGAGCTGACGCGCGACCGACCGCCGCGCCCGTCCGACTCGCCGAAATATCGCGAGACCTTCGCGATTTCACAGGCGATGGACGCCTGGCGCGAGGCGCGGCGGTAGAACAGATTTATTGTTCAAAGAAAAAGCCCCGGCTATTCCGCCGGGGCTATATCTAATAATAAAGTCAAATCGACGTTACCATTGTCCGACGCCGCCATTTGTTACTTTTGGATCAATCACCACCGGCGTCTTGCGCCCGCCCTGACTAACGACCACGCCGAGATTGTACTCGAACCCACACCCAACAAGTTCCGCCGGGGCGTGAAACCGAACTGCCATCATCCGTGGCGGCCGGGCAAATCTTCGGCGACGCTGAACGGATCTAGGCGTTGACCGGCATTCATGAAAAATGCTTTTGCCGGATCGGCTTCCCATTTCCAGGCGCCGGGCGACAATTTAAATACGATCATGGTGTCAGCGGATAACTGCAAATCGAACGGCGTCGCGTCTTCTGCGTCGCCTGCATTGTGAGGCGTCAAATCGCCTAGCATGTCGTCGAGTTGCCACGCGTAATCCGGCAGGCCATTGGCGCGCTTCGCGGAAGAAACGCCGAACTCGCTATCGCTATCGAGACCAATCGACATCTGCGGCCGGATTAGAAGAGTCATTTGGCGGCGGCGTAAATGACGGGTCATCAAGGGCGCAAGTATCGGCAAGGGCCGGCGACATCACCAGTGTTGCCGCGACGGTTAAAGCAGACAATCTTTTCACGAGCAATTCTTTTAATGGGTAAGGGACAGGGTAAACGCAAACGTATGTGATTTGCGTTTACCCCCCCTTCACTGAAGGCAAGTTACGAGCGGTTTATCTATTACCAACCCCGCCATTTTGAACTTTCGGATCAAGAACTACTCGCCCGCTGGGGCCGTTGATGGCGACGGAATATTCATAGGTCTCCGTGTCATCGTCCTTGTCGGTAAAGGTGAGCGTTTTCAGATCAGAAGAAACCGCCGGCGCGCCGAATTCCGCTGTCGGCCATGAGCCCGCCCCGAAAACCGGGGTCGGTTTGGGGCCGGTTTGCGGGTAAATGATCATCGCCACCGCCTGAAACGGATCGCTCGGGAAGCGCCAGCCAGCATTATAGGCGTCATCGCCAATCGAAATCGACAAGGCAACATCACCGGCAGGAAAATGTGACAAATCAATATCGCCGCTGATACCGTTGAGTGATATGCCGCTGCTATTGCCGCACTGCCCATTTGGATTGCAGGTAACGCTACTTTCCCCAACAAATTTCGGTGCGCCATTGACGATGCCAATTGATATATTCGAGGAATTGCCCTGCGTTTCCGCGACCATCGCCTCCACCATTGGTTTGGCGGATGCTTCCGGTTCCGGCGCCGCGGTGTGTTCGCAGGCGCTGACGATAAGTCCGAGCGCCGCTATTGGGAAAAGAATGTATTTATTTGTCATGTTACTCTCCTGTTTGTTGATTTAACGGTTGCCAACGCCGCCATTTTGTACCTTTGGATCGATAATGATCCGCATGCCGCTTTTGATCGAATTGGCGCCGTCAAGATTGAGGGTCATCGCGAGAGAATACTCGTAGGTCTGTAGCTGATTATTGTCGTTCTGGTCCCAGACATAGATGGAGTTGGGGTCGCTTTTCAGGATGATTGGCGGGCATAATTCAAAGGAGGGCGTGCGGCTGTCGGCCTGCCAGGCGGCTTCGCCAAATAATGGCTGTTCGCAAGTGACGCCGGTTTGCGGATTGTTCGTGCAAAGATTGACGGCAAGGGCGTCATACGCATAGATGCCGTCGGTGCTGGCCGTCATCGCGCTTGTGTCATAATCCCACGAATAATGATTGGAGACAGTGCCCGGGGCGTAATCGCCGCTCGCCGGGTCTTTGTATCTATCGCTATTGTTCCAGCGCAACATCACGCCCGTGCCCGCCGGCGTCGGTGCAATGGTGAGCGCGGAATTGGGCGGCTGCACATTTTCGCCATGGTTTGAGCCCAGATAAAATGTATTGCCGTCCTGCAGCATGTTTTCATCGCCGGAATAAAGGCCGAGATAATAACTCGGTTGATAGTTCGGATTGGCGGTGATGAATTGCTGGAGCGCAGTTGGCGTCATGCAGCCCGCTGGCGGCCACTGGCCGCCGCCCTCAGCCTCAAATGACGCCATTGTTTCCGCTTCAGCGGCGTCTGCTGCATTACCGTCCTGTGATGATACGGTCTCGCAAGCGCTCATTAACATTGCCGATGATCCGGCGAGAAGAAGTGTTTTCAATTTCATTGGTAGCCTCCGGTGTAAGAGTGGTCAGGTCGATGATACGCAACTCAGATTTTCTATTTCATTCTACTCCGTGTCAGGAATAAGAAACGGATGGTCGTCGAAAAGTCGAATAAATTCAGGATGGCGAAATCCAGGTTTATGCAAGGATTGCGAGAGATCGGACGCAAGTTCATGTTGCCCCATCTGTGCGTGTGCCTCGATCGCCAGAGTCAGTGTTTTTGGTCCATGTTTTTGAATATCGCCTGCAAGAAAAGAAACGATCGTCGCCCAGTTATCCGTGAAATCGTCATTGATCCGGGCCTGACATGCGAGCGATGTCAAATAAATCCGAAGGACAGCCACGTCAGATGCTCCCTCTTCGACGAGGGGACGGAGCCGCAATAATAGCGGATCAATTTTTTCCGCTGCTTCTTCTAACCGATCTTGTCTTTCCGCCAGAATTGCCAACTGCAGTTCTGGCAATGCTGCGACTTTTCCGCGCCAACGTAAATTTGTTGGATCTTCTGCAATAAGACGATCAGCAATGGTAACTGCTGTTGTTAAGTTTGAGCTTGCATTGACGTAATCGCCAGTATGTGTGAGCGCTTCGCCCAAAATTGACCGCGCCAGAACGGCGCGATCTGCGAGGTGCAAATTTTTCGGATCAGCGTTGAATAGCCTGTCCGCAAGCGCAGACGCTAATTGCGCTTCGTCTATGGCGCGATCGATGCGTCCTTCCGACAACAGAATGTCGGCGTAACTGTATCTCGCGATCGATTCATTATTTCCGAGGGTCGCATCAGTCTCAGTCCCGGCTTGCACCGCTTCATAAATCGCTAATTCCGACTCGCGCGCTTCGCGTGCTTCGCGGATTTTCGCCTGATGATAGAGCGCCTCAGCGAGCCATGAATAAGATTGGCCCGCAGCGATCTGTCGATTCACGGCGCCAGGATATTTTTCGGCTAATGCTTTTGAGACGCCCAGGGATTTGCGAAACCACTCTTCGGCTTCGGCAGCGTTTCCTTGGTCCATTTCCAGCGTGCCGAGATTGGAGTAGGAATATTCAAGCTCCGCCTGAAAATCATCATTGCCGGGATCAATCTCGATGAGGCGCTTGGCTTGGTCGTAATATTGTGTCCAATAGCGCCGCGCCGTGTTGGCGTCGCCGCGCTGCCAGGCGATATAGCCGACCCAGAACACTGATTGGGAATGATCGAAAATCCGGTCCGGATTATCCGGGTCGCGGCGCAATTGTTCTTCCGTGGTATTTGCAGCAGCGGTGTAGGCTTCAAGCGCGGCATCCAGATCGCCGCGCAGATTATCGACTTCGCCAACGAGGAGTTGCGCTCGTGCGCGTCGGCCTAGTTCGTCGGGAGAAGCTGAGGAAAGATCACGCTTCGCATAGTAACCAAGCGCTCGTTCACCGACGGTATCCAAGATATCCAGTCGCCCTACGGCATCCAGCTTTTTGCGGAGATCGGTAAGCATGAATTCAATTTCATCCTCCGCCTCGCTGCGTGCGACTAACGCGTCATCGCGCGCTTTCACGGCTTCCGCTTCTGCCACGCGCGCCACATCCCGTTGGCGCATCGCGTCAAAGGCGAGGGCGCCCATGGCGACAGCGACCGCGCCGAAGCCGGCCGCCATCGCCCGCATGCGCTGGTTGCGCCGGGCCTGTTCGCGCTGGATGAGGTCGTCGAGTTTTGCGCCGGTGAGGCCCGCGACAAGTTTAGAAATCGCGTATTTCTTGCCGTCGCCGCCTTTGCGCAAATCGGCTGCAATGGGTTCCGCATGCTCGCCGGTCATCTCGCCGACGTCGTCGAACTTGAACCGCAAAGCCTCTGGAAAACATTCCGTATCAGGATCGTCGGAGAAAGGCTCACCGCCGACAATCACGGCGCGAATGCGTCCTTCGCCATGCATCTTTTTGAACGCTTTAATTTCTTCGTTGACCCATTGGCTTTGCGCCGCCGCCGGCGAACACATCACCAATAGGAACATCGACGCTTCGAGCGCCGCTGTTATTTCGTGGCCAAGGTCGTCAGCAGTCGCCAGTTCATCACGGTCGCGGAAGATTGGCGCCAGGCGACGCGGGATCGGGCCATGTACGGTTTCGCGGCCAA
>JABDJK010000097.1 GCA_013002535.1 Hyphococcus sp.
CGTCTGCAAATCCATGACTGGCCTCTTTGCGCTGCACCGCGCGCGAAGATGGCGTAGAAAGCGGCGCGTTACAAGCCTCGACTTATTTCGTAAGGGCGAGTTCGGTCAGGCTCTTGCCGATAGCGTCGAAGGCTTCCACAAGGCTTTGCGAATTTGATGCGTCGAAAAAATGGTCTCGCGACGTCGCACAATCCTCCAACAGAGTTTTGATTGATGTGTCCGACACCTCAAACGCAATTGTATAAAGTGTAATTCCGTCAGTTTTAACTTCGTCGCATGTTTCATCGACAATTCCGTTTGCACCATTTCCGCCAGACGCGTTATGATACGGATAATCCGCTGATTTAGTGTTCGCTCCGTCAGTCATCAAGACCAATGCTTTAACAGCGCCGCTATCGTTCATTTCCGCATAGGTAATGCCTTCGGAAAATGGGTCTATCGGTGACAATGCACGGTATCCCCACGTCAACCCAGCCGGAATATAAGTCCACGAACCTTGCACAGCCATCGCGGTCAGTTCAGCTTTCACCAAAGCCTTGTTAGTCGTAAGCGGCGTAATCTCGCGAGGGCACCAAGTATTCAAAAGACCCAACGCTTTATAGACAGCATAATCGCGATCTTTGACATCTAGCGGGTAATCTCGCGAACCCGCACAGCCATTCCATGTATAATTTACGGTTTTATCATCACAAACTTCGACGGGGTCGCCCCAGTCAGTATCGCACGTTGTTTTTTGACAACTCCAAGTTGAGGTCACGCCATCCCGCGTACTTGAACAGGTTTCAGTGGTTGTCACACAATTTGATTGCACTTTGTCTGGATATGTATTCCAGCAAACGTTGTTGGTTTCGGAATAGTCGTCGTCCACATCAAGCCATGGTTCATTGCGACGAGAAAGGCCAAGATTTACATATTGTGAAAATGGCACAACAGCGACTTTCGTCGTGTTGTCGACGTCTTTCATTACCGTATCGACAAGGCCATTTGCCGCTGTTTTTAGTGTCGTCAGCTTTGCGCCGACCATGGAATAGGTATTATCCAAAACTAGCGCAATTTCGAGATTGCGCGGCGCCGAAATTTTCGCTGCAGATACGATGTTGATCGGCGCCCATTCCTGACCCATGACGCCAAGCAACGTCGTTTTGATCCGGCCTTTGACTATTAGTTCGTAAGTTCCGTTGACGAGGTCTTCGACGAATTCAAATGAGTCAATAACCACGTTGCTGTCATCACCACCATTTGCGTCGAAATATTTGCGCGCCAAATCTTGTGCTTGCGCTTTGGTCAGCTGCCCATCGAGGGTTCTTGCACGAACTGCAGCCAACAATCCCGCGTCGGTGGCCTCCGTTAGCGTGGCGCGTCCATCGCCGATCCGCATCATATCAAAGCCAATACCGGCGCCGATCAATAGCGGGATCAACAACAAGCCAAACATCATGGCGATGTTGCCGTTTCGCGCGCGCAAAAATTTATTCAACATTAACGGGTCCCCGAAGCTCTCGTTCTTGTTTGCCGGATTGAGCTTTCGCAGTCGTTAAAACCGCCGTCGTTTCGGATAAATCGGCGTGATTGGATACGAATTATTCTTTTGCGTTAACGCCGTGTTTATTTTGAGAGCACGATACCCTGAATGCTTGTTGCGATAGACACGAACGCACCATTCAAATCCGCTGCGTTTTCCGCTTTAAAATAGTGACCGGGAGTTGTTGCGCAGTCTTCCAGTAATTGCCGCACCAGCGGGTCAGTGATGTCGAACGCAATAGAATATACGACAATCTTGTCAGCCTTGATCCCGTCACAAAGTTCACGGGTCAATTGATTTGCATCAATAATGTTCGAGTTTTTATGGGTCGGATAGTCCGGCGATTTCGTATTTTTCCCGTCGGTCAATACAATTAGCGCCTTCATGCCATTGCGCTGCGCGATGTACGCATTGGACTCGCCTTGATCGAACGGCTCGCCATCACTGATCGCGCGCCAACCCCAGGCCAGCCCCGCTGGAATATAAGTCCAGCCGGCTCCTTTCATCGCATCAATAGCGGCTTTGATATCATCTTCCTGGTCAGTCATTGCAAGAATATCGTTCGGGCAAGGCGCGCCGTTGAGGCCAGGAATTTGATTGTTCAGATAATCCGAATCTATTGTGTTCGCTGGGTAAGCGCGCGATCCAACGCATCCTTTGAAGGCGTTGCCTTGTGTCGGCGCGTCTAGCCATGCGGCGCCCTCCTTATCGGCGCCAACGCTGACATATTGCGCAAATGGCACCAACCCAATTTTCACCTCTGCGTTTACGTGTGACAGCAATGTCTCCGTCAAACCTTTAGCTGCTACCTTCAGGTTTTTTAGCTTCTGGTTTGAATTCATGGAACCGGTATTGTCCAGCGCCATTACGATTTCCAGAAACGGCGGCTTGCCAAGTTTGGCTTCCGTGGCAATGCCAATGTCGAATGACCCTTTTTCGGTCGGCGCCATTAAAAGCGACTTTATGTTGGCATTGTAATCGAGGATATAGGCGCTTTTTTCCGCGTCCCAGCGAATATTGAAATCGCTGATAGTGACGCTGTCGTCATTCTCGAGATTGGCATCGAAAAAGCGCCGAGCGAGTTGATTGAATTCCGCGTCCGTCATTTGCGGGTCCGCCATCTTCTTCCGAACAGCGGCGATCAATGCAGCATCAGCCGATTCCTGCAAATCCGCTTTCATCGAGCCGACACGCTGAAAATCGACCGCCGCGCCTGCGCCCGCCAGCAATACGAAAATCACCAGACCAAACATCATGGCGACATTGCCGTCGCGCGAATGTTTGAATGCTTTAATAACTGCCTCGATCATGCCCGAAGCCTCTCGAAAAAAATGCTCAACTGCGCGTATTATTCCAACAATGACCTTACCCGGCCCTGAATAAACAAAGTTAATATCAAATTTTTTTAAAATTTTAGGAAAGTCAGCCGGTTTACCGCAGATTTCGCTCGGCTGGCCCCGCAAACCTTGCGAATTTGCCGCAAACAGGGGAAGACGCGGATGGGGAAGTTAACCAGTTTTTCGCCAAACGCTGGAAGCGCCAGCATGTGAATACTCGGCGAGAATTACAGGAGGGATTTTGTGAAAAATTTTCTTATGTGCGGCGTCGCCGCGTTTGCGCTTTTATCTTGCGGCGAAAAGGCGTCCGACGCGCCGGATACCGAAATCAGCGAAGTTCAGAATACTGCCAGCACAGATACAGCATCTGCCGCCGGCGGATCGCCGGAACTCGGCGATTGGGGCGTCGAAGTCGCAAACATCGACGATAGCGTTGACCCGGGCGATGATTTTTACAGATACGCCAGCGGCAAGTGGCTCGACACATTCGAAATCCCCGAAGAATTTTCAAGCTACGGATCGTTCACGGTATTGTTTGAACGCTCTGAAGAACAAGTCCGCAAAATTATTGAGGACGCCGCCGCTGGCCGAAACCCCGCCGGCTCGGTCGAGCAAAAGATCGGCGACTTTTTCGCGAGCTACACAGATGTCGATGCGATCAACGAAAAAGGCCTGGCGCCGATTGCCGACGACCTTTCCTATATTGACAGTCTTGAAAACCATGAAGACGTCGCGCGCGCAATGGCCCGCGCAGACCTGGCGCTGAATTCGTTCTTCGGCGCCTGGGTCGATATCGATTCCAAGCAAACGGACCGATACATTGTCTATCTCACGCAATCCGGTCTCGGCATGCCGAACCGCGATTATTATCTCGAAGACAAGTTCGCCAATGAACGAGAAAAATACAAAGACTATATCGCCGAGATTTTAACGCTGGCCGAAACCCCTGACGCCGAAGCCAAGGCTGCAGGAATTTACGCTGTAGAGGAAGCAATGGCGCAGGTTCACTGGGAACCGGCAAAACGCCGAAATCGCGACCTCACATACAATCTTAAAACAAAAGAGGAGTTGATCGAATTTGCGCCTGGTGTTCCCTGGGCGGCAATGCTCGACGAAGCCGGCGTGCCGGCGCAGAATGAATTCGTAGTCCGCGAGGATGACGCCCTTCAATCGCTGGCGCAGATCTTTGCCGATACGCCGGTTGCCGTGTGGCGCGACTATATGCGTTTTCATTTGTTGAGCTCCAACGCAGCAGTGTTGCCAACCGAATTTGACGATGCAAACTTCGCTTTCTTCGGCACAGAATTGCGCGGCACGCCCAAAAAACGCGAACGCTGGAAGCGCGGCGTCGCTGCGGTCAACGGCGCACTCGGCGAGGCTGTCGGTAAAGTCTATGTCGATCGTCACTTCCCGGCGGATTCGAAAACCAAGATGGACGCGCTTGTCGCTAATCTGCGGCGCGCCCTCGATGAACGGCTCGATACGCTCGCCTGGATGAGCGACGTTACAAAGGTCGCCGCGCACGAGAAACTCGAAAAGTTCACGCCAAAAATCGGATATCCGGAAAAATGGGAAGACTATTCAGACTTTGATGTGGTTCGCGGCGACGCATACGGCAATGCGAAAAGCGCAAATGCCTTTGGTTGGGAAGACCAGATTTCAAAACTTGGTCAGCCTATCGACCGGACTGAATGGTTTATGAACCCGCAGCGGGTCAACGCTTACTACAGCCCGAACCGCAACGAGATTGTGTTTCCGGCGGCGATTTTGCAGGCGCCGTTCTTTGATCCAAACGCTGACCCAGCCGTAAACTATGGCGGCATTGGCGCGGTGATCGGCCATGAGATCGGACACGGCTTTGATGACCAGGGTCGCAAGTCAGACGGCGACGGAATGCTGCGCGACTGGTGGACCGGCGAAGATGCGGCGGCGTTTCAAGAACTCGCTGATGCGCTTGGCGCACAATACGCGTCCTATGAACCCATCGAAGGTTTCCCGCTCGATCCTAATCTCACCATGGGCGAAAACATCGGCGACGTCGGCGGCCTGGCGATGGCGTACCACGCCTACAAACTTTCGTTGAACGGCGAAAAAGCGCCGGTGATCGACGGGTACACCGGCGACCAGCGGTTCTTACTCGCATGGGCCCAAGTCTGGAAACGTCAGGTGCGCGAAGAAGCGCTTAAAAACCAGATTGCCCGCGGCCCACATTCGCCGGCCCGCTATCGCGTCAATGGCGTCGTCCGAAACATGGACGTCTGGTATGACGCGTTCAACATCAGCGAAGATGATGAGCTGTATTTGGCGCCCGAAGATCGCGTGCAGATCTGGTAGTCATCGCATAGAATTGAGTTAGAGAACCCCGGGCAATTCGTTCGGGGTTTTTTTAACGATCGTTACAATGGTCGGCAATCAATATTGCGCAGCGAATATTCGTCACCGGTTTTACGGCGCCGGACATAACAGCGCGACCCTTGCATGAAGATGTCGAACTGTTCGGGCGTCGCAAGACTACGGCCTTCATGATCGACGGGGCGCGGCGGCAAAACTGAAATTACCGGGGACGATGTCGGATCGCCAGCGCCAAAGTTTATCTGCGCCCGGCCCAACGCGTCCGCCAATACACTGCGAACATACTCCATCGTATCGCTATCCGCAGATGCGAGCGTTGCGGGCGTCGCCTCCGCAGTGGTTTCGCATGAAACGACAAAGCCCGCTAAAGCTAACGAGGGCAGAATGTACTTTACTCTCCGCAAAAGCATCAGGTTTTCTCCCTATTCGATGCCGGTCATATCCCGATTGGTCTCAAAGATGTCGCCGGATGACGGCATACGCATTGCGGGTGTTGTTCCTGCGCTGACAGAGCTTACTGTGATGCCGGAGCTGCTCGATGCGGACGGTCCGGTCGGCGTTGGACAGGTTCCGCTATCGCGATATTGCAATGCCGCTGCGAGCATTGCTTCGGTCTCATCGCCGAGTTCCGTTACAAGATCATCGTCGACCGCGCATCCCGGAACAAATACGCCAAAAGACGCGCTTGTGTTGGCGGGATGAAAACCATCAGCGTAATCGCCAAACCCTTTGTCGTTCACGCCCTGGAACTGGATCGTGTAATAGGTCTCGCCGCAATTGTCCTGCGGGAAAAACCCGAAGGGTTTTCCGCACGTCGCGCTGCCAATTAAAATCACTTCGACATCAATACCGCGCAAGGAATTTACGATGGATTCGCTGGCGCTGCAGGTATTCTCCGTTGCGAGAATAAATACCCGGCCAAGATCAAGCGACGGTAATGGGTCGCCATCGGGTACAGAAAATCCGACGCCAGTGTCTATGAACGGCAATGGAGTGTTTGGGGCCCCTGTCACCGGATTAAAGGCGCCGGCGTCAGCATTGAATCGAAGCGCCTCATAAGTCTTGCCGCTTGTTTGCGAGGACCCAGCAATCATAAACCCGAGTTGCGAGGCAACGGCTAGCAAACCGCCGCCATTATATCGAAGGTCAAGGATCAAATCCGAAACACCCGGCGTGTCCAGGCTTTCTATGGCGTCGGCAATTTCCATTTCCGATGCAAAAGGCGACAGTGTATTTATTAAAACATACCCCACCGGTCCCGACGGCGTCGTAATAACCTTGGTCATATTAACAGGTTTTCTCGACAAGTTTGCCGATGTCAGCACGACAGTGCGCGGCGCAGCGCCCGGATCTTCAACAACGAAACTGTGCATTTCGCCAGCTGTGCGCGGAAACAACCCGTCATTCAATATTTCAACCTCGGCGGCGCTCGTTGCATTCACCAGATCAACGCCGTCAATTTCTAATATGCGTGCGCCCCGAACAAAATTCGCAAGGCCCGCCACCTCCGTCGAGGCAGGCGTTCCCGGATCGGTATAGGCGATCCGATAGTCGCGCGGGACGGTTGTTGAGGCAACGATGTAGCGGGCGCCGTAATCTGCGGCCGGCGCGGAATTGCGCCGCGCCAGAAAGTCCGCGGTTGGTTCGCTGAAGTGGAAATCATCTTTCGGCTTGCCTGACGCGGTTGTCTGCTCTGTTTTCAATAGTTCAAAATACGCTACGCGATCATTGAAATCCGCAGGGTTTCGATCCGTGACTTCATCATTCCAAAGATAGGTCTCATTCGTCCATGACCGAAGCCAGAAATTCTCGATCGTTGTCGATCCTAAACGGTCTGGAAATGGATTGCCGTCAATATCGACGCCCGATCGCGGCGCCGCGCATTGGTCCTTGAAGGTTGCGGACGACGCGTAAACGCCGGGCGTCCATGTCGGCCCGGAGGGCGGCGGTGTTGTCGGCGCAGGCGCGGGAACAGACGCCGGCGCTCGCGGCGCAGACGAACTGCTGCCACCGCACGCTGCGATCAACAAACTAAGCACCGTAAGAATCGGCGCAACGGCGCATCGTCCAATATGGTTAAGTTTCATCGCGGCTACACAACCTTCTTCAAAACCGCTCTCCCCTTTTAGATAGGTAATTGTTTGCGCCGTCAGGGTGATAGTCAAGAGCGCTGAAACCAAGCTCTTTCCTGCGATTTCGTCTTGGGATTTGGCCCGCGCGCGATTATGGTCCCGGCCATGACGCCGAAAGAACGCATCCGCGAGGCCTTTAAACGCGCCCTCCTCCACACAACGCGTGCGCTCTCTGCGCAGCACGACGTGGAGGTTGCATTCGGCGGCGAGCATGCTTTCGTACAAGGCAAGTCCGCACGCATTCCCCTGCCCGCGCGCCAGCTTGACAAACAGGCTTCCGCAATCGCGCGGGGCGAAGGCGACGCGGCCGCATTACGGCTTGCACACCATGACCCTGCAGAACACGACGCTCATGCGCCGCGCGGCGCCGAAGCCCGCGCGATTTTTACAGCGCTGGAAAATGCGCGCTGCGAAGCGATTGGCGCACGGGCGCTGAAGGGCGTCGGCGATAATCTCGCGGCGTCTCTCGATAAGGTCATCGGCGAGAAGGGCTATGACCGACTGAGTTCCAACGATGAATCGCCGGTGCCGGATGTTGCAGCATTACTGTTACGCGAACGATTGACTGGACGCACCCCGCCGCCGGCGGCGAAGAAAATCATAGCCGACTGGCGCGAAGATCTTGAGGCGCGCGCCGGCGCATCCCTAGACGCAATGGCGGCGGCCGCCGACCTCGCCGATCAGGCTGCGTTCGCAACGCTTGCGCGCGATTTCATCCGCGATCTGGAACTGGATGACGATGATCGCGGCGATCAAGAAGAGAGCGAAGAAAATTCCGAGGGCGACGATCAGGACGATTCAAAAGACGACAATTCGGACGCTGATGATGACGACGCCGAAGACCAAATGCCCGAAGATGTCGGCGACGGCGCCGCCAATGAGGGCGACGCCGACATGTCCGAACAGGACTCTGAAGGCTCACTGGAGGAAGACGACGACGGCGCATCAGAGAATGCAAAGATATCTTCCATGCAGCAAAAGTTTGAGGGCGACACGGGCGAGACCTACAGCGCCTACACAACCGAGTTCGATGAGATCTCCGAAGCGGCGGAGTTGTGCGACCCGGAAGAATTGCAACGGCTGAGACGCTCCCTCGACCGACAAATGGAAAACCTGCACAGCGTTGTCTCGCGCCTCGCCAACAAACTGCAGCGCAAATTGCTTGCGCAGCAAAACCGCAGCTGGATGTTTGATCTTGATGAGGGCGTTCTAGACGCGGCGCGCCTCGCCCGCGTTGTCGCCGATCCGATGCAGCCCCTCTCCTACAAAATGGAACAAGATCAGGAATTCCGCGATACTGTTGTGACGCTGCTCATTGATAATTCGGGTTCGATGCGCGGGCGCCCGATCACTATCGCTGCGATCTGCGCCGATATTCTAGCGCGCACGCTGGAGCGCTGCGGCGTCAAAGTCGAAATTCTCGGCTTTACGACGCGCGCCTGGAAAGGCGGCTCGGCGCGGGAGAAATGGGTCGAGGATGGACGCCCGGCAAAACCGGGACGCCTCAATGATCTGCGCCACGTCATCTACAAGCCGGCGGACGCGCCATGGCGGCGCGCTCGCACCGCGCTCGGCCTGATGATGAAGGAAGGCCTCCTTAAAGAGAACATCGACGGCGAAGCAGTGATGTGGGCCCACAACCGCCTTCTCGGCCGGCCGGAAACGCGGCGCATCCTCATGGTGATTTCCGACGGCGCCCCCGTTGACGATACGACATCGTCAGCAAACGGCGGCGCGTATCTGGAGCGGCATCTTCGCGAAGTCATTGACTATGTGGAAACGAAATCACCGGTTGAATTGCTCGCCATCGGCATCGGCCACGATGTTACGCGCTATTACCGCCGCGCCCTGACAATCGTAGATGTTGACCAACTCGGCGGCGCCATTATCGACAAGCTAGCGGAGCTGTTTGATGAAAATACTCCGTCGGAAAAGGGGCGCAGGGGTAGAGCGGCTTAGGCTTCAGTCTCTTAATTTCGATTGAAGCCCTAAATATTCAATGCAGTGAAGTCGCTCGCCATAGCAATAATCGGCGTATATAATGAATTCGGAGATAGCACCATTGCACTGCGCATTTTTCATCGCAACACCACCCTCCTCCGGTGATATTTAACATCGGATCTGACAATGATTTCGTTTTCACGCATCCCCTGCAATGTTACCCAATAGTCACCTTCATCTTCAATCCACAATACAAATTGATCCTTCGGCACATTTCTCTTCATGCCAGCGATAACGGCTTCGGCAATTAGTCTCTTCGTGCGCTCATCCGGCACGAAGGTCCATCTAACAGGACATTCCGAGTTTTATATTCTTTCATAGTTGATCCACTTGGTATCAACGAACATGAATGAACTAATCCCAACATAGTAGGTAATTAAGAGACGCTTCCAAAATTTATTGGTCATTCTACCAACCTCGCCTAATCAGCAACCAATTCGCGCATAGTGCGTGCTCGGAGCCCTTTTGACTTTTTCCACATCAACAATTTAATGGTCATGGAAACGAAGTTAGACGATCCCCACCCCAAATTCGAAGAACGAAATTCGAACTCCCTTTTTAAGGGTATGCGGCGCTCGTCCCCCTTGAAAAGCGGGACCGCTGCAAAGCATCGAGGGGGATCATTAATCGAGCCCGCTGTTCAGATTTGTGCTTAGCCTTCTTAGTACCACTCGGTAATCTCCTCTACATCCGGTCTTGCGCGTTCGCGAGGGTCGTCCTCGGCGGCGCCCATATAGATGAAACCGGCGATGCGTTCGTTTTCTGCTAGACCCAGTTCCGTCGTGACACGCGCGTCAACCGCATACCATTCTGTGATCCATTGCGCGGCGTAGCCGTGACCGCTGGCGGCGAGCAGTAAATTGTAACAGGCGACGCCCGATGTCAGTTGCTGCTCCCAGACCGGGGTTTTGTGTTCCGGATTGACCGACGAGACCACGCCGACGACCAACGGCGCGCGCGTGAACCGCGCCCTCTCCAGTTCAATTTCTTTGTCGCTGGCGCCCGGCTGGTTCGCGGCGTGGACCGTCGCCAGCAAGTCACCAATTCGTTCACGCGCTTCGTCTTCAAAAACAATAAAACGAAACGGCGCAACGCATCGATGGTCCGGAACTCGCGCAGCGATCTCCAGCATATCGGCGATTTCAGACTTTGACGGACCCGGCCCGGTCATGGTCTTCACCGTCGTGGACCGGCGCCGGCGCAGCACCTGTAAGAGTTCCTCGCTGCCCGTCGCCGCCGGCAAAATCTCGCCAAATTCCGGTTTTGTACTCATGTTCCGTTTCCTTTGGTCTTTAGCCTTGGCAAATCGGCGACGCCTGCTAAGGAGGCCCCTCGCGCGCCTCGCCTACACGTTGGGGCGCGCCCATGTCCAGATTGATTACGACCGGAACCCTATTGCCATGGCTGGCGCTATCGCCTCATTCGCCGACGGATTTCTAGAACGCCTCAGCGCAGGGAAAATCCCCGCCCCGCTCACCAACACGACGCTGGACGAGGCGGGCCTCGATGTCCGCGCCCTCACCCACCTTTTTCAATCGCAGCTGTTCAGCCGCCGTCTTGATCTTGAAGCGCGCCGGCTGGGCGCCGAAAAGCGCGGGTTTTATTCCATCGGTTCATCGGGGCACGAGGGCAACGCCGCCGTCGCCCGCGCCTTCCGCACCAGCGACATGGCGTTCCTGCATTATCGCAGCGGCGCGTTCCTGATTGAGCGCGCCAGGCGTGAGCCCGGCGAAATGCCGATCTGGAATATGGCGTTATCATTTGTGGCGTCGAGCGAAGACCCGATCTCCGGCGGGCGGCATAAAGTCATTGGCTCGAAATCATTGTTTGTCCCGCCGCAAACCAGCACCATCGCCTCGCACCTGCCGAAAGCCGTCGGCGCGGCGTTCTCCATCGCCCTCGCGCGAACCCAGCGCAAAGATGATGCGGTGATGCCTCACAACGCCATCGCGATCTGTTCGTTCGGCGACGCGTCGTCCAATCATTCAACAGCGCAAGGCGCCATCAATACTGCGGCGCTCACTGGTTATCGCGGCCTGCCCTTGCCGCTTTTGTTCGTCTGCGAAGACAACGGTATTGGCATTTCGGTCAAAACGCCGGACGGATGGATCACCGCGAATTACGGCGCACGCCCCGGCCTGAAGTATTTTTCCGGCGACGGCCGCGACGTGGTCGATGCCTATCGCGCAAGCGTAGAAGCGGAAAATTTTATTCGAGGCCGCCGCGCGCCTGCGTTTTTGCATATACGCACCGTACGCCTCATGGGCCATGCGGGTTCAGACGTGGAACAAAGCTATCGCGACCGGCGCGAGATCGAGATCGAAGCTGATCAGGATCCGCTCCTTCATTCTGCGCGGCGCTTGATCGACGCCGGCGCAGCGTCCCGCGACGACATCCTCGCGCTTTACGAGAAAACAACGGCGCAAATCCGTAATGTCATGGAAATGGCGTGTACGCGGCCGAAACTTTCGAGCGCCGAAGAAGTCGTCAAACCGCTCAACGCCTCGCCGGCCTATATTCGCCGCAGCCGTAAAGGCGAAATGCTGCCCGCCGCGCCTAACGACGCCCGCACTAAGTCCGAACCACAACATATGTCGCGGCTCATTTCTCTTACTCTCGCAGAGCAGATGGAACGCGATTGCGACATCGCCGTCTTCGGCGAGGACGTCGCCAAAAAAGGCGGCGTCTATGGCGCGACAACACGATTGCAACAGAAATTCGGACCTGCGCGCGTCTTCGATACGCCGCTTGATGAGCAGACAATCTTAGGCATGGCGATCGGTCTCGCCCATAACGGATTTATTCCGTGTCCGGAAATTCAATTCCTCGCCTATGCCCACAATGCCGAGGATCAAATTCGCGGCGAGGCAGCATCGCTCTCTTTTTTTTCTAATGGTCAATATGATAACCCGATGGTCATCCGCGTGGCGGGTCTGGCCTATCAGAAAGGCTTCGGGGGCCATTTTCATAACGACAACTCGGTCGCCGTTTTTCGCGATATTCCCGGCGTCATTCTTGCTTGCCCGTCGTCTGGCGAGGAAGCCGTTAAAATGATGCGCGAGGCGTTTCGTCTGGCGCGCAATGAACGCCGCGTCGTCGTGTTTGTCGAACCAATAGCGCTTTACGGAACTAAAGACCTCCACAGTGACGGCGACGGCGAAATGAGCGCTGTCTTCGAGAATATCGATGGCGATGCATTATTCGGCGACATCAATCTGATTGGCAAAGGCAAAGAACTCGCCATCGTTACGTATGGCAACGGAACATATCTTTCACGCCGCGCTGAAAAGCGCCTGTCGCAAAGCGGCGTCGACGCTCGCATCATTGATTTGCGCTGGCTGACGCCTTTGCCGACGGCGTCCATAATCAAGGCGATCGGCGCCTGCAAACACGTATTGATCGTCGATGAATGCCGAAAAACCGGCGGACCGGCCGAAGAAATCATGACGGCGCTTTACGAGAATGGCAGCAAACAGAAAATGGCGCGAATTGCGGGGATCGATACTTTTATTCCGCTCGGCCCGGCGGCGGACACAGTGCTTGTCAGCGAAGACGGCATTGTTGATGCGGCGCTCGCTCTAATCGGAAAACCATAGTCATGAGCGGCAAAAAAAAACAAACCGCCGTCGTCATATTTCCGGGTCGCGGAACCTACGGCAAGGACGAGCTTGGTTATATCGATCGTTTTCACTCAGACCGCCGCGAATTTATTGCTTGCGTCGATGAATGGCGCGAGAGTCAACATCACGAGCCGATATCTGTACTCGACGCTGCTGACAAATATTTAACCTCACGCCATGCTTCGAGTATCAACGCGTCGGCGTTGATCTATGCCTGCGCCCTCGCCGACTATGCGGCGATCGATCGCGATCAATACGAAATCATGGCGATCTGCGGCAACTCCCTCGGCTGGTATCTCACCCTCGCTGGCGCGGGCGCAGTGAATGAAGCAAACGCCATCCGCCTTGTCGACACCATGGGTTCGCTGATGGAGGATAAAGGCGTCGGCGGTCAATTGATCTATCCGTTTGTTGACGAGAACTGGCGCGAGTCTCGCGAAAACAATATCGCAATTTCAGAAGCCCTTCACGCCGGACGCACGGAGGGTCAGGCGTTTCTTTCCATCCGTCTTGGCGGCATGGCAGTTCTAGCGGGCGACGACGCGGGGATGGCGGCGATGGAAAAATCCCTTCCCGAAGCCGAAGGGCGATATCCGTTCCGCCTTGCGCGTCACGCGGCGTTTCACACGCCGTTGCTGGAACATGTCTCGGCGGCCGCGTTTGATACACTGCCACAGGACATGTTGGAAACGCCAGTTATCCCGATGATCGACGGTCGTGGCGCGGTCTGGTCGCCGGGATCATCTGAACTGAATGCGCTTTATCAATACACATTCGGCGAACAGATCACGACGACGTACGACTTTTCAAAATCAGTCGAAGTCGCGATCAAAGAATTTGCGCCGGACAAACTGATCCTCGCCGGCCCCGGATCGACCTTGGGCGCGCCCATCGCGCAGGAACTCATCCGTCATAAATGGTTGGGACTAAGGTCGAAGTCGGTTTTCTCCGAGCGCCAGAAAAATGACCCGTTCCTGCTGGCTATGGGCCGCCACGATCAGCGGAGATTGGTCACGAGCTAGCGCGACATCTTTTATTTTCTGTCTCGCCACGGCTTGCCCGTGGAATCGATCACCGGAAATTGCAGTGCATATTGAACGCTCAGGTGATGGACCCTGCAGTTAGACCGCAGGGAGGCAATCAAAGCTATACTATCTGAAATTACCCAAAATACTTCGCCATCACATTGAGATGCTCGCGGGCGAAGCTACGGCAGCGCTCAGGCGACCAGCCAACGTCAGGCTTCGGGTTTACTTTCGCGTCCTTGAACGGCATCTCCAGCGTCATGGCGAGACAGCGCCAGGTCTCGCCGACATAATTGGTCGCGATATCAAGGTTCGCGTTGCCGGGCGGCGGCGTCGGATAGCCTTCTTTGTCCTGAAAGTCTTTGCTCTCTTTGAGCAGTAAGTCGGAAAAGTGGTTGAAACGCGCCGCGTCTTCATCGGTCCATGACGGAACGTTTTCTGCGCTGTCGAGGAAGTTGTTCGCAATTGCTTCATCGCCGTGGACGTCAAGAAAGAAGTCAACGCCGGTCTCGCGCATTTTCTCACGCACAAGATAAACTTCCGGGCTTTTGTCCATGGTCGTATTGCGCCACGCGCGATTAAGATCGATGCCCGCGGCGTTCGTACGCAAATGCCCGCGCGCACTGCCATCGAGATTCATGCACGGGATGATATGAACCGTCGCAAAATTTCGTAAGGCGCCGGCGGCGGCGTTTGATTCGTCACACAGCGCTGGCAAGAAACCTTCCATCCACCAAGAGCCCATGGTCTCACCCGGATGCTGGCGCGCAATCACCCAAAGCTGTTTTTCGCCTTCGCCGAATTTGAAATAGTCGATATCTTGTCCGTCGAGGGTTTGCCCGATTATCGCATGTTCAAGCGCCGCGGACTTTTTGGTCTCTGCCATGAACTCGCGATATCGCGTCGTCGGATACGCCGCGAAATATGCGTAATAGACCGTGTCCGCTGACGGCGCATCGCTTATAGTCAAGACATCGTCGGCGTAACTGGTCTCAACCCGCGTCCATTTCTCGCCGTCCGTTGACGTGACGGCATTATAGTTCTTCCAGCCGCCAAGATAAGACGCTTTCGCCGCGTTCTTGATGCGCATGGTGAGGCTGTAACCCTCAGCGCCATCGACGCGATAATAAAACCACTGAAAGAAGTCTGCTTTTCCGTCCGGCTTGATGCGCAACTCGATATTGCCAGGATCGTCTGCAGTCCCGCAGTCGATATTGCCGTGGTCAAAGTCACTCGTAATTTTAATCATTGGTCTCCCTCAGGGCGAAATTTAATACGCAACAAAATGCGCCGCCCCTGGGACGGACCGGGCGAATTACACTGCTCGCCCGTTAATTGCAAATTGGCTTCTAGATTACTGTTTCTTCTCGACAATCGGCGGCGTTACTTTGATGTGCACATCTTTTAACTGCGCCGCATCCGGTTCGGCGGGGGCGCCGAGCAACAGGTCTTCGCCCTGCTGGTTCATTGGGAACATGGTGACTTCGCGGATATTCTCCTGTTCCGCAAGCAACATGACAATGCGTTCAAGGCCGAGCGCACACCCGCCATGGGGCGGCGCGCCATATTTGAAAGCATTCAGCATGCCGCCAAATTTCTCGTCAACGACTTCCGGCCCATAGCCGGCGATTTCGAATGCCTTGTACATAATTTCCGGACGATGGTTTCGGATAGCGCCGGAGCCCAGCTCGTAACCGTTGCAAACGATGTCGTATTGATAAGCGAGGATGTTCAGTTTTTCCTCGTCACTCGATGCGGCGTTGAGCGCTTTAAGTCCGCCCTGCGGCATCGAGAACGGATTGTGACCAAACTCAACCTTCTTGCGCTCCTCATCCCACTCATACATCGGGAAATCGACAATCCAGCAAAGCGCAAAACTGTCCTTGTTGGTGAGTTCCATTTCCTCACCAATCTTGACCCGCGCTTTTGCAGCGACGGCGGCAAAATCCTTCGGCAGACCGGCGAGGAAGAACGCCGCGTCGCCGGCGCCAAGCCCCAACTGTTCACGCACCGCATCTGATCGTTCCGGACCGATGTTTTTGGCGAGCGGGCCTTTGGCCTCATTCCCGTGGCCAAACATCATATAGCCCATGCCGGGCAGGCCCTGTTTCTGCGCCCAGACATTCATTCGGTCGCAAAATGCGCGGCTGCCGCCCTTCGGCGCCGGGATCGCCCATATAACGTGGCGCTGATCGGCATCGAGAATACTTGCGAAAATTTTAAAGCCTGAACCACGGAAATGATCAGACACATCCTGCATTTCAATCGGGCAACGAAGGTCCGGCTTGTCAGTGCCGTATTTGCGCATGGCGTCTGCGTAAGTGATGAGCGGGAACGGATATTCCGTGACTTTTTTGTCGCCCGCAAACTTTGCGAATGTGTCCCGCGTTACCGGGCCAACGGCGTCAAACACATCGGCGCGCTCAACAAAACTCATCTCCAGATCGAGTTGGTAAAATTCGCCCGCCGACCGATCAGCCCGCGCGTCCTCATCGCGGAAACACGGCGCAATCTGGTAATAACGATCAAAGCCGGACACCATGATCAACTGTTTGAAAATCTGCGGCGCCTGCGGCAGCGCGTAAAACTTGCCGGGGTGCAAACGAGACGGCACTAAAAAGTCCCGCGCGCCTTCCGGTGAAGACGCTGTCAGGATCGGCGTTTGAAAATCCGTAAAGCCTTTGTCTTCCATGCCGTCGCGTATTGTCTTGATGACGGCTGAGCGAAGCATGATGTTCCGGTGCAGCGTCTCCCGGCGCAGATCGAGATACCGATGCTTCATCCGAATGTCTTCCGGATAATCCGGCTCACCGAATACCGGCAGCGGGAGATCATCAGCCGCCGACAGGACCTCAAATTTCTCCAGGCGGATTTCAACTTCGCCCGTCGGCAGGTTCGGATTGATGACCTCGTCGTCGCGGGCAATGACCTTGCCCTCAACGCGGATAACGCTTTCCTGACGAACTGCCTCAACGTCCGCAAAGAACGTCGCTTCCGGCTCAACGACAAGTTGCGTCAGCCCGTGGTGGTCACGCAGGTCGATGAACAAGAGCCCGCCATGGTCGCGCTTGCGGTGGACCCAGCCTGAAAGACGGACTGTCTCCCCGACTTCAGATTTGCGTAATTCGCCACAATGATGGCTTCGATAGGCGTGCATGGGAAATCCTGAAAAATACTTGTGAAATTGGCATCTGGTTGGCGCCGAATTGGCCTTGGGGGCGCTCATTGTCAAGCGTTCCGGCGGCTCAACGATAAAATGCGCCAGAACAGCGCTGGGTTGGTGACGGATTAACCGGTCGCTGTTAAAAGCCGCCTCCATGCGAATAATAAAAACAACTAAAGACCTCGCCGAATTCTGTAATTCCCTAAAAGACGGCGAATTTGCTGCGGTCGATACCGAATTTATGCGGGAAAAGACCTATTGGCCGATCTTGTGCCTTATTCAGGTCGCCGGCATTCATGAAGAAGCGATCATCGACCCGCTGGCCGACGGCATCGATTTGGCTCCACTGCTGGAAATTCTGGGCGATCCAAAAATGGTCAAAGTTTTCCATGCTGCGCGGCAGGATCTCGAAATATTTTACCAGCTCATGGATGCTGTCCCGGCGCCGCTGTTTGACTCACAGATCGCGGCAATGGCCTGCGGCTTTGGCGATCAGGTTGGCTACGAGCCGCTGATGCGTTCCTTGCTCAATGCCAAGATCGACAAAGGCTCGCGGTTTACCGACTGGTCGCGGCGGCCTCTTACAGACGCTCAACTGCATTATGCCCTTTCTGACGTTACACATTTGCGCGAAGCCTATCCGATTTTGCTGAAATCGCTGGAAGAAAAAGAACGCGTGCACTGGGTTCAGGAAGAAGTCGATGCCCTATACGATCCCGCGCAATATTTTGTTGAACCGGCAGAAGCTTGGCGGCGGTTGAAAACGCGTAACGTGAAACAATCCGAAATCGCGACGCTGATGAAACTCGCCGAGTGGCGTGAGCGCGAAGCCCAAAAGCGGGATACGCCGCGCAATCGCATCATGAAAGATGACGGAATTTTTGAACTTTCGCGCGTTCGGCCAAAAGACAAGGATGACCTCGCGCGAGCTCGGTCCATCCCAAAAGGATTTGAGCGTTCCGGCGCGGCCAATGGG
Organism: Hyphococcus sp.; assembly: GCA_013002535.1. Classification (GTDB taxonomy): domain Bacteria; phylum Pseudomonadota; class Alphaproteobacteria; order Caulobacterales; family Parvularculaceae; genus Hyphococcus. The sequence goes on from JABDJK010000097.1 coordinate 18,129, forward strand.
ATCCTTGCCGCCGTAAAGGCGGCGCAGGAAGTTCCAAAAGATCGACTGCCGAAAATTGAACGCACCGACAAGGCGAAGCCGCCGCCTGATGTGGTCGATCTTTTGAAGGTGCTTTTGAAACGTCAGTGTGAACACTATGGCGTCGCGCCAAAACTGATTGCGAACAGCACCGACCTTGAGGCTATCGCTCTCAACGATGCAGCGGATGTAAAAGCGTTGTCCGGCTGGCGCCGTGAAATTTACGGCGATCAGGCGATCAAGCTGAAACACGGGCAACTGGCGCTGAAGTTAAAAGGCGGCGCGGTCGAACTGGTCGAAACCTGATTTCGCCGACATTCAGGTGAAAACCTCGACCGGTTCCGCCTCAAACGCTGCAGCCAGCAACGCCAGCCTTTTACGCGGCGACTCACCCATCATCTCGCGTCGGTTCTCCGGCGCCTGAAATGTCAGCTTGCCGCCTGACAGTGATAGTTTGCAGCCTTTCAGCGGCGCAGATACTTTTGGTGAAAATGTTGCAACAAAGCGTAAAGCCAATCCCATTTGCATTGCGGCGTTTTGCTCGTCCCACGTCAAGATACTAATGACCTGATCATGTTGCGGCTCGACCGGTCGCTGCGAATAGCGCCGGAAAAGCGCGAGCGCCGTCCAGATCCGCTCTTTATGGCTGACGCCGACAAACGGCGCCCACATGGCCGTATCAAACGCAAATCTTCCTCGTAAATCGGGGTGAAAGAACGCGCCAATGTCCATGAGCGAAGTCGTAGCGAGACGAAGCCGTTCATATTCCTTCGCGTCTTTGAAGAGTGGCGACACAACCTTCAGCGCAGCGCGACCGTAGTCCGGCGCGGGCGCCAATCGCCTCGCATAAAAGCGGCACGCATCAAGAAACGGATCATGCTTCTTCGTTTCATTGTCGAGGTCGCGAAAAAGCAACCCTTCGCGAATACCGCCCGCCGACACCATCACGCTCTCCGCTGACATGTGTTCGATGAGTTTGCGCAGCACTACAGCCGCGTATGGCAGCGTATCGATGCGACGTCGCGGAATCCCGGGAATTTCCTCCAGTGAACGACGGCTGAGGCCCGCAATAAGATTACAAACCTCCAGCGCATCATAATCGCTTAACTCGAAATGGTGCAAAACGGACAGCGGGTAGCGCCGCAACTGCATCTGAATTTTTGCGAGCGCCCGCCAAGCGCCGCCAACGGCGTAAAGCGTTGTCAGAGATTTCTTTCCGAGAAACGAAACCTTCGCCAGTTCGTCATCAATAACTTTTGAGGCTTCTTTCAAATTGTTATTGGTGGCCTGCATCAATGTAAGCGGACCGATCTTCAGGCTAACCGTGTCGCCCATTTCACCGTCTTTGAGCGATATCAACTCAAGACTGCCCCCGCCCAGATCGCCCGCTATGCCGGTGGCGCCCGGTTCATAAGAAAGCACGCCCAGCGCCGCGAGCTCAGCTTCTTCAGCGCCGCTAATGACGGACACATCGATGCCGATCTTGCGTACAGCGGAAACGAATTTCTTGCCGTCTTTTGCTTCGCGCACGGCCGATGTAGCGATCGCCGTGGTTGTCGGGTCGCCATGCACTTTCAAAATCCGGCGAAATCGGGTCAGCGTTTCAAGGGCGGCTTTGACCGCGTCCGGGTTCAAGGATCCATCAGCATTCAGATCACGGCCCAACCCGCATAGCGCCTTTTCATTGCAAATTGGCATCGGCGCGCGAAGAAAACCATCATAAATTACAAGCCGGACAGAATTAGAGCCAATGTCCACGACCGCACGTTTCGCCGTCTTCACTTTTTTCGACAGCAGAGTTTTTTTTGAAACCACGCGCTAGTAGCCTTCAATTAATTGATCGCGTTTTAAGCCTTGAATGATTCGCAAGCGAACCGCTATTTCCAGCGACGGATTGCTTTCGGGGCATTGTATTTGATCGAGGCGCCGCGGCCGGAAAGACTGGGATTAGTCATCATATATTGATGCACGTTTAGGGGCTCTTCATCGCCCTTTGGCGATATTCGCGAATAGGTCGCGTCCGACTTCAACCGCCAGGATTGCTGGTTATCGTTTAAATTGCCAACCATGATGTAATCAAGGATTTGCTGATGAACGGTCGGATTCTCAACGGGACAGAATACCTCGACCCGCCGATTAAGATTGCGCGGCATCAAATCAGCGGACGCAACATACACCCGCGCCTGACGGTTTGGCAGGTGATCGCCATTCCCAAAGCAGTAAATTCGCGCATGTTCCAAAAATCGGCCGACGATACTTTTGACGCGAATATTTTCGGATAGCCCTTTGACGCCCGGCCGCAGGCAACAAACGCCGCGCACGATCAAATCAATCTGAACGCCGGCTTGTGACGCCTCATAAAGCTTGTCGATCATTTCACCGTCGACCAAAGAATTCATCTTCGCCCAGATTGCGGCCTTTTTGCTTTTCTTGGCGTTCTTGATTTCCTTGTCGATCAGCGCGGTCATATGCGAGCGGCCAGTCAGCGGAGCGACCGCCAGTTTTTCAAACATTTCCGGCGCAGCATAGCCAGTAATAAAGTTGAACACTTTACCGGCGTCGCGGCCGATTTTCTGATCGCAGGTGAAGAGTGACAGGTCAGTATAAACTTTTGCCGTAATCGGATGATAGTTGCCCGTACCGATATGTGTATAGGTTCGTGCGCCCGATTTTTCCTGGCGGATCACCAGCGATAGTTTCGCGTGGGTTTTATACTCCACGAAGCCGTAGACAACGTTTACGCCGGCGCGTTCAAGCGCCCTCGCCCACCGAATATTAGCCTCTTCATCAAAGCGCGCTTTTAACTCAACAAGCGCAGTGACGTTTTTGCCAGCTTCCGCAGCTTCGATAAGGGCTTCAACAATCGGAGACTGTTTTGATGTCCGGTAAAGCGTCTGCTTAACCGCCAGCACCTTCGGATCAGCCGCCGCCTGCTTCAGAAACTGAACGACAACGTCAAAAGACTCATATGGATGATGAACAAGAATGTCCTTAGCGCGGATCGCGGAAAAACAATTGCCGCCATGTTCGCGAATGCGCTCGGGAAACCGTGGTTCATAGGGCACAAATTGTAAGTCCGGCCGCTCCGACGGGATAAGCTCGTTGACCTGCGCCAATCCCAACAGGCCATCGACGACAACTGTATCCTGCGGCGCAGCTTGCAAGCGATCGACAGTCATTTCGCGCAAGCGTTCAGGCGTTTCTGAACCAATTTTTACACGGATGACATCACCGCGGCGGCGGCGCTTCAGCATTGTTTCAAATACCCGGACGAGGTCTTCGGCTTCTTCTTCGATCTCGACGTCGGAGTCCCGCAAAACGCGAAACGAGCCATGGCCCAAAACTTCAAAGCCCGGAAACAGGTGATTGATGAACCGGACGATAACCCGCTCCAGCGACATGAACCTGATTTGCGGACGACCGCCGTCTGCGTTTGGCCTGTCCGGTAAGCGGATGAAGCGTGCTATCTTGCCCGGCACCGGCAGCAAAACCTGAAGGATGCGCCCGTCTTCACGTTTCATTTCAAAGCAAAGAACGAACCCAAGATTGGGAATAAAAGGAAATGGATGCGCCGGATCAAGCGCGACTGGCGTCAGCACCGGAAATACATTTCGCTTGAATTCTTGACCTAGCCATTCTGCGTCATCGTCGTCGAGATCATTTTCGTCCATCACGATGATGTCGTCATCACGAAGTTTTTCGGACAATTCCCGCCAGCATTTCTGCTGGTCCTTGATCAGCGTGACGGCGTGTTCGTTGATATGCTTAAGCTGTTCTGACGGCGTCAGGCCTTCTTGCGTAACGGCAGCGACACCTTCACGAACCTGGCCGCGTAGGCCGGCAACGCGAACCATGAAAAATTCATCGAGGTTGCTAGCAGAAATTGAAAGAAATCGCAGGCGCTCCAGTATCGGGTGCTTTTCGTTGAACGCTTCTTCCAGAACGCGCGTATTGAACGCCAGCCATGAAAGCTCGCGATTGATAAACCGCTCTGGTGACGACGCATCGATTGTGTCGGTGCGCGCAGTGTCCTTTGGACTGGTCGATCCGTCAGCGGGCGGGTTCACAGAATTACCTTTTTGCTCAAACAATATTCTGGGTCAATTTATGCGATCACAGACCCTTCCGAAAGGTTATCAAGAACCAGACGGACAAGCGGTTTCGTCAAATTCTTTTTTTCTTTCAGCATTAAATCGTCCGCCGCAGCGACAAATGCATCAACGGCGGCAAAAGTCCTGGATATGCGCTGCGCGGTATAATCGATGATTTTTTTATCAACTGCCAGCTGGCGATCGGAAAACATTTTTGTCATGACCGCGCGCAATAAGGCTTCGTCCGGTTCTTCAAGGCTCGCGCGCGGCATCGCTTCGAGACGCGTTTCCAAATCAGGCAGGCCGCACGCCCAACTGCGCGGTCTGCCTTCGCCGGTCAGGATTGCGCGCTGGTCGGATTGATCAACCTCGGCCAGCATCATCAGTAATTCGCGCGGATCATCCACCGGGAGATCGTCGAACAACACAATCGGACTTTGTGTATAATCGTCACCGTCGCCTGCGCCCAACTGCGCATGAGCCAGAACATGCGCTAGATGGGTTTTTCCCGAACATGCCGGTCCCGCAATGATCAGGGCATACTCTTTTGACGCCAGCCACTGTTTTCCAGCACGCCACGCTGCCTCATTCGATTGCGAGACAATAAAGTGCTCGCGGTCATATCGCGGCGTCCGCTGCGCGAACGGCAAAACGATCTGTGATGTGGGCGTTCCCATTGTCGTGACTGTCGTTGTCCTGAGCGATTACCAGTGCGCGTTCCGAAATGCCGTTTGATATAGGATTACGGCGTAAAGTCAGACCGGCCTGCATCCGGATCAATTTTCATCGACGCCGGTTGCGCCCCAACCGCTCGATCAGGCGTCGAGTTATAATTGTTGACGTCTGCGCGGCGGCGGCTCTGGCGCATGACGGAGGGCGCCATCGCTGGCGTTGAGATGGACCACATCTCGCCATCTTCGGTCCAAAGCGACAGGCCTTGCGATTCCATGGCAATAATCAATTTTGACGGATCGCCATAGGCGCGAACGAGCAACTCTGCCCCGCCGCGCGACAATGAATGGACTTGCACAGAACCGACCAACGGCGTCGCCACCAGCGCGGAGCGAATTTTCATCCAGTCGCGCAGCGATCGATAATAGGCCGTTACCTCAAGAACCGATGCGATTGAATGGTCAATGAGCGTCTGTTCCTTCCACGGATTTGCATATTTGCCGATGGCCGCTTCGATAGATTTCTCCGCGAGAAGCGGGAAATTGCCGGACTCCTGCTTCAACCATGTCTCTGCCAGAACATCGCCGACTTCAGCGGTAATAAAGGTGTTGGATTGCGGCCCCTGATTAAGGCGGTTCTCGCCAATCGGATCGTTGGCCCCGTCTGGCCCAAGCTCGTCCAGCACCGCCTCGCCATCACTTTCGCGATAGCCATTCATCAGGCGGACCCGCAGGCGGTCTTCGCCGTCCACCTGTTGCAGATAGGCGGATGCGACGATGACCTGGCTCACATTATACCGAACGGCCATCTCACCCAGTGCAGCCTGGTTCAGCGCCAACGCCTGACGCGCGCTGACGGTCGATGAATCATCAAGATCGCCGAGCGGCGCAATCATCGGTGTTAATTCGTTATTGTAGGGGCGCACTTTCCATGCCGCCATCCACGGATTGTTTTGTTCCCAAAGATATGTGCCGTTCGCTGTTTGCAAAACCGGGATGACCAGCGCCGTTCGAGTTTGCGCCTCGCTGTATGCAATGCCGGCGTCTTTTAATAAACGTCGCACGGCCGCCGGTTTGAAACGGTATGTGATGTAAGCGCGATAGGTCGTCGATGAACTTTTTTCGCTGTAAACCTCAAAACCGGATTCCAAATCCCGCAAGTCCTGGTCGGTCAAAACGATGCCGCCGCCAGCGTCCAGGGAATCGCCAGCTGCAATTTGCGGCAAGTACGGCCAATCTTCTTCGCCGGTCAGACGCCGCAAAAGAATGTCCATGGCGCGCCGTCGCCCGCGACTTTGAGCGCTAGACTTTGCCGCCGCTGCGGAATCAGCTGTCGCCGTCACAGGTACGCGCGGCACAATAAAAACATCATCGCTTATCGCCTGCGCCGGCGCCGCAGCGAGAACCATAATTCCGAATAAACTAAACGCCGCAGCACATAAGCGAAGCAACATGGGGCAAATCCTGTATCGTCATCGGCGCGAGGTCGCCGTCAAATGATTATAACGGCGGTCTAAGACAGAAACGAGACTATTTTCAGAGCTATTACCAATTTGTTTTCGTGAGGTTTTTGGCGGATTTGGACGAAATGCGCGCCAGCGTTGTTGTCATGCAGCCCGGTCTTTGGCAATGACCTCGCCATGAGCGACGCATACAAAAAAGCCGGCGTGGATATCGACGCCGGTGATCGGTTGGTGAAGGCCATCGGCCCACTGGCGAAATCGACCGCGCGCACCGGCGCGATAGCGGCTTTGGGCGGGTTTGGCGGCATCTTTGATCTGAAGGAAGCGGGCTTTCGCGACCCATTGCTGGTTTCCGGCGCCGACGGCGTCGGCACCAAGCTGAAACTCGCCTTCGCGATGGAAAAATACGATACGGTCGGAATTGATCTTGTCGCCATGTGCGTCAACGACGTCTTAGCACAAGGCGCAGAGCCACTGTTTTTCCTAGACTATTTTGCAACGGGCAAGCTCGACGAAGGAATCGCTGCGGACGTCGTCAGCGGGATTGCCGCGGGTTGCCGCGATGCGAGCTGCGCGCTGATCGGCGGGGAAACAGCCGAAATGCCGGGCATGTACCCCGCCAACGAATTTGATCTCGGCGGTTTTTGTGTTGGCGCCGTAGAACGAGAAAATCTGATGCCGCGTCAGGTAGACGCCGGCGACGTGTTAATCGGGCTCAAATCATCCGGCGCCCACTCCAACGGCTACTCACTGATTCGGAAAATTTTGGCTGATACATCCGCCGACCTCACTGCGCCGGCGCCATTCGAAGAGACGCGCTCGCTTGGCGACGCCCTCCTCGCCCCGACAAAAATTTATATCAAATCTGTCCTGCCGCTGCTGACCAACCCATCGGTCAAGGCATTTGCACACATAACCGGCGGCGGCCTCACCGATAACGTGCCGCGCGTACTCAGCGATGGAATAAGCGCTCGGTTCGATGACAACGCTATTGCACTGCCGCCCCTGTTTGCGTGGCTGCAATGCGCCGGCGGGATCAGCGACAGCGACATGCGCAGAACATTTAACTGCGGCATTGGCGGCGTCATCGTATGTGCGCCTGGCGAGGTTGACGAAATTGCGGCGGCGCTAAAGGATGCTGGAGAGACTGCCGGCGTCATCGGCGACGTGGTGGAGGCCTGAGACATGGCGAAAGCAAAAGTCGCGGTTTTGATTTCCGGACGCGGTTCCAATCTTCAATCGTTGATCGAAGCTGCGGCGAAGGAAGATTATCCCGCAGAGATTACACTTGTTGTATCCAATCGTCCGAAAGCCGCAGGGCTAAAGCGCGCCGCAGCCGCCGGCATCCGCCAGGAAGTTATCGACCATAAGGATTTCACTTCACGCGAAGACTTCGATACTGCCGTCACACAATGCCTGAAAATGGCCGAGGTCGACTATGTCTGCCTCGCCGGATTTATGCGCATTCTGACGCCGGAATTCGTCACCGAATGGCGCGGGCGGCTGATCAATATTCACCCGTCTTTGCTGCCGGCGTTCCGCGGCCTTCACGTTCATGAGCGCATGATTGACGCCGGCGTGAAAGTCGCCGGCTGCACCGTGCATTTCGTGTCGTCGGAGATGGACGCGGGGCCTATCATCGGTCAGTCCGCAATCCCTGTTGTGCCGGGTGAAACAGCCGAAACGCTGGCGGGGCGTATCCTTGAGCGCGAACACGAACTTTACCCGGCTTGTTTAAGGCTGGTCGCTGAGAACCGCGCTCGTTTATCAGGCGGCACCGTCAGCTATGATGCTGATGTCGAAACCACAGGCGTTGTTCACGCACCCGCGCCTTAGCCGGATTTCGCGGCATTGAATTTTTCGATGAATTTTCCAGCGCGCTTGGCATTGGCGCCTAGATCAGAACCGCCGACCCGGCTCTTGGACCTCAGGTCAATTTCAGTTTTTCCATCGTCTATCGGCGTTAGCCGCACGATGAAATCATCTATGAATCCAAACCAGAGGGTTTTGTCATAGGCCTCAATAAGGACGACGCCGTCGGTTTCACTTTCAGCGATGATCTTCATGCCCATGGATTTGACAATTGAACGGGCGACATCAACATTTTCGTCGAAGTCGCCGGTCGCCAAAATCGACACCATTTTCGGGAACGCTTCCGCCTGCGCTCCAGCAACGGTTAGGTCCGAATTCCGGACTTGCTGATCACCGACATATTCAGGCGGATTGCTGCGCTCTTCATCGGCTGCCGCAAGAATCGGCGGCGGATTTTCAAAGTCCGTCGTGATGTCGTGAATGAACGGATTTTCCGCTACCAGTTGCTTCATTTTGATGGGCGTAAACGCCGCAAGGGCGCCAAAAATCGTTGCAATCAACGGCGCGGCCACAATTGAACGAGCTGTGAACAACGAAATGACGAGGCCGACTGCGCTGGCCCCGGCGAATAAAATCATCGGCAATGAAAGCTCGCGGATCATCTTCAATCCAGTCGAGAAATGCCACCAGTCGAGCTGAGCGCCCGGCCCCGCCATAGCGATTACCGCCGCGAGCAACAGCGTCATCATCGATATCAGATCGATCGTGGTTTTCATTGTTCCCCCGAAATTTCCCTCTCACCACAGAGTTTTAGTATAATGATCGGGACGCGCGCTCGCCAAGCTATAAAATCACGGATTTGGTTGAATTTTCCGCGATTATGACCATTTCTTTGAGCGATATTGCAGGAGTCGAATTATATGCCCCGCCCCGTAACCGTTACGATTTCGCACGATCTCGGCAAGGACGAGGCGCGGTCGCGCATTCAGCAAGGCTTCGGCAAGCTAAAAGGTCAGATGACCGGCGGCATGATGTTTTCATTTACGGAAGAGTGGCGCAACAAAGATACGCTTGAATTCTCCGCTAAAGGATTAGGCCAGAATATTTTTGGACAAATCGATATCTTCCCGCAGCATGTGCGCATTGAAGTCACCCTGCCCAGCCTCCTCGCTTCCATTGCCGAGACTATCACCGGCAAAATGGAAAAAGAAGGCAAGTTGTTGTTGGAAAAAAGGTAAGCGCGTCGAATCAAGACGGGCTCAGCAAGCTCCGAGCTCAACAGCAATTGGAATGCATGGCGTTATCGCCCGCGACAACATTCGCCATTCATCATCGCTCTTTACAAAAGTCGTCATCATTTTCATCGGCGGAAATTTTCCCATCGGTTGCATCGTTCCGTCAATATCAATACGGCCGACATGAACCACCGTGTTGCCTGAAATGATTATTTGTTCTTTGGAAATTTCAAAGCCACGCACGTCAAGCGAATCAATCCCGGCAATAGCCTGTTCCTTGGTCTCTACACGGCCCCCGGGCGCGACAACCAAATATTGATCGAGCGCCACATTATTGAGCGCAGACGTGTCTTGCTCCACAAGCATCTTGTTTAGCACGTCTCTGTTCATGGCTTTAATTGCAGCGATGTCCGCTTCAGACGGCCCGATCGACTTCGTCGCGCATGCTGTAGTCATAAGAAAAATTAGAACGGCAACCGGCGTAAACGACGGGCGTACCCTCGAGTTTAACATTATTAGCTCCTTTTCGACGCCTTCGTATCTTTGGAACTATTTTCCGCCCAACAATTCCAGCGCGCCGGCGGTCATCGCTTCAACGCCTGTTTTCAGCGTCGGCTCCGGCAATGGCGCGAAGAGCGGTGAGTGGTTTGCCGGGGGGAAACGTCTTTTGCCGGCGCGGGCTTCCGCCATGGCCTGCGGATCATTGCCGCCGGTCCAGAAAATCACCGTCGGAATGTCGTCATCAGTGCGGCCGAACTGGCTGAAGTCTTCGCCGCCCATTGACGGCGGCCGCTCATAGACGCGATTTTCACCGACGCTCGCTGAAATCGCCGTCATGACCCGTTCGGTAATTTCCGGATCGTTATAGGTCGACGGCGTATAATCCTTTTCGATGATGACCTCCGGCGCCATATCGCCTGTCAACCCGGCGGACGCGGCCTGCGCGATAGCGATACGCTCAATCCCGGCGAGTAGTTTCGCGCGCACATCGTCCTCATAGGAACGAACCGTGATCTGCAAATGCGCCTCATCGGGAATGATATTGTGTTTATAGCCGGCCTGGAACGATCCAACCGTGACGACGCCGGACTTTAACGGGTCGGTTTCGCGGCTAATGAGCGTTTGCAGCGCATTGACGATTTGCGAGCCAACAACGATCGGGTCCCTAACCATCTGCGGCGCGGAACCGTGGGCGCCGACGCCCTTGATGATGATGTCAACGCTGTCGACATTGGCCAGAGCGTAGCCGGACGTATAGGTGACGTCCCCCGCCGTGTCCCAACCCGACGTATGGGTCGCCAAAACGTAATCCGGTTTCGGAAATTTCTCGTAGAGACCGTCATCAATCATCGCGACGGCGCCGTTGCCGATCTCTTCGGCAGGCTGCCCGATGAGAACCAGGGTCCCTGACCACTGATCCTTCATGTTCACAAGCTGGCGCGCGGCGCCGATCAATATCGCCATGTGGCTGTCATGAGCGCAGGCATGCATCACTGGCGCTTCTTGTCCGCGATAATCAACTTGTGTCACGTTAGAGGCGTAATCGAGTCCGGTTTTTTCTTCCAGCGGCAGTGCGTCCATATCGGCACGCAGCATCAAGGTCGGCCCGTCGCCATTTTCCATGACGGCGACGAAACCATAACCGCCGACGCCGTCTAGGACTTCACCAACATCGGTTTTCACCTTCTTCTTCGTCCACTTGTCGCCGACGCCCTCAGTGATCGTGAAGCCAAGCGGCTCCAGTTCCGCGATCATTCGCGCGGCGCTTTTGCTTTCCTTGAAGGAGAGTTCGGGGTTGGCGTGGAAATGTTTGTAGAGGTCAAGGATATATTCGTAGTCGGCCTCAACCGCTGTCCGTAATTCGTTTGCCGACGCCATGCTGGCGGACATAATTAACGCCGCGCTGCTCAAAAGAAATTTTCTCATGATATTCCTCACCTATTCTGACAATTCAAATCCAACGATCGGCATCGGCCCGGGCGCAATGCCGCTTTTTTCCTTTTCCGCTGTGACCATCGATTTGATGTCAGCGCGCAATTTTTCACCCTCATAAACGACGCCGTTTTTCACGACGTAATCAATACCGCCAACGCGCGTCGGTTTGTTGGTTTCCGGATCAAGCTTGATGTGGCCCGTCGCATAAAGCGTTTTCAAATTGGCCAGTGGATTTTCGGATACAACCAACAGATCAGCGCGTTTGCCGACTTGCACTGACCCAGTGACGTTATCGAGGCCGATGATTTTCGCGCCTTGCAGGGTCGCAGCGTTGATAACCTCCAGCGGGTGGAATCCCGCCTCTCGCAGCATTTCCATCTCCTGAACATAACCGAAGCCATAGGTCGAGTAGATATAGCCCGCATCTTCGCCGACGCCGACTTTGCCGCCGCGATTTTTATATTCGTTGATGAAGGTCATCCAGAGAGAATAGTTTTCGCGCCAGGCGACTTCCTGTTCCGTACCCCAATCGAACCAGTATGAGCCATGGGCGTTGCGGTCAGGTTTGAAAAAATTCCAAAGGCTCGGCATGGTGTATTCATCATGCCATTCGGCACGGCGCGAGCGCATCCAATCACGGCTCGACATATAAATTGAAAATGTCGGCGAAATCGAAAAGTCGCGCTCCAAAAGCGTCGACATCACATATTCCCAATGCTCAGATCCCGGTTTCGCGGCCTGCGCCCATAGTTTGCCAGCGTTTTCGAACCGGTGTTGCTCGTCATTGTAATTGTAGTCGAGCGGATAATGCTGCAACGTTTTGTCTTCGAATAACGCTTCTGGCAATCCGTACCAATGCTCCATAGAATTAAGGCCGCGCGCTGAAGTGTCCAGAACATCAGCATGAGCGACATCAAGCTGGGCATGGTGCATGGTGGTTTTGAGACCCTGCTTTTTTGCCTCTTCCAGCCCGGCCCAGAGAATTTCTTCCGGCGCGCCGAAGAATTTGACGCCGACGGCGCCGTCGCGCTTTAGCTGGCGAATGCGCGCGCGGGCTTCTGCCGGCGTATCAACCTCGCCTGCGGACCAGCCACGAAAAACCGGATAAGGCAAAATGTTGGGCGCGTCGATTTCGTTGCGCGCCGAACGCCGCGCCAATTCCGATGTCCACGCCGCGCCGCCGCGATTTCCAAGATCGCGAATCGTCGTGATCCCGTGTGCGAGCCAAAGTTTGAAAATATAATCGGATGTTACGCCCTGACCGGTTTGCTGGTCGTGAATGTGGGCATGGAGCGAAACGAACCCCGGCAAAACATACATGCCGCTAGCGTCTATCTCGCGCGTTCCCGGGGCTGGCCGGCCCTCGGCATTGATCGGCAAGCCAGGCATGCCGACCGGTCTTATTTCTGTGATGGTTCCATTTTCAACGACAATGTCGATAGGCCCAACAGGCGGAGCGCCGGCGCCGTCTATAACGGTGGCGCCGCGAATAACCAGGCGCTCATACGGTCCCTCACCTAACTCGCGCGCCGGAAGGTCCTGCGCGAACGCGGCTGAGACCAAGGCGCAAGCGCCGCACAAAAACCCCAAGAAAATGCGCATTATAGAAGCCACCCCTGAACCGTTATTGAATGTTTGCTTCATTCTAGAGCATTGGCCCATCGAACGCCAATTCCCGTCTTCCTTGTCATTGCCGGATTTATTCCGGCAATCCACGGCGCCGCGTTTCAAAGATTATTGAATTGCCGGGACAAGCCCGGCAATGACGCTAAAAAAACCTTTGCGTCATTTTTCGCAGTTTATTATTCCCAGGTCTGGCCGATCTGGGAATAGGCGACGCCGCCGTCCACCGCGAGCGTGTCGCCGACAACATAGTCCCCTGCGCGCGATGCGAGATAGACGGCAATCCCTGCCATATCTTCCGGTTCGCCGACGCGCTTCGCCGGGATCATTTTTGCGACTGCGTCAGGCGCGTCGCGCGTCGCCTTGTTCATCTCCGAGGCGAACGCGCCAGGCGCAATTCCGGAGACGCAGATATTGTCTTCGATGAGCCGCGCGGCCATGCGCCGGGTTAAATGAATGACCGCCGCCTTCGACGCCTGATAGGCGTAAGTCTCCCACGGATTGATTTTGACGCCGTCGATGGAGGCAATGTTAATGACCTTGGCGGGTTTGTCAGCGCTCGCCGCCGCTTTCAGCGGATCATGCAAGGCTTGCGTCAGGAAAAATAGCGACTTGACATTGAGATCCATGGTCTTGTCCCAGCCGCTTTCAGGATATTCCTTAAACGGCGCGCCCCACGCAGCGCCGGCATTGTTGACCAGAATATCTATAGCGCTTTCGCTCGCCGCGACTTGCGATGCAAACTGGTGGCACCCTGCGACTGTGCCGAGATCGTTCGGCAACGATATGCATTCGCCGAATTGCGACAGCTCTTTCGCCGTCGCATCACAGGCCTCAGCCTTGCGCGCGGTGATATAGACCTTTGCCCCCTGCTCCAGAAATCCTTGCGCGATCATCTTGCCAATACCGCGTGAGCCGCCGGTGACAATGGCGGTGCGGCCAGCGAGCGAGAAAAGGTCTTTCATCATGACGGTATTCTTTCTGTGAAATCGAAATTAGGTTTGCGGAGGGAAATACCAGAACCTTTTCACCTTCCCGTCAACGATTTGATACACAACGTTTGACCGTTGCGTCTTGCGCTCGCCATCCTGCTCCCAGACCGGGTGCTCAACGCCAGAGACATATTCGCCGTTCGCCGAAATCTGTTCCAGCGTGGATGACACTGACGGATAAGCTTCAAAATAGGCGACAAGCTCCGCATGCAGTTGCTCCGCGCTTGTCGTCACAACGCTGGAGCGATCGCCCGTGATCTCCACCCAGGTGACATCGTGATGCCAATATTTGCGCATCTCGTCGGGATCGTGATCGTTAAACGCATCCATCAACGCCTTTACGACTTCGATGTTGGGGCCCGACGGGCCGGGCTCCGCCGCCCGCTCAGCGTCAGGGGCGCAGGCGGCTGCAAGAAACAATATCGCCGACGCAAAAATTTTTATCCGCATAACATCTCTCAACATTCGATCAAACCACTCTCACACCGTCGCAAAACAACCCACCGAAATTCCGCTCACCCCCGAGAAAGCGGGGGGCCGGTAAAAGAGAAGAAGCCGCGCATCGCGCGTCAAGTCTTTGGAGTCTCGATTCCCGCCATCGCGGGAATGAGTGGTGAGACCTCCAGTCCGAATATGAAAGCGACATCAAATTCTCAATCCTCGGCGCCGAACTTTTGGCGCCATTCTTCGATTTGTTCGTCTTCGATCTTGGCGAAGAGTACATCCGGCGGGATGAACGCCTCACCGCCTTTGAAGCGGTTCAACGCCGCCGCAATATCGTCCGGCCAGCCGGCCTCCGCATCATTGAGCCCAAATATCGCAAACATCTTTTCGGCGGTGAACGGGATCACCGGGCGCGACAATACCGCGAATAATACGATCAGATTGAGCGCGCACCGGACAGACGCCGCCGCTTTCGCCTCATCTGTTTTAATTGTCGTCCACGGCGCCGCAACTTGCAGATACTCGTTACCGGCGACCCAGATGCCGCGCAATTCCGCAAACGCTTTACGAAACTCCATCTGTTCCATATATTCTGTATACGCGCTGACGGATTTTTGAAGCGTCGCGATCAACCCTCTTTCGTCCTCGCCATATTCACCCGCCGCCGGAACTTCCTCGCCAAAGCGCGCCTTGCAGAACCGCGTTATGCGGTTAACGAAATTGCCGAGAACATCGGCGAGATCCTTATTCACGACCAACGCAAAATGCTCAAGCGTGAAGGACGCATCATCGGACTCCGGCGCATTCGCCATAAGGTGCCAGCGCCAATTGTCCGGCGGCAACAATTCCAGCGCCTGATCCATAAATATGCCGCGGTTTTCCGACGTCGAAAATTTGCCGCCATACCAGGTCAGCCAGTTTAGCGACTTCAGAGTGTCAACAGTTTTCCAAGGCTCGCGTGAGCCCAAAATTGTCGCCGGGAAACTCACCGTGTGGAACGCGACATTGTCCTTGCCCATGACCTGAACATAGCGAATGTCTTCTGCGCCCTTGTCGGTGCGCCACCAGCGCTTCCATTCAGTGTCGCTGACATCGTCATTGGCAAGCGCCCATTCTTGCGTGACGCCGATATATTCGATGGGCGCATCGAACCAGACGTAGAACACCTTATTTTCAAAACCGGCGCGTTTTTCACCTTCATAGGCGACGGGAATGCCCCATTGCAGATCGCGGGTGATCGAGCGATCGCGCAATCCTTCCTTCAACCACTTCTTGGCGATGGATTTCGTCAGCTGCGGCCAGCCGGGATGCGCCTCAACCCACTCGGCGATTTCATCTTGCAATTGCGCCTGCAGCAAATAGAGATGGCGCGTTTCGCGCAATTCGACGTTCTTGGAGCCGGAGATCGCTGAATAGGGGTTTTTCAGATCCGTCGGATCGAGCAGCCGCCCGCAATTATCGCACTGGTCGCCGCGCGCTTTTTCATAGCCACAATTCGGGCATTCGCCCTCGACATAGCGGTCCGGCAGAAATCGCTGATCGTCAACCGAATAAACCTGCTTTTCGACGCGTTCTTCGATGAGACCATTGTCTTCCAGAACCTTCGCAAAATGCTGGGTAAGTTGATGGTTCGGCGCATTGGAAGAGCGCCCGAAATGATCGAACGATAAACCAAACGCCTTCCCGGCCTTCGCCTGAATGTCATGTTGCTCAGCGCAATAATCGCGCACAGTTTGCCCGGCAGACCGCGCCGCGAGTTCGGCCGGCGTACCGTGTTCGTCAGTCGCACATAGAAACAAAACGTCGTGCCCGCGCTGTCGTTGGAACCGGGCGTAGACATCCGACGGCAGCATCGACCCCACGAGGTTGCCCAAATGCTTGATCCCGTTGATGTAAGGCAGAGCCGAAGTGATCAGAATACGCGCCATGGGGGTCTTTCAGGAGAAGGATTACGATTTGATTGGCGGTCTATAGCGGGTTCTCGCCGCCCGCGGCAACAACGGCGTCGCCGATGGTCCACCGAACAGATTGGCGACCACCGCGCATGCCCACATCAATTTATCGAATGCCGGCCGCCATCTATATAATTCCTCCTTTGGTTGAATCCCGCTTGGTAAATTCCCTCGCGCCGCGCAGTCTGCGTCAGCATATCGACGGTTTTCAACCGATTTCATTCCACTTTCGAAACGGGCATTACTTTTTCAACAATGCCGTGCTAGCTTAAGCGCCGGGGATGAGAGAGTGCGGCGATGAGTATTATCGGCCGATTGGCGTTGGGTTCAGTCAAAAATCTGAGCGTACCGGTGATTTTGTTGGGGGCTGGTTGGATCGGCGGCGCGAAATACGGCGCCCCGGCGATATATATCGACACCATCGATAGCGGCGTTTCATGGGCCTCATCACAGATCCCATGGACGGCGCCGCCAGCGCAATCCGAAAATAAACCGCCTACGGACGAAGAACACGAAAGCAGCAACACGACGCCCGAAACGGAAAGTCTGCCGCCGGAAAATGACGATATCAAAATTGCCGGGACAAAAACGCAGGCGCCAGCGACAACACTACATGTCAACGAGGCCGCAGTCGGTTTATGTGACACCGCGATTTCCAACGCGCCCGATACTGGCGCAAATGGCGCCATCGCGAAAGCCGGCGCAACCTTACCAATCAATGGCGTAGAGTTGCTGAAGGCGCCGGTGACCAAGGCGTGTTTCTCATCCGGTTTCGGTTATCGCGGATATTCGCCCCATCGCGGCGCTGATTATTTTAGCGACGAGGGCGGCTCCGTGCTCGCTGCCGGCGACGGCATAATAATCGAAGCAGAGTATCGCAACGATTACGGCAACACGATAGTTGTCGACCATGATAGCGGCATATACACGCGATACGCACATCTCGCTGGCTTTGAACCTAATGTAAAAATTGGCGCTCGCGTTGCGCGCGGGCAATCGCTCGGCCCGATCGGCCGTACAGGGAGCGCCGGCGCAGCACATCTCCACTACGAAGTGCGCACCGGCGATTATACGAACCCGAAAAAATACTGGGGCCTGACGCCGGTTGATCCACTTTCCGGCAGGACCTTTTAATCATCGCCCAGTTCGACGGCGTGCCAACGCAAATGATCCTCGATAAATGTCGAGATAAAATAATATGAGTGATCGTAGCCTTTTTGCCTGCGAAGGGTCAGCGCTTGCCCGGCTTCGTCCGACGCCGCCTTGAAGAGCTCCGGCCGCAATTGTTCTTCAAGAAAATTATCATCGTCGCCCTGATCGATCAGGATATGCGCGTCTGACGAACCATGGTCCTCTAAAAGCCGCGTCGCATCATAGGGCGCCCAGTCAAGCGGATCGTCACCAAGATAATTCCCAAGCGCCTTTTGACCCCACGGAATTATGCTTGGCGCGACAATCGGCGCGAACGCCGAACAAGTTTTGAATTTTTTTGAATTCTTCAAATGTACGGTCAGCGCACCATGCCCGCCCATGGAATGACCAAACACTCCGGCGCGCGCGGCATCAACCGGAAACCTTTTCTCGATCAGCGCCGGCAATTCTTTTGTGACATATGAATACATTTTGTAATGGGTCGACCACGGCTCTTCCGTCGCATCACAATAAAACCCAGCGCCCAAACCAAAATCATACGCGCCGTCCGGATCGTCGGGAACGTCATCACCACGGGGGCTTGTGTCCGGCGTGACAATAACGAGCCCAAGCGCCGATGCGACGCGCTGCGCCCCAGCCTTGGTGATAAAATTTTCTTCCGTACACGTTAAGCCAGAGAGCCAATAAAGCACTGGAAACGGCCCCTCGCCTTTTGGCGTGAATACCGCGAACTTCATCTCGCACTGGCAGGCGTCGCTAATATGAGAATAGACGCCTTGCGTCCCGTCAAAAATTTTTGCGGTGGATATTTGTTTCATTGCCATTCTCTGCTTCCCCGCGGTTTAACTGCAGGGCCCATCACCTTCAGTTTCATGTCGCGCGTTTGTTTGCAGAGATGGGTCTCTCGGTAAAGCCGTGGGAAGGCAAAAATCTACTCATCCTTCGCAAGCCCCATAGTGATGTGTAAGACCTCGTCCTTCACCTCGACATCGCGCAGGACCATCTTCGCCGCTTGCTGGCGCATGTCTTCGTCGGACAAAACGTAAATCGGACGGTCGCGATAGAATTCGGCGAGCGCCAGCGACATGGCGTTTTTGGCGCGGTTCGTCAGCGTCGGCGGCAGACCGTTGAGGGTTAAATTCGTGATTGACGGGTTGGTCAGATAGAATGCGCCTTCGCTCGGCTCATAACGCACGCCGCTCGTAAAATCCGTGCCGCCCGACGCCATGATGTCTCGCCCCATGAAACTGACCGTGACGATGGCGTCAGCGCCGCCCCCAAACATGCCGGCGCCGTCAATCAAATCAACACGCGGATTGTCGAGCTTCACGTTAAAGATCGAGAGATAGTCTTTCTCGAACGGCAATTGCTCGGATACGCGCGCGTCGATGTCCGCTTCGGTAAATTTCAGCGTGTAGGATTTGTCCTTCAGAAGAAAGAACGCTGCGCCGCTGGCAAGGATGAGGAATAAAATGATGGTTGATATAATGCGCATAACTTCCTCCCAATTTTTTGTTCTGCTCATTCCGGCGAAGGCCGAAATCTATATCCGCAATTGCGCAGAACAATATTAGATATCCCGGCCTTCGCCGGGATGAGCGGGATAATAATCTACTCCGGCTTCATGCAATAGGCGCAGATCTTGTTGCCGTCGGGGTCACGCAGATAGGCGGCGTAAGCATGGGGCATCACGTCACGCGGGCCAGGCTCGCCCTCGCATTTGCCGCCATTGGCGACGCCGTTTTCATGAAATTCGTGAACCGCTTTGCGCGAAGGCGCAATGAAACCGATAGTGCCGCCATTGGCGTGGGTCGCGGCGTTTCCGTCCGCCGGCGACGTCACCCAGAATTCCGGCTGGTCTTTGCCATAGAGCAGCGTGCCGGTGTCGCCAAAAGTTCCCATAGAATTGATGCCGAGCGGCGTCAGCACCGCGTCATAAAATGCTTTCGATTTTTCCTTGTCGTTCGATCCGACCAAAATGTGGGTGAATAGGGGCATTTGGATTCTCCGTTTCTGTTTTATCTCTACACCGCTCATTCCCGCGAAAGCGGAAATCTAGTCTTAACAAAGATGCCGGGCTTCGCCCGCCGAGTTGCCTTATCTGAATCCCCGCCTGCGCGGGGATGAGCGGGTTTAGTACACAATTACGCTTCTGATACTCTTCCCTTCATGCATCAAATCGAACGCTTTGTTGATGTTTTCCAGCGGCATCGTATGGGTGATGAGCGGATCGATTTGAATCTTATCGTCCATATACCAATCGACGACTTTCGGCGTGTCGGTGCGCCCGCGGGCGCCGCCAAAGGCGGTGCCTTTCCAGACGCGGCCGGTCACCAGTTGAAACGGCCGGGTTGAAATTTCTTTCCCCGCTTCCGCCACGCCGATGATAATCGACTGGCCCCAGCCGCGGTGACAGCATTCCAGCGCCTGGCGCATCACGTCCGTATTGCCGGTGCAATCGAAAGAGTAATCCGCGCCGCCATCGGTCAGTTCAATGATCCTATCAACGACATTATCAACGCCGACCTCGTTCACATTGACAAAATCCGACATGCCGAATTCCCGCGCCATCTTTTCGCGGCCCGGATTGATATCGACGCCGATGATCTTGTCGGCGCCGACGAGCTTGGCGCCCTGAATGACATTGAGGCCGATGCCGCCGAGCCCGAACACCGCAACTGTCGCGCCCGGTTCCACGCCCGCCGTCCACACGACCGCGCCGACGCCTGTCGTCACGCCGCAGCCGACATAACAAGCCTTGTCGAAGGGCGCATCTTTGCGGATCTTTGCGACGGAAAATTCCGACACCACCGTGAAATTCGAAAAAGTCGAACACCCCATATAATGGGCGAGTTTTTCGCCCTTCCAGGAAAACCGGCTTGTGCCGTCGGGCATCACGCCCTGGCCTTGCGTCGCGCGCACCGACGTGCACAGATTGCTTTTCTGTGAAAGACAGGTTTTACACTGGCGGCACTCTGCAGTGTAAAGCGGGATCACATGATCGCCGGGCTCAACGCTGGTGACGCCGGCTCCAACCTCGCGCACAATCCCGGCGCCCTCGTGACCGAGGATCGATGGAAAAATACCTTCTGAGTCCTTGCCCTCCAGCGTATAGGCGTCGGTGTGGCAGATCCCCGTCGCCATAATCTCTATCAAAACCTCACCAGCCTTCGGTCCCTCAAGGTCAACCTCTTCGATCACAAGCGGTTTATTCGGCTCAATGGCGATTGCGGCTCTTGTTTTCATAAATGACCTCCCACGTCATGGTTCGTTATTGACGACATTAACGCGCGATGCGGAGGCGCTGTCTAGCATGCTAGGTACTTAATTGAAGCATACCCTGAACCCGTTTGGAGAACCCTATGACAGCCTTCCTCACCATTTTTATTTCCGTATTCCTCGCCGAACTTGGCGATAAAACACAGATAGCAACACTGTTGTTCGCGACGGACGCAGACAAAAACCCTGTGCTGGTTTTTCTCGCCGCTTCCAGCGCACTGATCGCATCGACCGCGCTCGCTGTATTGTTGGGACGGCTGGCTGAAAGCTGGTTGTCGGCGCTGCCGCTAAACCTGATCGCTGGTATCGGTTTCATCGTGATCGGCGTTTGGACGATTTACGATAACGCGGCAGGATAAGCGCGCAATGATCGCCGCACGCCGCAACGCAGCAAAAAAACCTGCGGTGTAATGTTAGTCAGTAACGTCAAAAAGTGAGTCGAAAATGCTGATGATTTTCGGCATAATACGCTGAATTTACGACGAAATTTCTGGCGGATAAATTTCTTTCCTTCAAACGCTGATTCCCCTTACAATCGCGTGTCACCTACCCAAATAGGCTGTGTGCAGCAGGACCTTTAGGGGAGACATGAAAGGAACAGCACATGACCAATTCCCTTGCGAATTCAAAAACACTTCTTATCGCCGGCGGCGTCGCTTTGGCGGCCGTCGCAGTCTACTTCGTCACCAAAGACTCTGACATTAAAAACGGGGACGCAGCAGGCACCATCGCTATCGGCGAACAGCATCGTGATGACCAAATCACGAAAGCTGATATCGTTCAGGGCGATGACAAGATCTCCGACTTTATGCAGACGGAGCACTACGACAAGCTCATCAATGATGATGACTTTATCAAACTCGCCAGCGATCCGGGATTTGCCGCCCTGGCGTCAAACGCCGAGGCGTTCAAAGCCCTTGCGGCTGCGCCGGAAGCGCTTGCCGCGTTGGCATCGCATCCGAAAGCATTTGAAGCCCTCGCCGGGGCGCCGGAAGCCTTTGCCGCTTTAGCGGGTGATGCGGAAGCATTCAAAGCGCTCGCCGCGAATGCCGAAGCTATGGAAGCGATGGCCGGTTCGCCGGAAGCGCTTGCGTCGCTTGCCGCGAACGCCAACGCATTTAAGTCGCTAGCCGGAGCGCCAGAAGCGCTAGCCGCTTTGGCCTCACATGCGAACGCATTCAAAGCCCTCGCCGGACATCCCGAAGCCTTCAAGGCTTTGGCCGCAAACGCTGAAGCGTTGGAAGGCCTGGCCGGCGATGCAGAAGCGTTCAAAGCGCTGGCTGCGGACGCCTCCGCTCTTGAAGGACTGGCGGCCGACGCAGAAGCGCTGCAGGCGCTTTCAGCCGATGCGGAAGCCATGAATGCGCTTGCCGCTGACGCCGAAGCGTTGAACGCTCTTTCAAGCAACGCGGAAGCTTTTAAAGCGCTTGCAGGAAATGCTGAAGCCATGAACGCACTAGCTGGCAATGCAGAGGCGATGAACGCCCTAGCCGCCAATGCCGAGGCTTTCAAAGCGATGGCCGCTAACCCAGAAGCCTTGGCGTCACTTGCAGCAAATGCTGAGGCGCTGAAAGCTCTTTCAGGAAATGCGGAAGGTTTGGCCGCGCTCGCCGCCAACGCAGAAGCCTTCAAAGCAGTCGCAGGCAATGCCGAAGCAATGAATGCGCTGGCGTCTAACGCCGAAGCGTTCAAGTCACTTGCCGGAAATGCTGAAGCCTTGAATGCGCTGGCGTCAAACGCGGAAGCGTTGAATGCCCTCGCGTCAAATGCTGAGGCGCTTGACGCCGTCGCTCGTAACGCGGAAGCCTTGAATTCGCTTGCCGGTATGGAAGCCTTTGAGGCATTGGCAGGCAACCCGCAGGCGCTTGCCGGTCTCGCAGCCAGCGGTGATTTACGGGCATTGAACAGCCAACAGTAGGCTCACAGCTTAAATGTTGCACACTTGAATATGCGGCCGCCCCCTAAACGGGGCGGCCATTTTTTTATCTGGGGACTAACACCGTCGGGGGGCGAAATGAGAGAGACGTTTCTAGGGCTAGCCGCGCTCTGCGCCTTCGCGTTTTCGTCGAGTGCAACGGCGGAAGAATTCAAATTATCGGTACAGGAGACTGACGAAGTCCGCGTCCTTTATTCCGGCATCGCGCAGGAAAACCGCATCCCCCACATCAACGGCACGCTGATTAACGCCATGCGTTTCCAGAAAGAACTTTTCAACTGGGAGCCATGGGAGAAACCGACCGTTTTATTGATGGATTTATCCGACTACGGAAATGGCGCTGCATTCTCATCGCCAATCAATGGCATTCATCTGGAAATGGCGCCGGTCAGCCGAACGTTTGAGTCCTTCGTTGCGGCTGAACGCATGTATTCGCTGATCAACCATGAAACGGTGCATGTCGCGGCGCTTGATGTATGGAATGAACGCGACGCATTCTGGCGCAAGGTGTTCTTTGGCAAACCTATGCCCGACCGCGCCCACCCCATCACAATTTTATATAATTTCCTCGCAACCCCGCGCGTCAACGCCCCGCGCTGGTATCATGAAGGCAGCGCGGTTTTCCTAGAGACCTGGATGGCCGGCGGCGTCGGCCGCGCACAAGGCGCCTATGACGAAATGGTGTTCCGCGCCATGGTGCGAGACGACGCGCATTTTTACGGACCACTTGGTCTCGTTTCCAAAGGGACCGCCGTCGACTTCCGCGGCATGGCGAACGCCTATCTCTATGGCACGCGGTTCTTTAGCTACCTCTCAATCGCCTACGGTCCGGACAAGGTTGTTGAATGGCTCGGCCGCGGGCCGGACAGCAAGGCGTATTACTCAAGTCAGTTCAAACATGTCTTCGGCAAAAGCCTGAACGAAGCCTGGGCCGACTGGATTGCTTTTGAACATGATTTTCAGGCAAAAAATCTCGAGCGCATTCGAATCCATCCGATTACGGAGCGTGAGACGCTATCAAACGAAGCGCTCGGCTCAATCTCGCGCGCCTTCTTTAACGCCGAGCGCGGCACATTGCTCGCCGCATATCGCTTCCCCGGCGTTGTCGAAATGGTCGGCGAGCTCGACATCAACGATGGCGGCATTCGCCGACTGACCGACGTCAAAGGATCGATGCCGCACCGCGTATCGTCCGTCGCCTACGACCCGGAAAGTAAAACTGCGTGGTACACAACCGACAACCTCGCCCACCGCGATATTGTTCAACTTGATGTTGAGACCGGCAAAAAAAATGTTTTGCTGCGCGACATCCGGATAGGCGATCTTGTTTTCAATCGGGCGGATCGATCGCTCTGGGGCGTGCGCCATTTAAATACGGTCTCGTCGCTCGTTCGCATTGAGCCGCCCTATGGAAAAGAGAACTGGAAACTCATCCATCAAGCCGATTTCGGCGAGGATATGTTCGACCTTGATATCTCGCCGGATGGTACATTGATGGCGATGACGCAGGGGACTGTGTCAGGCCAACAGACGCTGAAAGTTTTGCGCATCGATGATTTGCTCGAAAACAAATTCGATCCGATCGCGACATTTCACATTCCGAACAAACAGCCTGAAGGCGCTGCGTTTTCGCCCGACGGAAAACACGTATATTTTAGCTCCTACATCACGAACGTCTCAAATATTTTTCGGTTGAACATTGAAACCGAAGAATGGCAGGCGCTGTCCAACACCGAAACAGGGCTCGTTCGACCGATCCCGCAAGCGGACGGGTCAGTGATTGCGTTCGAATTCACCGGCGAAGGTTTCACGCCTGTTCGCCTTGAGGGCGAGCCGATTACCAGCATCGAAGCCATTCAATATCTCGGTTACGAACTAAAACAGAAACGTCCGGAAATGGCGCAATTCGCTGCCGGCAACGCCAAAGACAATGTCGACTTGGCAAAGGAAGCACCGGTTAATTCCGTATACAAGCCGAGCCGGCGCCTGCGTCTTGGGTCTATTTATCCGATCATCGAAGGCTACAAAGGCGAGGTCGGGTTTGGCATCCATGTCAATTTCGAAGACCCCGCCTATTTCAACCAAGTCGATGTGACGCTTTCCTGGTCGCCCAGCGATACGCTAATGGGCGACGAAAAATTTCATGCAGACCTATCCTATAAGGGCCTCAACTGGCGCGCGCGCTACTGGCACAACGATGCAGATTTCTACGACCTATTCGGCCCGACCAAACGCGCCCGCAAAGGCGACGCCTTTATTCTCGGTTACGAAAAAGCGTTGATCTATGACGATCCGCGCGTACTGCGCATTGGCGGCGAGGTCGGTTATTACTCCGGGCTCGATACATTGCCGCAAAACCAGAATGTCGGGACGACGTTTACCGAACTCCTAGCGACCGAGTTCATGTTGTCCTATACCAACACGCAAGACAGCCTCGGCAGCGTGGATCATGAAAAGGGATGGCGCTGGGACCTTCACGCCAATGTTGATCGCGCCGGCGGCGACACCATCGGCCGCGTTCATGGCGGCATTGATTTCGGGTTCGCCCTGCCGATCAAAAACTCATCGGTTTGGTTTTACAATTCCGGCGGCTTCGCCGAAGGAAACGACCTCAATCCGTTATCGAGTTTCTATTTCGGCGGATTCAAAAATAACTATGTGGATGATCGTGAGGTCAAACGCTACCGCGAGTATCACACGCTCCCCGGCTTTGAGATCGACGAGATTGCCGGACGTGAATTTGCGAAGTCCATCGCCGAATGGAACTTGCCGCCTTACCGGTTTGAGAGTATCGGCACGCCCAGCCTTTTCCTCGCCAATGCGCGCACGGCTATCTTTGGCGGCGCCTTGTGGGCGAATCCAGCATTCGCGCCCGACCGCGTGCTTTACACGCTCGGCGGACAAGTCGATTTCAACTTCACCCTCGCCCATCGCCTGCCTATGACATTGTCCATCGGCTACGCTTCCGGATTTGAGAGTGGCGAGGCCCGCAATGATGAATTTCTGATTTCCCTTAAAATCATGTAAGCGAGAAGCGGACAAACAAAGATTACAATGCCGCTGGAATTCATTTTCAAAAAAATGCTTGGCGCGCTGCCAGTCCTGATGTTTCTGACCGCGCTCGTGCAATTCGATTCATTCAAACTCGTGCGCTTGCGCCTGGTTCTGATGACCATCACCGCCGGCGCCTTCGCCGCTGTCGTTGGCGCCTTTGCCAATACCGAACTCATCGCGGCGCTCAACATGAGCTATCTTGACTATTCACACACCATCGCGCCTTGGTTTGAAGAAATCCTGAAAGCGCTGGTCATTATTTTTCTAATACAGACCAGTAGAATTGGGTT
>JABDJK010000005.1 GCA_013002535.1 Hyphococcus sp.
GCCGCAAGCCGCAGTGAAATGTTGGACCAGATGAGCCGCAAAGCCAGTGAGAGCCCGGGCAAAGGAAGTTGACGAAAGAGATGTCTAAAAATTCTGATCCCAAAAATCTCGCCTCAACCCGGGAAACGATTGTCCAGCTCCTGTCGAATATGTCCGACGGGAAGGAGATCCGGTCTTATTTGCAGCGGTTTTCGTCCGCCGATCAGTCGCAATTCGCGGTCATCAAGATCGGCGGCGCTATCCTGCGCGACCAACTTGAGGAAACAGCAGCGGCGCTCGCGTTTCTCCACACAGTTGGCCTGACGCCCATTGTCCTTCATGGCGGCGGCCCGCAGATGGATGAAACATTGGCGGCGCGCAAAATTGAGACGCCTAAAATCGACGGGCTCCGGGTGACAAACGCTGATGCGCTGGACGTCGCCCGGGACGTATTCACCGGCGAGAACATTCGCCTTGTCGAGGCGGTGCGCGCGCAAGGGGTCTCCGCCCATTCTCTTACCTCTGGCGCCATTGAGGCGGATTATCTTGATCGAGAGAAGTATGGATTTGTCGGCGAACCGAACAATGTGCGATTGGGGCTTATCCGCTCGATTGCGCAATCGGGCGCTATTCCGATTTTGACCTGCCTCGGCATTGCGCCCGGCGGGCAGCTCTTAAACGTCAATGGCGACTCGGCCACGCGTGCGCTGGTCGATGCCTTGCAGCCGCTGAAGATTATTTTTCTGAGCCAGATTGGCGGGTTGCTCGATGCGAACGGAAAAAAAATCCACTCCATCAACCTCGCCTCCGATTACGACGAACTGATGAATGCAGACTGGGTTGAGGGCGGCATGCGCCTCAAGGTCCAGGAGATCAATCGGTTGCTCGATACTGTGCCGCTTTCAACGTCGGTCTCCATCACGACGCCGTCCGGTTTGGTCAAGGAACTCTTCACTCATGGCGGATCGGGCACGCTTGTCCGAATGGGCGAGCATATCTATCAGCATAAGGACAAAAGCGAAATCAATGGCGCTAAATTAAAACCGCTTATCGAAGACGCCTTTGAGCGCAAGCTGAAGCCGGATTGGTGGGACGACCTGGAAATTTTTGATGCCCACATTTCCGAGACCTACCGTGCGGGCGCAATTCTCACAAAGATTGATGACTTTATCTATCTCGACAAATTCGCCGTGGTCGAGGACGCCCGCGGCGAGGGACTGGCGCGCACCGTATGGCGGGCCTTTAGCGAGAACACAAAGACGTTTTATTGGCGCTCGCGCAATGAAAACGGGTTCAATTCATTTTATCACAATATCGCCGACGGCGCTGTGAAAAGCGGCCCGTGGACGGTTTTTTGGATCGGTGAAAATGATTTTGAGAAAATATCTAAAGTCGTTGCCCGAATCGCGGAATTACCGGGATCATTCGAAGGGGAGGAGTAATCGATGAGCGAACCTTTCCTGGTTGGCCTGGTTGGCGCGCGCGGTCATACGGGCCGCGAGTTGATCCGGTTGATTGCCGGTCATCCCGAACTGATGCTCGCCTATGCCGTAAGCCGAGAATTCGCCGGTCGCCGCGTCGCGACGATTGCGCCAGAAGACAAAGACGAGTGCATCTTTGAAGCGCTGGCGCCCGACGAGGCCGCGCGCCGACGCGCCGACGTTGTTATTCTCGCAGCGCCCGACGGCGCCGCTGCGCCTTTTGTCGAAGCGCTGGAAAAAGAAGCGCCGCACAGAATTATCATCGATCTTTCGGCGGATCATCGCTTCGACGATGATTGGGCTTACGGGCTTCCTGAGCGCCATCGCGCCAAAATTGCCGGCGCCAGGCGCATCGCTAACCCTGGTTGCTATGCGACGGCGATGCAGCTGGCGCTGGCGCCGCATATAGATAATTTGCGCGATGTGCCGTTCGCCGTCGGTGTGTCCGGTTATTCCGGGGCCGGCACAAAACCCTCGCCCAAGAATGATACTGAACGCCTAAAAGACAATCTAATGCCGTATGCGCTTGTCGGTCACAAGCATGAGCGCGAAGCGTCCCGTTATCTCGGAACGCCCATTCGGTTTGCGCCGCACGTTCATCCTGCGTTTCGCGGGTTGCTTGTCACAGTGCACATCCCGTTGAAATCTTCGATGGATAAAGCGTCGTTTGCCGCGAGGTATAAAGAAGCGTACGCTAACGAGCCGTTGATTGAGCTGCGTGATAGCGCACCTGAATTGAAAGACGGCGCCGGCGCAAAGGGCGTTGTCATTGGCGGTTTTGATGTTAGCGATGATGGCATGAACGGAATTGCTGTCGCTGCCGAGGACAACCTATTAAAAGGCGCCGCCGTACAGGCAATTCAAAACGTCAATCTATCGCTTGGCCTTTCTGAAATGATGGGGCTCGATAAGTAGATGGCGACTGCGGAAGGCGACTTCCTTGTTCAGGCGGCAACCTATTTAGGCGCAGCGGCGATTGCTGTTCCTATTTTTAATCGTTTTAAACTGGGTTCAATTCTTGGGTATTTGGCTGCCGGCGTTATTGCCGGTCCGCATATGCTCGACCTTCTTCATCAGGAAGAGGGCGTATTTCATATTGCCGAGCTCGGCGTTGTCCTTTTTCTCTTTGTTATTGGTCTAGAATTGTCGCTGACGCGGCTCTGGTCCATGCGCAAACAGATATTTGGGCTGGGCGCGGCGCAAATGGGGATCACCGGCGCCGTGATTGCCGGGTTTTTTGTCGCCGCCGGCGTTATGCCGATGAACGCGGCCATCATCGCTGGTTTGTCATTCGCGTTTTCGTCGACAGCGTTTGCATTGCAATTGCTGCGTGACCGCGGCGAACAAAACTCGCCCTATGGGGCCCGTTCTTTTTCAATTTTGCTCTTTCAAGATCTCGCGGTCATTCCCCTCTTGGCCGCTATTCCGTTCATCGCTGGCGCCGGCGGCGACGGCGCAGACTGGACAGCGGCGGCGAAAGCTATCGGTGTTCTTGTTGCGTTGGTCGTCATCGGAAAATACGCGCTTGATCCAATGTTCCGGCTAGTCGCCGGATCAGGCTCGCGCGAAGCATTCGCTGCAACTGCGCTGTTTCTGGTTGCGCTGACGTCGCTCGCCGTTTCATGGGCGGGACTGTCCATGGCGCTCGGCGCTTTCCTTGCCGGCGCGTTGTTGGCGGAGTCATCTTACCGCCATCAAATTGAAACCGATATCGAACCCTTCCGTGGTCTTTTGTTGGGCTTGTTTTTTATCTCAATCGGCATGCGCCTCGATCTCAATGTCATTGCGCAATATTGGTGGATCGTATTCGCCGGCGCCGTTGGTCTCGTTGCGATCAAAGCAGGACTACTTTTCATTGTAGCGCGCCTCGCCGGCGCGGCTCGCGGCGAAGCCATGAAAACAGCAGCGGTCCTGTCGCAAGGCGGGGAGTTTGCCTTTGTCGTCATCAGCCTTGGCGTCAGTGCATCGCTCTTTTCAAATGGCGAGTCGACATTGATGTCGGCGATCATCACCGTTTCAATGGCGTTAACGCCAGCGGTGCTCGCGCTGGCC
Source organism: Hyphococcus sp. (assembly GCA_013002535.1). Lineage (GTDB taxonomy): Bacteria > Pseudomonadota > Alphaproteobacteria > Caulobacterales > Parvularculaceae > Hyphococcus. Next base: position 3,513 of record JABDJK010000005.1, read on the forward strand.
ATGCGTTTTTCGAACGACACTGTGGAAACCAGCGAAGGGCTGGAAGAAGCGCCGCAAAAACAAGACCACGTCATTGTCGCCGGCTTTGGTCGAATGGGACAAATAATCTCGCAAGTGCTGAACAGCTCCGGCGCAGACGTCACTGCGATCGACAAGGATCCGGGACACATCCGAAATGCGCAGCGCTTCGGGTTTAAAGTATATTTCGGTGACGCATCACGGCTGGATATTCTTTTGACCGCCGGCGCCCTGGAAGCCAAAGCCATTATTTTCTGTATGGACGACACCAAGGCCGTCAATCAGGCCGTGACGGCGATGCGCGAACGCTGTCCGCAGGCAGTCATTATTGCCGTTGCACACGATCGCGTGCATGAGATCGAACTGCGTCCCCTCGGCGCTGATTTCATTGTTCGTGAGACGATGGAGTCCAGCCTGCTTGCCGCGCGTGAAGCCTTGTCGCGAATGGGGCATGACAGTGCGACTATCGAAGATTATGTGCAGCAATTCAGAAAGCTCGATCGCGAACGATTGTTGGCGCAAGTCGATGCGGGGCCAGAGGCGGGCATGGAGTTTTTGCATAAACCATTCGTTCAACCGGAGCGTCGGGACAGCGATGGGTAACAACATGTCCGTCGTCGAAACACGTTTCTCGGTGCCAATGATATGGACCGGAAACTTTCGATGCGCTAACACGGCGCTGCACGATTGGAGCAATTCAATATGAAAAAGATTTTTAACGATGCGAAATCCGCCCTGGAGGGTGTCGTGTTTGACGGCATGACCGTTATGTCAGGGGGCTTTGGGCTTTGCGGCATTCCGGAAAATTTGATTGCTGCGCTCCGCGATACCGGCGTGAAAGATTTGACCGTTATATCAAACAATGCCGGCGTTGATGATTTTGGTCTCGGCCTGTTGTTGCAAACACGTCAGATCAAAAAAATGATCTCGTCTTATGTGGGTGAGAATAAGGAATTTGAGCGCCAATATCTTTCCGGCGAACTTGAATTGGAATTTAATCCGCAAGGAACACTGGCGGAGCGCTGTCGCGCTGGCGGCGCCGGCATTCCCGGTTTCTTCACTAAAACGGGTGTCGGAACCTTGATCGCCGAAGGCAAGGAGCACAAAGAATTCGACGGAGAAACCTACATTATGGAAACCGGCCTTGTTGCCGATCTCTCTATCGTCAAAGCCTGGAAGGGCGATGAACAGGGCAATCTCATCTTCCGCAAAACTGCGCGCAACTTTAACCCGATGATGGCGTCCGCCGGCAAGGTCACGATTGCTGAAGTCGAAGAGATCGTTCCGCTAGGCTCGCTTGACCCGGATAACATTCATACGCCGGGTATTTTTGTTCAGCGCATTATCAAGGGCGAGCACGAAAAACGCATTGAGCAACGCACAGTGCGTGAACGGGAGAACGCATAATGGCTTGGGATAGAAATGACATGGCGCGCCGCGCAGCCAAAGAAATGGAAGACGGTTTTTACGTCAATCTAGGCATCGGCATTCCGACCTTGGTCGCCAATTATATTGATGATGATATTGACGTTACGTTGCAGTCCGAAAACGGCATGCTCGGCATGGGCCCCTTTCCTTTCGAGGATGAGGTCGATCCCGATCTCATCAATGCCGGCAAGCAAACGATCACCGAATTGCGCCGCACGTCGTATTTTTCCTCTGCGGATTCATTCGGCATGATCCGCGGCGGTCACATTGATCTGTCGATTTTGGGCGCCATGGAAGTCGCCGAAAACGGCGACCTCGCCAACTGGATGATTCCGGGCAAGATGGTCAAGGGCATGGGCGGCGCCATGGATCTCGTCGCCGGGGTCAAGCGCGTCGTTGTCGTCATGGATCATACGTCCAAATCCGGTGCGCCAAAGTTGCTTCACGAATGTTCGCTGCCGCTAACCGGCAAGGGCGTCGTTGATATGGTGATCACCAATCTTGGCGTCTTTGAGATCGCCGAAGGCGGCGGCATGAAATTGACGGAACTTGCAGACGACGTTTCCGTTGACGATGTCAAATCGTCAACGGAAGCCAACTTTGAAGTTGCGGTTTAACGGTTATTCGTTGTCGGCGGTGAGCGAGCGATAAGCCGTTCGCGTCATCCGTTCGCCATTGATGTAGCCGCCGCCCCATTCGCCATTCAGATCGGCGAGCGGATCTGCGGAGGCAACTTCATCTTCAGTTTTGCCGTCGTCAATCATTGCCTGAACACGGCTTCTGACAGTTTTCAATATATCGACGGTTTTTTGCAGGTCAGCCTTTGCCGCAAGCGGGCCGTGACCAGGAATAATTTTTGTTTCGCCGTCGATTTTACTCATGACTTTTTCGTGTGTCGCGATATAGCCGTCGAGGTCGCCGCCAGACTCCAGATCGACGTAAGGATAGCTTCCATTAAAGAACACATCGCCCATGTGAACGACATTGGCGTCTTTGAAAAAGACGATTGCATCACCGTCAGTATGGGCATTGTCAGGATGCCATACGCGAATTTTTTCGCCATTCCAGTGAAATGATAAGGCGTGGGAAAAAGTGATAACCGGCAACGCGCCGGGCGCTGCTGGTTCGGTCGGCCTGCCGCCGGCGCGGGTCAAGCCTTCCTTCAGGCGTTTCCGCACATTGTCATGGGCGACAATATGCGCGCCTGCATCGCCCATAGCTTCATTGCCGCCAGTATGGTCGCCGTGCCAATGGGTGTTCAACACGAATGCAACGTCATTATCGGAGACTTCGTCGATTGCTGCGAGGATTTTATCCGCCAGCGGCGCAAACTGGTCATCGATGACGAAAGCGCCATCATCGCCGGTTGAAAGACCGATATTCCCGCCCGCACCCTGCAACATATAAATGCCGTCACTCACTTCGATCGTCTTGATTTCGACCTCTGAGAAATCTCGCTGCGCGCATGCGCCGGTTGCTGCGCCGAAAAATACTGCGCCTGCTAGAATTATTTGTTTCATCAAATCCACCCCAGGTTCATATTGGTTTGCGGCAACTTACCCACGCTTTAGCCTTGCGCGAAGTCAAATCGCAGCGAGGTGAATTGTCACTCCTTGATCACACTTGTTGCAGTGCAGCGATGAAAGCGTTAGAGATTCAATGAGTTGGAGATGAAAATGAGTTGGACGCCCGAAAGCTGGCGGGGAAAACCCGCACTGCATATTCCGGATGATTATCCGGAACCGAAAGCCTTGGCTGCAGTTGAGGGGGAGTTGTCGTCTTATCCGCCGCTGGTTTTTGCCGGCGAGGTTCGAACTTTGCGCGCATCTTTGGCGGATGTGGCGCGCGGCGACGCGTTTCTTTTGCAAGGCGGTGATTGCGCAGAAAGCTTTAAGGAATTCCACCCCGATAATATTCGCGACACTTTCCGTGTTTTGTTGCAGATGTCGGTCGCACTGACATTCGGCGCCGCGATGCCAGTCGTGAAAGTTGGTCGGATAGCAGGGCAATTTGCGAAACCGAGAAGCTCGCCCATCGAAACAAAAGACGGTGAAACGCTGCCGAGTTATCGCGGCGATATCATCAACGGGATGGATTTTTCTGAAAGCTCCCGCCGGCCTGATCCGCAGCGGTTGATAAAAGCATATGGTCAAGCCGCGGCGACATTGAATCTAATCCGCGCATTCGCAAGCGGCGGTTACGCTGATTTGCGCAATGTTCACCGCTGGAATTTGGAATTTGTTTCGGGCAACCAGCAGGAAGACCGCTACCGCGCTTTGGCCGACAAAATTTCCGAAGCCATTACCTTCATGGAAGCGTGCGGGATTGACGGCAAAGGCGTCCGCGCCATGCGCGAGGTGGATTTCTATACCAGCCATGAGGCGTTGTTGCTAGGCTACGAAACGGCAATGACGCGCACCGATTCAACGACTGGAAAGTGGTACGACACGTCAGCGCACATGGTCTGGATTGGCGATCGGACCCGCCAGCCCGAAGGCGCGCATATTGAGTTTTGCCGCGGCATCGAAAACCCGATTGGCGTCAAATGCGGGCCTAGCCTCGATCCAGACGATTTGTTGCAAATACTGGATAAGCTCGATCCCGAAAATGAAGCAGGCCGTATCGTCTTGATTGCGCGCTTCGGCGCCGGGAATACGGTGAAGTATTTGCCGCCGCTAATCAAGAAGGTTCATGCGGCTGGCCGGCAGGTTGTTTGGTCGTGCGATCCGATGCACGGCAACACCGTTAAAACTGAAGGCGGCTACAAGACGCGGCCATTTGATTCTGTGCTCACCGAAATCAAGGATTTCATGGATATCTGCCGCGCCGAAGGCGCCCATCCAGGCGGCGTCCACTTTGAGATGACCGGTCAGAATGTGACGGAGTGCATCGGCGGATCACAGCAAATCTCCGAAGCCGATCTGTCATCGCGATACCACACCCATTGCGATCCGCGGCTGAATGCGAACCAGGCCCTGGAACTTGCTTTTATTTTGGCCGATAGCTTCAAAGAAACTCGGGAAAATGCACGGGAATAACGCGTAACCGCCTGAAATAGAACGAAACATTGTTTTATCGAATTGTGGGTTTCGCAGGATTTCCCCAGGCGCGAGACACATGTATGTTGATGGCGAAACGGGGGAGCAGGTATGATTATACCAACGATAATTATCTACGCCGGAGCGTTTAGTGTCAGGTAAAGTCAGAGTAGGCGTCGTCGGCGCAGGCGTTTTTGGCGGCTATCATGCAGCTAAAATCGCTGATCTTAATAGCGCGGAATTGACTGCGATTTACGATATTGACAAAAGTCGCGCATCGAAATTGGCGACGCACCATAACACGAATGCAGCCAACTCGTTTGACGAAATCATTGCAGAAACGGACGCGCTGATTATCGCGGCGCCGGCGAGCGAACATTTTGACCTTGCAAAGCGTGCGATGCTTCGGTCTCGGCACGTATTGGTGGAAAAGCCGATCGCATTATCGACTGATGAGGCGGAGGAATTAGTCCAGATATCAAAAGCAAAAAATGTCGTCTTGCAGGTTGGTCACCAAGAGCGCTTCGTATGCCAAAGCGCCGGCTTGCTGCCGCTCCAAGGCGAGCCGTTTAGGATCGATTGTGTGCGAGAAGTTGCTGCCACTGGTCGTTGTGAAGATGTATCTGTAATTTTTGATTTAATGATTCACGATATCGATATCGTGCGACAGATGACGGGCGCCGACATAGTCAGGTCTAAAGTGAGCGGTGATTACAATGACGTCGCCGCAGAATTGTTGCTGGAAAATGGCGCTGTCGTTACGCTGAAGGCTAGCCGTCGTTCCATGTCGCCGAAACGCGAAATAAAAATCACCCAGAATTCTGGCGTTATCTCATTTAATTTTGTCGATCACGAGTTGTCGGTAAGCGGCGCCGAAGAAATGCAACAGCGTTATGCGGAATTTGATAAGAACTCGATTTTGCGCGATCCGTTAGCGCATGAGGACAATCTCTTTATTTCAGCGGTCGCTAACGGAGAGCGACCGGCGGTAACCGGCAAGGAAGCGCTTGCATCTGTCGCCTGGGCGCAACATATAGAATTCAAATCTGGAATTGCGACGATGCCGGAACAAGCATTCGCAAAAGAACTGCAGGCATAAGCGCCTAACGCATGGCGTAACTCATCATCGTTGGTATTGACGCAGCGATAGATGCGGATAATTTTCATGGCTGATCGCCTCACAATTGCAATCGCACAAATTCCCCCAATCGTTGGCGATGTCGACGGCAATGTCGCGAAAATCCTTGCTGCGCGAAACGTTTCTGCGGATCAGGGGGCAGACATTGTGATTTTTTGTGAGCTGGTGGTTTGCGGATACCCCCCCGAAGACCTTGTGCAAAAACCGGCTTTCCAGCGAGCATGCCGCGCCGCAGTGAAAAAACTCGCAAACGAAACGTCTGATAATGGTCCGGCGATGATCGTTGGCGCACCGTGGCGCGACGGCGATAATCTTTATAATGCGGGATTTTTTCTCGCTGACGGTGAAATCAAAGACACGCGGTACAAAAAACGTTTGCCGAATTACGGCGTATTCGATGAACCCCGAAGGTTCACGCCAGCGCCGGCGTTTCCGGAGCCGATCGAATATAAGGGCGTGAAACTCGGCCTGATGATTTGTGAAGATATGTGGCTCCCGGGCGCGGGCGAGTATTTGGCTTCCCAGGGCGCTGAAATATTTATTGTCCCTCATGGGTCGCCTTTTCGGGAAACAGGTATTGGCGAGCGTGTCGCCGCGGCGCGCAACCGAACACAAGCGACGAGGTTGCCGTTGATTTTCGTAAATCAGCTCGCGGGTCAAGACGAAGTTCTGTTTGAAGGCGCGAGTTTTGTAATGGATGCGCAAGGAGAAGTATCTCATCGTGCGCCTCAATTCGAAGACGGTGTTTTTATCACAGAATGGTCGAAGTCCGGCGACGTATGGCAATGCGACGCTGGCCCCGCTTCAAACTGGGTCGATGGTGAAGAGCAAGCCTATCGAGCCGTAACCATGGCCGTGCGCGACTATGTTCAAAAGAACCATTTTCGGGGTGTCGTGTTGGGACTATCGGGCGGGGTAGATTCTGCATTGACCGCGGCTATTGCGGTCGACGCCTTGGGCGCTGAGAACGTTCGTTGCGTTATGATGCCGTCCAAATACACCTCAAGTCACAGCATTGAAGATGCGGAAGACTGCGCGAAAAAGCTCGGGGTTTGTTATCAATCAATTGCAATTACGCCGGCCGTGAACTCTTTTGACGAGATGCTCGGTGACGTATTCGCGGGATTGGAAAAAGATACGACGGAAGAAAATATTCAATCGCGCATTCGCGGTGTCATCTTGATGGCGCTCTCCAATAAATTCGGCGATATGGTTCTGACGACCGGCAATAAATCAGAAATGTCCGTTGGCTACGCAACGCTCTATGGCGATATGAATGGTGGGTACAATCCGCTTAAAGACATCTATAAATCTGATGTTTACGCGCTTTGCCGCTGGCGGAATAAACATCATGCCAACGACCTGTTAGGCCCCGTTGGCGAGGTCATTCCCGAACGTATTATCATAAAGGCCCCGTCAGCGGAGTTGCGTGAAGATCAAACGGACCAAGACAGCCTGCCCCCCTATAACGTGCTTGACCCAATTCTTGAGTATCTGGTCGAGAAGGAAATAGCCGTCCGTGATATTGTTGAGCTGGGATTTGACGAAAAAACGGTGCGGCGGATTGAGCACTTATTGTACGTCGCCGAATATAAACGTCGGCAGGCGCCGCCCGGTCCGAAAATCACGTCGGTGAATTTCGGCCGCGACCGGCGCTATCCTATTACAAATGGTTGGCGCGATCGTTAGATCGCAACGGTTTGGTTCTTTTTCCGACGACGCGATAACTAAACCCGGCAAAACCAGTCAGCAACATTGGAAGCGCGCCCGGCAGCGGCGTATCGAATGTAATCAGATCTTGAGTGCCGCGAGCGGCAAATACGTCGAAACTGCTCTTTGTAAAATCACCATTCGCGATCGCCATCCAGAACGAATTGGCGACATCGCGAACACTTTCCGTGTTCATCGTGAAAGCGCCAACTTCAAGATCGAATGAGGTGGCGCCGTCTTCAATAATTTCCCAGATAATCACTTGGAGAGCGGCCGCCGTGGTAGAATTTTCCAGACCGGTGGATGAATTCAGAAAATTGTTAACGAGCGCCGCAAACGCCTCGAAATCTCCATCATTTGAATTGTAGTCCGTTCCTGACACTCTTTCATGCAATTTCGGCAGCGTCAGGCGCTCCAAAAGTTAGAGGCAAAAGGTGAGAAAATCCGTCCACCCGTCCATTTCAGAGCCATAATGGAGACTAAAAGCGCCGGCGAGCGACGCCGTCATGCTCTATGGAAACACTGCGACCCAGACCGGATGCGAATACGGATTCGCCATTATCGGGATTGTCCCGAACCATGACGGGCGCTGCCGACGCTTGTGTAGAAAATATTAAGGCGGCTGCGGCGCCTGCCAAAACAGCATCAAACCACGACATTAACGGCTCCAATTCAAGTATCCGACGAATTTTCGATGGGTTCTGCACAATTCGCGCGCTAGCGGGCGGGTATGTTTGACCATGCGCGGTGAACCGGTTATGCGACGCCGGTTAAGTAAAGGACCAAAATGACCGCTGTTGTTAGATTTGCGCCGTCGCCAACGGGAAAACTTCACGTCGGAAACGTGCGAGCTGCGCTCTGGAATTGGTTGCTGGCGCGCAAAAATGCCGGGACATTTATCCTGCGCATCGACGATACCGATAAAGAGCGGTCCACGATTGAATTTGAGAACGCCATCAAGGCTGATCTTGAATGGCTTGGCCTGAAATTCGATAAGACTTTCAACCAATCAGAACGCTTCGCAAAATATGATGCAGCGCGCGACAAATTGATCGACGCGGGTCTTTTATATCCTTGTTATGAAACAGCGGACGAACTTGATCGCAAAAGAAAGCTGCAGCGCGCGCGCGGATTGCCGCCAGTATATGACCGCGCCGCGCTAAGCCTAAACGAAAATGAGCGCCGAGCGCTTGAATCAGAAGGTCGTAAGCCACATTGGCGGTTCAAGTTGTCTGGGGATGTAGTCAGTTGGAACGATCATATTCGCGGGGAAACAGTCGTCGATACGAAAAGCGTTTCTGATCCGGTGCTGATCCGCGCAGACGGCATGTATCTTTATACGTTGCCAAGCTGCGTCGATGATATTGAATTTGAAATCACGCATGTTATGCGCGGTGAGGATCATGTCACCAATACTGGCGTGCAAATCGAGATTTTCAACGCGCTTGCAGGACGCGCCCCCGAATTCGCGCATCATTCACTTTTGATAGGTGCAGACGGCGAAGGTCTATCAAAGCGATTGGGCGCCCTTTCGATTGAAGCGATGCGGGAAGACGGCATCGAGGCGGCAGCGATCACCAGTCTTTTGGCAAAGCTTGGCACTGCCGACCCGGTGCGGCCGGTGTCGTCACTGGACACGTTAAGCGATGAATTCAGTTTTGAACGCGTTGGCAGGGCGCCGGCGCGCTTCGATTATTCCGAGCTGGAAGGTTTGAACGCAAAACTTCTTCACGAATTGCCATTTGCTGCGATTGCAAATCGTTTGTCAGCCAAGAATGTGAGCGAAAAACTATGGGACGCAATCAAAGGAAATCTTTCGCGCCTTAGCGATGTCGAAGATTGGATTGACGTCATTGAAGGCGAAATCGACCCAGTTATCGAAAATGCAGCAATGCTCAACGTCGCCGCCGAGTTGGTCCCGGAAAATGTTGATGAGAATACTTGGACGGAGTTATCCAGCGCCGTTAAAGAACGCACCGGCGTCAAAGGAAAAAACCTCTTCATGCCGCTGCGCCTTGCAATTACTGGAAAGCAGCGCGGACCCGAAATGGCCGCGTTGTTGCCTTTAATCGGCGCCGATAAAATAAGAATGCGGTTGTCCGGAAAGCGTGGCTAGGCGCTCACACCTTTGCGCTTAACAATCCCGATTTAGCGATTTCGAATACCTCATCAATCGATTCAACGAAGGTTAGGTCCGACAAAAGCTCTTTATCGGCGTATCCTTCATCGACAACATGTTCAAAAAGTTCTTTCAACGGCGACCAAAAGCCTTTCAAGTTGAGAACAATTATCGGCTTTCGGTGAAGCGCAAGGCGGGCCCACGAGAGGACCTCGATCAATTCTTCCAAAGTGCCAATGCCGCCCGGCAGCGTTAAAATTGCGTCGGATTCTTCGAACATCAACATTTTGCGCTCGTGCATGGTCGAGACGACTTTATGATCAACGCCTTCTAGGATGCCCTCAAGTTCCACGAGGAAGTCTGGAATGACGCCGAAAACCTTGCCGCCGGCGTCACGGGCTGCGCCGGCTGTGGCGCCCATAAGGCCCATTTTCCCGCCGCCGTAAACGATGCGCCAGTTTCGCTTCGCTGCTTCGGTTCCAAATGAAATTGCGGCTTTTTTGAAGTCCGGATCATTTCCGGGACGCGAACCGCAGTAAACGCAAATTGAATTCATTGGTTAATTTTTCTTTTCGCTGACCGGCCATTGTACGCCGATTTCCGGAAGGGTAAAGTAAATTTCTGAAATCATGGTGGATTGGGAGAATCGTTGTGCGTGTCGTTATTATTGTCCTTTTACTGATTGTTATCGGTTTCATCGGCTGGAAGGCTGCCGAGCGGTTCAAAATCGTAGAGGATGACTCGGCAATCGAGACCACGGACACGGACTCTGACGAGCCGACAGATGCGGCGCCTGATGGTGACGCAGAGTCGGCTTTGCCAAGTTTCGATATCGTTTATGTGACGCGGAGCGGCTACGCGACGATTGCAGGGCGCGCTGTACCGGCCTCAACAGTGAATATTTATGCCAATGGCGACGATTTGGCTGAAACCGAAGCGGAAAGTTCCGGGTCGTGGGCGATTGCTACTGAGACGCCGTTGGACGCCGGCCCGGTTGAATTAAGCCTTTCAATGACAACGCCCGATGGATTGACGATCAGATCAGAAGAAACAATTTTGATTTATGTACCGGAACGCGACGGTGATATTCCGCTTGTTTTGCGGACGACGCCTGGCGGCGCGACGGAGGTATTGCAAGATCCGCGTGATCCGCCAGAAGGTGTAGGGCCGCTGACGCTTGATGTCATTGACTATGACGACTCTGGCGCCGTGATTTTCTCCGGTCGCGCTGAGCCGGATCGGGTCGTTCAATTGTTCATCAACCGAACATTGATCGGGCAGACGACTTCGTCGGAAAACGGCCGATGGCGGATCGCTCCTGAAGCGCAAATTCCACCGGGCGTTTATCAATTGCTCGTTGTGCAACTCGATATGGAAGGGCGTCCAGCCTACGCGATTGAATTGCCGTTTGAACGCGCCAGTGCTGATGCTATCGCCCTGCGCGATGGCCGGGTAGTTGTGCAGCCCGGCAACAGCCTGTGGCGTATTGCCCGGCGCGCTTACGGGCAAGGCGCGCAATACACCATTATTTATGAGGCGAATGCAGACCAAATCCGTGATCCGGATTTAATTTATCCTGGCCAGATTTTTGATGTGCCGGATTCTGATGATGCAGACGATAGCGACGAATAAATCTTGCAGCTATTCGGCGGCTCGTTTGTAGTCGGCGCTTCCCGGGCTTAAATTTCCTAGCGATTTTGGCGCTTGCGACCCCGTGAATCGCCCTTTAATCTTTGTGATCGCCGTTGGAATTTGCTTACGGATTACCGTCGGCGCTGCGAGCAATACCGGCGTCAAAACGAGCGTCAACATGGTCGAGAATGCGAGACCATATACGACCGCTGACGACAAAAGCACCCACCAGTCCGAAACGGACGACCCAAAACCGACAACACCTGTCGCATAATTTACATTCAATTCGAACACCATCGGCAAAAGGCCAAGAATGGTTGTTGCCGTCGTAAGTAAAACCGGTCGCAATCGCTGTGCTGCGGTCCGGACAACGGCGTCTTCCACTGCCAGGCCCTTGCGCCTCAAATTTTGATACGTGTCAATTAGAACAATATTATTATTCACCACAATCCCGGCGAGGGCCACGATGCCAACGCCGGTCATAATGATACTGAAATATTGCCCGGAAACAGCGATGCCGAACAATACGCCGAATACAGAGAAAACAACGGCTGAGAGCGTCAAAATTGAATGATAGAAACTGTTGAATTCCAATAGCAAAATCATCGCAATCATAAACATTGCCGCCGCCATAGCGCTTTGGAAAAATGCAGCCGCATCGGCAGTTTCCTCATCGGCGCCGCGCATGATCCAGGTGACGTCCTCTCCGAGAGCGTCGGATTCCAGCCAGGTGCGCAAATTCGAAATGGCTTTGTCTTGACTAACTTCGTGGCCGCTCAAACGAGTATAACCATTGGCCTTAAGCTCTATAATGCGGTTTCCATTGCGCCGGGTAATGCGGTCAACTTGCGGTTTTGCTTCGCGCGTCACGAAATTGGAAATGGGAACAGGCCCGGCGGGCGTTTGCAGACGGACAGTGTCCAGCGCCGAAATATTTCGGCTTTCTTCCGGGTAGCGAATGCGAATATCGATCTCGTCCTCGGAATCGTCAGGCCGATATTTGTCGATGAGCAAACCGTCAGTGACGAATTGCAATACGGCGCCGGCCTGCTGAACCGATAATCCATATCGACCTGCAAGCGCGCGATCGACCTCCATAGACCATTCAATGCCGGGCAGGGGCATCGTATCTTCGATATCCATATAGGTCGGCACTTCCGCGCCGTTTATTGTCGATTTCGATGATTCAAGAAAATTACGCGTCTTTTGCGCGGCGGCCATCATCGCGTCGAATGATGGCCCGGAAATCTCAACCTGTGCGTCTTTGCCTACCGGGGGTCCGCCTTCACGTTGGCGCACTTCGACAAGGACGCCGGGAACGCCCTGTACTCTGTCTCTCAGTTGTTCCGTCACAATACGCGAGTGCTCTCGCTCGGAATAATAGTTCAGACTGACGGTAATCTTCGCAATTGTTTCTGGCGGGAGATTGTTGTCGCGTGACAACTCCAAACCAGTTTGAAGATAAGAATTTTTGATCGCTGGATGGTCTTCAATGCGCGCTGAAACTGTCTTGGCTATTTCAAGTTTTTGGTCTTCAGACAGGTTTCCGCGGCCTAACACCAGAACATTGATCTGATCGTCATCATTGCGGATGAAAAATTCTACATCGGGACTAACAGCATTGAAGGTGGCAAGGCAAACCCACATGACGCCGATCGAAACCGACATCACGAGGATCGGCCTTTTGATGAGCCGGGCCAAAACTCTTGAATAAGAACCGACGAATCCCGAACCTGTTAAAGGGTCGGAGTCGTCAACATGCGAGCGTTTGGGTCCGTCTGTTTTGCCCTTCGTCTTGAATTTTCGCTTCAACCAGTCGGGCGTCGCGAGCATCGATCCGGACACCGGCAAGAAGATTAGCGCGACCGTCAACGACGACAGCAAAACGAAAATTAAAGTGATCGGCAAATATTTCATAAATTCGCCGGGCAATGATTGCCAGAAAAGAAATGGTGTGAACGCCGCTAATGTCGTTGCAGTGGAAGTGACCACAGGCCAAAACATGCGCTTTGATGCTTCGGAGAACGCCGCTTTGCGATTCGCGCCCTCGGCCATCCGCCGGTCTGCATATTCGACGATGACTATAGCGCCATCGACAAGCATGCCGACAGAAAGGACAAGCCCGAACATGACCATCATGTTCAAGGTGTAGCCAAAACTAGAAATCAGAAAAAACCCGATCAGGAAGGTTGATGGAATAGCGATGCCGACCATTAAGCCAGATCGCAGTCCTAAGGCGGCGACGACGACGATCATCACCAGCAAAACGGCTGTAACAACGGATGACGTCAAACTTTTGAGGGAATCACGGACGAAAACGGATTGATCGCCGATGAACTCATATTGCACCGAGGCGGGCCAGAACTTTGATTCCTCTAGAACGATCTCGCGCGCAGCTTCAATTGTTTCAACAATGTTGGCTTCGGCGCGTTTCGAGAGCTCGATGCCAATTGCCGGTTCGCCGTTAAACAGCGCGTAACCGGATCGATCTTTAAATGTGCGCCTGACTTCTGCGATATCAGCAATGGTGACCTCGCCATCAGGTCCGGCGCGTATAACTATGGAACCGAGATCTTCGGCGCCTTTCACGAGGCCCGGCGACTTTACCGTAAAACGCCCGCCTGATGAGCGGATTGCGCCGGCAGTAATTAAACGGTTGTTCGCAGAGACTGCATTGATGACTTCAATTTCAGTGATGCCGTATGCTTCAAGCGTTTCCGGCCGGACAATGATTTCCAGCAATTCTTCGCGCGATCCGGTAAGCTTTGCCTCGAGAACGCCCGGCGCGGAAGCCAGGCGATCTTCAAGCTTTCTCGCCAAATCAAACTTTGTGCGTTCCGGCGCCGGGCCGTATAGTATGGTCGTTAATATCGGAAATTGATTTTGTACATTGAATTCCTGCACCAACGGCTCTTCAGCATCCGTTGGATATTCTGACTTTGCCCGATCGACCGCTTCACGCACATCAAGCACTGCCTGGTCGATGTCTATTGTGACTTCAAATTCTATAGCTATTTGTGCGACACCATCAAAAGCCAGTGAATCCATCTGGACCAGACCTTCGACTTTCTGGAGTTCCAATTCCGTCGGCCGGATAAGCAAGCGCTCCGCGTCTTCGGGCGATACGCCGGGCAACGGAAGCATCACCATGACAAACGGAGCCGGAATATCGGGATCAGCTTCTCGAGGAATGTTTCGATAGGCGGAAATGCCGAATAGGATGAGCGCAATCAGCGCGGTGATAACTACGCGGCTTCTGGCGAACGCAGCGTCGATCAGAAAATTCATCTGATCTCACCTTCTGTCGTCGTCGAAACTTTTTGTCCGGCTTCAACAAAATTTTGCCCGCGTATTATTACATTCACGTCACCGTTTAGGCCCGCAACCCAAATGCCGGCGTCCGATTCACCAAGCAGCGATACAGGTTGGAATTCAACGCGTTCCTCGTCTGACAGGGTCTTTACGCCGGTCGCGCCATTGTCGTGCAATACAAGCGCTGAATGTGGAACGACATGTGCGTTTCGGTTTTCGGCGAATATTACAAATTGCGCCGTGACGCCGTCGCGGATGTCTCCGTTTTCGTTAGGAACTTCAATCTCAACGAGGAAGGTTCGTGTGGCCGGATCGGCCGCACGTGAAATAAATCGGACGATGCCGTCAATGTTCTGGCCGGTTGCCAGGGCCGCTTTCACGCTGTCGCCAGTTCGTATTCGCTGAACTTCTTTTTCAGCCACCGCGCCCACGACCAGAAATGGATCTTGTTGGATAACCGTTCCGCATGGCGAGCCAACATTAACGAAATCGCCGACTTCAACGTTGCGGGCATCGAACACACCGTCAAAAGGCGCTGTGATTTCAGTTTTCGACAATTCAACCTTTGCGCGTTCAACAGCGGCAACTGCCAAATCGTATGCCGCCTTAGCGCTTGCGACGCCCGTTTCAGAACGAAACCCGTCCTTGCTCAGTTCGATGGCGGCGTTATAGTCAAGACGCGCCTTTGCAAGTGCAGCGCGCGCCTCGGACAGTTGTGCGCTTCTCGCATCAACTTCTATCTCACATAAGACATCGCCCGCCGAGACTTGCGACCCTTGCGCTACTGGTGTTTTTGCAACGACGCCGGCAGTTTCAGATTTCACCAGAACTTTTTTTAGAGCCTTGGTGCGTCCGCGGACTTCAATCTCATCTCGCCACTCGCCTAGCGCGACCGTTGTGGTAACGACTTTAAAAACATCTTCGTCTGCGGCGATTGCATCCAACGATGGCTCGCCCGCGAAAAGCGTCCGCAATAAAAAATATGCAACGAGGCTCGCCAATATAATGCCGGCGAGTTTTACGGATTGCGGGACATTCATTTTGTTGCCTGCACTGGTTTTCGCGCAATATTACCCGAAAACTTTGAAAAACGTGTGAACCAAATCTTCACCATTCACTATACTGGTCAGTTTACCGCTTGATTCAAGAGGCGACGGGTGGATTTTCATAGGAAATGACAGCGCGGTCAGCGCTGCTCCGCGCTAATAATACTGATTAGGCATTAACGCAGCGGGAGCCTTATTTAAGACGGTGCCAATAACGTTCACGTCGCGCAAAATGCGTTTGGCTTCTTTTAGCTCATGGGCTCGTGTTTGCCCGCTGGCTGCGACAATCAGGACGCAATCGATTTTCGGCAAGAACGCTAAAGTATCGTCACACCCCAATAAGGGCGACATATCAAAAATTACGGCGCGCGAATTAAACTTCGCTTTCGCTGCGTTGATAAGTTGATCGGCGCGTTCTGACGTCAAATGTTCTGCGCCGCGACGGGTCACGCGTTCGTTCGGCATCAGCAGCAAGTTCGGCAAATCCGGACGTACGGTAACGTCTTCAATTTGTTTGGCGCCTTCAAAATAATCAAGAACGGACGGAAATTCCTGGATACCAAGATAGCGCGCCACGCTTGGACGGTAAAAATCAAGATCAACAAGAACCGGCTGTATGCCGTCTTTCGATCCCATTGCAATCGCCAAATTGATCGCAGTCACAGTTTTGCCGGCGCCAGCGCCAGGCGAAACGACAGCGATGGTAGACCAATTTTCGGTTTCCATTTTTTGCAACACACGCGTTCGAAGTACGCGGTATGCATTCAATATTGGATCTTGTTCATTTGAAATGATTCTGTTCTTTGAAAAATTTTCAAAGTCGCAGCTGACGCTTGCAATACTCTCCGGCGACGCGATCGTCTGCTCGACTGCGGGCGCACTCGCAGTCTGCGGCGCGAGCGTACTTTTCTGCGTTGGCTGCTGCGCTGCTGCGCCTTTTGAGACGCGTGCGCGGGAAATTGCTTCTCGTATGCGATCCATTAACTCAGTGCCTTACTAAATTGACGCTGGCGCCGTTTTCGGACGGTTTAAAAACGGCAAAGCGAAACGTTTTTCATCAACGCCGTGTATGTATGGAATGACAGCGATTGGATGACTTTCGACAATGTTGGTCAGGTGATTTCTTCCGCGAACGGTTTGCAGCATCATTTCAACGCCAAGAGCAATCGCGCCGCCGACCCCCAATGCGGCGAAAAGCACCATTGCCAGCAACTTGCCTCGCTGCGGGCTCGAAGGAGCGTCCGGCATCAGCGCTGGTTCTAGAATCGAGAATTTTTCTGCTTGCTGATTTTCTTCCAAATTTTCTGCAAGTTGAGCGTCTTGCTGCTTGTTCAGAACATCTTGATATTCACGGAAGAGATTTTCGTGATCGCGGGAGAGCGCGGCCAAACCGCGCTCGATCTCAGGCGTTGCCGCAACACGTTGCTGATATTCTTGAATTTTTTCTTGAGAGCTGTCGGCTTGGCGCATCGCCATGCGAATGCGGTTATCAATAATCGCGAGACGGCCTTCTAATTGAACCCCGGCAATATCAGATGTGCCGCGTCGTGATTCTTCAGTAATTTTGTCGCTAAGCGCCAATCGCGCAGCTTCAACATTTTGTTCGGCTTGCAGCACTAATTCGACATCCGGTTCATCTGTTCGCTCCAATGCGGTCAATGCTGCCTCAGCAGCGCCAAGGTCTGAACGCAGCCGTTGAATCTCGGCGCTCGGCGCCATCTGGCGTTTAATTGCTGCGATCTCGTCGCGCTTGGCTTTTACAGCGGGATAGTTGTCATTGAATGTTGCGCGCAATTGAGCAAGCTCAGCCTCGAGGCGTGCGAGTAATTGATCAAGGCCATTTTCCGCGCTAGCCCCGGAAATAAGTTGTGTCTCCAGAAAGCGTTTTTCTTCCTCTAATTGTGCAATCGTCGCTTGAGAATTGTTATAATCACGAGTTACGCGCTCCAGCATATCGAGGTGCATATTTAAGTGTTCAGGCAGCGCATCGGCGTTTTGCGACTTGTACTCAGAAATCCTCTCTTCAAGATCTGCTACACTATCGCGCAATCGTGCTGCTTCGCGAATGAAAAATTCGGTTGTGTTTGATGCGCCGGCAGTCCGCGTCCGGACGTCTTCGCTCAAGAACAGCGTCATAAATTCATTGGCTGTCAAATACGCCTTATTTCGATCAGGATCAGTATAGGAAACCGTAAAGGCGATCGTCCCGTCGCGATTGGCGCCGCTGCGGCCGCTAGCCGTAATCATGTTAACTTTGAGGTTGTTGCGCATAATGCCGACGCGTTCGCTTTCAGATAAGCCGCTCGCGTTGGAGAATAGCGAAAATTTCTTGGCCACTTCGAGCATTTGATTGCGCGTCATCACGCGTTGGCGAATAGTTTGAATTCGCTCCTGGGCGTAGGCGGTAATCGTCGAGCGAACAAGCTCGGTTGGAATCTGCTGCGATTCAACGAGAATTGTTCCCTGCGCGGTATACTTGGACGGCAACAACATTACGCCGGCGACGCCCAATATAATCGTTGCAACGGCAGGTATGACGAAATAAAAAAAGCGTCGCTGTAGAATGATTATCAGATCTTCTACCGAAAATTCTTCACCCATAAGGCCAAAGTCCCAATATCGAACTATCGTGCTTCGCTGAACCCAAAAATTACCAGGCGGGTCACCGCAGCGTTTCGCTTAGACAATTGCAATTCGCAAGCCGTTTTTTACCATTCTGCCAATTCAACAATATTGGGAACTGGTAAAAGCATCGTTCAGACGACCTGAGCGCTCAATCCTTGCAATTATCGCAAGAGTTCATTCTTCGGCGCTGATCACACAATTGCCGATAACTTATTATAATTCCTGCAAAATTTGATTTAAAGGGCGAATGGATAAAAAGATGTTGGATATTTTGAGCCAGGGACCTCAGACGTAATTTGCGGTTTGGCGGCTGAGACAGGACTTATGAAATACCGAATTGGCGTAATCATTGTGAATTATAAGACGCCGGCGCTAGTCATTGACGCCCTAGATTCACTTCAGCCGTCGATGGCCAGCGAAGATGTTGGCGTCGTCGTTGTCGATAACGCCTCGGCGGACGACTCAATATCAATTCTGAAAAATAATCTTGCGACCCGCGCTTACGCTGAACGCTTCAACCTCGTTGAAACTGAGAGAAATGGCGGGTTTTCGTTCGGGAACAATCGAGGTCTAGCTGCGATTGAATGCGAATTCGTGCATTTCTTGAACAGCGATGCGATAGCCAAACCCGGCGCCCTCGGCGCGTTAGCGTCGGCTCTTGAGAATGATCGACAACTGGGCGCTGTTACCCCAAAAATTGTGAATTCTGACGGAAAACAAGAGGTGTCTCGTTTCAGAAACCATCACCCTTTAAGCGAATTGGTGGACGGCGCTCAGTCGGACCCGCTAACCAAGCTTTTTAGATTTGCCGAGACGCCGATTTTTCCTGACGACACCGTGACAGCGCCGGATTGGGCGAGTTTTGCATCCATAATGGTTCGGCGGTCAGTAATCGAGCAAGTCGGACCCATGGATGAAGGCTTTTTCCTATACTACGAAGATTGCGACTACTGCCGGCGCATTAAAAAAGCTGGTTACTCCATTGAATATATTGAAAAAGCAGCCTTCGTACATGATGCCGGCGGGTCAACCCAATTGGCGAAAATGACTCGCGAAAAAACCAGACTGCCAGAATATTTTTTTCGGTCCAGAAACAGGTATTACCGAAAATACTACGGGCCGTTGGGACCAATAACCGCAAATATTCTATGGGCGATCGGCCGAGGGTTGGCGCTTTTGCGGGGGGTGTTTGGCCGCCCGGCGCCGGCGCTTAGCCCCGATTTTGGTCGAGACATCTGGATTGGTTGGCGAGTGCAAGACTGGGACAAGCCGGATAATCGGTGACGGATTTACATTACATTTTGTTGGGGGCGTCGCTGATCAACCGCTAAAGCCGCCGGGCGTTGGACTTTTTGCGGCGTTATCCAGCGAAAATCGGCGAATTCTTCAAAAAACCATATAAATTTAAGCGCTTGTTTAGTATAAATTCTTGGTGAACAGGCCCGTTAACTTCCGTCGAAATTTTTCGTGTCTGGGTTGATTTGTGCCGAACCAGCACAGCCGCGGGGGGAAATTGGCCGCATAAAAGCTGGGATTAATCCAGTTTTTCAGTTGGCCCGGCCCTTGCTCAAAGAGGTTGCGCTCTGGGACACCAGCCAGCGTGAAAATTGATGAGAATGCCGGTTGGCGAGCAAGGTTCGAAGTTCAAATTGATGACACCGCAATCAAAAAACACCCCAGTTGGCGCCGCACAATCGATCCGGGCCGAGCGGCGCTCCAGAACCGTAATTCGGAATAACGAGCGGCGCAGTGAAGCGACGTTGTTTCGCGACGATTTTGATCGGGATGTATGGTGTCTCCTTGGGATTCCGGTAGACGTTACTGATATTAACGGCGCTGTCGGTACAATAGATTCCGCAATTAGGACGGGCGAGCCGCTCTCTTTTGTCACGCCCAATGTGAATTGGCTTGTGCGGGCAACGCGCAATCCTGTTGCGCGCCGCGAGATTTTGAATGCGAATTTGAGCCTTGTCGACGGCGCGCCGCTCGTAAAACTCGCTCGTTTTCTCGGTGTCCCGGTAACGTCACGGGTCGCCGGATCCGATGTGTTTGAGGCCTTGCATCGCAGGCCAGATTTTGTTGGCCGCAAAATTCGCGTTTTCTTTTTCGGCGGCCGCGATGGCGCCGCTGAAACTGCAGTCGAAAGGCTGAATGCCGCCGGCGGCGGCGTTGAGGCGGTTGGCGCTTTGAATCCAGGGTTTGGTGATGTCGATAGTATGAGCACGCCGGCGACGTTGGGTGCGATCAATGACGCTGAGCCCGACTTTATCGTAGTTGCGCTGGGCGCAGCAAAAGGCCAAGCTTGGATCGACGCAAATCGCGAAAAGCTCAATGCACCGGTTATTGCTCACCTTGGCGCCGTTGTCGATTTCGCAGCTGGTTCGATCAAGCGAGCGCCAAAGGCATTTCAAAAAGTTGGCCTCGAATGGTTGTGGCGCATCAAAGAGGAACCGTCATTGTGGAAGCGCTATTTTGACGATGGAAAGGCGCTATTGGCTATCTTGTTCTCTGGGGTCCTTCCACAATTGGGCCGTCGGCCCAATGAAGCTGACTCGAAATCAGACGTCGGGCTGGTCGAATACGCCGAGCAGGCAGTCATTAAACTTTCAGGATGCTTCCGCAAGGACAATCTCGCAGAGATCAGGAAGGTGTTCCGCCAGGCGGCATCGTTGCAGACCGACGTGATATTGGATTTTAGCGATGTCAGTGAATTCGATTTATCGTTTCTAGGCCTTGTTTTGATGCTTGAGAAAGCATCGAGCGCTAATAAATGCGAATTATCTGTGCGCGGTATTGCCAAATCGCATCGTAAGGTTTTGAAAGCGAACAACATGAATTACCGCGATTTCGATAAAATCGAGCATCAGGAGATGTCGCCAAGTTTGGCGGCCGCATCGTAAAGGTCGACAAAGCACCTTTTCGGAATAACTTCAAATTGGAATTGAAAGAGAGCAGGCAAACTCAATCATGGCATTAAGAACAAAACGATCGAACGCGAACGCAATTTCAGGATTAAAGCTGTGCGTAGCAAGTTTTGCATTATCGATAACTGCAGCCTGTTCTTCGCCGGAACAAAAGGTTGAAAAATATTACAGCAGCGGCCAGGAGTTTCTCGCCGAAGACGATCTTGGTCGGGCCAGCGTTCAATTCAAAAGCGCGTTGCAGATTAACGAAGAGCATGTGCCAAGCTTAGTGGGAATGGCGGAAATTGCCGAGCGTCGGCAAGAATTTCGTGATATGCACGGAGTTTTGCAACGCATTGTTCGACTCGATGCGCTACACATTGAATCGCAAGTAAAGCTGGGGCAACTCTATTTAATTGGCAGTGATGAAACGACTGCGCTGGAGCAGGCAGAAAAGGCGCTTGCAATCGACCCAAGAAACGCAGACGCACTCGCGCTAAAAGGCGCGGTGCAATTTCGATTGGGCGACACCGAAAACGCGCTGAGGCTTGCGCGGGAGGCTTTGGCAATCCAGCCTGGTCATACTGAAGCGACAACGATTCTCGCTACTGAACGCACGCAGGCGAAAGAATTCGATGAGGCGCTGAAAATTTTGGACACCTCGATCGCCACAAACAAAGAGGCGGCAATTTTGCAGCTGCTTCGCATAAGAGTTTTGACGTTGATGGGCCGGGAAGATGATTCCGTAGATGGCTACCGTCAGTTAATCGCAAATTTCCCGGATAACAGTGCGTATCGCAAAGCGTTAGCCATTGAGCTCATCAGGCGTGAAGATCTCGACGGCGCGTTGGTTGAACTCGAAGAAATTACACGCATTGAAAACGACAGCATTGAAGCCAAACTTGATGTTGTCCGCCTATTGAATGAACGGGACGGTGCGGATGCCGCAGCCGCTAAACTAAGAGAATTCGCTGAAGCAGAACCGGAGAATGCCAATCTAAGTTTTGCGCTGGTTGATTTCTATCTCGCCGAAGACAAAGCGTCAGAGGCGGAAGACCTCGTTCGTTCAATGATGAATTCGAAGGACGACGAAACGGCGCTGCGTGCAACAAACAAGATGGTGGTAATGCATTTGGCGGCGGGCAATCGCGATCAGGCCGGGGTGCTAATCGGCGAAATTCTTGAACGCGATGCGAGCAATACCGACGCCCTAATTCGGCGCGCTGGATTGGCCATAGGCGACAAAGACTTTGACGCGGCGATATTGGATTTGCGATCAGCACTGAATAACGAACCGGATTCATTCGAAGCGATGGCCTTAATGGGCGCAGCGTTTGAGGCCCAAGGCAACATCGATTTCGCAAGAGCTGAATTTCGAAAGGCCTTCGACGCCAGTGAAAAGTCCGCGCGAGTTGGAAACATCTATGCAAAATTTCTTCGGCGAAACGGCGATTTTGAGACCGCCGAAGATATTTTGACACAGTCGCTTGCATCAAACCCGAACGACCGTGCAAATCTTCAATTGTTGGCGGCAACGCGCCTAACTTTGCAGGACTGGCGTGGAGCAGATGAAGTCGCGACGATTATCGATGCCCTGGAAAATGAGGGCGACGAAAATATTGTGCGCAATATTCGCTCGCTCGCGATGACAGGCCTTGAAGATTTCGACGGCGTTATCGAAATGCTGTCGGCAGAAGACGAGCGAAAGCCCCTTGAGAGCCGCCCGTTGTCGGTCTTGATTTCTGCATACATCCGTGCAGGCCGTGTTGACCAAGCGAAAGAAAAGCTTTCGAGCATATTGGCCTCAAACCCGGACAATTATCCGGCGCGGATTTTAATGGCGCAAGTTTTGGCCGCTAATGATGAACTGGATGAAGCTGAAGTTGCATTGGTAAGCGCGGTTGACGCTGAGCCGGGCCGAATTGAAGCCTACGAGCTTTTATACCGATACTATTTGCGAACAAGCCAACCACAAAAAGCGACGAGCCTCATTGATGGCGGCCTTGCAAATGCGCCTGAAAATGCTGGGCTTCGATTTTTCAAGGCTGATATTTATCTGTCGACTGGGAATTTTGATGCGGCGCTCGATCTCTATTCCGATCTCATCCAGGAACGCCCGAATGATAAGATTATCGTGAACAATTTTGTCAGTCTGACCAGTGATTTGCGAGAAGATCCGGCGAGCCTTCAAGAGGCTGTGGATGTTTCTGCAGTCCTTGAAGACGAAAGCAATCCATTTTTTGTGGATACTGCGGGATGGGCCAACTACCGGGCAGGAAACTACGACAAGGCGCTGACATTGCTTTCTTCTATCGAGAGCGACATGAGTGGAAACGCCGAATTTCTTTATCATCTCGGCGCAGCAAAAATAGCGACCGGTGATGTGGAGGACGGAACTGCGTCGTTGCGCAAAGCGCTTGAGGTTGGCGGCGCCAATTTCCGGTTCAAAGACGAGGTCGAAAGTTTGATCGCGGCAAATTAGGCGCAGCCTGGCGTCTAATGCGTTCGCTTTCGATTTCGCCCAGCGATCAGAAACGGTAAGCCGGCATGTACGAAAAATTCTTTGGACTAACGGAAAAACCGTTTTCGATCCAGCCGGATCCATCGTTTCTGTATTGGGGGCGCACCCACCGCCTTGCCTATGCAATGTTGGAGTACGGCGTTCTTAACCATGCTGGGATTTCTGTTGTCACCGGCGAAGTTGGTTGCGGTAAAACAACACTTATCCACCGGTTACTTGATCAGCTTTCTGATACGCACACGGTTGCGCTGCTTTCAAATATTCAGGAAGGCAGAGGAGATCTGTTAAGCTGGGTCTTGATGGGGTTTGGTCAGCCATTCTCGGGTAAGACCCATGTTGAATTGTTTTCCGACGTTCAGTCGTTTTTCATTTCAGAATATGCGAAAGGAAAACGGGTCGTCATGATCATTGACGAGGCTCAAAACCTCTCTTTGGACATGCTCGAAGAACTTCGACTTCTCTCAAACATCAACGCCGGCAAGGACCAGCTTTTGCAGTTGATTCTTGTAGGGCAGCCACAGCTGAAAGGGCTGTTGAACAGGCCAGAACTAGTGCAGCTCGCCCAGCGAGTTGGCTCTGATTTCCATTTAACGCCGCTTAGCCGCGATGAAGTGCATGCTTATATTGAGACCCGATTGGCGATTGCCGGGTGTCGCCGGCGCGTATTCACTGATCGCGCTATCGATTTGATCGCAGAAAAATCGCGTGGCGTGCCGCGGATCATAAATGTAATCGCCGATACGGCGCTGGTGTATGCGTTTTCATCCGAGGAATTGGTTGTTGGCGTGGAATCCATTCGCAGCGTTATTCGCGACAAAACCGATTATGGGGTTTTTGGCCTCGCGGCCGACGAAGAAACTGCACCGCCAATTAAACCTACCAAAGACGATGCGATTGACAAGTTTTCGCTGCAAACAGACCGCGCGCCAACACCTGGCGACGATGGGTCGGCGTCGCAATCGACGGGAGGCCGAGGCAACCCTTCTGACACAATAAAGCCGAAACAGCCGGTGATCGGGGAGCAACCAATTGTAAGTGCAACAGCACAGACAAAAACGCTCACAGACGTGGCGGCGTCTGTTAAAGCGCCGGCAGAAAAACCTGAAGCTGTTCAAACGGCCACTGCTGGAAAGACGGTAGCGAGAGAAGAATCTGCAATAACTGGGATTGTCGTCGTTGGCGAAGATCCAAAGATTTCTCCGGAAGCGACAATTCGTTCAGCGGGCGACGGCCGTGCTATAGTTTACGTTCTCACGAAAAAATCACCGACGACTGTAGAGATCGCGCGAAAAGCAGGCGCCGTTGTAGTTGAACATGCGGAAAAAGCGCTAAATTCGCGCGGCCGTGCTCGAAATGCCGGCTATCGCCAGTTGAAAAAGATTATGCCGCACCTGCAATATGTCCAGTTCATTGATGCAGGTGACGCAGTTGATCCGGATTGGATCAGCAACGCAGAACGTTTTATGGCGCGGCGCCCGGAAGTCACAATTGTGGAAGGCGTAGTTCAAAAAGGCGGCGATAAACAATCCAATCAATCCGTCCTGGAATCTGCCGAGCCCATTGGTGAAACGCAGAGTATTTCGACGGGCGCGGCTTTTATGCGCGCAGACGCATTTGAGGCGGTTGGCGGTTTTCGCGGTGATCTCGCCACCGCGTCATTCGTCGATTTGTGTATTCGTCAGCGCCGTCGCGGCGGGCGTATATGGCGTACTGAAAAGCCTATGATCATTTCCCGGAAAAAATCAGAAAATTTATCCAGTTGGTGGTCGAAGAAGGTGGATGGTGGTTTTCGATCTGCTTTTCTTGCTTCGCTTCATGGCGGGCCGCCGGAGCGCCTTGGAGTCATGGAAACGATTGGAAATATTTTCTGGGGGTTTGCTTTCCCGGCGGCGATATTCGTTTTTTCAATTTTTGGCGTGGTTGCAGCCAGTAAATATTCGCCGGGAATGCCTTGGTATTTTATCATTGCCGTAATTTTTGGTTTCGGCGCAGCAATATACGGCGTCCGATATATACTTCAGGTTTTCGCCGGCGGAATATTCAAAAAATCATCCTGGGCCAACGCGTTTGGCGATGTCTTGGGAAAGCTGCCTGAGTTCTTTGGCGTCCTGAAATTTTTGTTTAACAAAAAGGCACGCGCCGCTTAACCCTGATTATCGGCGATCGTCGCGCTCTTGCGAATTTGACAAGCAAGTCTAATTGAAAGTTCATTTTGGATGGATGTCGTATTATCAACGCCCGCATTTATCCTGAGTGCTCTTGGCTTTTCGATGTCGTTCTGGCTAGCGCTCGAAGTGGCCGGCGCTTTTGTCGGTAGGCGTAGGCGGAAATTCGATGCGCGCACCCGAACAATAGCTGTTATCGTGCCTGCGCATAACGAAGCCGGCGTTATTAAGAATTGCCTTCAGTCCATTACCGGACAATTGAAAGCACGGGACCGCGTTATTGTTGTTGCGGATAATTGCACCGATTCAACTTGCGATGTAGCACGCGCAGCCGGCGCCGAGTGCCTTGAGCGAGAGAACCAGAACCAGCGCGGCAAAGGTTTTGCGCTGCAGTTTGGCATTGATCATTTAGCGTCGGACCCGCCTGGGACTGTCGTATTTATCGACGCAGATTGTGTGGTGAAAGAAGGCGCGCTCGAAACGCTAGCGGCCGCAGCAGAGCAATCGGAAGCGCCTGTTCAAGCGCTATATTTAATGACGGCGCAATCGTCGGCGGATATCGACGAGGCGCGAAACTCAGCTTCGGCCGTAGCCGTATTTGCGTGGGCGTTTATCAATAAAGTGAGAATGCGCGGTCTTGACCGGCTGTTTGGCGTAACGCGCCTTACAGGATCGGGTATAGCGATGCCATGGCGTGTTGCATCGGCCAGTTCGTTTGGCAGCTCCGAAATTGTTGAGGACTTGGCGATGACTGTTGATTTTGTAAAGCGCGGTTTGGCGCCCCGGCTAGTCGAAGGCGCTGTCGTTACCAGCGAATTCCCGATCTCGCAGCAAGAGCGCATTCGCCAAACTGCGCGTTGGGAACATGGGTCCCGGCGACTCGCGAAGCGCAACACAATTCAAAATCTTTTTAGTTCTTTGTCTGCTGGAAACTTCAAATTATTTGCGCTGACAATGGATATGCTCGCGCCGCCGCTTGTCATGTTTTTCATTTATTTGTTCGCTGTCGCTAGCTTCGCGGGCATTGCTGCAATCGCCGGAAACGCAGCCCCGTTAATCGTTGCGGTTTGCGCCATTGTAATCGCCTTTTTGGCGGTCTTTGCTGGATGGCTGGGTTTTGGGCGAGAAATTATTGGTCTCCGTGACATTGGCGGCTTGTTCAGCTTCGCGTTTAGCAAGATTGGCGTATACGGAAAGGCCGGTAGAGAATCTGCAAAAACCTGGACGCCGACGCGTATGGACGATGGTATTGATCGACCCAGCGACGGATCGAATTGAAACTGGGCGCCAACCCGACTAAGGCAATCAAACCGTCGGTAATCAAAACCTCAACCATCATGGCCAATAGGATAGAAAATTTTGCGATAGTCGCGATCGGCCGCAACGAAGGTGAGCGGTTGGTCCGCTGCCTCGCCGCGCTTTGCAAAGTTTCCGATCAAATTGTCTATGTCGATTCCGACTCCACCGATGAAAGCATCGAAATTGCTCGTGCGGCGGGCGTTGAAATCTTATCGCTCGATGCTTCGGAAAAATTCACCGCAGCAAGGGCTAGAAATGCCGGCGTTGCTTTCGCTGCAACGAAGTGGCCGGCAGCAGACCTCATATTTTTTATCGATGGCGACTGCGAATTGGCTGACGGTTTTCTGGAGGCGGCCAGCAAGGCATTTGAGAGCGACAACGAGATCGGCATCGTCACCGGGCGATGCCGGGAATTATTTCCGGATGCCACCATCTACAATCGGCTTTGTGATCTCGAGTGGGACGGGCCGATAGGTGATATCGAGGCTTGCGGCGGCATTTTCTCGGTCCGTAAAGCAATATTTGACAAAGCTGGCGGATTCGATCCGGAAATCATTGCCGCTGAAGATGATGAGTTTTGCATCCGTGTTCGACAAACCGGTTCACGAATCGTTCGCATTGCTCATGAAATGTGTTTCCACGATGCAAACATAACGCGCTTTGGACAATGGTGGCGCCGCGCATATCGCGCTGGCTATGCCTTCGCACAAGTCGGTGATATGCACGAAGGATATTTCCGCCGGTCGCGGCGGCGCGCACTACTGTGGGGGTTGATACTGCCTGCGGTTGCGATAGCGATCGCATTTTTTACGAACGGCTTGGGCTTGGGCTTGCTTGCGCTCTATCTGTTGTCCTTTCTTCGAAACCGCAGAAATCTGATCAAGGATGGAAAGTCTAAAAGTAATGCAACGATTTATTCATTATTCCTGACGATCTCAAAATTTCCAAACCTGCTAGGCATGGCTGACTACTGGCGAAAGCGGCTTTTAGGCCAAACAGTAAGAATTGTTGAATACAAATGATGCGCACTCTGGACTTCGGGCAATATGAATAGCGAAAAAATAAGAGTTGGATTACTTGGCGCCGGCTATATTTCGTCTTGGCACCTTAATGCGCTCAAGCGAAACTCCGATGTTGAGGTGGTCGCTGTATGTGACTTGTCAGAAAGCGCGGCCCACGCAATTGCCGCCGCCGCTGCGCCCGCAAAAGTCTATACTGCGCTCGACACAATGATGGCCGAAGGCGTATGCGACGCCATCCACGTTCTAACGCCGCCCAATGCACATTATGCAAACGCAAAAGATATCATTTCCGCAGGCGCTCATGTGTTTCTCGAAAAGCCGGCGACCCTTAGCGCAAAAGAGAGCAACGAGCTAGGCGAACTCGCGATAAAAAAGGGCGTGCAAATCGGCGTCAATCACAATTTCCTGATGTTGCCTTCTTATGACCATTTAAAGCGAGACATTGAGTCTAAGCGTATCGGCCCTATCGATACGATCGAGATTAACTGGCAGTTTCCCTTGGCGCCGCTTAGGTCCGGCCCCTTCGGGCTATGGATGCTTCGTCAGCCTGGCAACATTTTGTTTGAGATCGGGTCGCATCTTTTTGCGTTCGTCGCAGACCTGTTTGGCGAGCTAAGTGATATTCACGTGCGGTTGAAAAATCCGATCACTATTCCCGGCGGGGTCACGCATTTCCAATCTTGGCAAATTACCGGCGTGTCAGCTGGCGCAAATATCACGCTTAATATTTCAATGACAGAAGGTCACGACAATCGCAGTGTTTCGCTGCGCGGCGCCGGCGCTGCGGCAAAGTATGATTTTGCCAATGACGTTTATCGGTATGAGCAGGCGCCGATGAACGACATTGTCATTGGGCCGTTAGCGGCGCAATTAAATCTTGCGGGCCAGGCTTTATCGACTGGCTGCCGAAACGCCGTTCGGCAAATTATATCACTGAATTCGCTATCGCCTTATGGGCTTTCCATTTCGCGCGCTGTTGATGCATTTTACCGAGCCATATCGCTTAGTGAGGTTCTCGACCAACGTCTTTCGATTTCGCGCGCCGCCAGCGCTACCGCACTTATTGAGCAGACGTTAGACGCCGCTGCAGAAAATGTTTCCCAAGCGCAGACGGATCCAATTCAAAGCAAGTCCAATAATGTTGCGGCCGAGAATGGAAAAACTGTTCTTGTCATAGGCGGCACCGGGTTTATCGGGCGGTATCTTGTTACGGCGCTCGCCGATAAGGGGTATCACGTTCGTGTGTTTTCGCGGGGGAAAGGCGGCGGACTTGAACGCTGCGACGGCCGGGTGAGCATTTATACCGGCGATTTGAAATCTATGGATGATTTGCAATCTGCGATGGTTGGCGTAACCGGCGTTTTCCATCTTGCAAGGGCCGCTGAGACGAGTTGGGAAGGGTACCTCGAGAATGATGTAGCCGTAACGAAAGGGATCGGGGAGGCTGCGCTTTCTAAAAATGTTGAGCGATTTATTTACACCGGCACAATTGATTCCTACGATGCGTCACAGGCGGACCGCATAATCAACGAGGACACGCCTTTCGATGAAAACCTGGAACAACGAAACTTGTATGCGCGCTCGAAAGCCGCGTGTGAAGAGACGTTAAAAATACTCTCTACAGAGAAAAAATTGCCACTGACCATCGTTCGACCAGGAATTGTTATCGGGCGCGGCGGCCCTTTGCAACATTGGGGGATTGCGATGTGGCGCGGCGCGACGGCGTGCAAATTATGGGGTGACGGAAAGAACATTTTGCCGTTTGTTTTGGCTGATGACGTTGCCGACGGTCTGGTAAATTCCCTTGAAGCCCCAGGCGCCGTTGGGAAGTCATATAATTTGATCGGTGAACCAATGCTATCGGCGGTGGATTATTTCGCTGCAGTATCAGAGGTCAATCGCGTCAGCGTGCGGGCGAAGCCGACGCCCATCTGGACATATTTCTTGGTAGATATTGTAAAATATTGGGCGAAGAGGCTGCTCGCGAAGAAAAGCGGTCTCACAAAACCAAGTTTTCGGGATTGGAAATCGCGCGCGCAGCTTTCTCCTTACGACAATTCGCGAGCGAAGACAGAATTGGAATGGAATCCTGAAGCTGATCCGGATCAATTCGTCAAGCGCGGAATTGTCGATGCGAATTTGTTCGGATATTCATCTGGTGATCTACCCGATGAGGGTATGTGTGAGGCATTGCCGCAAGTCGATGATGCAAAGCCGGCGCCGGATTTCAAAGCATCGGCCTAAAACTCGCCAAATTCCGAACCAGAAAAATTGCGCGGCCAGTAGACCTCGGAAAGCACCGCGCGCAAATCTTAAATTCCAGTCATGCTGCGGTTAATAGTGACGCCGATCGGAATAAATGCGACGATGGACATTAACGATCCCAGTGAGCAGCGCTATGCGCTTTGATGCGGATGATAATGTGAAATTTCTGAATCAGTTTTCATTTCGATCATTCGTCATCGTATAATTTGAGAAGTCGTGACTAAACGTTTTTGCTGGCTGTCGCTATGAAGAAACCTTGAAATCAAAAAATAATTTGGGTTCACGGTTGAATTCGAATCGCGCCGCTAAAGCTATATTGCCAGTCCGGAAAACGTTCAACTATTTAACAATATGTCGCGGAATTTACCGATTTCGTACTTTATTCATTTCCGCTGCGTTCGCTGCATATTGGAATTCTGCTGCAATTCGATCTTTTCTCGACATACCCCTAACCAAAACCCTATCGCCAGATCATCATTTTTCGCAAAAATTGAGCCGCATTGTCCCGCTTCGCGGAACGCTTGTCTAAGACCCTTCACATAGTTTCCCGCGTTACGTGGTTCGCTTTAGCGGCCATATAATACGTGCACGAATAGGGCTCTGCAGGGTTACCCCTTTTGATTTGCGGAACAAATTTATGAGCGTTGAGTACCGAAGCAAACAAGGCGCGATGACGGCGGGCGCAGTTAATATCGATAAAATTCTTCAGCTCTCAAGCGGTGCTGAAATCGGCGCGCCAATTAAACGCGGCCGCCGTGCGCGCAAACGTCGGATGAAGGCGACAGCTGCAAAATCTGGACTGTTGGCGCCATTGCTGGCCGCAGAGGGCTGTAAAACGCTCGGTAAGGATGACATCGACTTGGGCGCCGACGCCGGCGGGCCTGCGGCTGGCGGCGTTAGCGCTGGCGGGCCTGCGGCTGGCGCTGGCGGCGCAGTTGGTGTGCAGCCCGCTACCGGATCCGCGCAAAACGACTTTTTTACGGGTGAAACCAACCACACTATCGAATTGACGGTAGATGATATTCTAGCCAATGATGATATGATCAGCGGCGGCTCATTAGAGCTTGTTCGTGTATTCGATGCGGTGAATGGTACAGTGTTTTTTGACGGCGCAATTGTGCAATTTGTCCCGGCGGAGGATTTCGCCGGGAACGCGCATTTTTCTTATGAAGTTCGCGATGAAAACGGCGAACTCCACATTGCGCGGGTCGATTTCCATATTGCCGGGGAAGGCGATCATAGCGACCATGGCGATGATCACGGCGATCATGGCGGTGGTCAAGCGCATCCCGATGACCCATCCAAAGCCAGTGAGCACATGGCGTTACTGTCGTTGACGCCAGTATCTGACGCCACTCACATAGCCGTAAACAATGGCTCATGGTTTGATCCAAATACATGGGCCAGCGGCGAAGTGCCGGGCGAAGGCGCCAAAGTGCTTATCAGCGACGGAATCAAAGTTACGTATGATGGTGAAAGCGACGTATCGTTATTTACTGTTCGCGTTGACGGAATGCTCGAATTCTCGACGACAAAAGATACATTCATGGAAGTGGACACTTTTGTTGTTTCGCCATCCGGGCACCTGACAATCGGAACGATCGACAACCCTGTTCACGCAGGCGTCGAAGCCGTTATTCAAATTGCCGATAACGGACCAATCGACACCACCTGGGACACGCATTTGCTTTCCCGCGGTCTTATTAGCCACGGAACGATAGATATTCACGGCGCCGAAAAAGATACTTTTTTGAAAGTTGCTGTAGATCCCATGAAGGGAGATGTATCCATCACGCTGGAAGAAGTTCCGGATGGTTGGCAAGTCGGTGACAATCTGGTTTTAACCGGCACCCACTTGCCAAACCTGGGCACCAGTCAAGCGAATGCTTTTGATCCGGAAACCGTCACGCAAGACGAAGAATTGGTCATCACGTCAATTGTTGGAAACACAATTCATTTTGATCGCGCGCTTCAGTACGATCACGACGGTCCGCGATCAGACCTGAAGGCGTATGTTGCGAATTTCACTCGCAATGTGAAGATTCAAACCGAGAATTTCGACGATGTTCCCGTTCATCAGCGCGGCCACGTCATGCTGATGCATTCTGACAATATTGACGTTCGATACGGTGAGTTTCTGGAGCTCGGTCGAACAGACAAATCCGTCCGCGCCTTTGACGTAGACGATCTTTCGTCGGTTGAATCGGATTCTAATGTCAAAGGCCGTTATTCGCTTCATATCCACCGCGCCGGCGTTAGCGATCTCGATGATCCGGCAATGTTGGTCGGTAATGCAGTTTGGGGGTCGCCAGGCTGGGGCGTTACCCATCACGATTCGAATGCCGTCATTGTCGATAATGCGGTTTATGATGCATTCGGTTCTGCGTTCGTGGCAGAGACCGGAAATGAAACCGGGCGCTGGTCACACAATATTGCGATCAAATCGATCGGCTCATCTAGTGGTCCGAAAGACGGGCCCGATGTCGTAGCATTCGATAATGCGCGCGGCGGATCGGGCTTCTGGTTCCAGGGACGCACGGTCGACGCGGTAGATAACGTTGCGGCCGGCATCCCGTCGGGTCATGGTTTTGTCTACATGTCCCGCGGGCAAGGCTTCGGAACGATAAAGATTAACCCGGACGACGCGCCGCATGCGGAAACGCTGCGTTATAGGAATTCGGCTGAGATTTATCAGCCGGCAATTTCGTCATTCGTAGGCAATGAGGCATTTGCGGTTGAACGCGGTCTCGAAGTCATTAAGCCCGGACCAAAACAAGGGCATGACGTTCGTTCAGTAATATCGGATTTCACGGCGTGGGA
Organism: Hyphococcus sp.; assembly: GCA_013002535.1. Taxonomy (GTDB): domain Bacteria; phylum Pseudomonadota; class Alphaproteobacteria; order Caulobacterales; family Parvularculaceae; genus Hyphococcus. The sequence goes on from JABDJK010000005.1 coordinate 36,574, forward strand.
AGTCAAAATCGGCGCATTTCTGCAGTACACCGCTCACTATACATTCGAGAATTTGGACATATCTGCCGCTCGCGACCCCGCAATTGGCGCCGAGTATGGCTTCCTGCTGCATACGAATAGCATCGACTTCGTCATTAACGGCGCGCGAATCGACGGCTTCGACACGGGCGTTCAACTTGACAAGAATGTTTTCGTCTCCGACTTCGACGGCAACTTTCACTATGCGTTCATTGACGTGGAAATCTTAAATGCCGTTACGCCGTATGCAAATCTAGACAGCGGCGATCGCATTTTGAGCAGCGCCAGTTTAGCCGATGTGCCTGTAACATATACACCGAACGCCGGAAGTATCGGCGATTTGGCGTTCACTATTGACAATACAGTCAACTATCTTTCAGGGATAAAAACGGATGCGCTCGGCGATATTGCTGTTGGCGACGGTTGGGACAGGCCGGAATACAACGCGCAGTCCTTAAAAATTGCCATAGAACAAGAGGGTTGGTGGACGTTGCCAGATGGCCGCAGCGTCACTGTGTTAGAACAGTTTGTTGCAGACCGGTTGACGGGCGATCTAATTAAGGTCGCAAATATAGCCGTTTTCGATCCTAAAATTCCACCGACTGATACGCCTGAAAATTACAATGGCGTATTTGACTTCGCGAATTCTGCGCCGATCGGTGTTGCTGATAGCGCGACAGTAGCTCGAAACGGTTCTGTAGTGATCGACGTTCTGGCAAATGACTCGGACCCGGATGCCGGAGATTTGCTGAGCGTCGACGGAATTCAATATGCCGAGCATGGCAGCGTTTTCGTTAATCCGGATGGAACGATTACCTATACGCCCGATCCGAACTTCACTGGTACGGATGAATTTTGGTATTGGGTAGAAGATGACAACGCCAACATGACGAAAACCCACGTGCAGGTGACGGTAGATATCTAAGCATCGTCAAGGAATGGCTTCGCTGAAGCCGCCCATTCCTCACGCACTGATGGCGCTGTTTCTTGCAATAGTTTTTGCTCGCGACGTTGTGAAAATTCTTCGTCCGACACCGTCTGTTGCAAGGCCCATACGGCTGCACCCCGAACGAGTTCGCTTTTGTCTTCTATCAAGGCGTCGATCACATCCACAAAAGCGCGATCATTGGCGTTGCCGATTGCAATCAATACATTCCTGACAAAACGGTCCCTGCCAGTCCTTTTAATTGGAGATCCGGAGAAAAAACCCCGAAAGGTTTCGTCCGTCAACATAGCCAGATCGCGCAGCAACGGCCCTTTCAGATCTTCCCTCGGATGAAACGCCGCTTCTTTTGTGTGCTTGGCAAACTTATTCCAGGGGCAAACTGCAAGGCAGTCATCGCAACCGTAAATTCTATTTCCGATAGCAGAACGGTATTCGCGGGGGATTGGCCTTTTATGCTCGATCGTTAAATACGAAATGCATTTGCGTGCATCGAGTTGGTAAGGCGCTGGAAAAGCGTCAGTTGGGCAAACGTCCAGACATCTGCGGCACGCGCCGCAGTGATCAGTTTCGTTTTCGTTTGATAATAACATTTTGGTTGTGAAGATAGCTCCGAGAAACAACCAGGATCCAAACTCACGTGAAACCAGATTTGTGTGTTTTCCCTGCCATCCGACCCCTGCGCTTTGGGCGAGCGGTTTTTCCATTACGGGCGCTGTATCAACAAATACTTTTACCTCGTCGCCGGTTTCTTCGTGGAACCATCGCGCCAGCCGTTTCAAACGCTTTTTTACGATGTCATGATAGTCCTTGTTGCGCGCATATACGGAAATGATTGCACGATCGTGTTGCGACAGGTTTTCCATGGGGTCGATATCGGGTCCGTAATTCACGCCAACGGCGATTACGGATTTTGCGTCGCGCCAAAGCGCAGTTGGACCTTCGCGTTCTTTCACCCGCTGGGCGAGCCAATCCATGTCGCCATGAAAACCAGCGCTGACAAAATCATGCAGCCGGTCCGAAGTCTCTTGCGGCAATCGCGCCTCTGCAATGCCAATAGTGTCGAAACCCAATTCCAAGGCCTTGTGTTTGACCGCGTCCTCTAGCGTCACAACTTAAAAATCCAAATCATTGTAATGAGCTGGCGGCGGTAGACCATCGACGCGGTCATTGAGAATGGGCCGAAAACTGGGACGCGATTTTATCTTCGCGTACCAGTCTTTTACGGATGCATATTTTTCCCATGGCACGGCATCGACATAGTCAAGTGATGAAAGATACGCGGCTGCCGAAAAGTCAGCGAGCGTCATAGTCTCACCGGCGATCCATGTGCGTTGATCAAACAACCAGGAAAAATAATCGAGGTGCCAATCAAGCGCTTCGATCCCCACCTTCAACAATTCGTAGTCAGGTTGCCCGCGGCGCATCATCCGTTTATCGATTTTCTCTGCGACAATGTTTTGTGAAACTTCGCGCTCAAATTTTCCAAGCATCCAAGCGCACAGTCGTCTCGCTTCCGCGCGCGCTGCCGACGTTGAGGGCATTAAAACGGTCGTGGAGTAGGCGTCCTCCAGGTATTCTGCGATAGGTATTGCTGGCGCAATTGATATTTGACCGCCGGTCGGCGGCTCATCAACCAATACAGGAATTTCGCCCGACGGATTGGCCGCAATTAACGCGCCGTCCTCATCGTTCCAAATAGCCTTTTCAACCTGCTGCGCTGGCAGGCCTTTTTCGGCTAACACCAGCCGAATGAACCGGCAAGCGGGGTCGGTGCGCATGTGAAAAAGCGTTCGCATTAAGCTTCGGAATTTCTCCAGACATCAACAAGCTAGCGCGTTATGGCTCAAATTTCCAAGCCTCTTCGACGTTAGCGTGGTTAACGGCAGGTCATTTGCAGTTCTTTCGTTAACGATTTCCGGGCTGATCCGGAATGGCACATTAGTTCTGCGGGGCGGATCAATGAGCGGCAAAGAAACGACCATTGAAGATTTTGAAGAGTTCGGCTGGCGCCGGACCGCGCCATTTGCGCGGCGCGCCGTAATGACGCTTTTTTCCTGGCAGCAACCCGGATGGACATTTCTTTGGGCCGTCGCAGCCGGGCTGGTTTTTTGCGCCTTTGCTTTTATGGCGCCGGCCCTGTTAAGCGTTTCGCCGACAGTTGATCTGATTGCTCCAATCGCCACCGCGCGCGCGATCACTGGCGGCGAAGCAATGCTCGTCGATCAGCAATCGCCGTTTTATTTGTTTTTGATCATGGGCGCCGATTATTTTGCGGACTCGCCGGGGCGCATACATCTGGTCGCAAAGGCGTTTAGTGCTCTGATCGTTGCCTATTCACTTTCACACATCGCATCGTCCCGTTTGCCAATAATTCAGACAGTATTGATTTCCGCCGCTTTCGCCGCATATGTCGCAGCTCCATTCGCCGGTCCGGCTGAATTCGGCCTTGCGTTGCTGCTCGTTTGTTCGCTTTGCTTTGTATCTGCAAGCGCCGATAATAGCGCAAAACGTGCTCGCGGTGAGGGGCTGCTCGCCGGCGCCTTGTTATATTCATTGTGGATATTGAGCCCGGTATTTTCGCTCGCGGGCTTTTTGGTTTTGTCGGCATGTCCGTTTCTTTCAGGCCGCAGTGGCCTTACCCGATACGCAACAACGCTTATTGCATTTGCAGTGTTGGCCGGGGTTTGTGAATACTTCGCGCCGGGAATAAATCTGGCGCGTGCATCGGCGGCATCCGGGGTTTTGACAATGGATGCGACTTTCAGCAATCGTGAAACAGCAATTGGTCTCAGCGGTATCGCCATGAGCACGATCGTCATCATCGCCGCGACGGTTGTTTTCGGCGGCCGTGAGCATGCCCGCGGATGGATCGCGGCCTTTGCGCTGGGCGTCGTTGCGTTTGTCGCCGCTCGGTTGGCTGGGGCGAATGTGCTGCCGGTATTCATTATCGTTGCGGCGATCACATGCTTTTCAGTATCTTCACCATTTTATGACGGCTTATTCAGCAATCATGACCGCGCCAGCGTTGCGACGGCGCTGACGGCTTCATCGCTGACTTGCTTTTGGACGGTGGCGATTATCATCAACGCATTCGGGCAATTTTCGCTGCAGCGCCAGGTTGCAGAAGACACGCCGGAAAACATCAAGTCTGAACTTGCGCTTGTTCAACCGGGCGGGCCTACGATTGCACGCTGGGTCGAAGAGGGGCGTTTCACAACACCCGAGGCGCGAGAGTATTTCGCGCTCGCGCCAATCGATCAGTCGGTCATGCTTCTGGAGGCCGCAAGCCGCGCGAAAACAATCTCTGAGCAAGGTCTGGAAGTCGCAATTTTAACAGGCGCTGATACTGCCTGTATATTGACGAATGCCCGCAGCTGTCGTGCAAATGGCGCACAAGCTGCTGCTGGGGCCAAAGTCGTTTTTGTGCCGCGTCTGGATCTCGATCCCGCAACGGCGGAAACGAAGGATAAAGCCGAAGCTTTGCTTTACACAGAATTTGAATTGATTGAGCGCAGCGCACTTTGGGAAATCTGGGTGCGGCGGGGCGTCACCATTCCAGCAAATTTCTGGAGCGGCGCTCAAGGATAAAATTTACGGCGCAGCGCGCATCGGCGTTCTACCCCACGCAATGAAAAATGGATTGTCGTATCCGCGGGATATCTTGCGATAGGTCAATTGATCACCATACGGATGTATCTGAACGCAGCCGCCGGCCGCTTCAAGAACTGCCTGGCCAGCCCCGGTGTCCCATTCCATTGTTCGACCGAGCCTTGGGTAGACATCTGCTTTGCCCTCGGCGAGAAGGCAAAATTTCAATGATGACCCCGCCGCGGCAAAATCCTTAACCTCCAATTTTTCCAGAAATTCGTCCGTTTCGGGAGAACGGTGAGAGCGGCTTGCAACGGCCGTCAGACCATTTTCCGGTATATTTCTCGTTGCAATGGGAGATCGCTCTTCGAGCGTGAAATCCACAGTTGAATTTGCTTTCCATGCGCCGGCGCCAGTGCGGCCAGCGTACAGCACGTTGATCGCTGGCGCATAAACAACGCCGCTGATCGGCCGCTCTTTCTCGATGAGCGCAATATTTACTGTGAACTCGCCGGTCTTGTTGATAAATTCCTTGGTGCCATCGAGGGGATCAACAAGAAAGAATAAGTCGCCCAATTCGGGTATATTCCCCTCCGAGGCGCATTCTTCCGCGAGAATCGGTATTCCCGGCGCCAATCGCGCCAGTTCGGATAAAATGATCTTTTCGGCTGCGCGATCCGCGTCCGTTACCGGCGAATTGTCGGCTTTGCTTGTGACTTCCGCGCCATTCTCATAAAAATTCATGATGCAACGGCCAGCCAAGAGAGCGATTTTGGCCAATTCGTCAGTAAATTCGTCGGTAAGATAAGTTTCGCGGTTCATTTTGCCGGGAATGGCCGACAATTTACGATTTTTCAAGGGGAAACTTAGCTTGCTCTAGCGGAACGCAACGACCGTGAATGCGGCTGTTTGCTTCGATGCCAGGCCGGCGGCCGGGATTATTTCCTGAATGATCCATCCTTCTTCTGCGAGGGCGTTTAATCGCTCCTGCAGGGCTGCTGCCGCGGCTCTACCGTAATCGCGCTCATCGGCGAACAGACCAATGGGCCGCCGCGGCGCATCGCGCCAAGTCACATGAAACGTCGCAAATTGTTTCGACATGGGACAAAAATCCGGTTTTTCGGCGCTTAAATTGCTAATCAACACTTAATAGGCAATTCCCACACCGAAATGCCATAAATCTTTCATGAGCAAAGGCTACGGCTATGGCTGAAAATGCTTGTAATTGTTACGAATTATTTGGTATCGCGCGGTTAAGGTTATTGCTTGGCTGACCTGCGTGAAGGGTACATGGTGAACGTTGAAGCGAAAGCGACTGACGAATTTTCGCGGGATGGGGTCCGCAAGCGCTCGTCTGTGACGCGCGCGCTTTTTGGCGATGTCCTACAGCTCGTCGATTTTGCTTTATTGATCGCTTCTTCCGTACTCGTTGCATATGTTTATCATCGCTTTGCGCTGGGGTCTGAATTCGACTTTCAGAAATATGCCGCAGCAGGAATAGTTGGCGCCACCGGACTGACAGCGTTGTTGCGCCGTGACGGGTATTATGAATTTGACCAGGTGATGTCTCAGGCAGGCGCGATACGCGCCATTGCGTCGAGATGGATTCTCGTGGTCTTGGGACTTCTGGCGTTTGTTTTCGCGCTGAAGATTTCTGACAATTTTTCGCGTGTATGGTTGTTTACTTGGTCTGTCTCAGCTGTTTCTCTTGTCTTGGCGGCGCATGCGATTGCGGCTGCGTGGGGACGCCGCCTGAGCCGCGACGGCGGCCTGTTCTCCCGTAGGATTGCTGTTGTCGGGGCAACTGATTTAGCCGAAAAATTTGCGCAGCACGTCGGGTCGCCTGACAATGGCATCTACGTCGTTGGCATTTATTCGGCTGGATTACCCAACAATGGTGATGATCTCTATGATTGCGTCAAAGGCGATTTGAATGATTTGGCGATTGCGGCGCGGGCCGGCGAGATTGACGATATTGTGGTTACGGCGCCGCGCACCTCGCCAGAAAATATGGAACAATTGCTGCGGCGATTGTCGATATTGCCGGTGTCAATTTCGCTATGCGCAAATGTCCATTGGCTGGATCATACTGGCGGCGCTGTCGCAAATGTTGGCGGGGCGAAGGTCTTGTCGCTCTATCGCCGACCGCTCGAGGGCTGGGGCGGTGTTTTAAAAAATGCGGAAGACTTTGTGTTAGGCGCGATTGCGCTGGTGATCGCGTCGCCGGTGCTGTTGACGATTGCCTTAGCCATCAAATTACAGGGCAAGGGCCCAATATTATTTGCTCAGCAAAGGCATGGCTTTAACAATGCTGTGTTTAGAATTTACAAATTTCGGACCATGACTGTCGCGGAAGACGGCGATATAGTCACGCAAGCAAGTGAGGGTGATGCTCGCATAACGCCCCTCGGAAAATTCCTTCGCCGTTACAGCCTCGATGAATTGCCGCAATTAATAAATGTGGTTCGCGGAGAAATGTCGCTCGTCGGCCCTAGACCGCATGCGTTAGCGCACAATCACCAATATGCACTCGCAATCAAAAATTACTCTGGGCGCCATAAAGTCAAACCAGGCATCACGGGATGGGCGCAGGTGAACGGTTTGCGCGGCGAAACGTCAGAAAATGAACTGATGGAACAGCGTGTTCAGTATGATCTCTCTTATATTGACAATTGGTCGATTTGGTTTGATCTCAAAATATTGCTGCTTACCGTATGGGCGGTGCTTTATCCGAAAAACGCCGTTTGATTTGACGGCGTTTTTCAATATATCCGAACATGAAACCTGAAGCGGGACTTTTCTATGCGCGTAACAATGATCGGAACTGGCTATGTTGGCTTGGTGTCGGGAGCATGTTTTGCTGATTTCGGCCATGACGTCGTTTGCGTCGATAAAGATGAATCCAAAATTGACCTGCTCGAAAACGGGAAGATTCCGATTTACGAGCCGGGGCTTGAGGCGCTGGTCGCCGAAAATGTGAAAGCTGGGCGACTATCATTTAGCCGCGATCTTGAGGCCTCGGCGCCAAATTCTGATGCAGTTTTTATCGCCGTCGGCACGCCGTCCCGCCGGGGCGATGGATTCGCTGATCTTTCATACGTCTATAAAGCCGCAGAAGAATTGGCTGGCGTCATTGAAGGCTTCACGGTGGTCGTTACGAAATCGACTGTCCCTGTCGGCACCGGCGCTGAAGTTGACGCGATTATACGCAAGGCGCGGCCTGATGCAGACATATCTGTTGTTTCAAATCCTGAATTTTTACGTGAAGGCGCCGCAATCGATGATTTCAAACGTCCGGACCGCGTCGTTGTCGGCGTCGAAGATGATCGTGCTGTAAAAGTGATGCGTGAACTCTATCGCCCACTTTATCTTAACGAGACGCCGATCGTATTTACCAATCGCGCGACATCCGAGTTGATCAAATATGCAGCCAATGCATTCCTTGCGACGAAAATAACGTTCATCAATGAGATGGCGGATCTTTGCGAGGCCGTTGGCGCGAATGTGCAGGAGGTTGCGCGCGGCATTGGCCTGGATGGCCGCATAGGCGGAAAATTTTTGCATGCCGGACCCGGATATGGCGGATCATGCTTCCCAAAAGATACATTGGCGCTTGTTCGGACAGCACAAACCAACGGGGCGCCGACAAAGATCGTCGAGGCAGTTGTTGAAATAAATGATGCGCGCAAAAAGAAAATGGCGGAACGCGTCATTGCGGCTTGCGGCGGTTCCGTTCAGGGTAAGAAAATTGGTGTGCTGGGGCTTACATTCAAGCCGAACACGGACGACATGCGCGACGCGCCATCGTTAGATATTCTGCCCGCCCTGACGGAAGCTGGCGCGGAGATTAACGCATACGACCCAGCCGGGATGCAAGAAGCAAAAGAAATGCTGAATGGAATTTCTTTTTGTGACGGCCCTTATGCAGCGATCGAAGGAGCGGATGCAATGGTCATCATCACAGAGTGGGATGAATTCCGTGCGCTGGACCTTGGTCGTGTGAAAGAGATTATGAAAACGCCAATCCTGGTCGATTTACGCAATATTTATCAGCCGGAAGAAATGGCCGAACAAGGCGTGCAGTATTATTCGATTGGCCGTTAAATTCGGACCGGCCGTCACGCCGCGCGTAATTTTTTCAAGATGGACGATGACTTTTTGCCTGAACGCTCCGGGGCAGAAATATTCAACTGTGCACGCTCGAGGATATCGGCTGTCAACATTGGCGCTTCCCGGCGAAAGCGCGTCTTTCCCTCATCATCAACAAAGATAATGTAAAAGCCCTCATCGGCGTTGAGTGCATGTCGCAGAAGCGATGGGTCGAGCCAATCCATCAGTTCGCCGTTTTTTCGCGGCGTGTCCTCGCCATATACTTCCATGATTGTGATGTCTTCGCGAATAAACGCTGGAATTGCCGGTTTCAACAAGCGCCGTTGCATTCGGCATGCGGAATGGTTTGCGTTTGGACCGATTAGAAACAGTGTGTTGCGGGGGGAAAACTTGTTGACCTGATTCACGTCGCGTAAGTTTGCGCCAAGTTCTGGCAACAAATTTGGCCGGAACGATGCGACCGCGGCGACAGACCCAAAAATCAGACAGGTCGCAATTATCAAAAATGTGACACCCATACGGATTAAAAATTACTCGTTGGTCCTTGCCGTTACGTTAAACTAAATGCGAGGGTTACTAAGTTTTTTGAGTAAAATGGTTAGCGCCAAACCTGTTTTTTTCTGCTGCGCCAACAGCTTTGAGTGATTAACGCAAGATTAACCGCCAATTGTCCGAATGCCAGCACTAAGTGGCGGGGGAATGAAACCCCGCATCGGCATTTCGTTTTTTTGCCTTGATTTTCAGCGGTTTGTCTCGCCACCGGCATAAAATAATTCGTCGTAAAGACCGTGGTCGAGCGTTTTGCGCCGATAAAGCATGATGCCGGAAATCGCCAGCATCGCCGCGCCGACGCCCAAAAAGGCGGCGGTCGGCGGCAGGCTGGTCGCGGTGACCGCTAGCACAGCGAGCGAACCCGGAATAGCGAATGCGGCATTGGCGAATATACTGGCGGCTAGAATGCGTGCGCGTATTGGCGCTGGCGCACGCCTTTGAAGGGCCGCTTGCAACGGCGCTATGTAAATGCCGGAGAGCGCCGAGGTTGCGATTAACAAAACCGCGAGAAGGATCCCGAACGGTGATGAAAACATTTCACCGAGTGAAAGCGGTTCGGTCGGGCTTCCGGCGGCGAGGGGAGTAATCAGCGCAGTAACAAATGTTAGAATGCCGGCTATCCCGATTGCGAATGTCGAAAAGCCGAGCCCAGTTCGGGTTTTAGCAAGGCTCGCCGCGCTGACAGCGCCAATGCCGGCGCCAATTGCAAAGAGACCATTAAGGACTGTCCAGACTACCGGCGACGCATACAGCGCATCGCGTCCGTAAAACGGGATGACGACGGTAATCGCCGTCGAAAGAAAATAGAAAACGCCGACGCCAAGAAGAGGAGGAGTGACGCCGCGCGACGTGAAGACATAGCGAAACATTTTATAGGTTTGCGTGACGCCGTTGAAACTGATTTTCAGGTCTGGCTCATTCGCGGCCGCAACAGGCGTGCGCAATGCGGCGAGCCAGCCAATTGTTGCTGTAATGATCAGAACCGCGCCAACGAGATAGCGGCCATTTTCCTCAATGATCAGAAAGCCGCCAACGACATATCCGAGCAAAATGAAGGTGAATAATCCTGCATTACACAAGCCGTTCCCGCGGACCAGTTCGTCGGTCTGCAAGTATTTGGGCATCGCCGATACGCGGACTGGTGAAAAAAATGCCGACTGTGCGCCCATGACGAAGAGCATCGCTACAGCTAATAGGCCTGACCCAGTTATGAAGGCAGTCGCCGCCGCGCCCATTAGAATAATCTCAGCAAATTTTGTTCGCCGGAACATCATCGACGTTTCGTATTTATCGGCCAACTGCCCGGAAACTGATGAAAACAGCAAAATCGCTATGGGCAAAAGCGCGCCTATGTAGGGGACTGCGTTGTCGGTATTCTCGAAAACGGGAAGTTGAATAACCCCGGCCGGTATCCCAATCAGCAAAGCCTGGCGCAATGTATTATCAGCGAAAGTGCCGAATGAAAGCGCAGTCCACATGGGTAGAAAGCGGCGCTGAAAAAATAGAGGGCGCGCGTCATTTGCCGCCACCGCTGGCTCGGTCATATTTTTCTCAGATCTGCGGATCAGGCAATTCAGCGCCAATCACGATGCCATCCGGACGCTCATCGCCCAGAAGTTCAATCGAGCGTGTTTCGATCGCTTCTTCAAGGCGATTCATGAATTCATCTTTTCCAAGTCCCGGCGGGATTGGGTCCAAAAACTCAAGGACAGCCACGCCCGGCCGCAGTTGCCAGCTTTGTTGCGGCCAGCGCAGGCCAAGATTGGTCGCCACCGGAACCGCGGGGCAGTCGTATCCTTTATACATGTGATAAACGCCTTTGCGGTATCGGTGCCGTTGACCGACCGGTGACAGGTGGCCCTCGGGATAGATCAGAATTTTCCGGTTTTCTCTTTGCGCTTTTCTTAAATCAGTGTCGACGAGACGTGCGCGCGCGACTGCGCCGCCGCAGTTATCCACGACAATGGCGCCCATTTTCTGGAGAATTCCGCCGAGAAGCGGAACTTTTTCAAGGTGGTCCCCGGTGACGAACGCCAAATCAAAAAACTGCGAAAACATGACGAAACCATCGCCCCAACTCTGGTGCTTGGCGGCGATGATGCACGGGCCTTCCGGGAGTCGTTCACGCCCGCGCACCTCGATTTTTATTCCGGCAAGAACACGCATCCAGAAACACATCGTTCGGGTATAGGCCAGGATCCAAAGCATCAGCGGCTTGCGAGTCGGCAGGGCGATAAAGGGGAGAGCGCCAAGAGCAAAGATAATAGACGTCATCCAGTATGCGGTCTGGAATAGTATGTTTCGTATAAGGATCATAATCTGGTTCCTCTGACAGCGCTCACGAATGAAGCACTGCATTGACGGCGCGCGTGAGTTCCGTTTCGTAATGGGACATTGGCTCCAGAAGTTTACCGTAGACTTTGTGAAGGGCTGCTTGCAGAACAACGCCGAGGCAAAGCGCAGCTTTTAGATTCGCATCACCACGTTTGATTTCGCCTTGATCCATGGCGCCCGCAATGATTGCCTCGACTTGCGCAACCGGATTTTTTCTTGGTTGATTATCGCTAGCAGCTAGCGCTGGCAAAAACCGATGCGTATTCAAAAGATGGTAGGTGAAGAGCGTCCAGTCATTATCAGCGGCGCGACAATACGCTCGAACAATTGCTGCAGCATTTTCTTCGATTCTTAAATCCGCTGAAGAGACAGCGGTAATCTCATCGGCCAATGTTTCGTGGATGGTTCGGAACAGCGTTTGCGCCAATTCTGCTTTGCTTTTGAAGTGCCGGTAAAGAGCGCCTTCCGAAATTCCGGCGTCTGCTGCGATTTCGCGCGTAGTCACGGCGTCAACACCTTTTGATGCGAAACGATCGACCGCGGCGCGTTCGATGCGCGCCTTTGTTCCCCCGTCCAGGACGGTGACGCCAATGATGTCCATTTGGGTTTCCATTTAACCTGTCCCGAATTTCAAATTCGACCTGTGAGACGCGTCGTCTGCGGCCGCGGAATTTTCCTTGATCGCTTTCGCAGCGCTCATTCAATATACGGTCGCATTTGGTGAAAACAAGTGAGCGCTCACTCACTATTTTTTAGATCGTGAAATTCTAAAAAATGTGAATAAAAACAGACCATTAAAGGCTGAGACGGATAAGGCGTCTTTCGTCGCGATTGCAAAATCCTGACATATGCCGGCTGACCATCGCAAAAATGCAAAGAGACGATTCCAACAAAGACGGCCGTTGGTCGGTTCGAGCCAGTATGGCGGGCCGACGGTCGAAAAGCCTCCGCCGCGGTCGGTTTTCCGGCGAAACCAGTTTTGGGTTTTGGGTAATGCGGGTTCTCGCTGCGCGGCGACGGTTTTTGTCTAATTCTGCGGCCGTGGGGCCATTAATTCTGCCTGTACAATGCAATCTCGCATCATGCGGTGGGGCTGTTTAATCACCGCATTGCAACTCCCCACGTGATCGCTATATATCCCGCAATCTTGACCAGCCAAGCTGGCAAAAATCATAAGCAGTTCGGGCGGTTCGCGCCCAAGCAGCAGGAAAATCTGGGAGACAATAAGTATGTGGATATCGCCCGCCTATGCGCAGGCCGGAGAAGTCGCCGCGCCAAATCCGTTAATGCAATTGGCGCCGCTGATCTTCATCATGGTCATCTTCTATTTCTTGTTGATCCGCCCACAAATGACGGCGCGGAAGAAGCACATGGAAATGGTTTCCAATGTCCGTCGCGGCGATACGGTCGTCACCGCCGGGGGCGTCATTGGTAAAGTCACCAAAGTTCTCGATGACAATGAAATCATGGTTGAGATCGCCGATAATACGTCGGTCAAAATTGTCAAACAGACACTGACCGATGTGCGCAACAAACCGCAACCGGCGGCAAACGATCAATAATTGTTTGGCGACGACACGACCTGAAACGGAAATTTTTCCATGCTAAAATTTACGAAAGCTCAGATCGCCGGTGTTTTTGGTTTGATCCTGTTGGGCTTGATGTTCGCCGCGCCCAACTTGTTGAGCGAAGACGCGCGAAACAATCTTCCGAATTTCCTGCCGAAAACGACCATTAATCTGGGGCTCGATCTTCAGGGCGGTTCATACCTTCTGCTTGGTGTTGATACAGAGAAAGTTATCGACGACCGGATGCGGTCGTTCATGCAGGACGTGCGGCGGGAAATGCGCCCGAACCGTGCGACGGGTCGCGAACGGGTGTCTATCGCGGGCATCAACTACAATGAAGACGCCGATACAATCACGCTCCGGATTCGTGAGGCCGCCGACGCAGACGAGGCAAGCAAGCGCGTTCGCGATTTAACGCGTGGCGGCATCGGCGGGGCCCTTGGCCTCGGCCTTCGTTCTTACCTCGTTTCTGAAGAAGACGACCGGATAACCGTCACGATGGCGCCGGAAGCAAAGAATTTTTACGCGTCCGAAGCGGTGCGGGATTCGATTGAAGTCGTCCGTCGCCGGATCGACCCGGCCGGCAATAAAGAAGTTTCGATCCAGCCGCAGGGCGTTGACCGCATCGTGGTGCAGGTGCCGGGCGACGATGACCCGGAAGCGCTGAAGGCGATCATTAACCGCACAGGCCAGCTCAGTTTCCATCGTCACGATCCGACCGTCAGCGCGCAAGATGTTGCTGACGGATTGTTGCCGCCGGGCCGCATCGTTGTGCCATACGCTGACTTTGAAGGTTCCGGCGGGCCGCCGCTTGTGCTGTTTGAAGAAGCGGAAGTCACCGGCGATATGGTCGAGACAGCGTCGGCGGGTCAAAATACAGACGGCGGCGGTTTTCAGATTAACTTCTCCTTCGACAGCCGCGGCGCACGCCGGTTTGCCGACTATACCCGGAACAATATCGGCGCGATTTTCGCGATTGTCCTGGACGGCGAAATCATATCAGCGCCGACGATCCAGTCTGCGATCACGCAAGGGTCCGGCCGTATCACCGGTAATTTTTCTGCAATTGAAGCTTCCGAAACCGCGTTGCTCATTCGTTCGGGCGCCTTGCCAGCTGAGCTGACAACGCTGGAGCAGCGCTCTGTCGGCGCGCAGCTTGGCGCCGATTCCGTGCGCGCCGGCGCCATGGCCCTCGTCATCGGCTTTGTTGGCGTCATTATCTACATGGTTTTGAGCTATGGGCGATTTGGCGTCTACGCAGACATTGCGCTGATTGCGAATGTCATTCTTATCGCCGGGCTTTTGTCGCTTATGGGTTCGACCCTTACGCTGCCGGGCATTGCTGGGATCGTCCTGACGGTGGGGATGGCGGTTGACGCAAATGTTTTGATATTCGAGCGCATCCGCGAAGAATTGAAAAACGGCAAGCCGCCGGTGAACGCCGCAGAGATGGGTTACAAAAACGCATGGTCGGCGATATTTGACGCCAACGTCACAACGTTTCTCGCAGCGCTTATCATGTTTCAACTGGGCGCCGGCCCGGTGCGCGGTTTTGCAATTACGCTGGCCGTTGGCGTCGTGACGTCCGTATTCACTGCTTATGTTTTGACCCGCATTTTCGCCGGGAATTTCCTGCTCACCAAGCGCCCAAAAGCGCTCGCTCTATAATCACAGGCTGACCCAAGCATGTTTTTGAAACTCGTTCCCGATAATACAAATGTACAATTCACGCGCATGCGATTTGCTGCGATGATTTTGTCTGCCCTGATGATCGTTGGTTCAATTGTTGCGCTTTATACAAAAGGCCTCAACTTCGGGATCGACTTTCTCGGCGGAATTACAATCGAAATTGCCGATTCCGAACCGATCGATGAAGCCGCCGTGCGCACAACCGTCGGCGCACTCGACGTTGGTAATTTCAATGTCCAAACGATCCGGGATTTCGCCGGCACAGCGCCCGCCGTTGTTATTTTTGTCGAGCGTCAACAGGCCGAAGAAGGAAATGAAGACGCCGAGCGAGCGGCGGAGATTGCGCAACAAGAAGCACAACGTAAAGTCCTAGACGCCATGCGGGAGCTCCTTGGCGACGATATAGACGTAAGAAAAGTGGACGTTGTTGGCCCGACAGTGTCGGGCGAATTGATCCAGAAAGGTGTTACAGCGGTCATTTTGGCGGTTGCGATGATGCTGCTCTATATCTGGTTCAGATTTGAATGGCAGTTCTCGATTGGCGCGGTTCTGGCGCTCGTCCACGACGTTGTCATTACGCTCGGCATGTTTGCGGTGACGCAACTCAAATTCGAACTCGCGATCATCGCAGCGCTCTTGACCATCGTCGGTTACTCGATGAACGACACTGTTGTCGTCTATGACCGCGTGCGTGAAAATTTGCGCAAATATAAAAAGAAACCGCTGGCAGAACTCCTGGATATCTCCATCAACGACACACTCAGCCGCACTGTGATGACGTCGGTAACAACGCTGCTCGCGCTTTCGGCGCTCGTGATTTTTGGCGGAGTGGTTTTGCGAGGCTTCACCTTGGCGATGATATGGGGAATCCTGATCGGGACATATTCGTCGATCTTTGTCGCATCGCCGCTTTTGTTGGCGACTGGCGTCAAGCGCGACTGGTCTCAAAACACGGCTGCCGCTGCAACGCCGTAAATTGTTGAAAATTAACCAAAACAAGACAATTGTGAGGGTGATCGACCGTCGCAATAATGTCACGCTGACAGATATAGAATAACAGTTGCGTGAATCAATGTTGACCATCCCGTAATGTTGGTTTGAAATCAAGGCAGACGGGTCGGGATTATTGCCAAAACCCAGATAAAAATCGGAACGTTTGCATTCGGGGATGCAGTGTTCAGTTTATGCAAGTGACAAAGGGGTTCAAATGAATAAATTAAAAAAATCACCATCTGCGGTTGAAAAGTTTCGCAATGTTCTAGGATTTGGCGCATCCGCTATAGCAATCGCGGCTATGGTGCCGGCTTATGCCCAGGACGTTGAAACCGTCCCGGACGCAGACGAAATCGAAGATCGCAGCGATGACGTTGTCGTTGTCACCGGTTCGCGACTGCGTCGTGACGAATTCTCAAGCTCTTCGCCGGTTCAGGTCATCAATCCGGAAATTGGCGAATTGCGCGGTGAATTTGACACCGCTGCATTAGTTCAGTCGTCCTCTGTTGCCGCAGGTTCAGCGCAAGTAACGGCGGCGATCTCGTCAAACTTCGTCACCAATGGCGGTCCTGGCGCGCAAACGATTTCACTGCGCGGCCTTGGCGCTGAACGCACACTTGTTCTCTTGAACGGTCGTCGCGCCGGTCCGGCTGGTACGCGCGGCGGGGTTTCCGCGTTTGACCTCAACGTTATCCCACAATCCGTTATTGGCAACGTCGAAATTTTGAAAGATGGTGCGTCATCGACTTATGGATCTGATGCAGTCGCCGGGGTTGTTAACATCATTACGAATAAGAGCCTCGAAGGTTTAGAACTAAGCGCGTTTGCATCGCGCCCAATGTCTGACGGCGGTGAAGAGTATCGAGCTAGCGCCGCATTCGGAAAAAGCCTTGATCGCGGCCACTTCCAGCTTGCGTTTGACTACTACAAACGTGAAGAACTGCAGCGCCGCGACCGTTCTTATCTCGATTGCCCTGAGGAATATATCTACGACACCAGCGGCAATCGCGTTGACGTGCGCGATCCGCGTCCGTCAGGCACAAACTATACGGGTCCAAACGGATATCGTTGTGCCGGTACGACTTGGGGCCACATTTGGCTCTATGATTATCAGTATTATTATACTGCCGATGGGTCTTCGAACCTCGATTTCCCGGATCAGATTGGCGGCGTGCGTACGGCAAACCTTGCGCAGGCTGATTACGATAATAACCTCGGCATGTTCATACCGGGCTATGCCGCAGCTACAGATCCAGCGAACTTTGTCGCGCCTGGCTTTTTCCCGGTTGGCTACAACCGCCCGTCCTTGGGCGTTCAAAACTCGTATCACGAATTTAATCGGAATGATTCAGTTATTCCGGAAATTGAACGTTTTACAATTTACGCGGACGCCTCTTATGAGATTCTGGACGGTGTAGAGGGCTATATTGAAGTTCTCGCCAACCGCCGCGAAACACAAGCCAAGGGATCGCGTCAGTTCTGGAACTTCACGCTGACCAACAACTTTCCGCTATTCGGGCTTCCGCCCGACGGGGTCGTTGAAAATGTAGGCGGCGCGGCTCTGATTTCACCGACCGCGTTTACCGATCACGCAGGGTCTTCATCCCGGGTCGATTATGTGCGCGCCATGGGCGGCTTCCGCGGTGATTTTGGTTCATCGCTTCGGGATTGGACCTGGGATATATACGGCCAGTACAGCCGCTCGGATGGTAAGTACACTAACGACCGCATCCTTCAGGACGCTGTAGACCTCAATGATATTCCGTTCCGGTTGGGTGGCACGGGATGCGCCGGATTGACCACGCCGGTTAGCATGCGGCCGTGTATTGACATTGATTTTAATGATCCGGAATTCCTGCGTGGCAACCTTACGCCGTCGCAAAGAGCGTTCCTGTTCGATATGGAGACTGGCAATACTATTTATGAGCAGACTTATGTGGAGGGCTTTTTCCAGGGCCCGCTCTTTGATTTGCCGGGGGGTACAGTGCAGGCTGGCGTTGGCGGCACATGGCGACGTGATGAAATTGTCGACACGCCGGGCGATATAACGCTTGCCTTTAATGCTTGGGGTGATAGCGGCGCCGGCGTAACCGAGGGGTCTCAGAATACAAAAGAATTTTACGGTGAGGTACTTTTGCCGGTCTTCAGTGACCTGCCAATGATTCAATCTTTTGAAGTAGAAGGCGGTCTTCGCTTCACTGATACTTCAACGGCTGGCAGCGACTTGACCTGGAAAGCCGGTGTGAACTGGCAAGTAATGGATTGGCTCAAACTGCGCGGCACATGGGGCACTTCATTCCGTGCGCCAGCGCTGTTCGAATTATTCCTCGCTGATCAGACAAGCTTCCTTTCACAGCGTTCTGTTGACCCATGTATAAACTGGGGAGCAAACCTCGCAGGGGGCGCGATTTCGCAACGCGTTGCGGACAACTGTGCAGCGCAAGGCGTTCCAGACAATCACTCCGGCGCAGGTGTATCGGCAACAATTATTACAGGCGGCGGTCTCGGCGTTCTTGAGCCGGAAACTTCAACGGCGCGGACAGCTGGCGTTGTACTTTCGCCAAATATCTTCGGCGATGATCAAACGCTGGAGATTGCGGTTGAGTATTTCGACATTGAAGTGAACGGCGAGATTGCGACCTTGCCTCCGGGGAACATTGTCCTGGGCTGCCTGGATTCTGATTTTTTCCCGACCGATCCGCTGTGTAGCTTATTCTCGCGCGGGCAAACGGGCGCGCCTTCAAACATCAATGAAATCCGGGCGTCCTTCCTGAACATCAACAGTCAGGTTAACCGCGGAATCGACCTAACGGGTCGCTATCAGCATGAGCAGTTGATTGATGGTTGGGACTTCGACTTCCTGGCGCAATTCACCCGTCAAACTAGAGACGACGTTGCGCTATTTGCGGGAACTACGGTTTCAAACAATGGCGAAGATGGCGAACCGCGATGGGTCGGCGATGCTAACTTCTCACTCTTTAAAAACGACTGGACATTGTTCTGGAACGTCGATTTTGTTGGTCAGACTTCTGACGAACAAGACTATCTGGACGCAAATGGAACACTTTGCCCAGGCGATGCGGTTCGCGGGCCGTACTGCCTCGATCTGACAGCGGAGCGCACAATCGTGCACAACTTCTCAGTCAAAAAAGACTGGGAGAACTTCAGCGCGACGCTTGGTATGGCGAACGTCTTTGATGAACATCCGCCGCGCGTTTCCGTCATAAACGGCGCAGAGATTTCGACGATCGGTCAAATTCCATTTGCATCGAACTACGAAATCCTCGGTCGCCGCATTTTCTTCAACGTGAAGGCGACCTTCTAAACGTTGAAAATCGCAATCTTTGGGAAAGGCGGCGGAGAAATTCGCCGCCTTTTTTACATTGAAGCGGTACGAATATGGTGGGTTTTCGCCGCCCTTGCCAAGGGCGGCGCGCTAAGGCATTCCCATTGCATATGTTGAAAGAGATTGCTGAAAGATCGGGTCAATCGAACTGGAGTAAAAGATGCCGAGAGTTCGCCTGCAGCCTGATACGCTGAACGAGGAAAACCGGAGGTTTTCGCAAACTCCGTTGACACAGCCCGTATTCATAAACAGTGTGCCCAAAAGTGGCACGCACCTTTTGCGCAACATCATCCGTATGTTCGTTCCGGTAGAACAACAATATGACGCACAGTTTATCCAATGGCCGAATTTGCATCAGCACCTTGAGGCGTTTGATACGTCCAAAAATTATTTAAGTTGGGGCCATCTTCTATTTTCAGACGAGTCTGCGTTTGAGCTGGCTGGCGTGCGAAAACTTATTCTGGTGCGCGACCCATACAGTTGGGTATTGGCGCGAACGCGTTTTTTCCTTTCCGAGGAATTTCAAAGCAATATTGAACGTGTAAAAGACGGAACACTACAGATAGATGAATTAATGACGTTGATGATTTTTGGCGTCCATCAAAAGACGCCGCCGCTTTCGGAAATGTATATGTTTAACGCTGTGTCTTGGCTTGGCACTAGCGCAAAGCTCGTCCGGTACGAAGACCTTATCAAAAATCTTAAATCACTGGATACGCCGGAAGCGGAGGCATATTTTTCGGATTTGCTTGGTGCTTGCGGCATCGCGATGACCGAGGATTGGCGCACGCGCATTCGGATCGGCGCAGACCGAAAGCAAAGTGGCACGGCGCGGGAAAATCTGCATACGGCCGAAATTGAAATACCAAGCGAATTGCCCGATACTCATAAGAGGCTCGTCAATGTAGCAGCGCCCGGTATCCGGTCGCTGCTTGGGTATGAGTAGGCATTTTCGATCTCGAAACATTGTTGAACGCATATTTTTCAACGATCTGGGTTATTGCATCCAATGCGCATTTCGCGGTTTAATGCCTGACTTCGCAAGGTGATTCTTTTCCTTCTTTGCTATGCGCGCGAAAAGACGCTGCATTTCACAAAAATTGGAGAGCAAAAATGGCTGGCATACTTTCAAATCTCAAAAGCACTGTCATTGCGGGGTCGATCCTCGCGTTGATTATGTTGCTGCTTTACGCGACCGTCTGGGGCGGGGCGCTTGACGCTGGGTTTTGGCGGTTCCTGTTCCGCTGGCTGCATGTTCTTTCCGGCGTGATGTGGATCGGCTTGCTCTGGTATTTCAACTTCGTTCAGATCCCGACCATGCCGTCCATCCCGGACGATCAAAAACCGGCAATCGGTAAACACATTGCGCCGAACGCCCTGTTCTGGTTCCGCTGGGGCGCTATGGGTACGATCGCGACGGGTCTGATCCTTGCTGTCCTTAATAATTATTTTGTCAGCGTCATTACGCTTGGCGCCTCAAACGGTTTCGCGGTGCCTGGGCATACGGCGCTTGGCATCGGCATGTGGTTCGGCATTATCATGTGGTTCAATGTCTGGTTCATCATCTGGCCGAACCAGCAGAAAGCGTTGAACATCGACAACAAATACCCGGATCTTCCTGCTGACGATAAAGCAAAATCGGCGCGCACCGCGATGTTGTTCTCGCGGACAAATACGCTGCTTTCCATTCCGATGTTATTTGCTATGGTTTCAGCACAGGGGCTATTTCGCATTTCGTAAATGACGAGCCCATCGTCTGATTATTGTGAGAAATTGGTGCGAGCCGGCGATGAAGATCGCTGGCTCGCTTCACAATATGCGGGCGAATCCAATCGGCGCGGGCTTATTGCGCTGCGTGCATTTCAGTTGGAAGTGGCGCGCATTCCACAATCAGTGTCGGAGCCGCCGCTTGGTGAAATTCGCCTGCAATGGTGGCGCGACGCGTTTGCCGAAATTCGCTCTGGCGATACGCCGCGGGCGCATCCTGTTATTGAGGAAATCGCTGCGACCGGGATCGCCGATGAGCGATTCGAAAAATCGATCAGTGCAATTCTCGATGCCGGCGCACAGCCGCTCTATCGCGGCAAATTTCAGTCTGTGGACGAACTCGCGAAATGGTTAGCGGATATGCCAGCCGCATTCGATGTTCTTGCGGTTCTCTATTTGGGCGCAGAAGACTGCCACATCGATGCCGTTAGAAAAGGATCG
This sequence comes from Hyphococcus sp., assembly GCA_013002535.1. Classification (GTDB taxonomy): domain Bacteria; phylum Pseudomonadota; class Alphaproteobacteria; order Caulobacterales; family Parvularculaceae; genus Hyphococcus. The sequence continues at coordinate 57,926 of JABDJK010000005.1, forward strand.
ATTGCGTATGCGCTCGCGCGCGACAGCATGATTACAGCGCCGAATTTGTCTGAGGCAGCGCAAAAGAAAGCCTTGGACGCATGGTCAAAAGCAAAAGCGCGAATAAAAAAACTGCCTGCCGAAATTGCACCAGGGTATTTGCATACAGCGCTAACGCCGAAATACGTTGCGAAGGGATTGCATCCGTTTCCAATTCAAAAGCGTTTGACTCTCTTGCGCGCTATGGCGCTTGGCGTTTGAACGCTCTTAAGTGTGGTGTTCGATATTCTGATCGATCATTGCTTTGTTGTAAGCGGCGAGCGCTTTGACACGCGACAAATAACCGACGACTTTCTCGCATTCGTCCGGATCAACAACGGGAAGGCCGTGTTGATTCGCTTCAGTCAGTTGCGCCAGCGCTTCGCCAAGGGAATGACTTGCAACAAGCCGTTCAGCGTCGGGCGAAAGCGGCGCTCCCGGCGGCATCGCCTCCATCACTTCGCGCACACGAATCGTTTGCAAAAGAACGCCGTGCGGGCCCTCCGACAAATCATAGCCCCGCCGTGATAATTGCCAATGGAAGAATGACTGACCACAAAGCCATTGCGTCATGACCGTTGAAATTGCGACTGCAACCATCAACGCAATAGTGATGCCGTATTCGCCTGTCATTTCGAAAACGATCAGCGTCGTAGAAATGGGCGCGCCGAGAATGGCGCCGCCAGCCGCGCCCATGCCAATCATGGCGTAGAAACCGGGGCTGGCGGTTGCGCCCGGAAACATCTGGCTGACGACGGCGCCGAACGCAGCCCCGCTAAAAGCGCCGAGCACCAATCCAGGCGAGAATACGCCGCCGCCGAATTTACAGGACAAAGTTATCGCCGTTGCCGTCAATTTCATGATGAGGAGAACCGTTAAGAGAAAAATAGAATATTCTCCAGCGAGCGCTTTTGTCACGGCTTCATACCCGACGCCGAATACTTCGGGGAAAAACGCGCCGATGAGACCAACGATAGCGCCGCCGAGCGGTGGCAAAAGCAGCGGCGAAAATTTGTATTTTTCCGCCATGTTGCGAACGCCCACAGTTAAACGCTCTGTCGATTGAAGAAAACCGCTGGCGACGAGCCCGCAGATTATGCCAAGAAATGCTGCCAGCGGCACATCAACGGGACTGATGGCGCCGTATTCCGGCGGTATGAAAGCGGGAAAATTGCCGAGGTGAATGCGGGTGACAATTGTCGCGGTAACGCTTGCTGCGGCTATCGGGCCGAAAACTGACAGAGCGTAATTACCCAGAATGACTTCCAGTGCAAAGAGAACACCGGCGACAGGCGCATTAAAACTCGCAGAAACCGCCGCCGCCGCGCCGCATCCCAAAAGCGCCCGGCGTTGCTTTGCTGAAAACCCCATATGCCGATCCAGGAATGAAGCGATGGTCGCCCCCAGATGAACAGCGGGCCCCTCGCGCCCGGCGCTTGCGCCTGACCCAAGCGAGACCGCCGAAACCGCAGCGGCGGCCATCCCGGCGCGCAAGCTGATTTGCCCGCCAGTAACTGCGCGCGCTTCGATAACGTCTGCGATACCTTGAGCGCGCCCGCTTTTTAGCCAGCCAAATCGATCAGCTAGGTAAAGGATTGCAGACACTACGAGCCCGCCAAGGACCGGCGCAGCCCAGGCGCGCCCAAAGGAGAGCGATGCGGCGCCGCTGGCGACGTTTTCTTCTGTCGCGCCAAAGGCCAATTCAGAAACGATATCTATAGCGAAGCGGAACCCGATAACGGCGTATGCCGCCGCTGCGCCAATGATGATGGCGAAAATCCAGACGCGGAAAATACCGAAATTCTCAAATCGGCGCCCGGTCTTTCGGAGATAAATTAATAGTCGAGCAACATTCCGGGGCATGAAGAACTTCGGTTAACGCGTTAAAGGTTCATAGCAGCATTCGCCGGCAAGTCGAAATGCAATGAAATGCTTAACGGCGGATTCATCCTGCTTTGCGACCATGCGGTCCTTCAAAATAAACCGGGGATACGTTTCGGCATGGCAAATTCTGGCGTTCACAAACCCGCAGGCGCAAATGATAAAATCGATCCGAAGCGTGCTGCTTCCGCATTGAAACGGTGGCGCCGTTCCGTTGCCGAGGCAATCGGACAAGATCCTGGTGCGCCGCTTGACCAGCCGGATAGAAAACTCTTGATGCTGCGCGTCTTTGGCGCAACCCAACGATTGGGTGAATTGTGTTTGATCCATCCTGACGCGGCGGCTGCTGCTCTAACAGATGGTCCGTCAACGGTGCTTGCTGAAGCAGCGAGGGATTTAACCGGACTGAAAGGCGGCGTCGGCGGCCCGGATGCGCTTCATGCCGCGTTGGCGCCGCTCAAAAATCGAGCGGAAATCGCGATTAATCTGGGTGAACTCGGCGGGCGATGGAGCGTTGCAGACGCGACCGCGGCGCGCGTTGACTTTGCCGAACGCCTTGTTGAAACCGCGTTGCAATGGCTCGTGCAGGCGGCCGTCAAGCGCGGCGAACTGAGCGTTGAGGATGCTGACAACTTCATGCAAGGCGTTTTCGCTGTTGCCGGCGGTGATTTCGCCCATGAAGATCTTGCGCCTCACGGGCCAGTGGATTTGATCCTTTTGTACGACGACAAATATTTTACCGGTCAGGCTGCCCGCGGCGCCGACCGCGTTTTTGTTCGTATCGGCGCTGAGTTCCGCGAAGCCTTTGAAGGCAAGCCGGGCGAATACCCATTGTTCGCGCTGCGCACGCCTTTGGGGTCCGGAGTTGGCGGCGCAGGCTATGCTGAAGCTGCAAGCCGTGTTGAAGAAACGGCGAAAGGCCCGCAGGCGCAGAGCCTCAAGACGTGGCTCGCAACAGCGCGCATCGTCGCTGGCGATCGAACGGCGGGCGGCGCATTTTTAGAAAAAATCGAAGATCTCGTCTGGGGCGAAACACCGATCCTCAACGATGAATTGCGCGAGGCGCTAGAGAAATCGAGCGATGATCCGCGCATGCCGTTTCGCCGTGTCGCAGACCTTTGCCGTCTGGCGATCGGCGGCGCGCGGCCCGTTTTTCGAACCGCTTCGGCAAGACAAGTTTTTGAGACGGCCGCGGAGTCGCGAGCGATCAGCAGCGACGCCATGCGCCGATTATGCGCCGGGGAGGAGCTGGCGCATCTCGTTGTTTCTCGCCTGCAAATGATTAAAGGGGCGGCGGCTGTCGAAGTGACACGCGAGGACGAACAAACCGCGCTCGCAATCCTCTGCGGTTTCGGCGCCTATGACTGTCTTGCCGCTGCGCTCGACGGCGCGCGTATTGATGCAGAAAATACGCTGCGCCGGATGATGCGCGGAACGCAAGACGAAGTCGCCTTGTATGAGAATAAAGAAGCCGCCGTTGACGACGTGGACAAACTTGAAGACCTTGGTTTCATTAATGGCGCATCACTCTCGGCCGCTGTTGATGAATGGGCGAAACGCGCTGCAGACAAACACGGCACGACCAGATTTTCGGCAATCGCGCCAGGCCTTCTGACGACGCTCGGTGAAACGCAAAAACCTGAAGCCGCGATCCGCCGTCTGGACCAACTGATCGAGAACTGTGATGAAGGGCGCGATGTCTTTTCGTTGTTTGGCGAAGGCGCCCCGCAAAGAGACGCAATTATTGACGCGTTTGGTTGTTTCGGCGCCGCAGTGGAACCGCTGGTCGGCGATGCAACCTCTATCGACTTTATTTTCGATCAAGAAAACGGCGCGGTGCCAGAGACAGCCGACGAGTGGATTTCGCGGTTTGCGCCGCCGGCGATCACCGCCGGCGTTAAAATTGAAGAAATTGGCGCCTGGCGCTGTCAGACTATCGCCAAGATTGCCTATTGTGCGGCAAGCGGCGCCACTTCGTTTGATGCGGCCGCGCGCGCGCTCGAAAAAATTCACATCAGAACGTTGGCCGATACTTACAAGTTCGCGATGTTAACCGCCAAAGGTGAAAAAGCGGCGGCGGCGCGCGATATCGCAGTTCATATTTATGACGGTGCGGGCGCTCATGTGCCGGGTGCGGCGACATCTATCGGCTTTATGGCGGGCAATCGCGTTACTGAGGCCGGGGAAACTTTCGTCAAAGACTATCTCGTCATGCTCGACAGCCTCGGCGGTGGCGTCTTTGCCATCGTGCCGGACACAACGCATCGACCAGGCGGCGTTAGCGGCGCGCTTGTGCCAGACGTCGAAGCATTCAAGGGTTTTGTTCAATCAGAAGCAGTTGCCTACGAGCAGATTATGCTGGCGCGCGGCCGCGTCGTAGCTGGCGAAAGCGCCATCGCTGATGCCGCGCACGACGCCCTTCGTCATGCAGTTTCGGGCGCCCGCCGCGCTGACATATTATTTCGCGACCTTGACCGCGCGCGCGCTCAACAGATGCGTCGCAATCGTCCGAATTCAGAATGGGATATCGATCGCCTTGATGGCGGCCGCATGGACGCTGAGCTCGTTATCAGCTCACTGATCTATCGCCACGCGCCAACTCACCCGTCGCTTCAAGAAAAGAGCGTTGATGAGGCATTGAATATCATGGCTCGGTCCGGTCTCATTAGCGAGGACGCCGCAAAAGCGCTGCAATCAGCGCGGGCCTTCTGGATGCGATTGCAGGTCGCCCGCGCTTTTGCGCTATGGAGCGATCCGGTTCGCGAACCGGTGCGCCCGCGTTTCGGCGCGGTTATCGCTCGCGCCGCCGGCGTTGAAAGATACGATCAGGTCCGGCCGTTGATGCTGGGATATGCCGATGACATTTTGCGTATGTATTCGCAATTCGTTCTTGGACGTCCGCCACTTAGCGTTGTGGCGCAAGCCGCCGGTTAATCACCTTTGGCTAGTGATTTCAGGACGAACACCCGCAAAGCCGATGCGAGCCCCGGCGGCGGTGAGGATTTTAGTCGCCGCCGATCAATATCGCTAATCAATTCCGGAAGCGTACGCCCGGCGGTTGTCGCTAGGCTATCGAGCTCTGTCCAGAATTCTTCCTCAAGGGCGATGCTGGTGCGATGGCCTTTAAGGGTAATTGATCTCTTCAACATCAAACGAACCCGGCTCGTATTCCGAACCGGGTTCGCTGATTTTACCGTGCAAGTAAAGAGACAAGCGGTGAGGGCCTTAGTTCTTGGCCCAGTTATCGACGCCATGGGCGCGAATTTTTGTTGTCGCCAAGGTAACGCCGTCAATGACGCCGGCCATATGCGAAACGGCTTCCGCATCGGCGCTGGAAAGGTCTGCGCCAAGGGCGCCGTATAATTTTTCTATATCGATATTGTGCGCGAAGAGAAATTGCACAAGCTGCAGTCGAAGCTGGCTGTCAGAAATTTTGTTGTCCGCCATCAATCCGGTCCTTATCCCACGAATCCTGTACGCCATTACGGCGCTCGTCACAGAAGTAGCAAGAAGCGGTCCAGTTACCAATCGCGCCAATGATTAACCAACGCCAATGTTGATTTGACGCAACTATTGCGGCCTCACCATTTTTTCCGGTCGAACGATTTTATCGTACTCATCAGCAGTAACGAAGCCCAAATTTACCGCCTCTTCGCGCAGGGTTGTCCCATTTTTGTGCGCTGTCTTGGCGATTCTCGTTGCGTTGTCATAGCCGATTATCGGCGCCAGCGCCGTCACCAGCATTAACGACTGTTCCATGAGCGCGTTGATGCGCGATTGATTGGCCTCAATTCCGACGACGCATTTGTCAGTGAAGGAATACGCGCTATCGGCGAGAAGCCGGATCGATTGCAACGTATTGTATATGATCACCGGCTTGAAAACGTTGAGTTCAAAATGTCCCTGACTGCCGGCAAAACTGACTGTCGTATTGTTGCCCATAACCTGTGCGCAGACCATGGTTATTGCCTCACACTGGGTTGGGTTCACTTTGCCGGGCATAATGGATGAGCCGGGTTCATTTTCCGGCAAGCTTATCTCACCGAGACCCGAGCGCGGACCCGAGCCCAGCAACCGGATGTCATTGGCAATCTTGAAAAGGCTGACAGCGACTTCATTAAGCGCGCCGTGGGCCTCGACCATGCCATCGTGGGTTCCGAGAGCTTCGAATTTGTTGGGCGCGGTGACGAACGGAAGTTTGGTGTATGCGGCGACTTCCTCAGCGAATTTTTCTGCGAACCCTGGCTTGGCGTTCAGGCCGGTGCCGACAGCGGTGCCGCCTTGCGCCAGTGCGTATAGCCGTGGGAGGATGCCTTCGACGCGCTCAATTCCATTCGCGACCATTTGCACGTAGCCGGAAAATTCCTGACCAAGGGTGAGGGGGGTCGCGTCCTGAAGATGTGTCCGGCCGATTTTAATGATGTCTTTAAACGCCGCGACTTTGTCGTTTAGCGCGTTGCGCAGCGTTTGAAGCGCAGGCAACAGGCGATGACTGATTTCTTCCGCCGCCGCGATATGCATGGCTGTCGGAAACGTGTCGTTCGAAGACTGGCTTTTGTTGACGTGATCGTTCGGGTGGACCGGGTTTTTCGAACCGATTTCACCACCGAGAATTTCAATGGCGCGGTTCGCGACGACCTCGTTAACATTCATATTTGACTGCGTGCCCGACCCGGTTTGCCATACCGAGAGCGGGAAGTGATTGTTGAACTTTCCTTCGGCGACTTCGCTCGCTGCCTTAACGATCGCGTCTGCAAGGTTGGCTTCAATGTTGTCGAGCGAAACATTTGCAAGGGCGGCGCTTCGTTTGACGATCCCGAGAGCGCGGACCATTGGCGCGGGCATTGTCTCTTCGCCGATGGGAAAATTGATCAGCGAGCGCGCCGATTGCGCGCCGTAATATTTATCGCCAGGAACTTTTAATTTGCCGAAACTGTCGCTTTCAATTCGGGTATCCGTCATTCGGCCGCCGCGCTTTCTATTCAAGTTCTTGTCTGATTTTGATGTATCACTGAATGCAGAATGTTCAAGGAAACGAAAGGCTGGGGCGTCGCCAATATTGATTTCGGTTATCTGTACTCGGCCGCCGTCAGCTATTTCTTCCTGAAAGCGTCGAGGCTAACAACGTCGGCCCCGGCGTCGTCATCACCGTCTTTTTTCGATGTGTCCGTCGTATCGTCGTTTTTGCCGCCACTATCGGCATTGGCGTTTTGCGCATCCGGTTTTTCTTCGTTTTTATCGTCGGCTTCGCTCGCGTCACTTTCATTTGTTGAAACGGGCTCGAACCGCAATCCAAACTGAACGCTCGGGTCGGCAAAACTTGTGATTGCCGCGAAAGGAATCTCAAGGCGCGACTCAACACCTTTAAACCACAAGGTAACGCCAAATCCTTCGTCAGTGACGTCAAGCGACTCAAATTGGTGCTGCAAAACGATCGTCATTCGCTCCGGGTATTCTTCTATCAGCGCATTGGGAATCGAAACGCCGGGCGCGTGCGTCAGAAACTCAATGTAGAAATGGTGTTCACCGGGTGCATCGCCAAGGTCGGCGACCATGGTCAGGACTTTCCCCATCATGGCGCGCAAGGCGTCCTGCATCAGGAAATCGTAGTCAAATTCGATGTCGTCGCTCACGCCTGCGGCACTCCTGAAAATCACGCGCTTCATTTAACCGGCTAGCGCGACGATAGCCAGCGCCGGCGCCATAGAAACGGGTGTGAATTTCCGAACGGCGAAGAAAAAAGGTCCCGGCTTCTGTTGCCAGGCGCCGGGGGGCCCCGCCTAACCTTGGAAGGGGCTAGGACTTAGTTTCGAGTTACTCGAACCGCTTACGCAGCCAGAGCGAACTCTTCCGAATGGTTGTCATTTGCAACTATTCAAAATTAGCCAAATAACGGAGGCAACCCGAGCGAAAACATCGTCTTTACACGCCCGTCGATCCTATTTCGGCCCCGTCGAAGCCCTCCATGCAGTCGTTAGGAGGAAGGTTTTGGTGGAGCCGCCGGGTACCGCCCCCGGGTCCGAATCGCTTATTACACGCGTCATTTATCGCCATAGTCCGCCGAAGCAGACAAAGCTTATATAGGGCATAGGCGCAAACATTTGAAGACCCTCAGGAAATTGCGGAATATTCGTGTGCATGGTCAATTATTTGTAATAATTGTGTAGTAAATCCTGCAAAAATAGCGGCTTCCGCCGCCCTTAGAAGGGCCTTTTGCGATCATGACGATGGAGCCAAATGATTTTCGGCGCTGGCGAAAGCAACTTGGACTTTCGCAAAAAGAAGCGGCGAACGTTCTCGGCCTGAAACGCCGGATGATCCAGTATTACGAGAAAGGCGAACGCGACGGTGAGACGGTTAAGATTCCCCGCTCCGTTCGATTGGCCTGCTACGCAATTAATGAAGGCGTCGCCGATTACAGCGGTCCGGGCCGAAAAGTTCAAAAGCTGAAAAAAGACGATTAATCGTTAGGGTGTTGTTCCGGTTCGGCTTCGACTGCGGGCTCGTCCATTGTTTCTTGTTCGGGCGCAGCATCGACCGGCGGATTGTCTGCCGGCGTCGGCAGCATCTCCGGCCGATTTTCGCCGCGACTATATTCCCACTTTGAGTTTGCCTCGCGCGCCCAGCGAACCCCTTCGGCGATATCGCTCGCTTGCGGATGGTCAGTCAGCGCCAGTATGTCGTCGAGGGCTTTGTCGCCATACTTCCCAAGCTCAAAGCGCAGGTAGCCGTAATCGAAATCAGTGGCGGTGACTTTCCTGTCGGCGAGGAGATTGTATTGGCTGCGCGCGCTCATCGCCCATGGATTGAAAATTGGGGTGGCGAGCATGAACAAAACGACGATCCAGGCGAGCGCCATCAATGTGTTAAGGGGCGCAACCAGCGGCATCCACTTTTTCGACCGCCAGTTGATCTCCGTCAAAAGCCCGGCGATGCAGACGACGGAATACGCCGCGACCAGCCCGGCGATGGCGAGCCCAGTGATGCGCGGCGGCGTCAGGCCGTAAAGGTCTACCCGCACAAACAGCGCATTCGCGGCTATAAGCGTGTAAATCGGGAATCCGATCAGCGTGATGATCGCGGCGAGGCGCAGCCACATGGGCGGCGGCGGATTTTCGCCATTCTGATAGACGCCGTTGAATATCAACATCCCGATAAGCGCAAGGGCGACAATAATTGCCGCCGGCCGGTCAAAGTTTGCGACGTAAAGAGCGTCCACGCCTTTCGTCGCCATGACTAGAATAAGCGTCACCGTAAAAAGCGCAGTAATCAAAATGACGATTTTGCTAAACAATAATAAGATAAAGCGAAGCGCGCCAATAATCGCCTGCTGCCCGCGCATCATGGCGATGGACAAACCGCCGATTGCGCCAAGGAACGGGAATATGAACCAGGGCTCCTGAAACAGCTTGTTGAAGAAATTTACGTCAAATTCCTTCAGGAGCCGCGCCCAGGCGAATAGCAAAACCAACGCCAGGCCCGCAAAAACTTTCGCGCCGCCGGTGATCAGCGGCAGCGTGACGCCGTGAAAAAACACACGTTCATATTGCGGCGGCGCCCCTGAATCGATCACGGACTTTACGAGAGTCACCATGAGATAAGCCACGAGCGAACGCCCAAGGAAAAACCAGAAGACAACCGGAAATGCATTTAAATCCGCATTGCCGTCATCGACATGGCTCGCCATGTTGAAATCCGCCAGCGCAAGTATCCCTGCAATTGCAATTGCCGGGATCGCCGCCTTAATGCGGTTTCCTGTCTCTGAAATCAGGAGGTAGGCCGCCGCTGATGTCATCACGAAAAATAACGTCGTAAAGGCTGGCGGCTTGTAATCGACGTCGTCGATCCAAAACTCGACGATGCCGTAAACAGCAAAGCCGGTGACAAGCCCGACAATCAGACCGGGCAGGGCAAGCCCCTTGTTGGCCTCGTTATCCGTCGTTGACATAGATATCCCCATATCGATCGTCCGCCGCAGGCTAGCATTTTTGCGACTTTGGAAAAAGCTGAGGGTGACGATTGGTCCCGGCGCGCTAATATGCGCCCGGAAACAGGAGATTCGTACGGTATATGCGTCAGTATCTGGAGTTGTTAGCGCGGGTGCTCGCCGATGGTGATGAGCGGATAGACCGCACACAGGTCGGTACGAAAGCCGTATTTGGACATCAAATGCGGTTTGATATGCGGGATGGATTTCCATTGTTGACGACAAAAAAACTGCACATGAAATCGATTGTGCACGAATTATTATGGTTCCTCGCCGGTGACACGAACATCGCTTACCTTAAGCAAAACGGCGTGTCGATTTGGGATGAATGGGCCGATGAGAGCGGGGATCTTGGTCCGGTCTACGGAAAGCAATGGCGATCATGGGCGACCGCAGACGGTGGAGCTGTTGATCAGATAAAATGGGTCATTGACGAAATAAAGAGCAACCCGTCATCGCGCCGGCTGGTGGTAAGCGCATGGAACCCGGGTGAGATAGATCAGATGGCGCTGGCGCCGTGTCATTGTCTTTTTCAGTTTTTTGTCGCGGGCGACCGCTTGTCGTGCCAGTTGTATCAGCGCTCCGGCGATGTTTTTCTGGGCGTTCCGTTTAACATTGCGTCTTATGCCCTTCTCACTGCGATGATGGCGCAGACTTGCGGCCTGAAACCAGGCGATTTTGTGCACACGCTTGGCGATGCGCATTTGTATTTGAATCATGTTGATCAGGCGCGCGAACAACTGACCCGCACGCCGAGCCCATTGCCGACGCTGAAGTTAAATCCTGACATCACGGACATTTACGACTTCGCCTATGACGATATTAAATTCGAAGATTATTCGGCGCAGCCGCATATCAAGGCGCCGGTGGCGGTATGACGCTCACTGTCCGGGAAGCGATAAAAGACGATGCCGCGCTTGTGCTGTCATTCATTCGCGAACTCGCAGAATACGAGAAAATGCGCGACGAGGTCGTTGCGACGGCCGGCGATATAGAGAATACGTTGTTCGCCCCGGCGCCAAAAGCGTTCTGCTTGATCGCCGAGGCAGACGGTGAACCAATTGGATTTGCGCTCTACTTTTTCAATTATTCGACGTTTCTTGGAAAACACGGGCTTTATCTCGAAGACCTGTTTGTTCGGCCGGAAGCGCGCGGGAAAGGCGCCGGCAAGGCGCTCCTCGCCCGGCTTGCCGTCATCGCTGAAGAAAATGACTGCGGCCGGATGGAGTGGTGGGTGCTCGACTGGAACAAGCCGGCGGTTGATTTTTACAAGTCGTTAAATGCCGAAGCAATGGATGAGTGGACCGTTTTCAGACTTACCGGCGACCCGCTAAAAGCGCTTGCCGATGACGGCCGCGCGCAACAATGAAAATGATTCACGTTGTCGCCGTCGCCCGCAACAATGTTATTGGCGACGGCAATAAGTTGCTCTGGAAAATTGCAGACGATCTCAAGTTTTTCAAAAAAAACACCGTCGGCAAACCAGTCATTATGGGACGCAAGACATTTCAATCCATCGGAATGGTGCTGCCCGGCCGCGACAACATCGTCATTTCGCGAACAGCCAATATCGACAAAGAGGGCGTTTTCGTCGTTGGAAATATCAGCGCGGCAATCACCCTGGCGCAGTCTTGCGCCGAGGAGCGCGGCGCGGATGAAATCTGCGTCATCGGCGGTGGCGAAATATATCGGCAAACTCTGGCGCTGACTGACCGGATTTATCTAACCGCTGTCGATGCGGCGGTCGAAGGCGACACGACTTATCCAAGCCTCGCCAAAGTAGACTGGCGCATTGAACAGATTGGGTCATGCAGCCGGAATGAGCGCAATCAGTATGATTGCAAATTTTTCATTTACGACCGAATCAGCCGGAAAAGCGCCGAATCGCCAGATAATTAACAATAATTGAAACGTTTCATTTGCGTTTCTTGGGCAAAATTTAAAAAATGAAGCAGGCAATTAGCGTTTTGTATGACTTTAAAGCGGGAACACCGGCCCCGCATGACTTTCACTCGGGAGGGGAGCGATGAGACCTGTCGTCTTCGCAATTGGATTTTCGCTGTTCGCGTTGCCTGCACATGCGCAACAATTCAACGTTGTTTGTGAGAAAGCAACCGACAGTCGGATCATTGAGGTCCTAACGCCGGGCACGGTGGGGCGCGCCTGCGACGTAAAATATACCCGTGACGGCGGCGCCAATGTCAAAACGCCTTACCACGCAAACGGTTCAAAACAGTTTTGTTTCGACCGTGCGCAGGAAATGGCGCTGAATCTTACAAATTCCGGGTTTGTCTGTTCAGACAATGCCGAAACGGTCGTTGAAGCCGCGCCAAACGCTGACGAATTGAACGCCACGCAACAGGTTGCTGTCGCCGAAATAGAACCTGTACTTCAATCCACGGCGCCAACAACGCCGGAGCCGACGCAAACTATTGTTGCTGAAGCGCAACCGGAACCGGCGGCGGCTGTAGAACAAGCGGCTGAACAGGAACAAACGCTAGCGACTTCAGCCGAAGAAGCGGCGCCTGCTGAAATACAGACTGTCGCCGCAGCGTCCGAGCCGGACGCCGCTGATCCTGTCGATGGAGATGTCCTCGCCGAAAAGATGAATGAGATTCTGGCGCAGCCTTCGATCGCTCAAAAAAAAGCAGTGCGCGGTCCAGAGCCGCTCGCGGTTGCAGAACCTGAGCCATTGCCAGCGCGTCAGGCGGCCCCTGCGGGTCGTATCGCCGGCGCATCGCCTGAGGTTGTCGCGCCGAGCCGTGTCGCGGCAATTGAAAAAGCAAAAAATGAGATTGCCCCGAAACCGGCAGCAGAGACTATTCAGGAGCCAGCCGCTGAGATAGCAGCCAAACCGGCGGTGAAAATCGCGAATGAAAATTCAGCGACGCCCGCGCAATCGGTAACCCTTGCTTCGACTAGCGCCACGGGCAACAGCAAAGGCGCGCTTCGCGATCCGAAAGATATCATCACCGCAATCTTGCGCTCGCGGGTTGCCGCCTGGAACGAGGGCAATCTCCAAGCATTCATGAATGTTTATTGGAAAGACGACGGTCTGAAATTTGTCAAAAACGGTCGGGTATCAAAAGGCTGGTCGTCTGCAATGAAGCGCTATCGTGAACAATATGAGAGCCAAGAAGGGCTTGGACGGTTGTCAATCGAAAAGCCTGATATTAATCTTGTTACCGACGATGTTGCAGTGGTGACCGGCCGATTTACGCATTTTTCAAAAAGCGAAAATTCAACGCCCGGCATGTTCTCGCTGGTCCTGCATCGCAATGAAGGCGTATGGCGGATCGTTCATGACCATTCGGTCGATGACCCGGTCGCTACGCAATAGCGGCTAAAATTTTCTCTGCAAGATTTGCGAATATTTTCGCCGCCGGGTGATTTGCGTCCGGCGGTTCGCCATTGTCGCTTGCGATTCGTAAATCCGGATACAACGGTACGGTCCCCAAAAATGGCGCATCAAGTTCTGCAGCGGCTTTTTCGGCGCCGCCCTCGCCAAACAAAAATTGTTTATCGCCGTCCTGCGTCTCCAGCCACGCCATATTCTCGATAACGCCAAGCACCGGCGTTTCAGTTTTCCGGAATAGAGCAATACCGCGCCGGACATCGGCCAAGGCCATTTCCTGAGGCGTAGAAACGATGACGGCGCCGGTTAGTTGTTTTGATTGAATGAGCGAGAGGTGCGTGTCGCCTGTACCCGGCGGCGTGTCCACAATCAGAATATCAAGCTCGCCCCATTCGACATCGCGCATCAATTGTTTGAGCGCGCCCATAACCATCGGCCCGCGCCAGGCGAGCGCCTGATCCGGGTCAACAATCATGCCGACGGACATAATGCGAACGCCATGGGCTTGGGCGGGAACGATTTTCCCGTCGCGGGTTCGGGCTTTTTCGTGAACGCCAAATAGCGTCGGCGCCGAGGGTCCGTAAATATCCGCATCGAGAAACCCGGTTTTTTTGCCGGAGCGGGCAAGTGCGATGGCGAGATTAGCAGCAAGGGTTGATTTCCCGACACCGCCTTTGCCGGACGCAATCGCAATGATGTGTTTGACGTCTGCGAGGCTTTCGGCCGCTTCTTCGATTTGCGGTTTTTTTCGCATGCCGAAGGGGTTGTCGTGACCGCCTGTAGGCTGGGTTGGCGGGCGCGGCGGCGATTTTGGCGCGGCCGAATGCGCCGTCGCCACGACGGAAACTTTGGCGACGCCATCGACGCCTTCCGCAGTGGCCTTTGCTTGTCCCATTAATTCGTCCGGGTTTGAAACACCGGGCGGCATTTCCAGCGTGAAACGGACATGGCTATCATCGTCAATATTCAGACCTTGAACGATCCCGCTGGCGACAATATTGACGCCGTCCGGACCAATAACTGCGGTCAATGCGTTGCGAACGCGAATGGGAAGTGGGTCAATCAAGGCAATACCGGTTGTTTTTGGGGAAAAAGAAGGTGTTGTTCCGTTGCGCGCAGCGAAATGATGGACATATATACGCTCGCGGCGTCGCCGACGCCATCGAATCGCGAAAACAAGCGACATTCATTGATCGCAAAGTGAAAGAGGCGCAATGCCCTGGCAAGATAATTCCGGAGGAAACCGCGGACCATGGGGCCAGCCGCCCCGTGGCGGAGGCGGCGGTAATAATGGCGGTAATCAAGGCGGTGGAAACCGCGGCGGCGGAAACGAGCCGCCTGATCTGGAAGATTTGCTTCAGGCTTCGCGCCAGCGGTTGAAACGCGCCTTTCCGAGCGGACGTGGCGGTGGTCGCGGCGGCGGCGGTTTTCAATTGAATGGCCCAATCATGGGATTGATTGGCGCGGCATTGGTTGGCTTGTGGGTTTTCTCTGGTGTCTATTTCGTCCAGCCGGATGAGCAGGGCGTCAGAACGACATTTGGAGAATATTCCGGCCTTTCCGGGTCCGGCATGCACTGGCGTGCGCCGTTTATTCAAGGAATTTACCTCGTCCCGGTTGATCGGCAACAAACTGTGGAAGTCGGCGGCGGCGCTGCAGAAAATTTAATGCTAACGAGCGACCGCAACATTGTTGATGTCAGTTTCACGGTAAACTTTAAAGTTAAACGCACGCCAGTTGGCGAAAATGAATTGCCGAATGCGGCAAAGTACATATTCAATATTGAAAACCCGGTTCAGATGGTGCGGGCGGTTTCTGAAGCCGCCATGCGCGAGACGATCGGCGCCAAAGAACTGGAACCGATCATCACGTCCGGTCAGCTCGAAGTGAACACGCTGACGCGCACCCGCATTCAGGAAGTGCTCGACGAGTATAACAGCGGCATCGATATTCTTCGCGTTAATATCGATCGACCTGAGGTGCCCGGCGCAGTTCGCGACGCCTTTGCTGACGTCATTAAGGCGCGAAATGAAAAAGAGCGGATGATCAACGAAGCCGATCGTAACGCCAACCAGATTATTCCGGTCGCAGAAGGCGACGCTCGAAAAATAATTGAAGACGCACGCGCATACGCTGCGCGCGTTGAGGCAGATTCTCTCGGCCAGGCGGAACGTTTCAACAAGATCTATCTTGAATATGCGCGCGCGCCGGATGTAACGCGCCAGCGCATGTATCTTGAGACAATTGAAGGCGTGCTTGGTCCCATGAACAAAATCATTGTTGACCGCGAAGCGGGCAGCGGGGTCGTTCCTTACCTGCCACTCAATGAACTCAACCGATCAGCAACACCGCAGAATTAGGACCAGACAAAATGCAAAATAATAGAGGACCTTTTTTGATCGGCGGCTTGCTTCTTGCGCTTGTGATCATCTCGCAAACCTGTTTGTTTGTGGTTCGCGAAACTGAAAACGCACTCGTCATTCGTGTGGGCGACCCAAAACGCGTTGTCACAACCGCTGGATTGAATTTTAAGCTTCCACTCGTTGATGATATTGTCAAAATTGATAAACGTAATCTCGAATATGATCTCGCAAACGCCGTAGAGATCAACGATGTAAACCAGGAACGCCTGACGGTTGATGCGTTTGCGCGTTATCGGATCGTCGAACCGCTGGTGTTTTACCAAAGCTTTAAAGCCGGTGCGAGCGATAGTCGACAACTGCAACAAAATGGCCGGGGCGCTATCGATAGCGTTATGCAAAACGCGTTGCGTCAGACTCTTGGTGAAGTCTCCATCGGCGACATCGTAACAAATCTGCGCGCTGAACTCATGGAACGCATTGCGACGCGCATGGAAAACGAAGCGAGGAAGTTTGGCGTCGAAATCATAGACGTAAAAATTCGCCGTGCAGATTATCCGGCCGACATCGCGCAAACTGTTTATGACCAGATGAGTTCTGCTCGTAATGAAGAGGCGCAATTGATTCGCTCAGAGGGCCAACGTGAGAAGACACGGATTGAGGCGGAGGCAGAACGCCGCCGCGCTGAAATTCTGGCGGCGGCAAACCAACAGTCCCTGCAAATCACTGGTCAGGCGGACGCCACGCGAAATTGTATTTTTGCCGGCGCCTATGACGGTTTGCCCGTGGTGATCGAACGAGTTGAGCGCGATCCCGACGCAGACATAACCGACGACTTTACGGCTGCTGTCGGCGTAACTTGCACTTTCGCCAATGAAAACGCGTCGCGCGACCCGGTCCGGGCGGAATTTTTCGCCTTTTATCGTTCACTTTTGGCATATGAACAATCCTTGTCGAAAGGCGACACCACAATTCTATTGTCGCCTGACAGTGAATTCTTCCGGTATTTCAATAATTTGCGCGGCACACGGCAATAGTCGCTCGGCTCAGCGATTAGCGCCTGCGCGCTTGCCGATTTCTTGCTATACGTTAACCTGTGCGGATTAGGGTTCGTGGGCGCGTCTGCGCAGCAGACGCCGTGGGATTAGTATTGAGGCGGATATGAATAAGCTTGGTCTGGGGCGCTTTTTCTTCATTTCAGCGGCGACGGCAGCGACAATTATGGGGTCAGCCCATGCGGCGCGATGCACTGTGCCGGACAGCTATGCTGAATTGGCCGAAGATTTAACGCCAGCGGTGGTGAACATTTCATCGTCGCAGCGGGTGCAGGGCGCCCGGGCGAGCGGCGAACTTGAACCTTTGCAGCGAAAGTTTGGCCGTCAGCCGGTCTCACTCGGATCAGGATTTGTGATTGATAGCGCTGGCATAGTTGTCACCAACAACCACGTTATTGATCAGGCTGACGACATCACGGTGACGCTTAGCAACGGAGATGAATTTAAAGCAACCGTTCGCGGTCGCGACCGCGAAACCGATCTAGCTGTTTTACAGCTGACGAATGCGCCACGTTCGCTTCAAAGCGTAGATTTTGGATCGCTTGAATGCGCCCGCGTCGGTGATCGTGTTATCGCCATCGGCAATCCATTTGGTCTCGGTGGGTCAGTGACGGCGGGAATTGTTTCTGCGCGAAACCGCGACATCAACTCCGGGCAGTATGACGATTTCATTCAAACCGATGCTGCGATCAACCGTGGTAATTCGGGCGGCCCGTTGTTTGACATGCGCGGCAATGTCATCGGTGTGAACACGGCAATTTATTCGCAGACAGGCGGATCGGTCGGCGTCGGCTTTGCCGTTCCGGCGGACCTCGCGCAAACGGTTGTCGCGCAACTTCTGGAATTTGGTGAAACCCGCCGCGGCTGGCTTGGTGTGACGATTGATGACGTTTCCGACGATACAGCATCGCGGCTTGGCCTGCGCGCAAAAGACGGCGCCGTTGTTACGGTCGTGCGTCCAAACAGCCCGGCCTCTGATGCAGGGCTTGCCGCAAATGACGTCATTGTTGAATTTAACCGCAGACAAGTGCGTGAGCAGCGCGATCTGACGCGCGCGGTTGCGGATACACCGGTCGGCACGCGTGTGCCCGTCGTGGTTATTCGCGAAGGCAAGCGCGTAACGCTCAGCGTCGTTGTCGATCGCAGAGAAACGCGCATGACCGCGGCGACCATGGGCGCGCCTTTACCGGCGAATGCGGCGCAAGGCGCGGGCCTGACGCTACAGGAGCCTAATGACGAAATCCGTCAGGCGTTCGGTTTGCCGTCCAATGTTGAAGGCGTTGTCGTGACCGCTGTCGACCCGGAAAGCCCGGCGGCAATTGTTCTGAAGCCAGGCGATGTTATTCTCGAAATTGGGTGGGAGCGGATGACGCGTGCAAATGCGGCAGTCGACAAATTGTCAAAACTGCGCAATCTCAACAGCGGGCCGGTGCAGATTTACGTGCAGCGCGGCGACTTGCTGTTCTATGAGAGCTTGCGTCCGTAATAAGCAATAAGCGCTTCGGCATCATAGTCGTTGCGCTTTTTTCATTTGGTTTAGCGGCGTGTTCTGGCGGCAATGACGCGTCGGCCCTCTCGAGCAAGGCGAAATTACTGCTGATAATCTCATAATTTATGACAATGGTTCCCGTATGACATCCGGGTCGCAGGTGTTGTCGGCCTCTGGTGTTTTCTCTCCCGCTGGCCCAAATGTCATTTATGTTGTGCGTACGATTTCTGAGCGCGATGTGGCGGCGTTGAAACAAGACCGCATCGAATTGAGATCACATACGTCTTATCGAATGCCTGCGGATACTGCTTTGACCATCAATGTTCTTCGCAAGCTCGAACCTATTGGCGCTGTCGTTCAATAATTGAGTTTGAATGAGGTGCGCGCCTTATTTGGCGTGGAGATTGAAAGCGCGCCGGCGCCATCAACGGGAAAAGACGAAGCGAACCGAAACAAGCAGATACGAATTGCCGAACTCGAGGAAGAATTGGAGTTTCCGGAAGCCTCGCTTGCATTAGGTTACAAACGGATGGCGCAAGCGAGGTCGGATGCGGTTGAAAATCTTGAAGAGATTGAGACGCTTATAAGAAATACACA
Organism: Hyphococcus sp.; assembly: GCA_013002535.1. Taxonomy (GTDB): domain Bacteria; phylum Pseudomonadota; class Alphaproteobacteria; order Caulobacterales; family Parvularculaceae; genus Hyphococcus. The sequence continues at coordinate 76,668 of JABDJK010000005.1, forward strand.
GACTAGATACGAAGAATTGGATCCCGAGTTGCAAGCGTTAAAACAGTAGGTGGTGTCAGTCAGCGAATTCCGATTGCGCGATCCCTTGAAAAAACAACAACGCAGTCAGATCGCTGTGGTCGATGCGCGCATCGGCCATCTCTGCGACAGCTGGTTTCGCGAAGAAA